>CALVKC010000004.1 GCA_944332505.1 uncultured Bacilli bacterium
TTCCGATGGCATTGTATTCGATGCCGATTGGAATGCTGCAATCAATATTGTACAAAGACATAATAAACACCCACAATTGAGTGATACTTTGCCCATAGATGGTAAAGTAATACCCTTATGTGGCAGGGTCTCAGTCAATGCCCCAATCGTGGAATAATCCACAAGCCACCAAGTCTTAAGCTTGGTGGTGATTGACATCCATTTTCTTGGTACAGAAGTAATGAAGGTATTAATTTTTGGGCACGAGTGACTAATAATCTTAATTCAGAGATAATCAAATACTTAACAAATATATGATAAATAAATGGTACATAAAATATTTTTAAAATTTATTTAATAAAAAACTATGCTATTAAAAAAATTGCTATTAAGATTTTTAAAGAATAACAATCTTTATGTTGAAAATTATCATTATATAAAGAGTTTATCTTTCACAGAAGAAATGTTTTACCACTGTATAAATGGTGAAAAATATAGTATATGTGCGGTATTATATACATTTTCATGTCAACTTCCATTTTACAATGCTTTTAATCTATGTGAATTTTTGTCAAAACCTTATAATATTAAAGCATTTAATAGAATTTTATTATATGCTTTAAAAAATGATATTAAAAATTTTTTGATTAATAATAATGTATATTATTTTTTTCCAGCTAAAGCTAATTTTGACACACAATTTGAACTTATGTGTACAGCAAATATCCATGTTTTAGAATTTATACATGAAATGTTTGTTCGGCCAAATAAACTTGATGAAATAAGAGTGTGGCAAGACATTAATAATAGATATGTTGATTTTATTTTAGATAAATTATTAAGAGATGAACACCTTGAATAAGATATTAATTAGATTTCTTAAAGAGAAGAATGTCTATTTGGAGTTTAGAGAAGCATTTACGTCTATCTTTAGTTTAGATAATATTTGTTATATTACCAAATTACCTGTATTATATCATAATCAACGACCAATTCTATTTATTAATGATATTTTATTTACTTTTCGTGGTAAAATAAATCATCAGCAAGGTATATTACACGATTTATTATGTGATTTTTTATCGTCTGCTGTTACTCATAATGATTTTAATAAATTATTATTGATATTTTACAAAAAAGAAATAATAAATTTTTTTGAAAATCAAAAATTTTTTCGTATCTTTGGCGAAGAATTATATAATATAGATATAACATTAACATCAACAGAGAAATATATAGATTACTGTATTGATAAAAACTTTCCAATATCTGAATTGATTTTTAGATTAATAACGGTTAATGTTCAACACTATGATTATATTATAAATCTGCACAATTTATATCAAAAGTATTTAATCGTAAATTGTTTTAAAAAATGTTAATTAAAATATTAATTAGGTTCTTAAAAGAAAAAGGTTTATTTGAATTTATATATACTAATGTAAGTTTGCATGATTTAAATCGTTTAAATCATAACAATACATTAAAAAAACTAGCTAAATTAATAAATTCATCATCACATGAGAATAAATTAATTAGCAATAAACTTATATATTATAATAATCGTTTTAATCAAATTTTAATATTAGCAACAAAAAAATATACATATCAGTTCTTAACTGATAATAATATATTAGATAAATTCATCATAAATCTTAAAAATTATAGATATCTGACTTTTGATGAATATATAAAATGGTGTATGACAAACAATATTAATTGTTGCAATATAATTAACTGTGCCTTTGATTGGGAAGATACCCAAGAGGGGCACAGATTCTGGTCTAAGTTACATTATGAATTTGTTGACTATATACTAAATAAAATTAAATAAAAATGGAATCATCATTAATTAATAAAGTTATTTGCCGATATGTTAAATCAAATGGTTGTTATAACACCTATGCTAAATACTTTAATCATAAACGTATTGATGGTGTTATATGTTATTTATTCAGATATCAGAAATATAATTTCTATGAAGCAATCGTAGCATATGGTTTATTTCCTCAGCCATGTTGTAATGATGAATTGTATAAGTTACTTGATATCTTAATCAAAACTAAATTTGAAAGAATATTAAAAGCATTGACAATAAAGATTATTGAAGAATTTTTTGCAACACATCCAACTATTTATTCCAACTTTATAAGGAATCTAACGAATTTTTCTACATACAATTCATATGAAAGTTGTAAAAAACATTTTTTAAATAGTTCTTTTTATTATATTACTTGGTTTTTTGATGCGTTTAATTGGACTTTAACACCAGAAGGTTGTAACTATTGGTCTGATGTAAATAAAAAAGTTAATTATTATATTATACAGAAACTTACAATGCAAAATTAAATAAAATATGATATATGAATAAAAAAACATTAATATCTAGGTTAGTTTGTAGGTATGCGAAAAATAATAATTTATTTAATGAATTAAGAAAAATTTTAACATATAATGATATTAATAAAATAGCATGTATTTTATTAAGCAATGGATATCCTAGTTTTTTTAAATTAGTAGAAGATATAAAACGAGATGAAAACGTATACATAAATTTAGATGCTTTAAATAAACTAAATCAAACAGACTTTGATAAACTAATAAAAAAATTACTAGTAGATACTGTAATCAAAGAATATTTTAAGCAGCATCCAGCGACGTATGAAGATTTTGTTTATAACATAAAACATAATAGTCGATATGCATCATATGACAGATATGTAACGTCATATATAAATAATGTCAATGTTGCTTCATTTATTACTCACCCATTTCTTTGGTGTGTTACTGATGAAGGTTGGAGTTACTGGAGAAACGTTTCAGTAGAGCTTAACATGTCAATTAAAAAGTTACTTATAAATAACGATTAATCATATGCTAAAAAATAAAATTGAACAATTATTATGCCGATATCTAAAAGAATTAAATATATTCGATACATTTTATAAAACCTTTACAAATAAATATTTAGAAGACGTATACAATGAATATTGCGAACATGGGAACAATTATTTATATCTTATAAATAATAAAAGTTATAATAAAAGTATAACTACCCAAACAGTAAATTTACAAAATATTTTATCTGATTAGTGAAGAAAAAATAAATTAAATAAATTTCAAGCAAATTTAAATTTGATGGAAAAAGATTTAAGTATGATACTAAAAATATTATACCTATCTGTTTTTAACGAAACATTACAATATTATCCCCCCATCAATGTTTGAAAAATTTATAAGTTACTTAAATAATGACTGGTCATCGTCATATAATGATTATGGAAGATTTGAATGTACAAGGAATGTTAAGAAACCACCATCTTGCGAAAGCAATACAAGAGATTGGTTTTTATACATTTAAGAATGTATTAAAGAATAAAGCATTATTGAATAATAAGTTAGTAATTGAAGTTGATAGGTATTATTCAAGTTCCAAGACATGTAGTAATTGTGGTTACATTTATAAGGGATTAACTTTAAATGAACGTGAGTGGAAATGTCCTCAATGTGGTGAATACCACAATAGGGATTTAAATGCAGCCATAAATATATTACATGAAGGTGAAAGAATAATTAGGTTAAATACTTAATAATAAATAGAGTAGGTATCCGTAGTACCGAATATACGCTTGTGGACTATCCTCTTATGGATGACCGATTATCTAAGGATAATGAACTAAAAAGTAAAGATAGGTTGAAGCAAGAAATAAAATATAAGTTAAATCATAGATTTTCTTAGAATTTTATATACGGTTGATATTAATTGTGCTTATAAACAATGTTTAATAGATTATCTATTTAATAATGCAATATGAGAAATAATTTGATATTAAAAACACTGTTTAGGTTGTTAAAAGAAAATGACTTATATCATGAGTTTATAAACTCTATGCCATTATCTGTATTAAACAATGTGGTTAATCAGCATATTATGAATGGTAGACTTTTTTTACCCATGTTAGGCGTTAGAATTAAGCCACCCTTCTATAATTTAAGAGAATTTTTATTGTTAGAAGATATTGATAAACATTTTAATAGAGTTATATTTTTAATGTGCAAGCCAATGATAATTAAATATATAGAAGTGAATCATTTAACTAATATAATAAATAATGCTATACTATTTTCATTTCTTTATAAGAATTATCCTTATACAAATATTAATAATTATTTAAACTATATTTTTAATAATGGTTTACCACCTTCATCACTATTTTCATATATTTTTAAATGGAGTCTGACTAAAGAAGGATACGATTTTTGGGCAAATATTAGTAACGATTTCAGAAAATATTTATTTACCTTTTTAACTAGTGGCGATGTAAATGAAAATTATTCTCAAACATCATTTTATTAAACTTTATTATGAAACATAGTCTATTGTTAAAAATATTATATAGATTCTTAAAAGAATATCATATTATTACATCAACAAATAAAAATAAATGAGTTATAAACACATATTATATATTAAACTATGAATAATAGTATTTTATTGAGAACACTATGCCGTTTTTTAAAAGAATGTGAAGTCTATGGTATTTTTGCTAAATATCTTTCAAAACGTCCTTTAAAAACTTTTTTACCACATTATTTAAATTATAGTCAGAATTATATTTATTTCCTATATACATTATTACCATTTAAAGTTAAACCACCTATTCAATCAGTTGCGGTAGAAGTTAATAGAGATTTTAATAGAGTTATTTTTGTACTTTGTAAATCGCAAATAATAAAATATATTGAAGAGCATAATCTAATTAATAAGATAAATGCTAATATAGCATATGTAAATAAATACAGTTTAAATCTATATGATAATTTTGATAATTATTTAATTTATGCTTTTGAAAATGGTATTTCTCCATTACGAATAATCAGTCAATTATTTCAATGGAATTGTAGTAAAGAAGGATATCATTATTGGTCTGAAATCGATAATAATTTTAGATTTTATATGTTGCACTATTTAACTGTAGATTGTAATTAACAATAGTTGTAATAATTTATGAAACCAAATAACCTATTATTAAAATTACTGTATCGTTTTTTAAAAGAAAAAGGCATGTTTAATAGCATTATTAAATCAAAATTAAATATACCTTTAAAGATAATGTCAAGATATTACATTATCTATTATGATAGTTATATTCGATATATTTGTAATATGTTACAATGCTCAAATGACATATCATATTTTTATGAAGATGTGAACACTAATAAAGAATTTAATAAGATAATGTACATTATTTGCAAGCCATTAATATTAAAATTTCTTAATGAAAATAATTTAATAGATAAAATAAATTATAAAATACAACATCCAGAGAGAAATGTTACAGACTCGTATTTCCATAATTTAGATGAATATTTAAATTATATTTTTATAGAAGGTATTTCACCGATGCAAATATTTGAATGTTTCTATAACTTAGGTCGGAGCGATAATGATGATTTATACTGGTATAATATGAATTTGAGATTTAAGTTATACATGAGAGATTATTTAACAGATTAATTCCATTTATTTGATATTTATAGTTAATAAATAACTATAAATATGATTATAAAAGTTAAAAATATATTACGTGAAGAAATATATAAGTTAATTTGTGAAGATGCTAATTTAAAAAATAGAATATTTGTTGCATACGGTACTGACAAATATGATGAAAATAAATTTAAGAATGCCGATATTGAAAATACATTTACACTTATTAACAATAAGCCATTTGGTGGTTTATGGGCATCTCCTTTAGATAGTAAATGGGGATGGGGACACTTTTGCTCTAGTGAAGAGTTTCGATTGAACACTCTAGGAAAACATTTTTTATTTAAGTTAAAACCTAATGCTAAAATATATGTAATTGATAATCAAGAAGATTATAAAAAAATAGCTGGATTATATAATCATATTAATTATCGAAAACTAATGATTAATCATTATGATGGTATATTTATGACTCTTAATGGTCTCAATGCAGCCTCAAAAATAGATTCTAGTGCTGTTAGTGCTTGGGATGTCGAATCATTGTGTGTATTTAATAAAAATATAATTATACCAATTGATGAAAATGCATTCGATAAAGCAAAAGTTAATATGTTTGAAAAAGACCTTGATTACAATGATGAAATGAATTATTATTTTAGTAATAATAGCAACAATGACAGAAAAAATTTACAAATGAAATCCGATTATGATAAATATAGCAATCAAAATGTTAATAGCGATATGTCAAAATTGTTTAATGGGGAACATCCAGCAATATTAGCACAGAAACATGGAAATGCAAAAAATGCTAAGTTGGCAAGAAAATTTAACGGAACAATAAAAAGTGGATTAGATTAAAAAATAGTATATATTTATATGAATAAAATTATTATTAATGAGCAACAATATAATAAATTGATACTTGAATATGGGGGTAATATTCATGGACTTGATAACTTAATTAGCTTTATAGCATATAAAAGTAGACAATATGCATTTAAAACTATTATACCTAATTATACTAAAAACATTGCTACATCAAAAGAATCAATAGTTGAACCAGAAGATGTGGTGGAACATTTATATCAAGATAATCAACAAGAAATAAAAAATAACGGTATTTATATGTTACCATATAATTATCAAATATCTGAAGATGAATTAAATTATTTAGGCATATATAATATTACAGATATTAATATACAATTCATATTATCATACAACGCAGTTGGTTTGTTTGCTAGTAATGAAGTTAAAAGATTAAAAAATGGGAAATATAGTAATATACATATTTATATAGAACTTTTTAATCTTTTATTTAATAATGCTAATGATTTAGAACTTGTGCTCAAGCATGAATTGACACATATGTATCAATTGTTGAGAACATCCTCTAAATCTGGAAGCTTAAAAAAAGCTAGAACTAATTGGAATAATATTTTCTACGTACCAAATAGGAAAAATTTCATTAACTCATGTTCATATTTCTTTTCTAATGTTGAACAAGGCGCTATGTTGAATGAACTTTATGAAATGCTTAAACAACATAATGCTACAAGATATAATTATAAATTCATATTATTTGAAAATAATAGCTATACAGCATTCTTAAACATGATGAAGAAATTAATTGAATACTGTGAAAACAACATTTCCGTAGTGTATGATATTTTCGAGCTAGCTGAAATGAATAATGAGCTACTTGATTGTTTCCCATCTATTAAAGGTTATACTGTACAAAGATACCATAAAAGACTATTAAACGCTTTGAAAAGTAATTTAGAAAGATTCCACCGTAAAACAAGACAAATAATTAATACATATCTAATGGATACTTTAAAATAAATTTTACATTTTAATATTTTTTAACAGATATTCTTATATAGGATATCTGTTTTTTTTTATATCTTTGTGTAAAAAAATATAAATTAATATGCAAAAAAAATATTTATTTGAATTATTGTTCCGTTTCTTGAAAGAGAAAAATTTATTTTTTAAATTTAAAAAAATTTTCAATTTATATATTTTAGAAAGAATAATTGATATTGATGGCACAAACTGTAATAGTGTGTTCTATATCATAAATCAACATTCAAGTAATAGTATAAATTACCCTAATATTAATAAAGAATTTAATAGAATTATTTTTCTCACATGCAAAAAAGAAATTTTAAGTTTTATAGTACACAATAAATTAACTACAAAAATAAATAATGGAATTGCTAATTTCTCAAATGAGAATTATAATAATTTAAACGGATATATAGATTATTTTTTCGTTATGGGGTATCCGCCTCTAAAATTTTTTACTTATATGTTTTCATGGACAGAAACAGAAGAAGGATTGGATTATTGGGATTCAATAAATAAACTCTTCGTAAAAAAAATAATTAATGTTTTTTAACAGATATTCTTATATAGAATATCTTTTTTTTTTATATATTTGCAAATGAATAAATATCAAACAATATCGGCATGAGTAGAACAACACTATTTAATAAAAATCATATAACTATTACTAAAGATACATATAAACCTATCAATGTAAATAGTGTGCATATTAGCACATCAACAAATTTTGCATATGATAGAAAATATTATAAGAGAAAGGTTGAAACGGTTAGATGTATTTCTAAATTAGGGTTTTATTATGATAAAGTAGTAAATACGCCACCTACAAAAACATACAACACGACACTAAGAATCATCTCAGTCACATTGCCTAAAACTTCATATTTCATTAATGAATACATTTTAATACTTTTAATTCTTCGGATATTGGCGAATATGAAGGATGGCTTAGATTTAGATGGGGCGACGGGAAAAATGCCGTGTCTAATGATTATGAATTAAAAACAGTTTCAAAAAAAGAACTTAAAAAAAGAAGAATTGACCCTTATCAATATATAATGTAATTATGAATATAATCGATATTAACACATTGGAAATCTTTAAAACAAATAAGTATTTCCCAACTGAAATAGGTATGGTTTCTGATAATGCATATCTATCAATTATAGCAACTAATAAATGTCAATGTAAATGCCCATATTGCATTAATTCCGAAACTGACCATCGCTTGTCATTACCAATCGGAAAAGCAATACATAACATCAAAAAACTTACTGATAAATATAATATCAAAGAAGCAATTATTTTAGGTGGTGAACCATTGTTGCACCCTAATATTATTGAACTAGTTAGAGAACTAAGACATAATTCTGGACTTGAAACAATCCGACTAACAACAAACGGTATTAAACTTAATGATGAATTTATTATGAATAATCTGTTTGATGCTAATAACGGTATACATGGTATTAATATCTCTTGCCATAATCAAGAATTTATGCCATATGCAAGACTGAGTGACTTATGTAAACAAATTAAAACAATTAATGAAAATATTAAAATTAGAATTAATACTAATATCTGGAGAAATAATCTAGATAATCTCGAAGATTTACTTAAACATATTAGTATAATCTCAGCTTTTGCTGATGAAATGAGAATTAGTAACATTATTCCTAAAGATGATTTCTCAGTTAATAATATTAACCACGGAAATGAATTAATTCTATCTAATGAGGAATATGAAAATATCTTTAATCAACTATTAGAATATTATAGTAAAGATTATACTATCTTTAAAAATGATAAAACATTAGGCTTTGTTAAATATCTAATTATTCCAACTAAAAAACCAATTATTGTTAATTGGAATATTAATAGCGAAGTCGCAAAACAAATCTGTGAAAATGATATTAAAAATAGACAAATTAATACATTTAAATGTCTTGTTTCTGGTGATATATCATTATCATGGAATAATAATAACATAATTACACTATAATAATATAATGAATAAAAAATCATTAATAGCAAAATTAATTTGTAGATATGCGAAAGATAATAATTTCTTCTATGAATTGAAAAAGTTGATTACTTATGATGATATTAATAAAATTATTAGATATGGCTTGTCAACTTCAAATTTCAACTTCTTAGATGGCTTTATTAGGGAATATGAAAATGGGTCCATTATGAAATGTGAAAAACGTATAACACTGGCTGATGTTGACATTATATATAAATTAAATGATGACGAATTCGTTAAAATTTGTAAATTAATTGCTATTGATATTATTAAATCTTATTTTAAACAAAACGATAACGTATATAAATTATTTATTAATAATGTAAATAAAGGCGATTATATATCTTTTGATAATTATGTAGAGGCTTATCTTAGGACTAGTATTAATTTAGCTTCTTTTATTATTAGTCCTTTCACATGGAATGATACTGAGGAAGGATATGCTTTCTAGTATAATATATCGAGGAAAATTAATAAATTAATTGCACAGTATCTGTTGAATGAAAATTAGTAGTAACCTTTTTAATTAGTTTAATTTATGACACCACCAATATTATTTATTATCCTATGTATTACTATTATTTTACTTATGGGATTTATTATATACTATAGCAATACGAGGTTTACGGTAACTAAAAATAAAGTAGGATATATCATTAATGATGGCGATATTAAAATATTTCCTGAATCACAAAAATCATATATAAAAAAAATGGGAGAGTATGTATACTACTTTAATCTTGAACCATCTACTTTAACACCATATTCACCTTTTATCTGTAAAACTAAAGATGACATTAATGTCGCAATAACGCCAGAAATATCATTTAATTATGATAATTCTGAACTTAAAAACATTATTATGTATGTGGGGGATTTAAGTTATGATATCAAAACTATTGCTAGAGAAATTTTCCTTAGTGAAATACGAAAATACTATTATGATGATATTATTTCATTAGAAACAAAATATAATATCATGGCTAAAATACAAAATATGTTACAAGATAGATGTATAAAACAAAATATTTTTGTTAATGATGTTAAATTTGATTTCGTTACTATTAAACTAGAAAATAATTAATATATACAATGAAAGAATATAATTCTATCCCTAGATTTATTGATGATAAATCTCTATTAGGACAATAAGTATATGCTTTTAATAAATTAGATGGACAAAACTTTAGAGCTAAATATAACCCTAAAACTAAACAGTTCGTGTTATTTGGCTCTCACACACAATTAGTAGATGAAAAAATGAAAACTTTAGCCAAGCTATCAAACTTTTTCATCAATATATGGAAAATGAATTGTTAAATATTATTTCTGAAGATTTAGAATCATATATTGATTTGTTTTTTAGTGATAGTAATAACATTTTAGATTTCTTAAGAAATTCTTTTAATTGGTTTGAGAGTATAGAAGGATATACATTCTGGTACAATGTTAATCGTAGGTATAAAAAATATATAACTAGAAAATTAAATGAAGAAATCGTTAATAAATAAAATTCTGAGTCGTTATCTAAAAATTTATGGAGTGTATTCCATATATCATAGATATAGTAACAACTTCATTTTAGAAACATCATTGATAGAGATGGCTAATAATAATAATATGCCAATGCTATTTTCAATTTATAATAAGCTATCATTACCTGAATCATCATATAATAATTGTTTAATATCAATTTTATGTTCTAACTATTATAATACATTATTTAATTCAATGTTATTTAATATATTAATAGATGATATTATTTCATATTTAAAAGCTAACAATGTTTATGAAATTTTTGAATATGAATTAAAAGTAATACATAAAATGACTATAGACGATTATATTAAATCATCCAAAGAAAGGTTATCACCATTTAGATTTATACGTTATGCATTCCGTTTTAAAGATACATTATATGGTGAATCATATTGGTCTGATGTTGACAGAAAATTTATTAATTTTTTATACACTAAATTGAATAGTTAATTTATATATATGCAACCGATTAATATAGAACGTCTCTTAATCAGATTCTTAAAAGAAAAAAATATTTACCATCTATTCAATTCTTTAATTAAAGAGAGTGAAGTTAGAAAAGCTATATCTGAAGGAAGCGTAAAATTGTCTTCAACTTTATTTATAAAAAATTTGGTAACCACAATATTCTATAATAAAAATAGTATAACAAATAAGGAATTAGGCATTTACAATTATTTTATTGATTCTGTATTGACATATGGTTTATGCTGTGATTTCATAAAATTTATGTCAACTTATTGTATTAAATACACATTAAAATTCATTAACGAAAAAAATATATTATCTTATTTAAATTATAATATAGCCAATTTTAATACATATAAAAATTTAAAAGAATATATGTATTATTTTATAAAGAATAATTTTAATATATTTGATTTTTTTAATTATGCTTTTAGTTGGACAAGTTCTAAAGAAGGTTATTATTTTTGGAGTGATGTTGAAAATGATTATTATGCATATATGAACACAGTATTAACATCATAAAAGTAAAATATGCCTAAATCATAGATTTTCGTAGAATTTCATGTACGGTATATTGAACCAAAAATATTTGATGAATTATTCTGTCAAAACCCAAATATTAACACACCACAAATTATTATGATTGGAAAACTTAATATGGATTTTGTTAATGATATCATCAATAATGACTGGACTTCTACCAATCCTTTATTCCCTAATGTCAAAGAAGGTGTTGTGGTTAAAAGAACTACTTTGCTTAAAGGACAAAGATTACCTATGTGTAAAATTAAAACTAATTGGTGGATTAATAAATTACATAACGATTTTGAACAAGAGTTATGGAATAAATTAGAGTAAGTTATTTTACATATATACGATACAGAGTTTACTAAATATCTATTTAAAATTATTAATAATATGATAAGATTTGAAGAAAATGCAATTGAAGATTTCGATAAATTCTATCAAAAGTATCAAAAATTAAAAGAACTTGGACTATATGTGTTTAATGCTTTCAAAAAAGCAAATTTATTAAATTTTGGTAACTGTGCTGCTTTTGAATACGTGGAATTAGATGATACAACATTAGAAGAACTTGCTATAAGATATTATGATAATGGTTATGACTTATACGACTATGATATGTTATATGTACCTATTTCTGTTTTAAAAAGTGAAGATGAATTAAATGAATATATTAATCAGAAAGTAAAACAACAGAAAGATAAATTAGAAAATATTAGAATTAAAGAAATAAAAGAACAAGAAGAAAAAGAATTTATAGAATATCAACGATTGAAAGAAAAATATGAAAAATCTTGATTTTTATCTTGCTGAATATATGAATATTTATTGATGATTTACTGTAATTTATATTATTTTATCTATTTTAAACTGGTTTATATTATAAACCATAAACACGGGAAGTAAAATACTTGATAATCAGCATTTTAACTATTTTAATATGGTTAATTAACTGATTATCAATTGTTTATGTAATAGTTATATATTATACAGATTATTAGATATTTACGTATATCTTATGAGTACAGTAGTTGATGATAAAATTAATTATTATGTGATATGTTCATAATATGATAAAAAAACTGTTTATCGTGTAAAATTTTTAAAAAAATCCAGAAAAATCTGGAGAAAAAAATAAAAGTTAAAAAAGTAAAAAAATTTTGATATGAAATAAAATATTAGTATTTTTGTAAAAAATAAAAAAAATAATGATTGATAAACGAGACAAACATATATTCATATATATCAGTAGTATAATTCTATATTTAATATGGCGAAAAAATAATGCAGATGTCAATTGTATATATGACCATATATTATTGATATATATAGTTATTGGATTATGGCATTTCATATTCAATTATAGATATTATGTATTAACACGAGATAAGTTGCGAAGATATAAAGGTATTACACGTTTATATTATAAGAATTATGTTAAGAAAGGTATAGTAAAAAAGATATATATAAGAGTTTCTGGTACTAAAGAATGGTATCAATTAGACCATACTTTATGTTATTTAACCGAACTAGATGATGCATCATATAATTTATTCATATATAATAATAATACAGTTGATAAATTATTAAGCACGATGAATTATAATTATTTTGATGCTACAATAAGTAATCAATATACGAATTATATAAGTGATTATGAAGTAACTAAGATATTAACATTGTTAACAGTATCATTTTGTTCAATGTTATATATATTGTATATAATATCAGAAATTTTAGGAATATAAAATAAAAAGCGATGATAATAATAAAAAATAAAAAACCAAATTTCAAGGAATTATTTTTAACGTATATCAATACGTGTAAAACGCCATCCTATTATGATGATTATGATTATTATGATGATTATTCAGACTTTTATAATGAAGGTTTGTATAGTTATCCATCTGTGAATAGCATATTAAATTTTTATGAGGATAGATATTATACTAGGTCTAATAAGCGAAAACATAAATCTGTTTCTAAACATGAAGTAAAGTCGAAGGTTAAAAATAAGGTTAATAAAAAAGATACAGATATATTTAAATTTGATAATCTTGAATTAATGGATAGCGATAAAATGATATATTTTTATCATAATGTTAATAATCCAGATAAGAATGTTGACTTATTTTACAGTGTGTATGATTTCGACCAATTTTTAACTGAGCATGGTATTGAAATCAGTGATTCAGAGATACAGAAAATTATTAATCGAGAAATAAGTCATTGTTGTTTAGACCCGATTAGTTTAACATTGGGAATGAAAGAAATTCTTAGTGATAATTCATATGGTAGTCTTCGCTGGGCATGTGCTGAGAGTAATGAAGAATTAGCTAATGCAGAAAACATTAAATTGTAAAGATATGATAGTTAAACTTAACGAAAAATTTAAACGTTTATTTAAAGAATATATGTCCTCTCAAACTACCACATATAATTCTACATATACTAGCAATTATAAAACGAGTACATATATTTATTTTTATGAATGGAGTGATATGTCTCGTGGGTGTAAAGTATTTAATGATACTACTGAGTTTTATAAATTCCTAAAGGAATCTAACATTTCATGTACTGAAGAGCAGAAGAACAAGATACATAGTTGTTCATGGGTTTATGCTTCATGTATACCTGGAATTAATCTATTAATTGTTGAGAATCAATATTATGCCTTAAAGGAAACATTAGCTAATTTGAATCTCTGTAAAGATAAACCGAAATGTACATCATTAGTAATTTCTAAAAAATAGGTACTTAATTAAGTACCTTAGCAGTCATATTAAAACGAAAATAATTGGATATATATTAGATTGATTTCTAAATAATATCCAATTATTTTTATTTATATATGTATGATATCATTAATAATGATGTTAATACTAAAAAATAGATATATATTAAAAATAGGTACTTGAATAAGTACCTATAAGGTTTAAGAATTTGAATTATGGTTATTTCACATTTATAATAATTGGGTCATCATTAAATGTCAAATTAACATTGAATAATGATTTAATTGTATTCCTTGGTAATTCTACAATCGAATCAAAATCTATGTAATTAAAGAGGTCTTGAATATTACCATTAGATATTATCATGGGTTTAATAATAACCCAAAAATTATGCTCTGGATGTCTTATAGGACATATATTAGAGACATTCTCAGTACCATCTTCATCAACGAAAAAATAACATATCATAAATAAGCAAAATTAAAAAGGTACTTAATTAAGTACCTAAAACTATAGACTATATGTAATTATTAGGTTTAATATCGTAGATTTAAATTCATGATATCATATTAAATTAGCATCATGATAATGTATACATAATTCAACAGTCAGCATTATGATTTTGAGTCATAAATAATGGCAGCTAAAATACAAATAATAATTAAGGTATCCAAAGTTTATTTGATAGTTTAACAGTTATTAATAGAATTACAAAAAAAGGAAATGCACTTAATCACTAAGTACATTTCCAATACTTATATATATGTTTTATAGCTTGGTATATAATAATTAGTATGAACAAGCTGCATCATAAACATCTACAATGAATTTGCTGTTTGGCTTTATATATTTGCCATTTACATAATTATTAGCAGTTGGGTGATAGTGTAGCCCCATGATAGTTCCTTTTGGGTCCAAGAAACGCATATCATATCCATTTGCATCAATCACATCATAGCCATTAAATTTTTTTGGCAAACCACCGTCAAAAACAACAGCTACTTTACCCCCCATTCTCAAAAAACGTTCACAAACATTCCAATTATATCCGTTATAAGAATAGGTTAAATCATAATTTGGATATTTCTCCATAAGTGCAAAACGAGTAGACACCTTTGTATAATCGTAAAATTGCACATCATGAAAGATTTCAAGTATGTTTTTACCCTCATAAATAAAGTCTTCGAGTGATAAATCACTTGTGCCATTAAGTCTAACGGCAAACTCCAAATTGTTTTTAATTGCATGCAAACGAGCCTTTTCGATTTCAGCAATAAGTGTTTGCATGAACAAATCTTTATTATCAAAAAAACAATTTGTTTTTTTAATTCGTGATAAATTAATTTTCGATTTTGCGACACCATGTGCCAAAATATCAGCTTTATTGTGACCCGCATTATTTAAACAAAATTGTTTACAAAATGTGTTATTTGGACACACATTTCTACCACTCATATCAGCTGGTGCCAAATACAAGCAATATGTTTCAGTACCGCTATTATAAGAATAGAGCATTTTAGCACTATGTTTTGTGCCACCTAAATAGGAAACACCAATTTTTTTTCTTAAACTTGTTAGACTTTCCATATCATTCAATAAGTTTTTTTGTTTTTTGCATTACAAAGATAGTAATAATATTTGAAATAACAAAACAAAACGACAATTATTTTATATCATAAATAAAAAAATATATTTAATGATTTTTAACTAAAATAATTTGGCGGATAATTGAAAAAGCGGTATATTTGTGGTGATGAAAAAGGTCAATTTGTTAATGTCAATAATTGAAAAGAAAAAATAGTAAATTATTTGTATATATGAAATAAATATATTATCTTTGTAACGTAAAACTTAAAAGCAATAACTATGAATAAGATTTATCATTTAATATTAGAAACACTTTTTAACGGTGATAAGAATTTTGAAGTATTTCCACATCGTACTAAAGATGGTGCAAGACAACATCTCCAAAAGCTTTTGGATGAAATTATATCAACAACTAAATATAAGGTATATGATAGACGGAGTGTGAATCATGATGAAAATATATATGCCGAAGATGATGATGAGAATTATGTATTTCTAAACATTGTTGAGGTTGACGTACTTGATTAATATTCAATAATAATAAAAACATAAAATATGGATAAAATTTTCATGCTTTCGGTCGAAACTTATATTCATGGTGAAAAAGTAATATGCAAGTATCTGCATAAAAATGAAAAAGGTGCTATTCGTCATTTAAATAGTGAATATGATATAATCAAGCCATATATCAATTCGGATGATGAAGAAAAAAAGAAACCATGATATACATAAAAAATAAACATGGTGACTATGTTTATATTACAATAAATAAAGTTGAGTTATTTGATTAAAATATCAAAGTTATAAATAAAAAAAGTAACTATATGAAATAGTTACTTTTTTTTATTTATATAGCTATAAAAAATGCTGATATAATATTATATCAGCATTTGTTACATACAACATGGAATATTATTTAATCATCATAATCATCATCTTCTGGAAATGAATAATCTACCATTAATTCACCCTCATCTTCGTCACTATCTGGTATTAAACCTTGTTCAACTTTTTTAAGCCACTCTTCATCAACAAGATATGCGCATGAACCGTATAAGCCAAGGCCTTGCTCTGAATTGATTAATACACAATGTTTGGTAAAACCTTTTTTTACCATTAAAATTTGGCTCTCTGGCCATGTTACTACTGTTTTTTTCATATGTGTTGTTTTTATGTTTATATTGCAAAGATAGTAATAATAAATTTAAAATGCAAATTATAATATAAGAAAAATATTTGCATATATAAAAAAAATATCGTATATTTGCATCACAAATTTAATAGACAATGGTAAAGAAAATATACACAATTTATGGAATATTTTCGGTATATCCGAATGAAGATAAATTTAATTATGATGTGTTTTTAGATGATGAATTTATGGCTAATTATTCATCGACTACACCATTTAACATTAAAAAATTTGATTACGAATTAATAGAATATTTTTCAACAAAAATTGCTAAATAATTATGGCTAACCAAAATTACAAATTAAAAATAATCAAGTGTATAAATGGTAATGTTGAAAGTGAAACATTTTCTCATACGTCGAAATAATTTGCTAAACTTCATTTAATAACAGAATCTAATATATTACGTATAAGCTTACCAGAATGTAAGATTGTAACAAAAAATGAAACGAGTATTTTAGGCAAGCGTGATAATGAGAATTATTTTATAAGTGAAATACATTAGTTTTCAGTCATATCAATATTAATAGCCAACATCAACTTAATGATGTTGGTTTTTTTTTGTATATAATTTTATACCACAAATATACGACAATTAAAAGTTCATACCAAATTATTTTAGTTAAAAAATGTTATTTAGAAATATTAACAAAAAAAATTTGGAGTGATACAAATTTATTCCGATATTTGTGGTGTGAATAAAAAGGTACAAAAAAACCTCAATGATATAGTTAAATCATTGAGGTTTTCTAATTAGTATTATTCTTGATTTAGGATTCTTGATTCACGTTCATTAGTAATAATGAAATCTTTAATATCAGCTTCTTCAGCTAAATTTCTTGCTTTATCAAGTGCTTCACCTTCATTTTCGGCATTAACTACTTGAACAATTCGAGCATTATAATTAAGTTCAATTGTATATGTCATAAAAACTCCTTTCTTTAATCATTAACAAACAATGTGTTGTAACTTGCAAGTAGATGTTCTTCTTTCAATGGTTCGTGTTCATCGAGATTAAGATATTCTCTTGCAGTTTTTTCAATGTTTTTAGATAATTTGATAAAGTCCTTTTTAGGGAAAACCATATAATACTCTTTACCTCGATAATCTGGACAATATGCAAAGCCATCGAAAATATCGAATTCGAGTATATGTTTTTTTGTGTCGCCTAAAATATTATCAGCGAGTTTAATTTTTTGAGTACAAACATATTTAGTTTGCATCATTTTTTCTAAATCAGTAATACTAATTCTTTCGTTCATTTTATTTTATATTAAGTTGATTAATACTATCAATAATTTTAATTACGTCATAAGCTTTTATTTTAGATTGGGTTTGCCATTTATTATTTATATCATTCCAAAAATTAAAACCGTTTTGCGTTTTTTGCCAAATAAAAGCTTTAGATATTAATTCTGTTTTCTTAGTTATCGTAACATAATTACTTAATTTATGTAATTTATCATTATAATTAACATTATTAGTTTTATCAAAGTAATATAAAAAATCACCTAAACAATTATTATCAATTAAAAATCTCAATAATACATTAAGTATCGTATTATGTTGATGTGAATGTGATATTGATAAAATCAATTGATTTTTATATAGTTTATGATTTTTATAAAAACTAATTTGATATATCGTAATATAAGCAATTATAACAAATATAATTATTAAACATATCATTATCAATTAAATAATTTCAATGCAAATATACATATATTTTTTATGATTCCCAAGCATAGTATTATTATTTTACTTATTTTAACAAAAAAAGGTGATGTATTAAACATCACCTTAACAAGTTCAATTAAAAAACAATATGGACTAAAAATCTACTTTAAAATCTGGATGAATTTCTTTCAAGTTAAACCGAGTGATAATGCTTTCGTCATTAGTTGAACCAATTCTATCGAACGCCCAACGACCGACATATTCGTTTTTAAACCGATAATCACCGCACCCTCTTCCGTTTCCATAAACAGTTAATAAAGGTAGCGGATGCACTTGCCAAACTTGTGGCTTCATTTTAGGTATTACAACATATTCCTTTTTAGAAAAGTTAATAAGGTATTTATAATGATTATAATAATATGCCTTAAATGTTTTAGCATATTTAATATATGATTCATCCTCAACTTCACGAGAGTGGAAATAATATTCTTTACCGTTAATGCCATCAGCATAATCACCGACCCATACAAATGGATATTCAAAAAAATAACCGTCTTCATATGAAATCTCTTGCATATAAGCATTGACATAAGCATTGCCAATATATGAATGCTCCATTAATTTAGCCCCATTACCAAATTTACGTGGTGATAATGCGAATAAAACTGGTTCTTTTGCAAGTTTGTGATTCTTTTTCAAAACTGCGCCTCTAAAATACTGTCCCATATCTCTAAATTTTAAGTTATTATTATTGTATCACAAAGATAGATATAATGTTTGAAATAACCAAATATTAAATGTTAATTTTTATTTAAAATTTGCACTACTTTATATGGACTTAGTTTTCCATGTTTTGATATTCTATCGTAACATTCAACAGTGATACCACCAACATTAGGAATATTATAGCAACCACCGTATATAAACTTTTTACAATTCGGTGAACATTGGCATTTATGGTTATAGATTAAAGTTTTAAATTTAGATAAGGTAATAGATTGTGTTTGTGAGTGTGTTTTAATAAAATCATTTGCAGCTTTTTCTTCAAACAATTTTACACATTTAAAAATTTCATTAATTGATTTATTTTTAAATGATGAAAGTTTGACAAAATTTTCATTCTCGTCCTTTTTATTGCTGGCTTTAACGATTAATATATCGTTTATAATTTCTGAACAAATAACGTAATTTTCCATATCGAATTATTTTATATCACAAAGATAAATATTTTATTTCAATTATCCAAATAAAATAATGTATTTTTGCGTTATTAATTTTTTTAACTAAATATATTTGGATGATATTATAGATTGTCGTATATTTGTGACGTGAAATTATAGACAATAAAAAAACCGTTGTAGAATAGATACAACGGTTTTTTTTATTTTAC
This sequence comes from uncultured Bacilli bacterium, assembly GCA_944332505.1. The sequence goes on from CALVKC010000004.1 coordinate 20,461, forward strand.
ATTTTTAGTGTAAATGTTAGTTATCTTTATTTTTTCAATAATTGTTCTTTATATGCCTTGCAATCTTCTTTACTAAATGTTTTAATGTTCATATTTTCCATATTATTATATATTAAGACTTAAAATTTCTATAATGTATGCTTCAAGTTGTTCTTTATTATAACATTTATTTTTTATAATGTTAATAAAGATTTCATGTTCATTGAGTTCTGGTAAAAGTTTAGTTAAATACCAAACATTTTCATATTTAATCCAAAACCTTTTCATATAAAATGTAATTCGATTATTAAATTGTTCTGGATTCTCTAATATTGTTCCAATACCAAAAACAATTTCTTTCCTAAATTTCTTAATCGTTTCCATATTATATTGGTTTAATCTGTTTCACCAAATATAGCGTGTCTTTCATCTAAAGCATAATAATAATGCCCATTACCACAATTCTTATATTCAGTAGCATACCAACCACATTTTGTTCCGTCTTCAAATGTTTTAAATTCAATTGAATTATCGTAATTTTTACGCCAATGATAAACGAATGGTAAACCAGTTCTAATTGCTTGTTTAGCTTTATCTCTCACAACATTTTTTTCGTGAGCATGATAATTAATTGAAACAATACCTTTTTTAGCAGTGGTGATAATACTATCAACATACAACGAAACGTCACCAATTGTTTGTTTCAAATATTCTCTTTGTTCAGTATAACCTAATGTTATAAGATACTTAATATAATCATCACCTTGCTCTAAAATTTTTTGATATGCATTTTTCATATCTTGCCATAGTCCACTATAAGTTAAATAACGGACTACTTTTTCCATGAATTTCCTTACAATAACATAATCTTCATCCGATTGTATAGGTATTACTTCAACCCAATTATTTGCAAGTGTGGCTACTGGAAAACCATATCTACTCGACCTACTTCTAAATATACATGGTGTATCATATCTATCTAAAAATAGTCTCACTTTTTTAATTTCACTCGTGTTAAGTTTAACTTTGAAATAACGAGTGTAATTACTATTTTTAATAATACTAATTAATTCAGCTTCTGTCATATCTTTAAGTTTTTAAATTTGTTTATGCAAATATAAATATTATTTTTCTAATAACAAAATATTTTTTAGGTTTTAACATTGTTAAAATAAAAAAACCAACCGTTTCACAACGATTGGTTTCTTCGCCATTGGCTTTTCAAACTTAAAAACTTATAGCCTTTAATGCGACAATCAACGTTATACGCTCAAAAAAAGGCTATCACGATATGGATATTTTTAAAAAGGCTAATACTAAACAAACGTCTTTGTTTATGTTGGTTACCTGTGATTGAATTGTCGACATTTTGATAGAGAATGAAAAAAACCAACATTTAATTTGCTACCGTATATAAAATTATAAGAAAACTATATTATCTTACATTTTATTTCTTGCTTCAACCTATCACTACTTTTTAGTATATTGTATCACTACAATTCAGTCATCCATAGTTGGATAGTCCACAAGCGTATATTTGGCAGTACGGCTACCTATTTATTCGATATTAAACGAATAACTACCCCCTAAAAGCAAATTGTATTAGCCTTAAAATTGTTGGGAAAGGTGGATTTGAACCACCGAAGCCACTTTAAGTAGCAGACTATTTACCATAGTCCCCATTTGTCCACACCGTTGTTATGCTAACATAGCAACGTTTCCCCTCTGGTACTTCCCATAATTATATTAAAATGCATAAAAGCCAAATAATTAATGCCCATAGTTCTTAATTTCACTTAAAAACATTGAAATTAATTCTTAATCGTTATGATTAAGGGGTGAACTACAACACCCTCTATCCCATCAACATATGTGTTTTTGAGACTACTTATAATGCGGTGATTTTCGCTTTTAACAATTATTAAATTGTTAAATCTACTTCTCTTTTGCTAAAGACCTTTTTAGGTTTTACGTGCCAAAGGATGAAAAAAAATTTATGGCACAACCATATACCAATACCTCAAAGAACTATTATATAATAAATAAAGAAAATATTCTTTGTTTTTCATTTTGTTATATTAAAAATTATAAATAATTATAATACAGATAATGGATAAAAAAACCATATTGTTAGCCGTATAAGTATTTCTTTTAATTGTTTCATATGTTTATGAAATTGTTGAAGAGGGTGGATTTGAACCACCGAAGCCACTAATGTAGCAAGTTATTTACTATAACTCCCATTTGTCCACACCATTGTTATGCTAACATAGCAACGTTTCCCCTCTGGTACTCTTCAAATATATTATTCGGGAACAAATTAATTATTAAATATTAGATATGATATGCTATAAAATAAATAATCTAAATAATAAAACAATAGCATAAAAAATTATAATATATCTATAATATAACTGCTGTTAGTTCCCTTTAGTAGGGTAGACAGGACTCGAACCTGCGACCTCTTGGTCCCAAACCAAGCGCACTACCGACTGTGCAACGACCCTATATGTTTGTTGCGGGGGAAGGATTCGAACCCTCGACCTCAAGGTTATGAGCCTTGCAAGCTACCACTGCTCTACCCCACAATTTTTTTTTACATTGCAAAGATACAAATAAATATTTACAAAACCAAAAAAATATTGATTTTTTTTATTTTTTTTTCCAGTGCGATTTAATACCGCCACATTTTCTACTGCAACAAGGATTAGGATGAGAGGATAAATTTCTTTTTTCATATAAAAATTTACATTTGCATACTGGGCAAATTAATTCTACCATTTCTTTACCTTTAAGGTCTTTCTTACGGTTATATTCTGCCGATATTGCTTGCAAATTTTCAATTCTATCATCCATTCTATCTCCATTTATATGGTCAATTTCTAAATCTTTAGGCACATCAACTTTATAATAACTAGTATAAAGATACTTAGCATAACTCATACTATGTAGTTTCCTACTTTCATGTAATAAAGTTGCAACTCTTCTAGGTTCTTTATTTGTATTTATATATACTCTAATAAACCCTTTATCTTTATAAAAATCTGAAATCTCTTCTACCATATATAAAATATATTATTTAGTCTTGGCGGAGGGGCTTGAACCCACGTGTGACCAACTACTCTTTCTACAAGGTATAAGCTTGAGGAGATACGCCAAGTTTTATTTACATTGCAAAGATACAAATAAATATTGTAATTTCCAAATTTTCAAAGAACTTTTTTTTGTTGAAGAGGATGGATTTGAACCACCGAAGCCACTTGAAGTGGCAGACTACTTACCATAGTCCCCATTTGTCCACACCATTGTTATGCTAACATAACAACGTTTCCCCTCTGGTACTCTTCAAAGTATTCCATTGTAGTATTCTCGGAGTTTAACCGAGGTCTTACAGTGATTCAGTCACTGTCTATTTCTATAGTTAATACTACAAATGTGGAAAGTGATAGAGTCGAACTATCATTGATGGATTTTCAGTCCATTGCATTGACCACCTTTGCTAACTTTCCTTTTTACATTGCAAAGATACAAATAAATATCTTAATATGCAAATTTTTAAAGAACTTTTTTTATTTTTTTTTGTTGAAGAGAGGGGATTTGAACCCCTGAAGCTACTAATGTAGCAGACTATTTACCATAGTCCCCATTTGTCCACACCATTGTTACGCTAACATAACAATGTTTCCCCTCTGGTACTCTCCAAATTATTATGAAAAATTATATTTATTCTTTAGTCAAGATATTGTAGGTTTCGGCTAATATGTTAAGTTCAGTTTCTAATGAGAATTCTCCACTATAAAACCAATTTTGACAATTAGCTTTAGGTCCATAAACGTACAAATATCTCAAACGTTTATATTTTTCACTAAATTCAATAGCGTAGATAGAAGCCATACATTTACCTATATTTTGGGATGTGTTAAATGGCTTATCAAATTCAATAGACTTCATATCTTTTGAATTCATCAAATCTTTTACTATTCGCCTATTATTCTCAATAATTGGCATTACATTTACAAATTCTTCCATAGTTTGTTGTTTTTAAATTTTACATTGCAAAGTTATAGAAAAATATTGTAATATGCAAACATTTACCTTATTTTTTTTCAAATATACTTAATTAAGTACCTTAGTATATGTAATATTATTATTCATTAATGTAAATCCTTGTGCTTGATATTTTTTAATTGTATTTTTAATCAAAGTTTGACCTTGATTAGTTAGCAACAATTCAGCGATAGGAATTACATTTCGCTTATTTGTTTTAAATGGCACAACAATTAAAGAATTATCATCACGTTTAAACACAAGTCCATTTTTCTGTTTAGCTGTTATGTGTTTATTCATTTCGCACATAGATGCAAGTTCATCAGCTAATATAGGTATTGTATATTGCCAAGTTTTAATACCGAACGCACCAAATGTTTTACAAACTACTTCAGCTACATCATTAAATAGTTCGATATTAAGCGGCTCAACATTAGTTTCTCCACCCCAACCGTCATTCCAACAGTTAGCTATATGGATATTATTAGCCCACAATTCGCCTTGATATGGGATGCTATCATCATGCCCCATAACTCTTTTGAATTTGCGAAGTTCAATTTTATATTTACCAAATACTTTATTTATTTTTCCCATACTGCAAAGATAAGAAAATTATTTGAACTACACAAGTTTTTTAAATGGTAATTTTACATTTATCTGCAAAATATACATACAGTTCATAGTTAAATTCATGGTAGCCTTTTTGGTTACCAATAAGCCATTGCTTCAACTCTTCTTTATTTTCAAACGGTTTTTTACCATTTCGATACGCATATCTAATAATGCTATCTATATCTGGTGTAAGTTCTTCAATAAAATCTCTTACTCTTTTTTTAGTTTTTGGAACTAGAATTCGATTAATGTTTAATGGTTTACCATTGATTTTGATTTCTTTATTTGCCATATTTATTTAAGCTTTATAGTAACAGTAAAAATAATAATTACAAATATTTTGGCAGACACAACGTAATGTATCTACATCTAATTTAGATATTGGAATATTTCCTTTTATTGACAATAAATTATATTGGTCAACACCCCATATTTTACCATATTTGGATAATATAACCATATACCCATGCTCAAAAGCTAAAAGCCCCTCAAAACCAACAAACTCACGTATAAATTCTATAAGCTTCGATGACGTTTTAAGCCCATTAATTAAATCTAAACACTCATCTTTTTTTTCATACCCCTCTTTAACTAAGGTATCAATTTTTTTAATGATTTCTTTTACTTTCATGTCTTTAAGTTTTACATTACAAAGATAATATATTTATTTCAAATAGACAAATAAAATCAAATATTTTTTTATGTAATATTTTTTAACTAAAATAATTTGGCTGATACCTTAGATTGTTGTATATTTGTGGCGTGAAATTATAGATAATAAAAAACGCCACCTAAATAAGTGGCGTTTTTTTATATTTGATATTGTTTTTTATTTATCAGTCTTACTTAATTTTAAAACTAAATAAATAAAAGTTAATATATGAGTGATAAAATATATTTTCAATATAGATTCTGGTATTTTTTCAATTGCCATTTCAAATATCAATATACCAGTTATAAAAGAAAATAATAATGCAATCCAAAGAATTAAAATTAAAGCTGATAGAAAACGCATATCATAACGTATTTTAATTGTTATTCAACGTCCGCATCATCGCATAACTCACCACTATAAGGTGAATATACACAACCAGATTCCACCGCACCACTTTCAACGGCAAAAGCACCAGAATGTTTTTCATAATAAATCTCACATTCAATTTCAATAACAGGATTAGCTTTGATAGCTTCTTCTGTATTTTCATAAAGTCCTTGTTCTACAAGTTCTTCTATTTTATTTTTATATGCAATTGGCGTATCAATAGCATTTAGCTTTATATTAATAGGCTCATATTGCTCTGCATTATTTAATTTTACTCCCATATTATTATAATTTAAATGAAAAACAATTCGTTTGCATATACCTCGGCTTCTGTGCCACTTTTAGTATCCTTAATTAGAATAATATCATCTTTTTCTGTATAGATACCATTTTCGTTACCATTAATTTTTACAATAACGAACACTCTCTTCAAGGCTGAAAGCCTACTTCGTTTCGGATATTCTTGAATTGCGGGGTCATTCCAATAACATTTATTCCCAATTCTAACAAGTGTTTCTAAATTTGCCATATCGTTTTAGTTTAATATTGTACTACAAAGGTAATAATTTATTCCATATAAATCAAATATAATGTGTTAAAAAAATAAAAATGGTAGGAGATATTTCCTACCATTTGATTAATAACTATCTACGCCTTTTAACGCTATTTTTTGGCACTCTTTTATAATATTGTTAATATCATGAATAGCCATAGTAGAACGGCTGATAAGTGTTTTAATACCTAATCGTCGCCCCTCACCACTAATAAATTCATAGTCATTAAAATGTTGAAGGTAACCACTTTTCACAATATTGTGACACAACATATCAATATATGATTTAAGGTCGTCAAGGTCATACGATAACTTTTCAATTAGTTGAAAAATATGTTTACTATTCCGTCTGCCAAGTTCGTTTATATCGTGAATAGTGTTAACGACAGTTCTTGCTTTACATTTATATAAAATAAATGGTCCTTCAATATCTTTACATTCAATAAATTTTTTAGCCACAACACCCCATTGACGATATGCGTTATCATGATAAGCTGATAATGACTTAATAAATTTTACTTTTTTGAGCATTAATTTAATATCGTCCGAAAGTAATTTAATTTCCGTAGGCTTCTTTTTACGTTTCCTTGTTTTCTTAGTCGGTTTTAATTCTTGCTTACTTTTCTTATAATCTTTCACCGACATTTTTACGCCATTTACAAGTATATAAGTATCTTCCATATTGTTGTTTTTTTTTTACGTTACAAATGTAAATAAAATAAGTGGTATTACCAAATATAACACAACTTATTTTTTATGTTTTAAAACATACTTATATATCTATAAATCAAATACTATAATATAATTTAGAATATACAAGCATTAATAATAATATTTTTTGTATAAAGATTTATTAGCATATTTTAACATGAAAACTTTGTCTATTACGTCACAATGCCGTATATTTGTGGTGTGAAAAAATATCATACACTAAAAGTAATTTTTTTTCACAAAAGTATTAGGATATATCAAATAATATTATTATCTTTGTATTAGTAAAAACTTAAAAATAATTAGATATGGAAAAAATCATTATAGGTGAGTATCATATTACAGATTGTGAACATATTGGTGATATTCATAGAGAAATTAATTTTTTGAAAAATGTTCACAATAGTATTAAGATAATTAATTCATATTGGGATAAAAAAGATTGTGGTGAGGCATATATTACATTCAGTTTCAACTCGAAATATTTTGCTGAAATATATGATAAAATAGATGCACGATATAATGAGGATATTAATGATTATATTGTGGTGAAACAAGAAACAAATGATGTATTTGCCAATGCAAAATTATATAAATATAACGATTATAAAGTTATATATAATCATTATAGATGTTTTTTTGATGATACCAAAATAACTTTAGAACTATTTTTTGAAGAAACGTCTATAATTTCTAATGCTGAAATAGTTAGTAAAGCAATAAATGTTTTAGGCGTTAAAACAACTATTATTTTAGGATATACTAAATATAAAGTCGATGATTCAAATTATGTACGTGTTTTACTCCAAACACTAATTGAAAATGTTAGTCATGAAAAATTAAAAGCATTTGGCGATTATTGTTTAGGTAAAAGAGGTTGGTTACATGATAATCACATATATGGTGAAATACGAATAAATTCGATATTAAAAGATTATTGTAAATATAATGACTTTGTTACATTAATTAAAACTATTGCTGATAAAAAACCACTCAAATTTAAGTGTTTAGATTATTACAGAAGCTCATTTATTGATATTGAGCATGACAAATATTTGAATGATGATAATACCATTAACGACACTATAAACATTAATGGGTTTGATTATAAGTTAGTCCTATAAACATATCTTCATTACCATTTGCATAAAAGTGATACTATTAGTTTAGTATCACTTTTTTTTATTTTTAACTAAAATAATTTGGTTGATTCCCTAAATTGCGGTATATTTGTGGTGTGAAATTATAGACAATAAAAAAGCTGAATACCTAAATAAGGCATTCAGCTTAAAGCTATACGGATATTATCTTTAACCAAAAATATAGTTAGATAGTGCTATATAAACATTATTAGCCGTTGTTGAAAGGCATTCATCGTCATTGACCCATTCTCCCCAATCTTCAACATATATTTCAATATCATTAGATTCAGTAAGACGAACTTTTGAAACTGCCGTATCATAAATTTCTCCATGCCTATCGCATATTAAGATATATGGACGATTATCATCATTTTCGTCATAATCAAATTCAACAAAATTTTTGACACTTTTTAAACAATTAATGGCACTTAATCTATTTTCTGCCATTACTTTAAACAAATCAGTCATATTGTATATAGTTTTTAAGTTTATATTACAAAGATAATAATTTAATTTGAATTATCCAACTTAAATTATGATAAAATATATTTTAATATCTTTTGTGTTCGTTCGTTTTTAAAATACGGCATATCTTTTTGTGCGCCATTAATAAAATCAATCACACCATTCTCATTAATAACGGCTTGTGATGTGATATATTCATTTGCAATTGCTTCATAATCTTTTGTAAATAATGCTTCAATTGGTACATATAATTCTCTACTATATATATGACCACCAATATTAATATTGAAAAGGTGTATGTAAATACATTCGCTATCAAAATAGCTTGAAATTCGTGTCTTAAAAACGATTTCATTAATACGCTTTCTGTTGTTTATACAAGTTGCGATTTCTTTAACTGACAACTGGTTTATTTCAATTGGGATTTTATATATTGAAAGTTCTTTTGGCAAATTTTCAAGGCATTTGCGTTGTTCCAAGGTATATTTAAAATCTTCTTTGAATAAAAACACGTTATCACTATTCTTAATGAATATGTTAGGGAAAATTTCAGCTAATAATGTTCTAAAAATTAAATTGAAAGTAACGTTTATATTTGCATTACATACTAAATAAACGTCATAATATTTGTCAACAAAACCAATGTTTCTTTTATAAACTGACGAAGTTGCACATTTCTCCGCAACCAAAACACCCTTATTAATTACAAAACCAGTTGGAGTATATGCGTATGATAATAAATCACTTAACACAATCTTCTTTTTAAGAAGTTTATCTATGGTTTTTAAAACCCTCTTTTTATCAATATGTAGTTTATTAGCAAGTTTCTCAATAGGTAATAGTTGTAAGAAAATTTTATGCTTACTAATGTTTTTTGCATTTATCAAAGAAAGTGGACGAATAAAGTTATTATATTCAATCTTGTCACGATATGATTCAATTACTTTAATATTTTTTTCCATAACTAACGTTTTTAAGTTTTACATTACAAAGATAATACATTTATTTCATTTATACAAATAAAACATTGACTTTAACATAATTAATTTTTAATGTTAAAAGTGTTAATTTATTTGGTTGATTGCCCAGATTGTTGTATATTTGTGATGTGAAATTATAGACAATAAAAAAGCTGAATACCTTGCTTTAGATATTCAGCTTATTTATTATGGTTTAATATTATTTTTATTACAAAATATTAGATAACATAATTGTTATGTTATCAGCTTGATAATGTCTACCACCAACTTGTATTTCTCTCAGTACATCATTATTCTCACTTAGAATAACAATATTTCCATAGTTATCTTTAGTATCAAGTTTAATAGTTACATTATCGTAAAGCTCAAGAAGTTCATGAATACGTGGTTCAGTTGACTTATTTTCTTTAGAAATATAGAGGTCATACATTTCTTGATTATCAACATCTTGTTGTAGAAAATCAATTTTACAATCATCACAATCAAAAGCTTCATTATCAATATCAATCAAATTTGTGACAATATTAATTTCAGCATTTTGATTTGGATATTTTTGTAATTCGTTAATTAATTCTTTAATTGTCATAATCTCCATTTTCAATATCTAACAATTCATCTTTAGCCAATTGCAACATATTTGCTGCATCTTTTAATTTATCCAAAACAGAGCAATTAACCTCTAATAAAGCTCCTTGTTCACTAAGAGCTGTAATATCGTTAAATGCTTTGATAACTTGTAAATGAAAAAATATCAATTCATCCATATCGTATAATTTTTATTGATTTAGTAATACAAAGATAGCAACAATAAATTGTTTTTCCAAATAAAATATTGACTTTAACATAATTAATTTTTAGTGTTAAAAGTGTTAATTTATTTGGTCAGTTCAGCAAAAGGTCGTATATTTGTGATGTGAAATTACATATAAAAAAAATGGCGTGCCCTATAATATCTAGGGTACGCCATACAATAAACATAAAAACTTAAAAACAACGTAGCGAGAACGGGACTCGAACCCGCACAGCCGCAATGGCCAAAGGATTTTAAGTCCTTCGTGTCTACCAGTTTCACCATCTCGCCATAATATCAAAGAACTATTCTTTATTTTTTTTACATTGCAAAGATACAAATAAATATCTTAATATGCAAATTTTTAAAGAACTTTTTTTTACTTTTTTTGTTGAAGAGGGTGGATTTGAACCACCGAAGCCACTTGAAGTGGCAGACTACTTACCATAGTCCCCATTTGTCCACACCATTGTTACGCTAACATAACAATGTTTCCCCTCTGGTACTCTCCAAATATGATTAGTAATAATATTTAATGAATTTCTTCTAACGTGCCATCTTCGGAAATCTCATAAAATTTAAAACCATTACAATTTATTGGTTTCCACTTGATAGTGGCTTTGCGTACAGTTGCCATTTTTTTAACACAATCTTCACAACAAGTAGTAATCCAACCAAGTGTGTGACCAATATTATTGGTTGAACCACAAATCTCACAAGTCATAAAAGATTTACTTTCAGCTTCTTTAATTAAAGATTCAAGTTCTTCATTTGTGAAATTAGTATAAAACCTCAGCCCACCAAATTTTTCTTTAACTTGTATAATTTCTATTTTTTCCTCATGTTCATTATTATATCTTTCAATGTAATCAAAGATTGGCTTTAATAAGCCATCCCAACCTTTGCCACATTCTACATTAAACAATTCAAAAGGAGTTTTTAATTTGCTCATACTAAAATTATTTTATGCTACAAAGATATAAATAAATTTTGAAAAAACCAAAAAAAATTACTTATTATTCAAATAATTCTTTTTTATTAGTGAATACACAATAGTACCAGCATTAGCAATTGAAACTATTTTATGTTCTTTCATCAATTCCATTATTTTTTTATGAAACATTGGTTTTCGATGAAAAATTTCATTTTTAGTTCCTTTAAGCCCATTATTGTCATTATAATCACATGTCCACATATTCATAAAACCAGAACCATCCCAACTTTCAAAATTAAATCCAAGTGTTTCGAGTGATTTTCCAGAATTATGGTCAGCATCAACATAAAATTTCAATTCATTAACCTCAATATTTCTATTTCCAATTTTTAATATTGGATATTCTAAAAGAAAATGTTTAAGTAATTTACTTGAGCCACCTAATACTTGTGTTCCAATTAATGTTGATACACGAATTATTTCAATAAAAGGATTATCTTCTCTATTTTTATTACCATAAAAATTATAACCAAATGTATATACAAAAACTAAAGTTCCAGCTTTTAAGCCATTTTTTTCTTTTTTAAGATAAAGGCCTAAATTTTTATTTGCTGAACGATAACCATAAAAACAATTAGTATCGAGAAAAGGGCGCAATTCTGTGTTTGGTACTTCTCTAACTTCGCAATCTCTTGCGTAAATTCTTGTTTTAATTTTACCTACAGCAGTTAATATATATCCTTTTAATACTTCCCATTTTCTATGATAATTTTCTAAAATATTACCTTCAATATCTTTAATTGTTTTACTTTCAGTAATTTCAAAATCCTTTATCCAAATTGTACGTATATTTTTATTATGATTTTCTTTTGAAATATTAATGAAATAATTATGCGGTAAACCAATAATACCAAAACGTTTTGTATAATCCATTAAATGAGTTAATGAATTAACATAACGTAATTGTAATGTACCATCATTCAAATGATATATTACTTCATCAGCTTTAGAATTATCAGACAATAAAATTTCAATTACTTCTTTTTTAAAAGAAATCGAATTATCAATTAAAAAATCTTCAATTATTGAAAGATTAATTTTATCTTGTTCTGTCATTATATCATTTATTTATATAAGTTATTATTTAAATAACACAAATATATAAACTTTATTTTAAATATCCAATAATTGTTTGATTTTTTTATATATCTTTTTCACGTAACCAAATATATTATTAAGGAATAATTTTTAAGCTTGAATAATCATTTTTCTTTTGTTATTCGTCTCATAACGTTGTTACTTTAAATAACAATGCAAAGATAATAAATTTATTTCATATATGCAAATTTTTAAATAAGTTTATATTTTGATATATCGTTATATTCAAAAGCTGTATTTGGAAAAATTTTACTTAAATCCCAGATAGTACAGATATTATCTTCATTATCACGAGTTTCACCAACATAACACCCTTTTTGTCCGTATTGGATAAAATGGCTTTCCATGAAATCATATAACAAACTCCAACGAGACTTTGGTAATATAGCATATCTTTGTTTCAAGGTAACAAACTCTACCTCATTAGTTATATCATTTTTTATGTAAAAAAGTACTCGTTTTTTGGTGACTATTAATTTTTTCATATTTCAATATATTATAATAATTATAATACAAAAGATACTTAATTAAGTACCCTATATGTGGATAGTATGGGAATCGAACCCATGTTTACCGCTCCCTCGCCCTCTAACCACCTGAGGTATATGCCCATATATCTTTTATTTATTATGTGGACATAACGGGAGTTGAACCCGTGACTACGAGCAGACTTACGCTTTCTACCATAGAACTACCCATTTTTTTCATTTTTTAGTACGCTTGTTCATATATACTCGGTTCACTTGTTACATTATAAATATAATTTCCGCATCGAACTAATAACGCATCTTTACCATAGTAAAGCTTTTTCATACCAGAGATACTTCCACTCTTGTCAAAGTTAGGAAAGTTGTCAAGTGTTTTAGCAAGTGGGTGTTTTACTGATAATGTTTTTACTCGTGCCATAGTCTTAATATTTTACATATTCAATACTGTAATTATTTTTAGATATGCCAAACGCATATTCAACATAATTAATAGAGCTATTTTTCACAAAAAACTCATACTTACCGACAACAATTCGAGTACAATTTTTCACTAAAATTGCAAGGTCTTCTAATGAATATTTTGGTATATAAGCTTGAATCTCTTGTAAAGCTTTAGTGAAAATATCTTGTTCTCCCTCACCTATTAAAGTAATATCATCAATAATATTAATTTTATCAATGCTTAATACTTTAACTTCGTAACGTGATGAAATATTTAGTAAATCCGTTGCAAAAATTTTAGCTCGTTTCATTGTCTTTAAGTTTTATATATTACAAAGGTAATATATTTCAATTACCTTTGCAAATATTTTATGTTAAAGGTACTTAATCAAGTACCTTATTTATTGATGTGTCTTGTTGGTTTATTGATAGTGACAATATATCCACCTTTTGAATATTCGGCTTCATCACCACAAAGCAATTTTGCCAACTCTTTTGCAGTTTTAATTTTACGCATATTGAACTCTTTTGCACTAAGGGCATTTACAAGTTGTTTGAATTTCAATGTGCCACCACCACACAAATCTACATAGCGACTAACTGCATGAACAAGTCTATCATTTGTTCGTGTGCCTTCCCCGAACTTTTTGGCGAAAATATCACATAAAGCGATTACTCTTTCAGTTTTTTGTTCATCTAATTTAGCATAGCCTTTTTCAAAAACGCATGGTCGGTGGGCATTTGTGCCAATTGCAATATATACAAGCACTCCCATTGGGAAATTATGCTTATCGGAAAGTTCCACCAATCGTTTGCAAATATTGTGGTGTAAAACTCGTAACTCTTTGTCTTTTACAAAGTTATACTTACCAACATTCTTTTTGGCTTCTTCTCTTACAAGGTCATTCAAAGTTTTCTTTTCCATATCAATATTATTTAAGTGGTTTTTAATTACATTACAAAGATAATAAATTTCTTGATAACCTGAAAATTTTTTAGGTTAATTAATGTTAATCAACAACTTCTATTTGAGTGATAAATTTAGTCACACCAACTGAGGTTTTAAAAACACATTTTATTTTCATTGGTGCATCATCAAACAATAACTTTAACACTATTTGATTTGAATCTCTTGTAATAACTTCACATTCGGCTAAAATGTTATTTCTAACCATTTCAACAAAATATTCATTGCTTGGAATACTCGTGTTTAAGAAACACTTTTTAAAATTGTTCAAAATACATTCTTTGATTGTCATATCTTATAGATTTTATTTCTGTTACAAAGATAATACAAAAATTTAATCCTGGCAAGTAATTAACATTATTTAATAAGACACATTTTAAAGCCTTTTAAACGACTTTTATCACTTTATTGATAAACTATATCATTTAAATTAAATAATGGCTATAAAACGCTTTAAATGGCTTAATACAAATATTAAATGTGTTGCTCTTCATATATACTATTTTCACACCACAAATATACAACAATCTAAGGCATCAGCCAAATTATTTTAGTTAAAAAATAAAAAAAGCCAACTATTATTTTTAGTTGGCTTTGAATAAAAACGTTTTTAACTTTAGAAATAATATGGAACACCGTTATTAATAACACATTCTTCAAATATTTCCCACCATTTTTCTTCGACTTTATCTTTAGTTATATCTCCTTGTTTTTCCCATTCATAATATTCACGCATTTCAAATTCAATTTCATTAGCAATGCGTTGCATTGTTTCGTTAGATACATTTGTTGTATCAAATGGCTCTGGTAATGACTCAAGTAATTCTCGATTAATTTCAGTTTTACCACATTTAAAAATTCTGTTCATGAAATCATTTGTATCCATAATTAGTGATATTTAAGTTTGACAATACAAAAGTAATAATAGTTTTCTTTATATCCAAATTATTTTAGTTAAAAAATAAAAAAGTTGAGTATGTTCACACACACACTCAACTCCAAAATGACACACAGAATTTCAATTCAAAAGAGCACACCTTAACGAGTGGGAATAATAGGAATCGAACCTATAAATATATCCCGTAGATATTATTCCCGTGCGCAATGAAAAAAACCTTGAAAAAACACATGGGTTTACGCTTGTTATTTTCTATATATATATTATCAAACTATTAAAATTAAAAATACTATATGCTTTAATAGGGGGAAGCTCTTGTTTTCATTGTAAATATGTTTATATTAAAATATATATACGGACGATAAATTATTACTATATTATATTTTACGGCTTATCTCTTGCTTTCATAATAGTTTTTCTATATTAAAATTGGTTTAAATCGGTTATCAAAATTATATAAGTTTTTTTATGTCTGACCTCTAATTGACGGCATAGTCTTAAAATTGCACCATATTCTAAAAATAGCAATGTCGCCTAAAAACCTATATGGCTCGTTGGTTTTCTCCAATCTATATAATTAATTAACACTAAACTATTATAGCTAATTAGGGCGGAGGTTTGTTTTTTGTCATGTTAGTATTATGTTTATTTTTACATTACAAAGATAATAAATTATTTTGAATTATGCAAGTTTTTTCTTAATTTTTTTTGTAACTTTCAGCGCATTCTTTTGAGCAAAAAACAAGACCATCATAATCAATTCGATTGTCTTCAATTACTTGAGAACCACATTCGTCACAATACACAACGTCATTGTTAGTGAATTGATTACCACACTCTTCACATTCATAATCCAAATATGATGTGTCGTAATTATAGCCCTTATTAGCTACCATATCACTTCCACAATGTGGGCATAAAATTTTATTACTCATTTGATTTATTGTTTTAAGTTTTACATTACAAAGATAATAAATTATTTTGAATAATACAAGTTTTTTATCTCATTTAACATACTTGTGACGTTGGATTGTGTAATTACTTTCTGTAATTTGCTGATTTGTTAGAAAATTGGTTAAAATAAAATCCAAGTCACAAACGTATATTCTTCGCCCTATTAGTTTAGGCAAATTATTCGTTATAAGATTTAAGCAGAAATTTTGTAAGTCCATGTTATAAATAATATTCTGTTACATCTTCAATATAATAATCTTCTGTATCAAAACTCCATGAATCATGACCACTTACAATGACTTCAGTGGCTTTTACGATAATATCATCATCATATAGTTCCACGATATCATCATCATCTCTAAACCATTGAAGTATCAATTCTTTTATTTTATCATCAGTCAAAGAATTGTCAAAGACCATAATCGGTGATTTTTTGTTATAATCGTTATAAGTAACGAAAAATACTTTGTTCAATTTAGATTTCATATCGCAATTGTTTTTAAGTTTGTATTACAAAGATAATGCAAATATTTTATATATGCAAATAAAACACCAACTTTAACATAATTCATTGTTTAATGTTAAAAGTGTTAATTTATTTGGTTGATTGTCCAGATTGTTGTATATTTGTGATGTGAAATTATCGACAATAAAAAAACTGAATACCTTGCTTTAGATATTCAGCTTTTTTATTATGAAATTTATCTTTAATATATCTTATTGATTATCAGCAACTAAACAATCTAATGAACAATAATCTTTATTTGTTCTTTTTGAATAAATAGACGCTGAATTATGTATTAATTCATGACAATACCCACATTCTACAAACTCATCCGAACTATAATCATTTCCACATTTTTCACAATGGAAATTAATTACATCATGTTCATAATCAAATTTAGGGGTAACCTCTGTACATCCACATTTAGGACAATAATTGGGATATCTATCTATTTCGATACTTTCCTTTGCGGTCAAATTACTTTTATTCATATCGTTTAGTTTTATTCTTATTACAAAGATATAAAATTAATATTACATACACAAATAAAATAATCACTTTAACATAATTAATTTTTAATGTTAAAAATGTTAATTCATTTGGTTGATTCCCCAGATTATTGTATATTTGTGATGTGAAAAAATAAACAATAAAAAAGACTGAATACCAAATTAAGATATTCAGTCTTTCTTGTTATAACATTATTTTTGATACATACTCAAAATATTGTGTGCTTCAATTAATTTTTTAAACTCGTCTTTTTTACCCATAAGGTCTAAACGATTCTCGACTTCATATAAAGTTTTTAACGCATCGTCTATTTTTGTTTTCAATTCATTTGAGAAGATAACCTCACCGCTATTAGGAATTACTTTAACTAAAGCAGTTTGATTTCCATTATACACTTTAGAACACCATGTAACCACAAATTCAGCATTATCGATTTCAATGCCGTCACTTGTCGTATAATGAAATACTAAAACCTCACCGTTGCAAACCTCATCGCTTGTTCCATCAAAACAATGTAGATAATCACCAGTCTCATTGTCAAATATATTGACCGTTACCGATTTAGATATGTCACTTTTCAAGTATTTGACTACATACTCATCATACGGCAGAACATCCAAAACTTTGATTTTATTATTATCGAATTTATTACGATAACTATCTGCCATTAAATTAGCTTGTACTGCGTTGTCAACAATATGTATTTTACGTTTACATCCAAAAATACCAAAGTCCTCAATTAAAATTACCCATTTCATATCGTTTAGTTTTTATTTGTTTCACAAAGATAATATTTTTATTCAAAAAATGCAAATAAAATAATCACTTTAACATAATTAAAATTTAATGTTAAAAATGTTAATTTATTTGGAATATATTCCAGATTGTTGTATATTTGTGGTGTGATAAAATAAACAATAAAAAAAATGTCAACTACATATCATTGACACCTTTTTTTTATAACAATTATAAAATATATTCTATTGAATATTTAACACCGTCGTCTTCAAAAGCTCTAAATTTACCAGAATATATTGAATCAGTTGGATATTTTTTAGATTTCCTAACTGCAACACTCCAATTAGTTGCATAACCTCTTTCATCAGCAAAAGATTTATTCCATAATTCAAGTAATTTTTTATTGGCTTCCTTTAATGTAAGGTTATTGGCAATAATAATATTACATGAGTTATTAAATTCTGGTTTTCGTTGAGCGATAAATCTATTAGTTGTAGCTTTAATATAATATAAATCCATATTTAAAAATATCCATTAATAAGTTTGTGATACCTTTTATTTGTTAAATCACCTTTTTGGCAATTAATACCTTTTTCATTAAGTAATTTAACGGTAAAATGATTAGTCCCATCATGATGTTGTACCTCAATATCAATGCCACCATGAACTAACTTAACCGTATAATAGTCACCGCTTCCAATAGCTTTATTGACCGCATCCAAAATGTTATCGAATTTAATTGGTTTAATGCTATAAATACCATCCCATCTACCAACCTTTCCGAATAAAACACATTTACAATTATTATACTTTGTAGCGGCTTCATCAAAAGTAGAATAATTTTCAAAGGACAATAATTCTTCAAGGTCGTGTAAATTTAGATTAGTTGAATTGCGTTCGTTGAAACTTTCTACATCAGCTTCACATAAATCATAGCTATTTGAACACAAAATATAAGTCGGATATTTCATAATTATTGTTTTTAAGTTTTACACTACAAAGATAATGAACTTATCTTATATAAACAAGTAATTTAACATATTTAACATTTAATTATAGAAATAAAAAAATAGCACTATTTTCACAAACAATGCCATTAAATAACTATAAATTCCAATGATGCTATATTTGTATTACAAAGATAATATATTTATCCGAACTATCCAAATGTTTTTATCGTTTTAACATAAAAAAATATTAGTGTTAAAAGTGTTAATTTATTTGGTCAGTTCAACAAAAGGTGCTATATTTGTGGTGTGAAATTATAAACAATAAAAAAAGCTGAACTCCTTATTTGGATATTCAGCTTTTATTGTTTTATTTCAATAATGAACTAACGTCTAATATTCCACATTGATTGAGCACCACCGACAAGTACATCAATATTAGCATCCTTTTTCTTATCGATTACTTCCCATTGTTTAAGTTGAATAAATTCTTCAGTTGTTAAATTCATTTCTCGCATATATGCTTTATCAGCAATAGCACGTTTACGTTCAGCTTCTGCTCTTGCATCTTCTTTTTCGGCTCGTCTATCTTCACTAATTTTCGCTTGAATTTGAGCTGCGGTATTATTCATTTCGGCTAATTGGGCTTGATTAGGTTTAGCACGACCAGTAACAACTGCTACAATAGTAATTGGAAATTCAGCTTTTTTAGATAAATTTGCAACATAATTCTTCATGTCCCTTAATATATTCGCATCAATTAAGGCTAAGGTATCTCGATTACTCATTAAGTCAAAAGGAGAATATTTTGATATATAATTTCTTGTATAATTATTATATATATCTTGAATATTATTCTTATACCAATTAACGCCATAGTTCTTAAGTAATGTCGGAGTTTTACCTTGATTCACTTGAATAATAATTTGTGTCGTAAAATCAAGTGGTGTGTTTTCATTTGAAGCCACATCATCAAGAGTTTCAGTATATTTCACTGGAATAATTGGGAATTTAACGTTATCAGTCGTACACCATACCCATTTTGAACCAGTTGATATTGGTGTTTGGTCTATACCACCTTTCCCAAAGAAAAACGGTTTATGTACCAATACAGCTTCTTCACCAGCATTTACTTTTACTCTTTCACAAGCAAAAATAAACAACAAAATACCGAATAACACAAGTGAATAAAGTATAACTCTCTTCCACTTTTCAAAAAAATAATTAAAAAAACTTTTTTGTTTCATATATTATTAAATTTTACCAATGATTTTAAGCTTTAACCAAATATAGGGTGCTTAACATTATACGTTTTATAAATCAAATCCGACACTTCACAACTACAATAGCCACTAAAATAGTATAAATTAGATTTGGCTATTGATACTGCTTGCTCCATTGTATTACATTCAGCATTTTCTTTTAAAATACTTTCAGCATAGGCTTTCAAAAAATTGTCTGCTTCTTGAGGGTTATTACGTGCGATGTCAAGTGCTTTATCAAACACATTCCTCATACCAGTGTAGGTGATTCCTTTGTAAATCATATTAGTGTATAGTTTTTAAATTTTTACAATACAAAGATAATAATAATTTTTGAAATAACAAAATAAATTATCTTTTTTCTTTTATATATTTTCTTTTTTCTATATATTTAATATATTATATAATATAATTTATATATATATATTAATTATATATAATATATAATACTGATATAATATATACTTTAAGTATTAAATACACCCATGTTAAAAATGTTAATTTATTTGGTTAGTTCAGCAAAAGGTCGTATATTTGTGACGTGAAATTATAGATAATAAAAACACTACCCATTTTGGGGATAGTGTTATAATTTTTATATACAAATCTTTTTCTTTATTTTATTTACGTATCTTCTTATTTTTAATTTAGTGTTAAAGTAAAGAATTTTAGATTTGTAAGTTATAATATTTTCATGTTTAAAAAAATATTTTTTATTACCTAAATGTAATATTAATTCTTTACCTAAAGAATAACTTTTTATAACATCGTCTATTTTAACATATTCATTCAAAGTGTGCTGTTTATAATATCCAGAACCTATGTTCATACATGGAACATTTATTTTTCGACGCAAATACATAACATCTGTTGATGTTTCAGCTTTAAACCTTGTCAATCCATTTTTTTCACATATTGGGAAAACAGTATTAAAAAATGATTTGTTCATTAATTTTATGTATTTACATGTTAATGCGGCTCGATTAAATTCTGGTGAATCAAAACCTATCACATATCCAACATCATTTAAAAATATTGGATTAATTAAATTCGAACCTACGTTTTTTTTATCTTTGATTTCTTCTCTTACAAAGAAAATGATTTTCAATTTATCTATTTCATCTAATAGCTTTAATGCAATTGCAATACCGCATTTATCATCTCCACCAACACCGTATTTAGATGTAATTATATTATGATTTATGTCTAAAGGCAATAAGTCACTATTATTAATAAAAACCTCGTTTTCCTTATGTACTGTATCTAAATGGGCAACAACACATGGATATGCTTCATTATTACATAAAACGCCTTTTGTTATAATTAAATTACCAAAGTCATCTTCTTCATATTTAACATTTTTATCAACCACATAATCTATTATATGTTTTTTAATAAAAAACTCATGATGACTATAGGTTGGTATCTGTAAAATATTTATTAATAATTTCTTCATAAAATAAATTTTATAATAGTGTTTTATGTTTAATTCGATAACTAATTATGCTTCTTTATTTTTTTCAAGATATTCAATAAATTCAGTTATATCATTTTTTAATACCTCCAACTTATTGATAAAATCATCAATATTTTCATCATCAGTAGGGTGTAATCTAATTGTGCTATAACAATCACTTACAGAAAGAAAAGTATTTCTTATTTTTTCTCCTTTCCAAGTAGTAAGCCCATCAAAGGCTACAACATTACCTGTTGATGGACTATCACTTTTATTTAACCATGTTCTTTTATTATACATATATTACGTTTTTATGAAAATGTAATAAGGTACTTAATTAAGTACCTTATTTATATTTGATTGATTTTTTTACTTTTATTGCGCCACACGCTATTGCTTCTCTAACATCATCTTCACCTCTAAGATATATATAGGTTGTAAAATCACGCAACCAAATATATAAATGCTTTTTTGTAGTTTTAGAATAATTCCAATCTTTGCATAAGACTATTTGTCCGTCTTTATCCTTTTTAGCTATAATTGTATCATAGCTTTGAAAATAGATATTTCCATTTAATTTAATAACAAACTGATTTACTGCATGATTGTTATTATCATTAACTAAATTTTCAATTTGTAGTTTCATAACTTTGCCTTTTGGTTTATTTATTAATTGTTATGTTTTCAACACAAAGGTAAGAAAAAAATCTCACATTTGCAAATTATTTATGTAAACTAATGTTAATCTACAATACCATCGCCATAGAATAAATTGAATGAACGACTTTCACTAATAATTAGTCGCCATATTCTAAAGATTTTATCTAAATCATGGGATTTAAGTTTAAAATAATGTCCGTTACAATAACGTAACCTATTATTCATTTTTTCAACCGTTTCAAATATCTCGTCTAAAGTGCCATCAATATCTATCGACTTTTCTTTTTCATATACAACCTCAATTACAGATACTTTTAATAACTCTTTTGAACGCAAATTTTTAACAGCTTCAATGAAACTATCTATTTGTTCACAAGCGGCTTCTATTGCATATTCTTTTTTAGAATATACGCTAAACGCATTTGCTTTATCATATACTAAATCTTTTGTTATATAACCGACAAAAGTGTTATTGCTGAATATCGGCATACGATTAATATGATAAAATGCCATTAAGTATTTCACTTCGTCAATTGTTCTTTTCATATCTATTATGTTTTTAAGTTTTACATTACAAAGATAATCTATTAATTTCATAAAAACAAGTAAATTAACATTTTTAACAAAGTACATATCTAAACGTTAAAAATGTTAATTCATTTGGACAATACCCCAAATTGTTGTATATTTGTGGTATGAAATTATAGGCAATAAAAAAAGCTGAATATCCAAATAAGGAGTTCAGCTTTTTTTATTTTTTACAAACTATTTACTCTAAAATGTTTTTATATAACATTTCTACAATATACTCATGATATTCATGTGTGTTAATATATGAACATCTTATAATCTCGCCATTTGAACTAACTCGTTTTATTTTAACATATTCTCGTTCACAATTCTCAAATATAGGGTCTTTTGAAAGGCATGCTTTAAAACAAAAATCGGCAAATTTGTCGTAAGCTGCTTCTTTTGTTAAACAAGGAACTACTTCTGTAGTAACACAATTTTCTGTAATTTCAAGAGTTGTAATTAAAAAAATTCTTGCCATATCTATTTGTTTTTAAGTTTATATACCTTTTTATTTTTACGCTACAAAGATAGCGAATAGTATTCAAACCAGCAAATAATTTAACACATTTTTTTATAGTAAGCTATTTGCAGATTTCAAGCATGATGTCTTTACTATTATTTTCGTATATATCATAATGCCCATTAATATAAAATGAAAAATAATCTTCCACACCACATTCTATTTCTACCAATGCTATTATTGGTAGCGCACTACCTTTTCTATCAAAGCATAATATTCTTACATTTCTGCCATCACGTGTAACTATTCTACCATCTATTTCGCCATTTATAATCTTCTTGGCTAAATCTACCTTAAAAGGCACTTTTACTAATTTCTTTTCCATATCTTTCTATTTTTATTTTTCTGATACAAAGAAAATGCTTTTTATTCAATCCCGCAAGATAATTAACATTTTTAACATTTAGAAATTTTTGTGTTAAAAGTGTTAATTTATTTGGCGAGAACTGGAAATTGTCGTATATTTGTGGTGTTGAAAAAAGTATAAATACAAAAAAAGCTGAACACTATTTCTAATGTTCAGCTTTCAATTAAGAACAAGTTTTATTTAAAGTTTTTACTAATTTCTTGAATGATTTCAGCCACTTTGTGGAAATTCTGTGTTTCGTAATTTTCTCTTATTTGTTCAAGCACATCACTTGTAAACAACTCTCCAAATCTTTCAACTTTTTTTCTGTTGTTTCGGCTCATTTCAAAAGCTCTAACCTTAAATCCGTTTTCTAAGGTTGAGGCTGATAACATTGTGCAAGAAACGATTCCACAAGTCCTTTTAATTGGCTTAATATACACATACATTCCACCTTTTTCACTATCACCATTGAAATAGTTTATCTGTGGTTTCTGATAAGATACCGATACTTTAAGCTCGTTATACTCTTTACCAATAATTTGTTTTAAGCTAATGTAATTTTCAGTCATATCTATATGTTTTTAAGTTTTACGTTACAAAGGTAAGAATTAATTTTGAATTATGCAAATTATTTCATGATTTTTTTTCTTTTATTTTTTGATATATTTTATTGCCATAATGCAGCACTATCAAAGCAACAAGCAGCCATGAAAATATACTGCAAAATAATGCAATAAACACATCACAAAGATTTAACTTTTTGCTAATATCAAAAAAGTAAATCAAATATAGTAAAAATGCGATAAATGCTCCAATTAAATACATAGATAACATATTATTTCATATAACCATTTTGAATTAATACCTTTTTAGCTTCTTCTTCCCATAATGAGCCAACATTAATATAATTGTATGTCAGTTCATATAGATGTTGTTGCTGCGCTTTAGATAAGCAGCCATTAACACTATTCATGTTCAAATAAACATCTATTTGGTCTATTATACTTTCTCTCTTTGTCATATCTTTTGTTTTTATTATTGTACTGCAAAGGTAATACATTTATTTGATATATGCAAGTAAAATTTATTATTTAACATACATAAATTATAATGTTAAAAGTGTTAATTTATTTGGTGGAAACTGGAAATTGTCGTATATTTGTGTCAGTGAAAGAAGTACTTAATCAAGTACCTATATGTATAGGCAAAAAAAAGAGTAGGTTTTTGCCTACTCTTTAATTATATTCTTCAATGTCTAATGGTATTAGTGGTTTCTGATATATTTCATCACTAAAATTATCCATTTCAATTTCTTGCTCAAATACAACACAATCTCCGTAAGAATCTTCACACTCAATTCGCATGGTTAGATAACGAGAACAAATATTTATCTCAAATGTTTTCAAACTAACTTTAGCCGAATTTTCTTTTGCGTGCTTGAGGAAATTTTTCTTTATTTCCCCAAGCTGTTTGATAAAGTCATTCTTTGCCATATTATAAGATAACTCTCATTATATCCATTGCTTGTATCTGTGGATTTTCGCCAACAAGTTCTATTAGAAAATCTTTTTGGTCTTGTGGTTTCATCATATTATATTGCTCTTTACATTGAGCATGATGTCCATTAATAAAACTTTCGATAATCACATTAAAAAAGTTATCTGTTTCATACACTTTGTTCAATGTTTTCAATGATTTACGTGCCATATCAATTATAGTTTAAGTTGTTGGTTATTTTTTACATTACAAAGATAATATATCTATCAATATTATGCAAGTAAATTAACATTTTTAACACATTAAACTGTAAATAAAAAAATGATGCTATTTTCACAAATAACATCATTGACTAAATGACAAAAAGAATAAAAAATATATGACTATATTGTACTACAAAGATAATATTTATATTTCACATATACAAGTAAAATTATTATTTTAACACAATTAATTTTTCATGTTAAAAATGTTAATTCATTTGGATAATACTCCAAATTGTTGTATATTTGTGGTGTGAAATTATAGGCAATAAAAAAGGTGCCAATTACATATTATTGACACCTTTTCTTATTTAGCTTTAAGCGTGTTTTTTATGTTCGGCTTTTGTCCTATCTTTAATACGTCTTAATTCTTTTTGGAGCATATAAACTTCACTTTTACCAATAAACAATTGGAGCGATAACGAATTGCGCAAATCTCTCTCTGTTTCATCGTTAGAACACATGGATAATTGCTCACGCAATCTTTTATTTTTCTTTTCGAGTTGTTCCAATCTAAGGAGTAAACCAGTGCGTTCAGTTGCTAATTTTTTAACTTTAGTATTCATGTTTATTATTTTTAATGATTAAATAAAATCCGAGTACAGGAATAACTAATACCCATGATAATAGTGATAATACAAATGTAATAAAATAATCACGGATATTTAACTTTTTGCTAAACTGCTTAAATATTAAAAGCAAAAATACAAATACTATAATACAACCAAATAGATACATCGTTTATTATTGATTTAATTTGTTGATAAAATCTTTTCCAAATTGTGTTTTAGTGGCTAATAGATAAATCATGTAGCCGTATAAAATAGCAAAAATGTTCGGCATAAAATTGCCACTTTCATTTAAAATCATTACAAGCGGCAAACAAAATATACTTACTAATATAATTCTTTTCATGTTAATTGAGTTTTTATGTTTATGATGCAAAAATAATAATTAAAAATTTAATATCCAAACAAATTAACATTTTTAACATATAAACATATATCTAAAAAAAATGACACTATTTTCGCAAACAATGCCATTTATAGCTGTAAAAGCAAGCCAATTAGACTTACTAAAAGCTCAATTGATTTAATATTTAAAAACCTTATGATGTTTGTTTCAACATTACAAAGGTACACAATTTTTATTTAATATGCAAATCAAATCACTACTTTAACATTGTTAATTTTTAATGTTAAAAGTGTTAATCCATTTGGACAATTTCCCAGATTGTTGTATATTTGTGGTGTGAAAATAGTGTGACTTTATTAATACTATCTAATAAAAAATGGTACTACCTTTTAATGATAGTACCATAAACAACTAAAAAATACTTATGCTTAAACCTCTATATCGTCTTTTCGTTCAATATTTTGGTGGCAAATATTGTGTAATTGCATGAAATCAACATCTATAAAAGATTTAACTACTTCTTCTTTTCTTGGTCGTAGTAGTTCAACATCAAAATAATCGGATGACGGGTTGTAGTAAATACGTATTCTACCTTTAAATAGAAGTCCACTAACATTAAATTGCAAACCATAGCAACCACATTTAGAGCCTATGAGCATATAATTACACGCTCCCCATGTAAAGAATTGTCGTAGCTTCTCTGTTATTTGGATTACACCATTATTAATTGTTGGTTCAATGTTACCTTTAAGGTATGATAAAATCAGGATACCCATTTCGCTTGCTTCGTTATGGTTTTTTGGTGTGCAAATTTCTTTCATGTTCGTTATATATTAAGTTATGTTTATTTTTCTATTACAAAGATAATGATTTTTATTTAATAGTCCAAATAAATTAACATTTTTAACATAAAAAAAAATATTGACACTATTTTCACAAACGGTGTCAATAAACAAAGACTAAGACAAGAAATCACACAACGCAAAAAAATGTTTTCTTAAATATAAGGTAAAGTAAAATTATCAGTTATCTTTTTTAACTCTTTAGCCAACTCATGTGAAGCAATATTCCGTCCGTCAAAAACTCTGCTTTCATCAGCTTGCTCGTTTATAATTTCTCTAATTAGACGAAATAGTTTTTGTTGTAAAGTCGGATGAAAATATCTAATTGATTGAGCAAAGGCTTTGGCATCAAAACTCATGTTATTAAGCATTGATTCAAATTCCATTGCTTTCTTATACTCTTTTGTTTCAGTTAAAATTTGTTCCATAGCGTTTTTAAGTTTATGTTACAAAGGTAATACATTTATTTTAAATATCCAAATTATTATAGTAAAAAATTGTTACAATTTTCGCTACAATAATATAACCGCATCACAATTATTACATTTATATGTAGCACCATTTATTTCTATATTATGTGAACCACACACAAGGCATTCGGTCTGTTTATTCTTCATTTGAAATTGTATTTAAGTTTTATGTAACAAAGATAAAAGTTTTTATTCAATTATCCAAATAAATTAACACTTTTAACATATTAAGTAATATGTCTTTATCTGTTCTTTCACGTCACAAATATACTACAATATTGGCAATCGACCAAATTATTTTAGTTAAAAAATAAAAAAGTTGAGTATGTTCACACACACTCAACTCCAAAATGATACACAGAATTTCAATTCAACAAAACAAAACAGATATTGTGGGAATAATAGGAATCGAACCTATAAATATATCTCGTAGATATTATTCTCGTGCGCAATGAAAAAAACTTTGAAAAAACATATGGATTTGCGCTTTTTTATCTATATATTACTAAACTATTAAAATTGCACCATACTCTAAAAATAGCAATGTCGCCTAAAAACCTATATGGCTCGTTGGTTTTCTCCAATATATATATATATATATATATATATAAAACTATTTTTAAATAAATGCCTAATATTATATAACTAATACGGTGGGGGGTTGTTTTTTGTCATGTTAGTATTATGTTTATTTTTACACTACAAAGATAATAAATTATTTTGAATTATGCAAGTTTTTAACCAAAAATTTTAACTCAAAAGATGATATGTGGTATAGTTAAAGCGTGGATAATATATACGGCATACTGCTTTAACTACCGTACCTCTATTTATTTCGCCAACTAAATGATAGTAATAATCTTCAGTAATTTGATTAATATTAGATGCAGATGATGTATGTGTTACATCCTTATGTGATGTTATAGAGATTGTTCCCATATCATTTATTTTTATATTGCAAAGATAATGATTATATTTCAAATAATCAAATTATATTTACTAATAAATGTTAATATTCAAAAATTAATGAACTAATACAAATATCAGCACGGAATGATTGAATGTTCTTGTTGTTTGAAATTTTTACCATGTCGTTTTATTTTATGTGTTACAAAAATAGTAAATAAAATAATATAAAGCAAATTTATTTTTAGTTTTAACATATTTTTTATCAAAAAAAAATGGCACTATTTTCACAAATAATGCCATCCCACAAATCATAATTATAACAAAAAAAACACAGCCAATAGGAAAACAAAATAACCATCTAATTTTTACACTACAAAGATAATACAAATATTTCATATATACAAATAAAACACCAACTTTAACATTGTTAATTTTTTATGTTAAAAATGTTAATTCATTTGGTTTATATTCCAGATTGCCGTATATTTGTGGTGTGAAATTATATGTTCTCATACCGTATATGAAATTCTACGAAAATCTATGATTTAGGCATATCTCATTTCTTGCTTCAACCTATCATTACTTTTTAGTACATTATCCTTTATATAATCAGTCATCCATAAGAGGATAGTCCACAAGCGTAAATTCGGCAGTACGGCTACCTACTGTATTCATATATAATATATCATTAACTTTGCAAAAATACAAAAAATTAGTCATAAAAACAAATAATTTTTCGTAGATTTTCTTAAAAGTTTATTTAACAGCTATTTACCCTGTAATATCTTTTGCCTAAAATCTCATTCACATCCTTGGCAAGCAGATACTCTTCATCTTCTGTATCGCCATCCTCCCAATCAAGATTGTCGGCAAATTCCAGACTATGTTCCTCACACGCATCGAAAACCTTTTCAATATCTGAGATGGTCTTCATTTCTTGATTGAAGCTCTCGTCCTGATAGTCCAACCATTCTACTATACGGCGTAGTTTGTCGCACGCAAATTCTTTATCTTCTATTTCCATAGCTCACAATTTTTTATGATTAGGTGTTTGTTTAAGTTTTACATTACAAAGATAATATATTTATTTCACTCCTGCAAATAAATTAACATTTTTAACATTTTATCCTCATTAATCAAAAGAGTCATTTTTCAACACCACAAATATAGTGACTTTTTCCAAATCGACCAAATTTATTTAGTTAAAATTCATTAACACAATAAATAAATTTATTAGATTTATTTTAAGGCGTTTTAAGCGGTTTTTATTTCATTTTAATGTTGGTATCATTAATTTAATAAAAGTCCGTTAGAAGCAAAATAAATAGGCTTGTCGTTTATGTATTATTAATAATGTTACATAATAAAAAAAGCTGAACACTATTGAAAGTATCCAGCTTTTTTATCATTCTGTTATTTTATTTTTTAAATCTGTTATTCGTAGATAAAATCCACGTGTGTGTAAGCTGTCACTTAATTCTAATTTAGTATGGTCATAATGGTGCATAAATTCATGTAATAAGGTTTCAAATAAACATTTTATACTTATCTCTTTTTGAGTTATTGCCGTTAAATTATAAATATAAATTTCTTGCTTATTAATAACATAATATCCAAATGTGGTTGCGTTACCTTTCTTTTTGCGTGGCTTATTAAGTAATACCAATTTTTTTATTGGCGGTATTTTAAATTTATTACAAAGATAATTTAAAAGATTGATACTATCAGTAAGCCTGTTCTTGTCAGATAATAATCTTTTAGTATATTCTTTTGAAAATTTATTTAAACAAACTTCATTTATCTTATTTGAAAGCTGATAATTATTTGATTCCATATCATTAAATTATTATTTTTTTATCTAACACAAATATACGCACTTTTCAGGTATTGACCAAATTTTTCAAGTTAAAAATTGTTAAATTAAATATGTAAAAAAAGGTAGCCTTTTAAGCTACCTTTTCAAAAGGTACTTATTCAAGTACCTTATTTAAAGAAATCTTTCAATTTAGCAATGTCAGCAAAACCGATTACTCTGTTAAAAGATTTTTCACCTTGTCCGAGGTAAATAATGCCTTCAAGTTTGTAGTCACGGACGACGACTTGTTCTTCTGCTTCCAAACCACTTTCGGCTTGTTTTTGGCTTATTGATGGTTTAGGTATGAAACTTTTTATTTCCGCTTCAACACTCGCATCAGTCACCAACTGTCCGTCAAGAATGAAGATACTTTTAGCTTTCGTATTCGAGCGCATTGTACATCTTAAATATTTTACGCTTGCATCTTTATCCGCTTGCAAAATGTATGGATATTCACACCAACTTTTTCCATTTGGTTTGGCGGCTTTAAAATCAGCCTCAAGCCCTTTCCTTTCAAGGCGTTGGTTTGCCGTATTTTCGTAGTCATAACCCAGAGCCACATTTGTCATATATGTTGCCTTGTGGACACGGCCATAAAAAGGGTTGCCACGTTTGTTCATTTTTGGCTCGGTCAATGTAATAAGACTAATACCAAATGTTCCACGTGAAACATTTTGAGTAAACTCGCTAACTGAATTAAAATTCTGCTTCATAGTTACGTTGTTTTAAGTTATACATTTTTTTCTATTACAAAGATAATATTTTTTATCTTTATTGCAAAATATATTATGCTAATTATTGTTAAATCTTTTTGCCTTACATAATTGATATTTTCCAACACCACAAATATACGATATTTTTATTTTCTATCCAAATATTTTTTTATTTTTTAACATTATTATATGTTCATTAATTACATTGCAATTATATCATTATTACTATTATCTAATAAAATATTTTATTAGCTATTTTAAAGGCATATCAGCCACTTTTATGCACTTAACAATAAACTATATCATTTTATACAATAAATGCGGTACAGATAATTTAAATGCTATGTTTTTATGCTTGAAAAAATATCTGGTTTTACTTGTTTATATTATATTTTTTTATTATCTTTGTATAGTGAAACTTAAAAACAAACTATTATGAAACGTAATTTTATTATTGCAAATGATTGCCCAAATAAAGAAATAATTCTTAATAACGTAGAAAAGATAAATGATTTTATCAGTAAGTTTAAAAAATATTACTCTAAATATGATAAACGGCTTTTAACCACAAAGAAAAAAGTTATTGTGAACTTAAAAAGGGGTATTGTAAACGTATCTATTGATTTTAATAAGAAACATTACGGACAATGCTTTGGATTCTATGAAGATATTGTTATTAACTATTAATAACATTTTTTAACACATTGTTCCACGTGAAACATAGGCCTACCCAGTAGGCCACCCTACGTAACCCCTACCAACTACCCTCCCTTTTTAACGTCTTTTAACAGCGAACGGTTTATCGTATAAAATTTTCTAGAAAAATTTTTCATTATAAAATAAGGGGTGGCCATATTTTTATTTATAGGCATCATGTAAAAAAATTCCAGGAAAAAATAAAAGATAAAATTAAATTGAAAGTATTTTGTTTAATTCCTCTCTACTGTTGAATTGATATATTTTGTCATTAATTTTAATATATCCTTCTACATTATCATATATTGGTACAAAAAGGCTCTTGACAGAAACCCTTAGTCCTAATGCAATTTTCTCAATGGTGTCCAATCGGGCATTTCCGTACATTGCTCGGTTGAGGCTAGCAGGGTCTATTCCAATATCTTCCGCTAGGTCTTTTAAGTGTTTGTTTTGTTCTTTGCACAATCATTTTACGTTTTCAGCTAAAATTTTTTCCATAGTTTCTATCATGTTAAGACAAAGTAATACTATAATCATACTAAATTATAAATAAAAGTAGTTCATCAAGCTATTATATAACGCCTTGGATAATTGTGCATCATCAAATTGATTTATAATACGTTTACCATTTTTATATATAATAGCATATTTATCTTGATGCCAACAAGTGACAGTATATTTACCCTCCCATATAAAATCTCTAAAATTTTTATCATCATAAAAAGCATCTGTTTTAAATTTATCAAAGTTAAAAAACACTTCATGAATTATATGATTTTTAAAATTTTTATCATATATAATTTTAATTATAATAAAAACAAATAAAATGAATATAAGAAATAAGATAGGTATCATAAATTATTTTTTTTTTATTAGATAATTTAATTTTTAAAATAAAAAAGAAAAAAAATAAATGATAGCAAATAACTATCATTTATTTACAAATCATATCATATAATAGATTCCATTTATTAATTACATCTTTAGACGAACCACCACTACGCCATACATCTTTATCTAGTGAGCCTAAATCATAATGTCTATAACGTCCGCAATCAGGTGAAATTTCACCAAATACTGTTTTTCCATCTTCAGAAATAAACAAACACAAATCATATATCATAATATTTTTTTCACCTAAGAAGTCAGTCAATATTTTAAATGTCTTTATTGCAGTTTTCTTAGCTTCTTTAACATCAATATATAAATCAGCTTGTGAATCGCACATTGGTTCGTCTGCTAATGGTTTCTTTGTTTCTGGATGTTGAAATGGATTTCTCCAGTCAAATCTGACGATAGGTTCTGGATACGGTTGCATATTTTCAATAACCATACCGCCATAATAAGGGTGTGATTCTCTAACTTTAGACCCATGCATTCCGAAATACCTATGTTTTGATGTTCCAGTATGATTTGCTTTGACAACAACTTCAATATTTGGTGCATTTACTAATCTAGTCAGTACAAACTCATCAGTATAATCAATATAAGCATGGTCAATTCCATTATTCTTTAATAATTCACACAGAACTTTACTGACATGTACTCTTGGGATATTGCTACCTTCTACAACTCCACATCTATTAGCAGTAAAAGAATAAATTGTAGGTTTAAAATAAATGATTCCAATTTCATCGGTTACTTTTCGTATTTCTTTAGATTCACCTTCAATAAACAAAGGAAGTTTTCTAAAATTATTTAAATCAATGTGTTTGAAATCGCAACCAATTAAATTGGTCAATAATTCGTTAATTTTTCTAACATAATTAAAATATTATTTATTAATAGTTTTCAAATATTCGGCAAAAAATCTTCCAACTTCATTAAGAGCAGCTTTTCTATGGCTTCTCAAATTTTTTCTAGCAGTATCCAATTCAGCATATGTTTTACCAAATGTATCATTACCAACGAATAGAGGGTCATATCCGAAACCATTATTACCTTTTAATTCATCAATTACAAAGCCATGAGATTGTTTTGTAATTTTAAATAATTCAACACCGTTTCGCATTACAGTAAAACAAACTTCAAAATAAGCATTTCTTTTTTCAAATGGTATTGTTTTAATAAGTTCAATTAATCTTTTATTATTCAATAAGTCATGTTCAGTTTTATCTGTTGTAAAATCTTCTTTTGGAACAAATAAAACATTAAGGTTATCATCAAGTTTAACCGAATGAAAACGTGCTGAATAAGCACCTGGTAGTCCATTTAATTCTGGCACCACTAATCCAGAGTCTTCACAAATAACAAATTTGTCTTTATTTTTATCACAATAACCTAATCCCTTTATAATTGCATTTTCTTCAATAGTTTTACCAATTTCATCAATGTCTAGGGATTGTGGGATTAAATCAAGACCTAGTGGAGAGAGAATTGAAGCAATTTCTCTAATTTTTCCTTTGTTTGTTGTACCTATAATAACTTCCATAAAATTTTTACCTTGTTTAAAACCGTTAATATAATTTACAATTCTTGAAATATTATCATTAAAATCCATATATGTCATATATATAGGAATTTTTCTTTTAGAATTTGATGTAGCTAAAATTTTAAATCTTTTTTGAAATTTTAGCAAATCTTTCATATTATGAAATGGAACATCTATTCTATCACCACGTTTTAATATTCTTTCTTGTGATTGTTCTGGATATGTATCTAATAAAATATAGCAAATATTATCATCAAACCCATCTAAAATATTATCATAATTAGGATTATTAGTTTCCGAAGAACTGAAAGTATTCAAATGTATTCATTAATGAGCACACCTACTTTCACTACCTTTTATAAGGTCTCTTCGAAACGATAACAGCACCTCTTTCACCTTTTCCTTGTTCAGTTTCTTCGGCTCATAAGCACCATTATCCATTTGTTTTAAGAGCTTGCTACGTAACACGGTTACGGAAGCTCTATTTTTTATGTTTACTGCTGCATTGATGTCAGCATTGCTTTCAAACCCACATTCAATACAACTAAATTCTTCTTGACTTGTTCTGTTTTCATCATCAATACATCCACATATAGGACACATTTTACTTGTATAATAGCTTTGTACGGTTGACACTGCTATATCATATTTCCTTGCAATATGTTCTACTTCAGACTTTAAACTACTTAACCTTAAAAAATTAACAACTCTATTAAAATTAATATCATTATTATTTTTATCCTTAACAAAGGATTTACCAAATTCATTATCAAGGTTTTCCATAACAACATGTGTAATATTATCATTTTTTAATGACTTACACATATTTGATATTGATTGTTGATTGGATTTAAATATTTTTTCTCTTAATTTATCCAATTTTAATTGATAACGTTTTCCAACTTTATATTCTTTTCCTTGTTTTTCCTTTACGCTATCAAGATATGTAGATAATTTGCAAAAATCATTAACTAATTTCCTATTATAATCATAGGTCTCTCCATTAGATAATGAGAATATATTATGCTTTACATTCACATCAATTCCAACTATGTTTGAATTATCATCAACAGTAGGGATATATCTTTCTCCATCTTTACAAATATGAATATTAACTTGTTTTTGTTTTTCATTAAATGTAATCGTATATTCATAATCAGGATTACCTTTATGATATTCTTTCATACTGCCAAACCAATCCTTATTAAACTTAATTGGTATGTCAAATGACTTTCTATTTAATCCACTTAATGAAACAAAACTATTAATAATAGAATTGTAATTTTTATTATAACTAATAATATCAGTTTTTCTACATCTACCATTGAATGTTAATGTTTTAAATTCAATTGGTCTTTCTTGATATTGTTTAATAATTCTATTTCTTTTAGACAAAGATAATGATAATAATCTATCTAATCCAAATTTATTAATATAATTTAATATATTATTATAAAACTGTTTTTTATTATCATCCACATTATCTATTTGAGAATTAATGTATTCTACAATATTATTATTTCCATATCTTGCAAGATATGATAAACATATTGATAAAGATGTTTTTTCTTTTGTTAATATTACTTTTTTGAATTCACCTTTTTTATGATTTTTACAATTACGTTTATAATATTCAAAACCAACAAAAGTTATTTTTTCAAATGTAAGTTTTTTTTGTATTGCTTTGAATTTATTTTGATAACAAGTAAAGACTTGTTCATACAATTGTTTATCAAATGAACTTGGAATTACACCTTTATATTTATTTCTCATTTCTTTTAAAAATGAGAACATATTATAATCAAGATATTTTAATAGGTTTTTGCTTACATATTCAGAAACAGTGTTTTTATGTTCACGAATAGTCATAGCAAATGCTCTTAACTCATTATATTTCAAGCGAGTTAAATCATTTGAATGTAATATTTTAGTATATTTGCTATCCGTTAACATGTTTATTATTTTAATTTTTGCTTCTTTTTATTTTCTTTTGCACGCATTGAATAGACCTTACCACTGAATGATGCTATAAGCATCATCATGTCATTAACCAATTCTTCTTGCTCAGTACATTCTTTTTTATCAACCAATTCAATTTCCACATTATAGCTATTGAAAAACATTTCGATTAAATTATATTGAAAACGTGTAAGTCTATCTTTATGTTCAATTATAACTTTATCAATTTGTTTATTAATAACCAATTTACATAGTTTGACAAACCCCTTTCTTTTATCATTTAATCCACTACCCATATCCTTAATAATATGTTCTATTTTATATCCTTGTTTAACAGCATATTCATTAAGTCTTTGAGATTGTCTGTCAATATCACCATGTTGTTTTTGGTCGGATGTTGAGCAACGGGCATATGTAGCTACTCTTATTTCAGTTTTATTGGTGTTTTCGATATTATCAATATCTTCTCCACATAATAATTTTAAGTCTTCAAGTTTGTATCTCCTATGCCCACCAGATGTTTTATAAGTTTTCAATTTATTTTCTTTATCCCATCTATGCATAGTTGATTTTGATACATGAAGATAATTCATAGCTTCTTTAAGAGTCAGTAGTTTCTCCATCATCAATAATATTTTTCACTATTATTTTAGCCTTGTCAAGTTGCATTTGCAGTTCTTCAACTGAAATATCACATTGTCCTTCCAATAATGGATATTCATTACCATCATCACAAACAAATGTATTATTCTCTTTATTAATACTTATAACTTTTACATTTTTACTATCAATCATATTAATTAAATCTTTTTTCATATATAAATATTATTTAAAATTAAAAAATATGAATATTTTTGATTATTTTTTTATATTTTTGAATAATTTTTTATTTAACTGTTGACATCCCAATCAACATGAAGAGTTGCTTTACTTAAAAGACCTCTATCGATAAAGATATCATTAGGAAATATTTCTTGTAATCTTTTAATGTATGTTGTTTTTCCAACACCATCATTTCCATCAATTTCAATTATCATTTGTTATAAATTTTATTAAATATATAAAGTAATGGTAGTTTATAACAATCATTTTCATCTGCGCCATTATAACCAGAAACCATATTTTCGCAAGCTAGTATCAAACGTTCAGATTCATTTCCTAATGTATGTTGAAATGTGTTGTTTATAATAGCGCTTTTCATAGCTACAAGAGAAGGGTAATTTCCAGCAGATTTGAATTCTTTAATTGCATTTTTATTGTTTAAAAAATCATTTAAAGCATTATCAAATTCATCAGCATCTTCTTCACTATAAAATAACATTTCGTTAATTATATTAGAATGATAATAAGTTATTGTTAATGTTTTATGTTTCATACTATGAATTATTTTTAAAATATTCTTGTATTTCTTTTTGTTGTAATTTAAATTCAAATAAAAAATATCGTTTATTTAAAAGATAGTCAACTTGGCATTTTGCTAAGTTATAAAAATACTTGAACCATTTTTTTTCATTAAGAAAAAAACTTTTCTTTTCATATATTCTTAATATAATAGAACGTTGATATTTGCCAAATATATGTTCATAAAACGTATTACTTGGTAAACATTCATCAAGGTAACTATCTACATTGGCATATAATGTAAATCTACACCAACCACTTTCAAAAGGAAAATCGCTGTAGGTATCAAATTTATATGTAAATTCACGTATTGAAGCTAATGGTATGTATTGCCCATTATCAGTTTCAACACAAATTCTATCTCTAAATAGTTTAACTTGTAAACATTCGTAATTTATCATAAATTAATGTTAATATTATTATCTTTTCTTTTGAATAAAACAGTTGATGATTCGGCAATTACTTCCAATTCAGAAATATTATTAGCTTTAAGAGATTCACCAGTTTGTACAATATCAATAATACAATCTACATCTTGTAAATCTACATATCCTTCAGTAGAACCAAATGTTTGAAATATATAATAAGGATGACTAGTCTTTTCAAAATATTCTGTAGCAATTAAATCATATTCTGTTGCTACTAAAATAGGTCTTTTTAGTGAAAAGAGTTCTTCTTTTGTTTTTCTAGAACATAAACTAATTCTAACTTTAAAGTTATCTAATGTTGATATAATTTCTAACTCATTTTTATATTGGCTATTTAATATAATATCTTCTCCGCAAATGCCAAAGTCAGCATATCCACAGCCAACAATATTTGCAATTGATTTTGGTTTGGCTAGAAATAAATTAATATTCTTATCCTTTATATAATTTGGATAAAAATATTTACGAGCTTCTATTTTTGGTAGAGTTATACCTAATTTTTTTTGAAAATAATCAAATAAAGTACTGTATAATCTACCAGTTGGTAATACTAGGGTATTCATATTAAAACATTTAAATATTAAATTTACGACACAAAGATATTAAATTATTTTGAGATATGCAAGTTTTTAGCTAAAAAATTAATTATTTATTTGCAAAGTAAGCTTTTAATGCATCTTGAGCATCTTTTTTTGTTTTATAGTTAGCTTTCCAATCACCATTTTTATTATTTGTGCCTTTTCCCTTATGTCCTTTTATTTTCCAATTATTACCACTTTTATGTATTACATTTTTTAATTCCTCAGCTATAATTTTAGCTAATGTTTCTTCACTAATAATAATTTTCTTTTCCATAGATATTAATATTTATTATATATATATAAATATAAAATAGTTATGAAAGTTATTATTACAGAATCACAAATGCATATGATAATCGAAAGTTCATATAAAAAAGAAAATGTTAATTTAGATGTTAAGTTAATCGATGGCGGTAGAACTGCTAAGAAAATTAGTATCGATGATTTTAAGAAAAAGATGAATAATATTTGGGATAAATATCTAAATAATGAAAGCGGTTCTGGTAAGTTTTCAGTTGATGGCTTCATTTACAGATTTTGTCGTAAATACAAAGAAAAAGAATATAAAGAGTTAAATAAAGTACATAAAGATTTATCAAAAATATCGTTTTCAGATGAAAATCTAGGAAGTATAGGTGATATTAAAACGAGTGGTGGTTTAACTTATGTTACTTGTTATGGTGGCGGAGATTGGGAAAAACCTATTTTATTTTACATATATTGGGATGGAAATAATTTTCGTGCCTACATACCAACATATGGTAATTCCTTTAATAGAAAAACTATGATGCCACTTGGTAATAATAACGAAGAAGATATTAGTTTCTTACGTAGTCAAGGGTTTGATGGTAATGATGATGAATTATTGGATATTATTAATAAGAATATTAAATATGATGAAAAGTCTTGTTTTAAAGATTTTAAATCTAGAGTTAAAGTAAAATAAATAGAGATAATATATTTATAATGAATACTTTATATAATATTATATTAGAGGAAATTAACAATCTTATACTCGAAAATAGAGAATCTAAAAATATAAACCTAGCTAGAAAATATCTTAAATTTAATGGATATGATGATATAAATGCACAAAATATATTGGATAATATCAGAACTGACATTCCTAACTCTAGATTAGGACAATGCAAATTCCTTAAAGGGGTTGTCAGACTTTACTTAAATGGTGAGTTAAATGATGGCAGTGCAATACACTCATTAAATAAAGTATTGACTTATATTGCATCCGAAGCACATATTAATGAATATGACAATGACTTAAATGGCATGACATTAAATGACATTATCAATAGATTTAGTGCATCCATTAAACAAGATAGCGAACTGTCTAGGCAAAATAGTTATAACAAACAACATATACAGAATACAGAGTATAAGATAGTTAAAATACCAGATTTCAATACCGCTTCTCAATATGGCGAATATACTGATTGGTGTGTTACACATAACAGTGACATGTATGACTCATATACTAATAATGGTATAGGGTTATTTTATTTCTGTTTAAAAAACGGTTTTGAAAACATACCTAAAGAAAAAGGTGAAAACGCTCCATTGGATGAATATGGGTTAAGTATGATAGCGGTATCAGTTGATGAAGATGGTGAACCTAATACTATAACATGCCGTTGGAATCATGATATGGACGGTAACGACCATATAATGACAAAGGATGAGTTAGAGGATTTATTAGGTGTTAATTTTTATGAGGTATTTAAACCATATACCGAAGACGAGTTGATGGCAAAAGGAAAAATATCACGTAAGCTAGCAGTTAAAATGTTATCCCAAGGTGTAAAGCCACAAGAAATATTTGACAATATAGGTAATACTAGTGATGGGTTTACTGTTGTTGAATTAAATAACAGATATTCATTTATAGACTCTAATAATAGATTAATAGGTAATGGTAAACGATGGTTTGACTATGCTACTGATTTTGATAATGGATTTGCTAGAATTATTTTAAATAATAAATGGTCATATCTTAATACTAATGGTGAATTAATATATAATGGAAAATTATGGTTTTTGTATGCATATGAGTTTGTTAATGGGTTTGCTAAAGTTATGCTAGATAAAAGTAAATG
The DNA here is from genome assembly GCA_944332505.1 of uncultured Bacilli bacterium. Next base: position 61,213 of record CALVKC010000004.1, read on the forward strand.
GTCATTTATAGATACCAATGGTAAATTAATCGGTGATGGCAACTTATGGTTTAATGGAGAGTATGATTTTAACAATGGTTTTGCTAAAGTTATATTAAATGCTAAATTATATATAATAGACGTAAATGGTAACTTCTATGATTATGAAACCAAACAGCCTATGCCTAACCCAATGAATAATACAAATGAAAATAATATTAGATTTAAAGAAATAATCATTGAAACATTAAATGCTTATTTAAAGCATAATATTTAATACTAATAATTGGAAAAAAAATTGAATAATAAAGGTTACTAATTTATTAGTAACCTTTATTATTCAAATACGTTTATGTTAATTTACTTCGAATAAATAGCATAAATGTTTTATATGCCTCTAGATAATCAATATAGTCTTGACTATGTATTTTAATATTATATGAAAATGGATGAAGATAATTAATGATACTAACACCTTTGTTTATAATATAATTATGGTATTGGTCAAATGTGTTAATATGATAGTTTTTATGCATCAAATAAAGGAACTTATGTAATATATTATTTTGTTTTATAAAAAATTCTTTAATGAACCTCATGAATATTCTATTTATTAATGTAACGTTATTCATATTCTTTTTCCGTTTATATATTTAATAATATTACCATTAATGCTATACCAATTTTCATAACTTTTTCCATATATTTCAAATTGAGGGTATTTGTCTGGACTTTCTGTATAAAGTCTTCTTTTATGTTGGTCACATAATTCATCAGTTATAAAATCTGGTCTAATCTTGTCAGCATTATTACTATATTCAATAGCAGCTTGGAGTAGTCCATCTGCGCCAATACCATAATCTGATGTTCTATAATTTTTATATGCTCTTAGGCAAAAAAAATATAGTTTTAACCATTCCTTATGTTTTTGATACATTAATGTACATGGATGGTTTTGCCAAGCTTTATTACCTTCAATAGCATTAATAATTTGTTGGCATTCTATCATCTGTTTATTATAACGCCTATAATCATTATACATTGTTTTGGCAACATCAATAGGCTTTTTATGACATATAAAAACTTGCATAGGATTAGATATATAATTCAATTTTTTATATTTTTGAATAATTTTTTATTTAACTGTTGACATCCCATCTTTAACTTCTTGTGAAGATAGAAATGATGCATTAAAATTACTTTTTATGGTGTATCTATTTCCTTTATACAATTGAAAGAAATCATAATTACTAGATTGAAATAGACCATCACCAACATACTCAATGTTTGCTACTTTTTTAAATTCATTTTTATTTACCATTTCGAGTACTAAATTAAAATTATTAATATGTTAATTACAGTGCAAAGATAATAGTTTTTTTGTTTAAAACCAAATAAATTAATATTTATTAAATAAATAATAAATTGATATTATTGTAATTAAAATAGAATAATAATATGATAACCTATTTCTTGACAGAAAATGAAGTAAAATTTAAACCGACCATTGAATGGATGAAAAAATGGTATGATAAATTAAATGCTGAGTTATTTAATGGTAAATTACAGCAATGTAATTTTAATATATTTACAAACGGAAGTGGTAGTAATGGTAATACTTTAGGATTTTTCATATTAGATGGACGTAATTTAAAGGCAAGTAGAAGTACTGGTAGATTATATTATATTGATGAATATGACAATAAAATACCAATTACATATAACAATTTTACTACTTATTGTGTACCTACAATAAAATTAAATGGTAATTATAGTGGAACTGAATCGGCATGGATAAATACATTAGTACACGAAATGTGCCACTATTATACATATATGAATGGTTACGCACCAAAGCAAAGTCATGGTATTGAATTTAGACAAATTGCTGAATTAGTAAGCATTAGGTCTAATGGTAGAATATTGATTCAAAGATTGGCTAATGCTGAAGAAATGTCTGAATTTGAATTAGATGATTATGTTAAAGAGAAAAATAATTTAAGAAATGAACGTAAAATATCCAAAATGCATTTCATCATTAATATTTTAAATAATTCTACTATTAGATTATCATCAACATCATCTGACAGTTTAATTAATGAAATTGTTAATGTTCATAGAATAAAAAAAGACAGCCGTTATATTGGTTTATGCTCAGATAATGATTTATGTCATAAATTATTCTCAAAAGGGTATAAAAAAAATATGCGCACCTATAGATATTGGGATATAACTAGCGATAAAGAATTATTATCTTTATTTATTAATTATAAGTGGAAAAATTTATTAGGTAATGATAATACACTAGAATCTGCACTAGGTATGTTTAATTATTTATAATTTTTAATATAAAAAATGAAAAACAAAGAATATTTTCTTTATTTATTAGATTTTTTATATATTTATTATATATATAATAATAGTTCTTTGAAGTATTGGTATATGGTTGTGTCATAAATTCTTTTTCATCCTTTGGCACGTAAAACCTAAAAAGGTCTTTAGCAAAAGAGAAGTAGATTTAACAATTTACTAATTGTTAAAAGCGAAAATCACCGCATTATAAGTAGCCCCAAATGTGTTTAATACGGATGGGATAGAGGGTGTAGTAGTTCACCCATTAATCATAACGATTAAGAATTAATTTCAATGATTTTCAATGAAATTAGGAACTATGAGTAATACTAAAAGTAAACCTAATCTTGAAGAACCCAAGTCAAACAATATACAAGATTCATTATTAAACCAATTCGAGGTTATTAATGATGGAAATGGATACAATATATATGATAAAAAAATTAAACATAAGAGATTTGGTTCTCCTGTTGATTTTATAGAATATAACAAAAATGAAAATACATTTTATATAAGAATGAAAAATAATCAATTGAAAGGAAATCCTAATGACGGATGGACAAAAATATCACAAGCTAATGAAAATACTAAATTAAGTCTTAAATCAATAATAAAAGAAACAATTGATGAATATATATCTAATGACACTAATGATGATTCAGATTTAATAGATATTACTCCAAATATGAATTTGGCTAAATATTCGCCACTAGAAATTAATCAGTAATTGATTTAACTATTATCAATTTAACATCTTCATATTGAAATATGATTGAGCTATTTGATTTAGAAACAAATGTAAATTTTCTAAACTGTTTAGTTTTATGATTCATAATAATAATATCATTATTTGTTATTTGGTTGAAATAATTTTCACATAAAGTAATAACAAATTCTGACTTACTATAAGTTAATTGTTTAATCTGTATATTATTAATTTTATTATGATTTAATAAATTATTGTAATATATATCAAAATTTTCCATAATAATTTAAAATTATAGCCTAATATTAGATTATTAGGCTATTTTATTAGAGTTAATCTATTAAGTGTTTTTTCAATGCCAATAGTAATATAATACAATTTTATATATTCAGTTTTAATGTCTGAATGTAAAAGTTCAATACTATTATAATGTGTTTGTATTTTATTTTTTATTTTTTCACAGTCATCTAAAGTGACGATATTATCAATTTCAACTGTTATCTCATTAATTATAGTTTTATGTAATTTTATTTTTTTAACTGCTTTATGTGTTAAAACACAAAACAATGTACATAGAATAACAGTTATTGATATAAAAATTAAAGTATTCATTGACTTTTATTATTCAGTTAAATTATTAATATGTTTATTCTCATATCTAATTCGTTTATTACCTAATTTTAGATATGTTTTGGCCCATTTATACCGTTTGCCTTTTGAAGACCTAATCTGCATATCAGATTCTATGTATTTAGTTTTACTTTTATTAAATAGTAGTTTTCTCATCGTATATTATTTTACAATTTTTTACATTTGTCCATTGAGCAAAATCATTATATGTAGGTCTTGTATCAATATCTTTAAAATGGTAAAGCATTACTTGCGGATAATAAGCAAAACCACAAATCCAATATAATTTACCTCTGAACCAAGTTAAATAAAAATTATCATAATGCCCTCGTCTAACGCCAGCCGAATCAGTATAAAAATTTGGGAACAAATATGGTTCACTACGTCCATCTTTAAACGTTGATTCTGGAAAACTAGATTTTAGAATCTTATATTTTTTTCCTTTATATGTCCATTCATTTTCATAATCAGCGAATTGTTTATTCAATAGTTTCATCGCTAATGAAAATGAAATTTTTTTTAATTTACTATCGCTAATCTCATATGGAAATAATCTCCTATCTTCACCTTGTTCCCAAGGTGAAACTTTTAATAAGTGAGTGCTGTTTTTTGTGGTTTTATATATAACATTATTGTTATCTATAAAAAACTTACTTTTTGGCGAGTTCATAGTAAAATTTTTTGAATTAATATTTAAAGCCACTTTTCTAATGGCGGAATAACTCTAGCAGTATATTAAAATTTGAACAAAATTATCATCTTATTCAATTTTAATTTCTTGTTTCAACCTATCATTACTTTTTAGTTCATTATCCTTAGATAATCAGTCATCCATAAGAGGATAGTCCACAAGCGTATATTCGGCAGTACTGCCACCTATTATTCTCATTCCCTCGTCCAATATATTCAATGCCGCATTGTAATCCCTACTAATAAGTTCACCACATTGAGGACATAACCATTCCCTATCATTCAAGGTTAAACCTTTATTAATATAACCACAATTATGACATTTCTTTGAACTTGGATAATATCTGTTAATAATCACTATTCGTCTATTATACCATTTAGCCTTATATTCAAGCATCCTACGAAATTCACCAAAATTCATTTCCAATATGCTTTCAGCTAACTTATGATTTTTAGACATTCCTTTTACATTTAAGTCTTCCATACATATAACTTGGTTTTCGTTAATTATGGAATTACTTACATAATGCAAATAGTATTCTTTCTTATCACGAATTTTCTTATATAACTTTGCAAGTCTAATCCTTGCTTTATTCCTATTATTACTTCCTTTTTGTTTCCTTGACAATTGCTTTTGTAACCTTTTTATCTTATTATTCTGTGATTTTTTAAAATGACAATTGTCAAATACTTCGCCATCACTAGTAATAACAAAATCCTTAATTCCAAGGTCGATACCAATACAATTATCAGTTTGTTTTACATTTTTCATTAAATCACCATCAACAAGAATTGAAAGATAATACTCACCACAAGGTAAACGTTTCAAAGTGGCTTGTTTAATACAATTTTTATATTTTTGTAAATACTGTGCATATTTTTCATTACATTTAAATTTAATATTTTTAATATTTGCAAGTGAAAGTTTATAATCAGTATAAACATTTCTTTTTGATATTGCGCCTAATTCAAATCTACAAGATTGTTTATTATCATGTTTTGTTTTGAATTTAGGAAAACCTTTATGTTGCTCAAAGAAATTTTTATATGCTGTAAGCATATCTTTCACCGCTTGTTTTAAAACTTTAGAATTTTGTTCTTTAAGCCAAATTAAATTATCATCTTTCAATAATTCGTGATGTATAAAATATCCTAACGTTGTAAGTGTTTCGTTTTTTTTATCATTATTATATGATTGTATTTTTTTGTTAAGGCATTGATTATAAACAAAACGATAACACCCAAGCAATTTATTAATTTGCATGGTTTGTGTTTTATTTGGATATAATCTTATTTTAATTGCTCTTAATATAATTAAATTATATAATGTTTTTATTTTTCTTTCTATTATAAAAATTACATAAAATGAAAAAAATATTGTTTTTTTTTTTGTATAAAAAGTATAAAAATGTTTAAATTTTTATTTAACTATAATTAACACTTAAGCCTTTAACTAATTTAGCAAATTCTTCTTTTGTTAAATCACGGCATTCATAATTTTTAAAATCTTCTGGATGGTTTTTACAATCTTCAGATATCAATTTTCTAGTCTCTTCATCAGATAGTACATGTCTGATGCATTTTCTACGCTTGTTATTATCATGTGGTTTTATCATCATTTTTATCGACTAGTTTAATAAAGGAATTATTGGTTTCAGAAATGTCAAAAAACAAATCTCGTATATTATCATATAATGTCATCATTAATAGTATGATACATTTTATCACACTAATAATTAAATTATATAAGAAACAAATAAAAATAAAGATATAATAAATAGGATTATTTTTATTTATTTGACCATAATACCCGTCGTTAGTTTCTATTATTGAAATAACGCCAAAATAGTATAATAGTTTAGTTGACAAGTGACCGTAATTATTAATTATTGAATTATATTTCATCATTTTTTTTCAAATTATTTAAAACCAGTTATTCCAATACATTCATCGTCATCATTAATTTCATTGTTATATTGTTCTAATATTTTGTTATTTTCGCATAATGCGTTTAACAAAAATTTATGCTTCAGTAACAAAATATCTTTTTTTGTATAGTTTATATAACTGCAATCTTCAATCTCACTAAAATGTAATTGAATAATGTTTTGTTTTTTATCAAAACAAATAACAAATTCACTATTATGCGGATTTAATAATAGAAATTCATAAAATTCTATTTCATTATCATGTATTTTAACGAATGACTGTCCTAATTTTAACTCATTAATGTTTTTTATTTTTTCCATTACATAAAATTTAATACGCCTATTATTGAAAAATATGTTAACATTCCTATCATTAGGAATTTAATAGCCCATACTATATAAAATAAACTTTTATATATTAAAGGATTATTGTTATTTCTAATAATTTTTTCTATATTAAAAATATGACGTTTAAAACGTATTAAAGTTAATTTAACATTAATATTCTTTAATAAATGATATATTGAGAATAATGCCCAAATTATTATTAAAATTATTATTAGTTGCATAAAATTATTATTTTTTATATTACAAATATACAGAAAATATCCCACAAAATCAAATTAATAATAATATTTATTTATAAATAATGATAATAAAATATAAAAAATTATGTTAGGTGGAATCATATTTATTATAGTTGTATGGTTTATTCCTATGCTTATTTGGTATATCATCCAAGGAAGAAAGGAGATGACAAGTAAACCATCTTGTGAAGCATCTGCTAAAGAAGTAAAAAACACTAAAATCATGTTTTATAGTGCAATTGGAATCGGGATTTTATTAATTATATTAGTACTTATTTTTGGTTAATAATAAATGCATGAGAATATTCTCATGCATTTATTATTATAAGTCAAATTGATTTTTTATTATAGTTATAAATAATTTTTTTGTTATATGTATTTGAGTTATAATATTAGGTCTTGGCTTTTTTATACTAAATAATTTCAAGCTATCTGTATTAATAATACATTGTTTGTCAAATGGGGCTTGATTTCTAGCTATATCCCCACTTTTAGTTCGTTCATATTTATGTGAACTTATTTGGCATAAATCTGATGTACCATTAACACAATTATTTATTGTTCTATAAATATATATTTTCATAATTCAAATTATTTAAATTTAATTTTATAATAAACACATTATTTTATTAAAATTAAATTATCTCTAAAAGAAGCTATCTGGTCATTAAACCAAAATAATTTATCATATTCATTTAGTTCTTGTTTGTTTAATATTTTATATATCTGCGCATAATAATATGATGGGACTGATTTAAGTTTAATACCAGTATCACCTTTTATGAATTGCTTTTCAAATACATTCACTTCCGATTTGTTAATAGTATTAAATTTATGTAGATTTAGAACGAATATATTAGTTTTTATTGGAATTTGTAGCATAGCGTTATGTTCATATTCGTGTACAATATGCCAAATTTTTTCTATGTCAGCATATTGTATTGATATGACTAACTCATCGTTCATTAAACTAGCAATCGTATAATTAATATTATTGTTGTCTAATAACTGTTTAATTGCAATTAAGATATTCCATATTATATATTTTTCCACCTTAATTTGCCTAGCTGGATTTAATTTTCCAAAGACAACTTGTCTAGTATATTTAGATTCTTTAATATAGTCTAAATCAGTGAACTTACTAACCCATTCATCATATGTTATTTTATTTTTGTCAAACATTAGATGATTGTAAAATGATAATGCCGAATAATTAGCTTTAACTAAATCAATAGACAAGAATATTTTTCCATCGTTTTCACAATTATATATGTTTTTAGATGGATAATTATGCGCCTCTTTTGGAAGGTCATACATTAATAGTCTATTTTCATGAGAATTGAAATCTTTATAATATTCATTCTCAAGAATGGCACTAATTAGATTGTTTCTTACTAATGAGTATTCATCGATGAACGCTTGCGGATTGCCATTGAATTTTGAATTTATGACATCTAATAATTTATTCCATTTTGTTCTAGATTTATATATTCCTTCATATAAATCAAGAAAATATTCGAAAATATCGTTTTCGAATATGTCGATTGGTAAATTATAATCACTTACGAACCTTTTTTTCAAGGCATTAACACTATCATTATTATTCATATTAAATTATAAGTTTATTATAGAACAAAGATAGTAATTTTTTTTTATTATTAATTGAAAAAAATGTTAAATTTTTATAATAAAAAAACGCTTTTTAAATATTTATCATAAAATTAAATAATATTATGATACTAGGTTCACATAATTCAATAACATATAAAAAACCAAAATATTGGTGGAAATTTTTTATGATACCGTTTGCAAGATGTCAAAATAAAAATTTACAATATCAATATGATAAAGGTGTACGTTGTTTTGATATTAGAATTAGACCAACAAAAACACATGAAATTGAATTTGCGCATGGTATGTTAGATTTTAGTAAAGATGCAATTAAAGATTTAGATTTAATTTATTCTAAATGTGTAAGTGAAAACGAAAAAGTTTACATTAGACTTATTTTAGAAGATACTTTAGTTAAATTAGATGACAATGCTGCAGAAAATTGGTTTATTGACTTTGTTAAAATGATGGAAAATCAATATCCTTTCTTCATCATTTTTGAATGTCGTAGAAAAAGTGATTGGAAACAATTAGTCACCCCTAAATCTAATTATTATCCAAAAATAGACCAGCATGTATCTTCAATGTCAAAAGATGTAAGATGGTATGAAAAAATAATACCTTATCTGTATGCTATACGTACAAATAAAGACTATGAACCAGATGAAACTTGCGATATTGTATTTTTTGACTTCATAAAATAAAAAAACGAGCATTTGCTCGTTTTTTATCACCAAGGCAATTTAATATTACCAAGTTTATCTTTAATTTCTTGTATTGTCGATTTTAAGCCATCAATTTCATTATTTACCTTATTCATTGTTTCATCAACAGATTCAAATGTTTTAGTTATTTGGCTTAAATCTATTGATTTAACATTATCAATAGCTTCACTGATAGAATTAATCTTTTCTTTCACGTCTTCACTAATTTTATTTATCTCAGTTTCATATTTTTTATAAAAATATAAACCAACAGCAAATATTATAAAGAATAAAATTATATTTGCTATTATACATCCAAATATTACATTTAACATAATAATTAATTTTTAATTAGGTTATTTTATTACTATAAATATTTATTATATATAAAATATAGAATTATGCTATTGGAAAATAATGATTATCATCAATATTACGATTATATTAATGAATATTCTCCATACACTATTTTTAGTATGGTAATGTCTAAGACTAATCTGTGGAGTCCACTTATAAAACCAAGTATGTATAAGCAGGCTCTAAGTGAATTTGTTAAATACGGTAAATTAAATAGATTTCCAGATAAATATGTGTATAAGTGGATGGGCATAATTATGAAGAATACAGCAATATTAAGAGCTACAACTGAAATTGCTGGGCATTCAGAATATCTGCCTTTTGATGATTTTTATGATTATTTTTTTAATGACGAAGGTTTAGATGAAAATGGAATGTCGTGGGAAGATTTTCTATCCGAACATGATTTAGATGAATCGGACAAATATGAAGGTATGACTGAATATCTTGATGAGGTTGGTTTTTATGATAACCTAGTATTACCAGATGGTTCTGATGCTTGGAGTGATTTTGGAATAGAACCTATTGAGAAATTAATATCAGAATATAATGATGATTTATCACCAGAGAGAGTTCTAGTATTAATTAATAAAATATTAGATATAACACACTATAGAGGTGATTTAAGTTCAATATTTATTGATGGTGGAGCAAAGTCTCTTAATAATATAACATATAACGAATCTAAGCAGAATAAAAAAGTATATCTAACTGAGAATCAATTAAAAAAATTATTAAACTATGGTAAAAATATTGATAAATGAATCGTCATATCTAATGTTGTTTGAAGCAGCAACAATTAATGATATATATAACAAATATTATTCTAATATACCAGAGGATATTTTTAATAAAATAGTTACATCAGACCCAACATGGAACTCTGATAAACCTGATAAAATGGGTAAATATGGTAAATGGCTTCTATCATTATATATGAGAAAAAATCTTAAATTAGAAGATTTATATAAGGCAAACGAATATTTAAAATATTTTACGAAATATTATAATATGATTAATAATAAAGATATTAATACATATAAAACATTACAAGAGTTATTTTTAGTTGTTCAACCATATATGGATAATCAAGAACATGCTACAAGTAAACAAGACCTAGTTCGTAAAATTAAAGAAGGTGCTGAAAAAGTTTATGAAGATAATGAATGGTTGATAATAGTGCCACATACTGAAGAAGCCTCTTGTTATTATGGAAAAGGAACACAATGGTGTACAGCAGCCAATAACGGTAATAATATGTTTGAATATTACAATGATAATGGTAATTTATACATCAATATAAATAAGCTGACACATGAGAAATACCAATTTCATTTTGAAACAGATAGTTTTATGGATGAAACTGATTCACCAATTGAAGAACCAATATGTGAAGAAATTGGATTAACTGACGGAGCATTAAATTGGTATAAAAATAATGTTAATGAATGGGAAAAAATATGTCAAGAGAAATTGGTTATAATGGTATTAAATGATTCCGATAACGAGATAGCACTTAAAAAAACCATATATTCTAAATATTGGAATTTAGTTGAAACCGATTCACCTAGTAATGTAATTGCATCGGACTTAATTATAAATCCTAATATCGATGCAAATGCCTACAATAAGCAATTATATTATAATAAATATCTATCTTTCAAAAATGCATATGGCTATAACACACTAATATCTTATGACATGTATAATGGTAGTATATATTTAGTTGGGTATAAATATAAATACATTAATAAATTAGACAATGATTATGCTGATACTAGTGACATAATATTCGTGGAAACAGTTGATGATGAAAATGTATATGAAATAATATCAATACCATCAAATGAAACAATTTATAAAAAAAATAATAGTGATTTAATACATCACGCTAAAGTGTTAGCATATGATATTATTGCGGTTTATAAGAAAAATAATTTAATTGATTTGGTTAATTGCGATGGATATCAATTAGATGATATTCAGTTAATTAATGATGAGTTACAAATTGATGATTATGGTTATGGTATTGTATTAAATTCAGATGGAGAAGAAATAAAGTTTGATTTAGATACGTTTGATATCGAATAAAAAAGAGCGCTAATTAGCGCTCTTTTTATTTATCTATGATAGTGATTATGATGATGTCGATGATGATAATGATGGTTATAATAATAGTAATAATTAGGATAATGATAATATCTATGATAATAAATCACCCTATCTTTTTTATGATAAGTATCAACATTATCACATAACATAACGCAGCTTGACATACATATACACGTTAATAACAAAATAATATATTGTAATATTTTCATATGTTTATAATTTATCAATAAATAGTCTCAATTATATATTTTGAAGCGACATATTCAGTTAACCATACATCATTATTAGAATGATAAAAAATAATACCGTCATCAGACATTTGATGTGAATCTATCTTTAATATTACTGGGTTACCATGACGAGCACCTACTTTTTTTGCAGTATTCACATCATTAGATAGATGTACAAAATTACGAGACATTTTTTTTATCCCATCTTTATAAATAGATTCTAAAAATAGAGTAGTTGTTCCATGATACAATTCATTTGGGGGTATTTCTGTTTTTAAATCTACATTTATTGGTATTGAATGCCCTTGTCTAGCTCTAATTTTAGTTTTATCTGAATTATATTCATATCTGTTTTTATCATTAGTATTTACAATAATATCAATATCCTCTTTAGTATAGCCATGATTCTTTATCAAATCACTAATTTCTCTATACCCATGATTATCAAAATTATAAGCTTTATCATGGCGTAATAGAAATGATAAATGTTTACCTTTTTTTATTATTAATTTATTATTCATATTATTATTCATTATGAAATAAATTTTTCAATATCAGCGTATTGTATTTTTTGTATGTTATATGTAGTAGCAACAAAATCTTCAACACGGCAACCTTTACTGTTTTCCCACCCACTCATTTGTATAATTACATCACAATCCATTAATTTTTCAATATCCTTACCGTATATAAAATTCTACGAAAATCTATGATTTAGGTATATTTCATTTCTTGCTTCAACCTATCATTACTTTTTAGGTGGTAAACCACGGTCATCCATAAGAGGATAGTCCACAAGCGTAAATTCGGTGCTACGGACACCTACTGTATCTCTTATTAAGTATTTAACCTCATTATTCTTTCACCTTCATGTAATATATTTATGGCTGCATTCAAATCCCTATCGTGATATTCACCACATTGAGGACATAACCACTCACGTTCATTCAAGGTTAATCCCTTATAAATGTAACCACATTTATTACATGTCTTCGAACTTGAATAATACCTATCAACTTCAATCACTAACTTATTATTCAATATTGCTTTATTCTTTAATACATTCTTAAATGTATAAAAACCAATCTCTTGTATCGCTTTCGCAAGATGGTGATTTATTAACATTCCTTGTACATTCAAATCTTCCATAAATATATAATCATAAGTCGTAAGTAATGAATTAACAACATAATGAATATAATTCAATCGTTGGTTAGTAAGATGTTCATAGGCTTTGGCAAGTTTAATCCTTGCTTTATTCCTATTATTACTACCTTTCACCTTTTTACTTAATTGTTTCTGTAATTTCTTTATCTTATTTTCTGAAGTTTTGAAAAAATGTTTATTTTCAAATACTTCTCCATCAGATGTTATTACAAAATCCTTAATTCCAAGGTCAATACCAACTTTATTGTTAGTATATTGAAATTGTCTAAATTCATCGTCATTCATTAATACAAGCACTGATAAGAAATAATTACCACTCTTGGTTTTCGATAAGGTTGCACTTTTTATATTATCCTTGTATTTTTGTAAACGTTTAAATTGTTTATCTGAACAACGGAATTTAATATTTTTTAATGATTTTATTAATGAAATATGTTTAGTTTCAAAGGTATTATTTTTTGAAATTGCTTCCAAAGGGAATAATGCTGATTGATTATCTTTTTTTGATTTAAATCGTGGAAAACCACGATTTAATTTAAAGAAGTTATCATAAGCTGTAAGCATTTGTCTAATAGCTTGTTTCATTACCTTTGTATTTTGTTCTTTCAACCAAGCATATTGTTCATTTTTCAGTAAAGTTCCATGAAAATATTTAGATAAATCAGTTAAACCCAAATTTGTTTTATTTTCATTATATGCAATTTGTTTAAGAGCGAGCATTTGATTATAGACAAAACGATAACTACCAAGCACCTTATTAAGTGTTTGTTCTTGTGTTTTATTTGGATATAATCTTATTTTAATAGCTCTTAGCATCATAATATTATTTGTGGGTTATTAACCCTTTTATATATATAAATATATGATTAAATCAAAAAATATAATATTTTATTAATTTTTCTTAAAATTTTCATAAACTGTTATTAACCCATGTAATATGAATCACGCTTATTTTTATCTTGAGTTATGTCAAATGGGATAAAAAAATTACAAGTTGGAAACATTTCTTTTAACTTATTCCGAGCTTGTTTACTGTAACATTCAGCTAATTCTTCTTGCCCAGTTATTGGAATACTAATAAAACATTCTTTATTTTCTAAATTATATTCCGCTTTTAGTTTTTCAGTAATTAATGGTCTAAAAACTTCTTTAAAGTCATTGACACTTATTGATTCATTGTATAATTCTTGAGCTAAACTAGAATAATACCATGAAATATTTTCTTGAATTTGGTTATCATTAACCAATCGTGTTAATAATGGTATTAACTTTTCTTTTAATGTCATAATTTATATTATTTTAATTTCATTTACAAATATATAAAATATTAATAAAAAAACAAAAAAACTTCAATAAAATTATTGAAGTTTTTTATATATTAAAGAATTTATTTAATTCTTCAGATATGATATTATGTAAAGCATTCATTATAAACATATTATCATACATCATCAAATGTCATAAATGGATAATCATCATTTTCATTTTCATAATAACCATCCTCACCGACATAGTATGTTTCACCGTCATTCATAACTAATGCCATTTTATTGTCATTCATATCTGAAGCCTTATCAAACCATATTGGTGATAGTAATTTTTTATTTTTATCTAAAAAATTAAATTTATGATTTGTTTTAGATTGAACCTTCATAAATCCATTTATCATTCGATAATTCCTAGGATTGATGTATTTAGAAGCATCCTTACCTAGAAATATAATGGGGTCGTAATCATTAGCTGTATTTGTATACGTTTTTTCGGTAAATAAATCAGTTCTCCAAGTTTTAGCGTTGTCTAATGAATACGCTAAAGGAATAATAGCCTTAAAATCTCTTATTATAGCTACATTCCCGTCGTTTAATCCATAAAAAACGAAGCCTCTAATGTCAAAATTATTCAAATTTTCATCTGCTTGGCACATCATTCCGCCAAGAACTGTTAAGAGAGCAATTACATTGCTAGATGTTCTTCTTTTTTCAACTTGGATTATTTCATTATAGTATCTAGAATTTTTAATTTGCTCTAATACATTTGGATAGTTTTTAAATAATATTTCCAATTGGTCTTTAGGCAAATAGTTATTTCCATATACTTGTTTTGCAATCTGTTTGTTGCAGATAAAAAATCTATCATATGATTTAATACCCATTTTAATTATTGCATCTCCATATAATGATGCCTTTGTTTTTGAATTCTCAATCGTCGAGTCCAAATCAAATGTTGTATATAATCCAGTACAATAATAATTACCACCAGCACTTGCTGCAAATTCTCTAGAAAAACCGTTTGTAAATATACTTTTTAGTCTATCTCTAAAAGCCAACTGATATACAATTGGTAAGTTATGATGATTATTTTTCAAATCATCATAACTTGCATCAATATATTCATTTATTTCTTCTTTTAATATTTTTCTTATGTTTATATTTTTTATTCGCATTATATATACACCATTTAAAATATTATATTATTAATTCTATTAAATAATTTATTAAAATTTTCCTTTATTTCACTTATAGAATCATCAGATAATTCATCGTCATTTGTTTTTCTTACATCTTTTCTTGACATTCCCATCATATGTAATAACTCGTCAACTGAGCCTAACATTGGTAATGTTTCCTCATTCACATTTTTATTTACTGTTTCTTGTTTAGGCATATGTTTACGCATTAAACTAATTATTCCATTTATTATTGAACGCAATTCAAAATAACTATCTTCTGTAAGCTCATTATTAGCTAATCGCAATGCTACTTTTTCTGGTGCGATTCTTGTAAGACACATTACTATTGTTGTTGCAATTAGAACACCTTGCGCTCTATTTTCTTTTTTTACTATTTTAGATTTTTCCTCAATTAACTTGTCAGATAAAGCCTCTAACATGTCACTATAGCATTTTTTGTATGCATTTATATTATTTCTATTAGGTAATGACGTGGTAACATCTGGATATGATTCTTTGATACCTTCTGCGAGTGCGATAGTTAATGCCTTAATATCACCTTCCTCATTATGATATAGCTTTGAAACATCATCAACTGAACCACCAGTTTGAGAGGCTTTTAACTCTAGTGCAGCTTTATTTAAATGACCAGTTAAATTATTATCAAAACCAACAGTATCTGACCATATGTCTTCTCCATTAGGGTCAATTAATACGGTATCAGATACATCATAATATGTCATTAGCATAAATGATTTAGCTTCCCCTTCTACCGAGGATATATCAATATAATCTTTTTGCTGACGTGATAAATCATTGTAACTAACATTATCTTTATACCCTACTCTTTTCATAGTATTCGCCTTATCATTTTGATTCTGATAAGTAGAATTATTTAATGGTATCATAACACCAATTTTCGTGGCGTTTGGCAATACTCTTCTATTAAATTTATCATGCCATTGTTTCCTAGTTTGAACGAATGTTGCGTCTGGTTTTTGTGCTCTAACACGGATTAGGTTAGATTCAGCTAATTTCCATCCAAAAGTAGAATCTGCTAGAGAATATTGACCAAAAGATTTAAGCAATAGCTGAGTTTCTGGTTTTTTTATCTCTTTCATGAATTTAAGCCACATCTCGTCAGTTGATTTAGCGATACGTTCTTTATCATCTTTTGTTATAATATCATTTGTTGCAGAAGATAAATCATCCATCATTTGCTGTAATGGCGGCATTTCATATTCATTTGTTGATTCCAAATACTTATAACTGTTTATTATATTGGCTGTCTTTTGATTTTGTGGGTCAGTTGGCTTTAATGTTGAAAAACCTACGCTACCATTTTTACCTATAAAACCACCGAATTTAGTTTTCATCACATCTTTATCTTCTGGTCTTAAATTCTCATAATTAAGCCATGTTTGATTTTCCCATGTTTTTCTGATTTTATTGTTAAATTTCTTACCAGCAACGGTATAATCTAATTTTATCATACTGTCTATATTTTTATAATTATTTTATTAATAACCTTGCGGTTGAATATTTGAATATAATAATGTTGGTGAATCAATATTGAAATGTACTGTTGCATATTGACCTAATTGTTTGCCATCATCAAACATTGACCAATCTAAATATCTAGCTTTTTTATCAGGTAATAAAATATGCAAACCACCATTAGGCGTTTTATATTCAGCCATTGGTACAATACCATATGCATCCAATATCTTATGTACTTGGTCAAATATTTTAGTATCAGTTGAATCAATATCTAGAAATGAAATAGGTCTTGAATCCCAATCTTTATGTTGACCAGAGGCAAATTCTATTTCATGCCCTCTATATTTTCCATAACCTTTTCCCTTTTGAGCAAATCTCTTTTTCAGTACTTTAGCATAATCATTTACAATTTTAGCTGACCTAGGGTTCATGTAAATATATGCTCTTGCATTATTATTATTACATGTATCGATAATTTCATTCTTTAATGATTGTAATTGTGATGTTGAAGTTATCCAATAATAACTTATGAATTGTCTATATTTAAAAGAATCATTAGGATTGTCTTTTTTCCTTTTTATTATTTCAACAAAATAAAAATCATCATCACTATTAAAATTCATTAATCTTGAAACTAAATCAAAATTATCTATAGTATATTCAGCAGTAGACTCTTCAAATATAATTGATAGAGTTTCATTAATTATATTTTTTATGTCTTGCTCAGTTAATTTTATTTGTTTTGGTTTCATATTTATTTTTATTATATAAATATTTAATAATATTTGTTTTTAAATGTTATTTTCTATATATTTGCATCGAATTAACATTTAAAAAATATATAGAAGTATGAATAATAATACTACATTTAATCAAATATTTTTAAGATTCCTTAAGATGAATAATATTTATCATTCATTCATGTTTAAGCATAAACAACTTTGCAATAGATGTGGGAAAAAAATGATAGACTTTAATGGTGAATCATCAATATGTAAACAAATTAAACATTTTCACCTCCTTACGCCTAGAGATATTTTTCTGAATGGATTCCTTATTAGTTGGAGTTATGGTGAACAAGATATTTGGACTGACATTGATAAAAAGTGGTATAATTTTTATTATAAGCACAGATTATATACTAAATATGTGAAAAATATAAAATAATAAAGTATTTATTATAAAAAATATTTTATTATGAAAAATAGTATAATGAATTATATTAACAAGCTCCAATCTTATAAAACAGCCATAAAAAATATACATTGGAGTAGTAGTAATATGTCTGAACATAAATTGTTTGACGATATTGCAGATACGGTGTCTGAAACACAAGATGACATTGCAGAAATGGCACAAGGAATTTATGGTAGACTTAAATTCAATGATTTAAAACCTAAAAGATACAATATAACTACTAGCAAAAAAATGTTAAAAGATTTGTTAGCTGATACTGAACGTTTTTTAACAACTTTAACTAGAAATAAAAGTTTGGTAGGTATAAAAAGTGTAATTGAAAACTTTATAGGTGAATTAAATCAATATTTATATTTATTAGATTTTTGTTTAAAAGAAGACTTAACTAGAAGATTAAAATCACCTGTTAATGAAGAACGTAAAGTCTATATTACTGAAAATGAATTAAGAAGTATTATAAGAAATGCAATTATGAAGGTTTTATAACAAGCATAAAAAAAGCGGTCAATGACCGCTTTTTTTATTTATTACATAATGTTTATCGTAGGATACTTAGATTTATCATATGGCACTAAATCACGATAATTATCCCATATATAGAACAATTGTTTTTCATTTCCAGTTCCACATACAGTAGATATATCGCTAGGCATTGTAACTTTTTTGCCATCTGGACCAATTGTATTAATTACATTAATAGTTACTTTTTCTGGCGCAAATAAGTTATTTTCATTAGCCTTATCAGCATCTCCAGATGTGTAGTCTTGCATTAATAACATACCTTGCCAAGGTGAATTAACATCCCATTTATCTATCTTACAATTAGTTATATTCATTGTACATTTAACATTTAATCTATTAGATAATCTGAATGGGTTTGACAAATCTTCAAAATAGCAATTATTGATATTAATTACAGCATTATCTTGCGTACCAAATATTAATATTGCATTATTAGAAAATTTACCTAAGAATTTACAATTCTCAAATAAAATTGATTTTGGTAAAGTATATGTTGTTGATGAATCTTCAGTTTTAGCAGATACGGCTAAACCTATTTCAATACCATTATATACATTGCTTGAATCAAATACCATATCTCTAACAACAACATATTCAGCATTATTTATTTTAACAACCGCATTGCCATTTTCTTTAGGGAATTCACCATTTAATTCAACACCTTTAAGTTCAACATCATTAGCATAAACGTCAGTTCTAGCATTGTTGCTTATTTTAACATTTGCCATTTTAACTGACTTACCTACTATTGTAGTGTTTTTGCTTTCTTCACCAGATATAATATAATCTTTAGTATTGTCATTAAATGAGTCCGAACCATCAGCAGTTAAAACAACATCTTCAACATTTGTTTTTGATAAACTAGCTAATTTTTCCTCTAGTGTTTCAATACGAGAAAGCATTAAATTATCAGATGTCTTTAAATCTAGAATGTCGGACAAATATGCTATTTTATTAGCTTCTTCACCACTTTGTCCAGCTTCTTGAACTGTTGGTCTTACACCCGATGGCGTGTTTAAATTAATTGGCAATGTCGTTGTTCCCAAATCAACAATCCCCCATTTAGATACCATTGCGATACTAACTGTTCCACCACTAGTTGTTGAACCTAACAATGTGTCATGATTGTTTAAAACGATTGCTTTACGGTTTGGGTTTTCTTCTGTTGATATGTCTGTCCAATCTACTTTATTGTCAACCTTCTTTTCTAAATTTTCAACAGATTCGGATGTTGCCAAGTTAGTTAAATCATCCATTAATGCTAGCTCTTTATCATCATTATACGTTGGTCGTTCAGCATTACCATTTAGATTAATAGGTAATTGAGCTGAACCTAAATCAACCTTATCCCATTTAGATACCATTGCGATATTAACCGTTCCACCACTAGTTGTTGAACCTAACAATGTGTCATGATTGTTTAAAACAATTGCTTTACGTCCAGGATTTTCTGGTGTTGATGCGTCTGATAATGAAACTTTATTACCTAACTCAGCTTCAATTTCATTATCTTTTTCTGTAAATTTAGCATCAGCTTCAGCTCTAATTGCAGCTTCATCCTTTATTGCTTGAGTATTTTTCTCAACATCTTCTTTTTTAGCATAATCATCTAACATATCAACAAATGATATTTCAACAACTTTACTTGTACCATCAGATAGTTTTATTGTGAGAACTAAAACTTGTCTAGCTTCATCATACTCGGCACTTTCTATAGAACTGAATAATGGTATTTCTACTGAACTGAATTCAGTACCATCTTTACCTATCAAGGATAATGTTTCACCATCTAAACCAAGTTTAACTGTGGCTAATAATGAACCATTTTCTGTTACTGAAATGATTTTATCATTTTCAGAAATTGACACTTCATATGTTTTGGCATTGAATTCTGTACTTTCAACATACCCATAGTCATTAAAATTAAATTTCATATTTTCCATATTTATATAAATTATTTATTATATAAATATTTTAATATAACTTAAACTAACAAAAAAAAAGAGATAAATCGAAATCAATTTTCTTTTTATCTCTTTTTCTATCATATTTCTTTTTATTTTTATGCGGTCTATTTATTGCAACAAACTGACCGCCACCATTTCGCTCGAATTGAAGCTCCCTACTACCTCGTTTCATGGCTTTAACAACATCATCATTTAATTTATTTCTTGCTTTCATATTTTAAAATTTTAATTACAAATATATAAATATTTTTATTAATAGCAAAATATTTATTGTTAAATAATTAAAATAACTATGAAATATATAAATAAATTTGAAACAACTGAAGCGTTTGAAGCAGCAATAGAACAACTTCAAGAATTGGAGCATTATATTGCTTATGATGCCGAATCGGATAGTATTAAACTTAAAGAACCACCTAAAACAATGACATTTGTATTAAGTGAAGAAGATATTCAAGCAAGTAGTTCATTTGGAATTGGCGGTATACCAACAATATCTCGTAAGGATTTATTTAAATCTATTAAATATAATGGTGTTGAATTACTTACTGAACCAACTGTTGAACCATTACAATTTAGTGGCAATACTTTAGAAGAAAGAATGGCAGAATTATTATTACCTATTATGGGTGATACCGAAAGCTTAGGTAAATATTTACTAACTGCCGAAGAAATATTAGGTGTTGAAACTAGTGCTATAACTGCTGGAACTGAAATAACCTTAGAAGTTGAATTTAAAGATAATTTGACAAGTCTTAGTTTATTAGATTGGTTTGGGATTGGGTTAACTAAAATATCTAAAAATATATTTTCAGATTGTAAGTATGTAACTGATTTTTGTGGCTGTTTTGGTAATATTTATTATACACTTATGCAATTGCAATATAAATTATCTTCATCATGTCCAATAGATAGTGATGGTACACCAATATACAACCGTAGCGGTGAAGGAAAAGAAGGTTATGCAATAGTAACTAATTCTGAGAAATGTTTTGCTATTTGCCAAAATATGCTCGGTTGGAATAATATTCCATATGAATGGGGTGGTGGATATTATGTATTTGACGAAGCAAGAGCTAAGACATTAACATATACAACTGACAGTGATAATAGTAATGTTAAATTAGTGTCAGATGTAAGTATCGCTGAGTCAATAAAAATAGTTGAAGATGATAAGGTATTTAAACCGTATGAATTGGTTGCTGATATGTCATATACATTTAAAACTAGTGGAGAACATGAAGTCAAAATTATAGTTCATGATAATATCGATAAATTTGAATTAACATTTAGTAGATGTACTAATTTAACAAGCATATCAAATGATTTATTCTATAACTCACCTAATGCAACAGAATTTGATAGAACATTTGAGGGTTGTAAAGGGTTAACGAGCATACCAGAAGGTTTATTCAGTGCAAATACAGCAGTAACTAGATTTAACAATACATTTAGTGGTTGTACTAGTTTAACGAGCATACCAGAAGGTTTATTCAGTGCAAATACAGCAGTTACTTGGTTTAGTGCAATATTTTATGAGTGTAGTGGTTTAACAAGTATTCCAGACGGTTTATTCAGTGCAAATACAGCAGTAACTACTTTTGCTAGTACATTTAGTGGTTGTAAAGGATTAACAAGCATACCTAATGGTTTATTCAGTGCAAATACAAAAGTAACTAATTTTGGCGCAATATTTTATAGGTGTAGTGGATTAACAAGTATACCTAGTGGTTTATTCAGCACAAATACAGCGGTAACTAGTTTTGATAGAACATTTAGTGGTTGTAAAGGATTAACAAGTATACCTAGTGGTTTATTCAGTGCAAATACAGCCGTAACTAATTTTAATAGTACATTTGAAGGTTGTAGTAGTTTAAGAAGTGTAGGTGATAATGTATTTAAAGGATGTTCATCAGTAACTAATTTTAATAGTACATTTGAAGGTTGTAGTAGTTTAAGAAGTGTAGGTGATAATGTATTTAAAGGATGTTCATCAGTAACTGGTTCTAATTATACATTTAGTGGATGTACTAATTTACAAATTATAGGTGATAGTGTATTTGAAGGATGCTCAGCCGTAACTAATTTTAATAATACATTTAAAGATTGTAGTGGTTTAACGAGTATAGGTAATAGTGTATTTAAAGGATGCTCATCAGTAACTGGTTTTAATTATACATTTAGTGAACATACTAATTTGCAAACTATAGGTAATAGTGTATTTGAGGGATGTTCAGAAGCAACTAGTTTTTATCAAATATTTTATGGTTGTACTAATTTACAAAGTATAGGTAATAGTGTATTTGAAGGTTGTTCATCTGTAACTAGTTTTACTAATGTATTTTCTAATTGTAGTGGTTTAACAAGTATAGGTGATAATGTATTTAAAGGTTGTTCATCTGTAACTGATTTTAAAAACCCATTTAAGGGTTGCCATAGTTTACAAAGTATAGGTAATGGTGTATTTGAAGGTTGTTCATCTGTAACTAGTTTTGATAGTACATTTTATAATTGTAGTGGTTTAACAAGTATTGGTGATAATGTATTTAAAGGTTGTTCATCTGTAACTGGTTTTGATAGTACATTTTATAATTGTAGTGGTTTAACAAGTATAGGTAATAATGTATTTGAAGGATGTTCATCTGTAACTAGTTTTTATAGTACATTTTATAATTGTAAAGGATTAACAAGTATAGGTGATAATGTATTTAAAGGTTGTTCATCTGTAACTAGTTTTAATAGTACATTTAGAACTTGTATTAATTTAACTAGTATACCAAGTGATTTATTTAGTAATTGCCTTAATGTAACTAGTTTTAGTGATACATTTGATGGTTGTATTAGTTTAACCTCACCATGTCCAATAGATAGTGATAAGACACCAATATATAACCGTAGTGGAGAAGGCAAAGATGGATATGCAATAGTGACAGCATCAACTTCATGTTTTAGCAGCTGTACTAAAATGGCTGATTATACTGAAATACCAAGTGATTGGGGTGGCGGCAAACCAGCATAAATATAATAAAACATAAATAAAAAAAGGATAACAAATAAATGTTATCCTTTTTTTATTTTACATATAACTTTAAATCTTCCAATATAAGTGGATTTTTTATAACATCTATGGTTTTATCATTTAAATAAACCATAGCATAATCATTATTAAATTTAACGTCAACTACATTATCTTTTATATTAAAAAATTTGGCATCATATTCGAATTCATATTTCGAAATAAATAAATTGTCAAATATGTTAAATACATTATTATCTAATTGTTTAATTTTATCTTTATTACCAGTAATATCTTCAATAAATTTTCGCCTTTTATTTTTGGACATATTATAATCATTTTCCATGAAAATACGCCAATTATCTTGAAGATATGTTAATGTTTTATCGTTTACAATTACATTATCAAAATCTTGCCAACGTAAAGAATTTTCAGATTCGTGATTAGATATGTTATCTAATTTTGGTCTTACTACAAACCATAAGTCACCGTCTAATTCTTTAATTAGTTCAACTTCATTAGGGAATCTTACATCATCAATGACATATTTATCAACTTCATTTATTTCTTCTCTCATTTTTTCTACATGCCAATTAGGACAATAAACTCTAATTAAATCAGTACCAATAAATTGTAATAATTGTCTTACTGTTTTAAATTGGACAGATGACATTTTTTCAGTTACAATTGAGAGCGGTATGTTTGTTTCATTGGCAATTATTTGATAATGATTATCAGCAAATTTATATTCTGTTTCAACATTTTTTAATTTATTTATTTCATTTAAATCACATTGAATTAATTTTGAAATTAATTGTTTTAATGCTGATGCAAAACTTAACCTTTTAAAACCAAATTCTTCACATATTTTTGCCAATTCAGTTTTCCCACTTTCTTTTCTACCACAAAATGCAATAATTCGCTTATCATTATTGTTCAAAGGCTCATTAGATGTTAACATTAATCAAGTTGTTTTTTTATTGTTTCCACTAAATCATGTTCAGTAGTCGAGCCTACTATTCTTGTTAGTGCAACATTATTTTCATCAGTAATAACGATTGTGGGTAAATTTCTAATTTGAAATTGTGTTACTATATCAGCATTGTCAACTTCGTCTACATCATAATCATTAAACTCAACATCTTTAAATTCTGGTAATTGTTGTATTTTTTTAAAAATTGGTGACATGACTCTACATGGTCCACACCATTCAGCCGAAAATTTGTTCACTTTAATTTTTTTCATAATTATCTAACTTTTTTTAATTTTTTTCTTTTAATTATATTATTGAATGAATTAGCATCTTCATCTAAATCACGTTTCTCGCCTAATGTTTTTGTTATTGAATTTGCCACTATTTCTAATTTGGGTATTCTAGCAGCCATAACTTTAATAATATCCTTATTTTCAGTTATTTGTTTAGTAGATTTACCTAATATTTCACATACTTTAGTTTCAATATTTTTTAATGTACTTTGATTTGTTTTATTTTGTGACTTAAAATATTTATCATCAATAAAACCTAATTTATTCTTAGCTCTAGTAAAAGCTACGTACATTAAATTTTTCTCTTGTTCAACTTCCCAATTCTTTATTGCTGATTTGCTAGGCATCAATGATTTACATGCAATATATACATTATCGGCTTCAAGACCTTTAGCTTTATGTATGGTACTTAATGCAATGCCATTTGTTTTCCTATCAGAAAATACAGCTTTAATTTTATCAATTAACTCATCGCTTGTATTAATACCTTCCGACAATACCTCTAATGCATTAATCATGTCTAGTTTATTTGTTATGATTGGCATATTCATAACGGTATTATAATCTAGGTTTGTTTTATTGATGATTTTATTTCTATCTGAAAACAACTTGTCATATAATCTTACGAATACACCGTCTTTTGATAAGTCAGCATTTAATTCTGTTTGCTTTGTTGATTCAACAAGTTTCTTTAGATTTAAACCTATGTCCTTACCACGAATATAGCATTTTTTACCTTGTCTTATGAATTCATTATAAGCTTCCATTAATGGGGCATTATTTCTACATATTACCATATCCCCATCTTTAATATCGTCTATTGAAACATCATATACAATGTCACCTAAACGTTCATCATTATTAGGTTCAATATTCGGAACAATATTTTGTGCAAACTTTACAATATTTTTAGCGCAACGATATGATATTGATAACGGTAATGTCGTAGTATTTGGTAAAGCTTTAAGCTTATCAAATGTATCTGGAGAAGCTGATGCAAACGAATATATACATTGGTTCTTATCACCACAAAAAATATATCTAGTTCCCATCTTACCACATTTAAGTATTAGTTCTCTTTGGGCAACTGAAAAATCTTGTGCTTCATCACCAAATATGAAATCATACTGTAAACCTAGTGGCTTCATATATAATACATTTGGTAGCCAAACCATATCAGTATAATCTATTTCATCAAGATAATTTTTGCCCCATTCTAGCATTTCCAAGCAAATTTCTGCTTCATCGCCAATAATATCAATGTCATGCATTTCAGCTAACAAATATATCATTGTTTTACTGTCAGCTAAATTATATCTACAATAATTGATAAGTTTACATATATTGTCAATATATTTTAAATAAGTAGGTTTATCAAATTCATATAAATTTAATGATGTGTAATGTTTAATATTAGTTATAACATATTCACGGTATTTATTTTCATTAATTTTTATTTTAAAATTAGATAAATTTCTTTGTATCATTAAATACCCTAAACTATGAACGGTTCTAATATCTACATTATCGGCATTTTTTATCTTCTTTTTCAAAGTTTTTACTATTTCAGTATTAAATGCACAAAATAATATCTTTTTATCTAAAGGGATTAATTTCAACGCCCTTATTAAGGTAGATGTTTTACCACTTCCAGCAGCTGCTTCAATAACTATATTACCTACACCATGTTCTATTATGTCAAATATTTGTTTTTGATATTCCGATGGCGTAAAATCTAAGCTGTCATCATTTTTTTTAGTTTTTCTTTTTACCATATTAATTTAATGATTATTAACATAGCAAATATACATTAAAAAATGCAAAAAAACAAAAAAAATGGAACTAATTTCTTAGTTCCATTTTTATAATTCAAAGGAAATATATTATTTGCGTACATATTTCCGAACTGTATCAAACAATTGAGGATTACGTCTAAGTTCTTCTTCAATCATTCTCATAATTTGTTCGTTTTCAGCCTCATCAATTTGTGGAGATTCATTTTGAGTTGCCACATTTTCATGCTGATTTGCCATACGTTCAAAATGCTGAGGTGTAAGACCTTTAGTCATCAAAAAACGCATCAATTCATCACTTGTCGAATTTATGATATCAATAGCCTCATCCCAACCATTTGCAATAATAGTGCTTACCAATTCTCTACGAGGAACTTTAGGAAGCTCTTGATTAGAACGAACATTAGTTGGGTTTCCAACGAAACCTTGAACAGTTTCATCATTTACCATTTGATGATTACGTTTAACAAAACGACCTCTTTCATCTCTCATAGGCAAGTTAGTTGCCATACCACCAAATGGTGTTTCTCGTTTTGAACGACCCATTTCTGGTCTAGTCATTGGCATACCAAATGGTGTTGGAGTACCGCCAAGCATTCCACCCATTGGGGGAACACGTCGTCCATTAGGTCTCGGCATATTACTAACGTTCTTAAATGGTGTTGCACTAATTGGTTTGATTTCAACAACATTATCAGTTGCAATCAATAATTTAGCGAAAGTTGACAAAGAAATGTCATCACCACCATCAATAATAGCATTGAGTTCATTAGGTGATATACATAGTACATGTGCCAATTCGTCTTCACTAGCGCCAACAGATTCCATAAAAGAAATCATTTGTCTACGCAAATCATTCATTGCCATTCCCATCCACTCTGATGACATTGCCATCAACTCTTCTCTGTTTTTTACCATAATAAAATTATTAAATTTGTACTAAATATGTTTTTTAATTTTTACATTGCAAAGATACATATATTTTTTTTATCTACCAAATTATTCATAATTTTTTTTCTTCTCTTTAAGAATTTTTATGAATTCAGTGTGTGAACTACCGCTGAACTGAAGTGTCAGCGGCTTCATGCTTCATTTTATCGAAAAACAGACGAATCCGCTCATCGA
>CALVKC010000005.1 GCA_944332505.1 uncultured Bacilli bacterium
ATGTGGTTGTACATCCATTTCGCTTCCACGAACATCATCTTCAATGCTTCACGTTGTGCCGCATTTAACTTGTTTTCCTGTACCTTTACGGAAAAGACACGACATACTTGATGCTCACGCCTTGCCTTTGTTGCAAGGTATGTTTCCTTTATTTGTATGTTCTTTTCCGTATTCGGCATTTTATAGTAAAAATTGAAACCTTATTTTACTATAAATATATTTTAAAATCGGAAAATAATCAAGGTTTTCAAGAAAAATATTTGTTTTTCTCCGAAAAATATTGTATTTTTGTACTATGAAAAAAAGAAAAGACATATATGATAAGTTAAATCACTCAAAATACCACATTCGGTATCATTTCATCTTCTCTACAAAGTACAGAAGAAAATGCTTGTGTGGTATTGAGGATGAGGTTAGGGAATGCTTCTTTGATATATCAAAGAAATGTAATTTCAAGGTTGAGCATATCGGCATTGATAAAGACCATATACATTTATTTATTAGGTCATGCCCAAGTATGTCGCCTCTGTCTATTGTGAGAAGATTGAAACAGCTTTCAACAAGAATATTGTGGACTAAGTGTGAATTTCATCTTTCCAAATACTATTGGAAAAAACACATTGTCTAGACAAATGGATATTTTTGTAGTACGATAGGAGAGATATCAGAGAAAAACTTAATTGAATATATAAACAATCAAGGGTGATTCATATACGAAGCTAAAGACTTCGTATCTTTCTCACCCAAATTTGGTAAAATATTACTAATACATTTGCATCGCAAACAAAATAATAATAATAATAATAATAATGAAAAGTATATGTTTATTTATAAGTATATTTAGTTTAACGTTTTTAATCCATATAAGATTAACAAGTATTGTTAAACTGTTTATATTTAAAGAAGAAGAAATGAGATGGCAAATTATTTTTAACATAGTATTAATATTTATTTTTGCATTAGCAACAACATTATTTTTCGCTGAATAAAAAAATTGATAAAATATTTGCATTTTACAAAAAAAGGTATTATCTTTGCAAAGTAAAAAAAACAATAACTTAAATAAACTAATATGTCAGAAATTAATTATTCCAAAAAACAAATTGAGCCGCTTGTACTTAAGTTTCAAATTAACACTAATACTAATGATGTATTTAAAGCCATCATTGCACTTTTTGATGGACAAACTAATTATCAAGTTTGGGCAATTAAACTAGTGTTTAGTGGCATCTGCACTTATGAAACTATCGCTCGAATTAAAGAATGGGCTGATACGCATCAAACTGAAATCAAGCACTTGATAAAGGGTAATATTATTAGCTATAAAAACACTATTGATATTACTAATTTGATGAATGAAATTCGTGGACTCGATTTGATTGCGAATGTAAAAAACAGTATTAATAAATTTAATACTGAACAACGTAATATGCTTAAAGAACATTTGTTAACTAATATCAATAATGGTCTTGAAGCTAATTCATCGTCACGTTTGAAGAAATGGGCATCCATTTTTGCAAAAATGGAAACATTGGTAAAACATCGCAAAGAAAAACTTATTAGTACTGCAAGTGCAATTACTGATATTTCTTTTCTTAAAAACCATATCGAATCTGCATTGTTAGCATCATATGAATGGAATCGTGATGATATGTTGTCCTTTATGTCTAGAAATGCAAGTGATTGTAATGTAGTATATGATGGTGGAGAAGTTGTTGTAATTAATGTTCCGTCATTCACATCTAGTAAATTGCTATGCGGTAATGGACGAACTGGTTGGTGTTTAGCAAGAGAAGAACGTTATTTTAATCAATACGTTAAAGAACCTAGAGATGCTAAACAATACTTCTTGTTTGACTTCTCATTGAGAGAAGATGATGAATTGGCGCATATTGGTTTTACTGTAAGAAAGGGAGCTGGTATTGTTAATGCCCATTCAACTAAAAACTATAGTTTGATTGGTGAGGGTATTTCTTATAATAATAAACGAATCAACATTACTAAAGCGTTGATGAATAGAAATGTTCCATGTAAGATATTCTTACCTTTGAAAGAACTTACCCAATTTAAATGGAACGCTGAAGATTTTATCAAATTCGTTGGTAATAATCCACAAGATTATGCGATATCCGTATTTGAAAACAACAGAGTTGTTGTAAACGTACTTAATAATGGCGGTTTACAAAAAGTTGTCGGTCATACATATATTAATGTCCACGAATATGATGCCGTTATTCGTAATAAAATTTATCTCATTCTAGATTTTAATTTAGAATTTGATGATAATAAATCAATTACACTAGTGTCATATGTTAAAGATAACTATAACACATATAAGTTATCTGATATCAAGGATATCTATAATACCAACGTAATGACTGAAAATTATTTCGAGTCTATTAACATGCCAGAAAGTAAATTCTTTTGCCAAGAAAAAATCGACCCTAAAATTCTTCTGCATAAATTTATTGACGAAGGCAAGGAAAATGAAGCAATTAATTTGATTGCTGAAGAAGGTGATAGCTTTGACGTAAATTTTGAGTTCAATCAGTCAGCACCAGTATTTAATGCGATTGATAAAAAAATGTTTAACTTGTTTGATACAATTGTTAATCATAAGAATTTCGATTGTAACACATGTGACAGTTTTGGTGAAAGTTTGTTACAAAGCTTGCTATTCAACTATTTGCCACTTAACAGTGGAGTTGATAAAGAAGAAAATGAAGCTATTAAGCGTATGATTATCTCTATTCTTAATAGTGAAAACTTTGACTTTAACGTTCAAGATATAAATCTTGATACAGCAATTAACATTGCTTGTGATAGAAAAGAACTTTTATGGGTTGTAGAAGCTTTAGCTGCAAAACCTAATGTAAACATTAATATCGTTAATGATTTTAATTGTACAGCATTAGGAACAGCAATCCGTAGAAAAAATATCAATGCTATTAAAATTCTAGCAACACGAAAAGATTTGGTTGTTCGAGAAGAGGATTTGGAATTGGCAAAAGCTAACAATATTAAATTGGAAGCATTCCTTAATCCTGAATTGCTTGAATCTGTAAGTCATACTGATAGCGACAATTATGAAGATGATTTGGCATCAGATTTATCTAAAATTTTTGCCGAAGCATTTGGCGCTCGTAAATAAATTTAAGTTGTTGGTTATTAAAAAAAAGAGGTGCAACTAACACCTCTTTTTTTGTTTTTAAATAAAAAAATATGTATATTTGCATAAAAGGTTTAATTTTAAAATTTTATTAGTATGAAATATTATGATAGAAGCGAAACTAAATTGTTCGTATGTGGTGATATACATGGTGAATTTAAAGATTTTTTTCATAGAGTAAAAACGTTCATTGATAATCCTTCACCCACAGACTCTGATGATGCAATATTCGGCAATCTAGTTAGATTTATACGTAAAAACAAATATAATCGTCCACATGATTCATATAATAATACTACAATTATAGTATGCGGTGATTGTGGAATTGGGTTTAATAAAGAACAGTATTATATTGATTTATTTAACAAATACAATGAAACATTTTCCCAATCGAATACAATGATATTATTTGTTAGAGGTAATCATGATGACCCATCATATTTTGATGGTGAAAAAATTAATTTTTCTCATATTAAAGCTATTCCAGATTATAGCATCGTGAAAACATTAGATAATACAACATTATGCGTTGGTGGAGCAATTTCAATTGATAGAATTTGGAGAAAACAACAAGAGAATATAATTAATAAATATAAAAAAAATAATAAGAAAAAATTATATTGGGAAAATGAAAATTGTGAATATAATGAAGCAGCGTTAAACGAAATTATTGATAATAAAATATCAATAGATTCAATTATTAGTCATTCTTCACCTAAGTTTGCTCAACCACAATTAAAACCAAATGCTGATAAGTGGTTTAAAATAGATAAAAATCTTAAGCAAGATATTCATCAAGAAAGGAAAATATTAGAAAATATCTATAATTTTTTAACGAGTAAGGATGTTAAACTAAAATTTTGGTGTCATGGACATTATCATGAGTTTATTTTTAGTAAAAAAGATGATATGTATTTAATATCATTACCATCTGATTTGGAATGTATATCTCCAATCGATACAATTTCAAACAATGAAATGGAAAAAAATATTAAATTAAATGTTGCAGCTGTTGATACTAGACATGGAATACCTATAGATTTTAATGAAATTACATTTGATTATGATGGTGCACCAAGATTAGTATATAATAATTTGGATGATATGTTGGAAAACGTAGTACGTAATAATGATAATGCTGTTGTCGAAAATGATGCTATGGAAGAAGTTTAAAATGCCCTATGACTAAATTTTTATCAGTAATGGTTGTTGGTAACAATCCAGAAGAATTAATGAATAAATATAAAATTGGTACTAAAGTAGACAAATACATTAAGTATAAATATTGTGATGCAGACAAGCTAAAAGAAAATCATATATCTATGCTAAAAAAAATCATAGAAAAAAATGATGATTTAAATTTAAGTGATTATCAAATAGATTCTATCAAAGAAAATATCAAGACAATATCGGAAATGACCTCATTAGATTATTATAATGAAATAACTTATGGATTGTCTTATGATAAAGATGGTAACGCATATTCTGATGTAAATCCAAACGGTATGTGGTCTGAATATAGGATTGGTAACGATTACATACAACCATTAATATTAAAAGACGGTAAAACAACATATCAATCAACCGTTGAAAACATTGATTGGGGCAAAATGCATATGTTTAAAGATAATATTAATTTATATGAGAAGACATGGGATATTGTTATCAATAAAAAAGAATTATTGGATGATACTGATAAAATTATTTATGAAAATATGCATAATCATATAGATTACCTATTATCATTTAAAACCAAAGAACAATATGTGAAATTTAATTGTTCATATTGGACATACGCATTTTTAGATAAAAATGGATGGGTTGATTTAGATTGTAATAAAAATCAATTCGATTGGATTACACAATTCTATGATACATATATCAAACCATTAGATAAAAAAGAACTTATAACAATTTATGAATATTGTGTTAAAAATGAATAAATAAGTAATATTAATTTTGCAATAATAAAAAAATATATTATTTTTGTAGCATAAATTTTATAATATGATATTTTTAAACAATAAACCTACTGTTGTGTTTTATACCCATACTACAAACAAACATAGTTATAAAATTTATTTTAATCCTAAAATAAATAAAAAAATATACAAGAATATTCGTTGTCTAGTATTTAAAACAGTATTTCATGTAAGAAAGTTTTTTTATCGATTTCTTAAAGAAAATAACTTTTTTTTCACATATTTAAATTATATTACAAAATATAAAAATTCTTATCAAGAAAATATACCTTCATTAGAACATATTTTAGCATATCATTATGAATATCCATTTAATCATCATATTCAAACATTAATAACACATTTGTCGATACGTTATGATGAAGATATGGCTGAAGATGTAATTAAAATGCGTGAACTAGCCAAACAATGGCTTAAATTATTTAAAAGTATTCAAGAAAATGAAATATACGTATCAAAATAATATATTTGGTCGAGTATTAAAAGAGATAAAAAAAGCAATTAAAAATACTAAGTTTGAAAACCATGTATTTCTAGTTGGTGGCGCTGTAAGAGATTCTTTATTAGGTAAAGAAATGAAAGATATTGATTTATGCATTGATTTACCAAATGGTGGTATAGAATTTGCTACTTGGATATGTGGAAAATATAACTGTTATAGTCCAAATAGTAATCCATGTGTATTTCCTAAATATGGAACAGCAATGTTTACTATTCGTTCCATCAGTGATTTTTCAAATATTAATATCGAATGTGTCCAAACAAGAAAAGAACAATATCACTCTGACAGTCGAAAACCAGCAACAGTATTTGGCACAATTGAGGAAGATTGTGCTAGACGAGATTTGACAATTAATTCATTATATGTCGATTTGTCAAGTGATTTAATTATAGACCCATCAGCATTAGGACTAGAAGACCTTAAAAACCAAAAAATTAGAACCCCATCAGACCCTAATATAGTATTTTCTGATGACCCGTTGAGAATGCTTAGAGTTATTAGATTCGCAACCAAATTAGGTTGGGGTATTGATAAAGATACTTGGCTAGGTATTATTGAGAACACACATAGAATTAATATAGTTTCAAAAGAAAGAATACATGATGAATTAAATAAAATTTTATTATGTGATAAACCGAGTATTGGAATTAGCCGACTAGAATATTGTGGTCTGTTAATTAGAATCTTACCAGAAATACATAATTTAATTGGAGTTAAACAAGGTATTCAGCATTTTGGTGATGTTTTTGAACATACTATGGCAGTTGTAGATAATACAACATGTGTGTTGAATCATAGGTGGGCTAGTTTGTTACATGATGTAGGTAAACCAATTGTTCAAGCCACAATTGGGGGTAAAATACAATTCTTAGGTCATGATGTAGTTAGTGAAAATATAGCGATTGATGTTCTGAAAAAACTTAAATTCTCTAATGATGATATCAAGCAAATTTCATTAGCTGTACGCCAACATATGAGATTCAAAAATGTCGGAAATAAATTTCCATCAACTAAATCAATCAAAAAATTCATTAATGATGTTGGTGTTGATAATTTACCAATTACTTTGGATGTGATTCATGCTGATAATATATCACATTCACAAGATTATTGTATGCCAAACCAAGTACCATTAATAATTAGTAAAATTGAGAAAATAAAAGAAGATGAAGGTACAATTGAAATATCAATTCCTATAAATGGGAATGATATTATGAATGAATTTAAATTAAAGCCATCACCTAAAATTGGCAATTTATTAACTAAAGTAAAAGATTTTGTGATAGATAATCCATCAGCTACTAAAGACGATTGTTTAGCTTTTGTCGATAAACTAATATCATCTAATGAAAATGATGATTTACCGTTCTAAAAAGTGAAAAAAGAGTGACTATTAAGTCACTCTTTTTTTATATATCAACATCAATATCAATACCTATATCATCTGGTTCTATTATATAGGTATCTATTTTTTCATTTGTATATCCCGTGTTCGTGATATATTGATTAATTTTAAATGAATATGTCTCACCTTCAATTAAGTTTATACTTCCAGTAAATACATTATCATCTAACATATATTCATTAACCCAAAAATTACTTAAATCAATTGTTTTATATAATGTATCATCACTGTTAAATATATTTAAGGTATTATTACTTAACGATATCACTTCTATATTTTTATTATTATGTACATTAACAGTTAATTCAACATTTTTATAATTGAATTGTGTTTTTTTAATTTTAATTATTTTTTCTGTTTCAACCCCTACTTGTTCTCCATTATCGTTGGTTAGTCTACATTTAATTATAATAGTACTATCATCAATAATATATGAATTATTATATTTCACATAAGATAAGTGTAAGCCATTAAAATCAACCATTTTAGGTTTAGATATTGTAATATTTTCATCTGAATTTAATATTATAGTATCTAAATGTAAATGATTATCTAACACTTCATTTGTTACTATACTACCATCTTCAAAACATTCATTTTTAAACGGTTTAAAGACGATTTTAGCGCCATTTATATTTTTAATATCTAATTCTTCATCACACTCAATATTAACGCCATATAAGGCTTTATTTAGCTTAATACATGGCTGTATTATAGATAAATTAATAATGTCATAACTATTTGAAATAGTAACTGTATAGTATTTATTATTTGTTGTATTATTTTTTGGAATATTTAGTTCTATATTAGAATCAACATTATCATATGAGACATTTAACATTTTATCTGAGCAATAACAAGATATGTTATTATTAATAATTTCATCATAGAAATTATTGTTTAAATATCTTACATTTTTAGATATTATTGGTACTTTAATTAATTGATTTTCATACGAACTTAATTTAAGAGTTTTATTATTACTAGAATTATCAAATGCAAGATATCTTTTAATGGTTAATGTTGGACCTTTATCTTGATAAATCTCAATAGAAGATTTATAATTTTTATATTTCCAGTTAATAATTATCGTTTTTGCACTTTCATTAATTCCTTGTGATTCTAAAATAAGCATATTATTAACTATATTATATGGTTCATCTACAGTAAATATGGTTTCAGATGAAACATCATCAATAATCACTTCAGAATTAGTCATGTCTATTAGTTTATCATAATAATCTTTCTTGTAAAATATTTTATGATATTCTTTATAAACTTTAAAATCTACTTTACCTCCAGAATTACTTATTCTTGTTGTAGATGCTTTCAAATATACATTATCAATCACATCCTTATCATATATCCAATCTGAAACATAATTACTTGATTGATGTAATACTAATTTATCATTATATATTACAGTATTATAACCATATTTAGCTGAAATATAATATTCTTTATCTGTAAAATCGTAATTAGGTTCAAAATATATTTGATTATTTTTACTTAAAACACAATTATCAGTTGAATATATTGGATTAATTTTTTGTTGTATTGTATCTATTTCAGTATCATTTAAAAAAATACCTATTATAGCAACACAACTTAATGTTATTGTTCCTCCAGAACAATCAATATGGTCAGTATTAGGTATTATTTTTATACCTTTTACTAAATTATACTTAAAATATATGTTTTTTCCATCAGTTTCTAACCCATAATTAGATAACATATTTATTGAGTTATTGTTATATCTTTTACAAATTGTGTTATTAATAACATCATCAACCGTAATTACATGATTTTCAGATATATTATTGTTTATGTTTTTTATTATTTTACCGTATTTAATTATTAGTTCGTTTATTGTCATAATAATCTATTTTTATATAAATATTTTAATAATTATGTGATATTTATTATAAAAATAATAATCATAATAATTTCTGTTATTACAGAAAACAATAAATAATTTTTTTTAAGATGGATAGAAAACAGTTATTACATGTTAAAAGTAAAGACTTAGTAGAAGGTAAGCCTAAACTACCGACAGTTGAACAAATAGACTATGGTGAATTAGCCATTAACTATGCAGCAGACAATGAAAAAATATCATTAAAGAATTCATCTGACAGTATAGTAACTATTAGTACTGATGCACAGAATGAGGCTAAATTTGCAACACAAACTAGAGTAGCTGAAATAGATGAAGTTGTATCTAAATCATTTGATGTTATGAACACATCATGCGGATTTAATAGTGGCATGCAGTATACCCCACAAAATAGTTTAATTAAAAATTGTGTCTCATTATCAGAAGCTATTGAGATAATAGCTAATAAAGTAAGTACGTCAACTATTAATACTTTAGCTATTAATACTATTGATGAGTTTAAAAATACTGTTAATAATGTAACAACATTAGAAAATTTACCAATAAATGGGCATTTAGTTATAGCTAATATTAATACTAATACCGATACATTATCATTATCATCTACTTTAAATAAAGGTAATGAGATAAGAATTATTATTCATAATAGTAGTAAAGACAATTTAATAATTAATATAAATGATAATTTTATTAAATTATCTAAAAATGACATTATCATTAATCCTGATAATTATGGTGAAATAAACATTATTTCAGATGGTAAAATAAATTATATAAGATATATTGAATAAAATGACTTTGTTATTACAAAGATAATATAAAAAATTTTTTAATTATGGAACGTAATCAATTAATACATGTAAGAAGTAATCAATTGGTAGAAGGTAAGCCTAAACTACCGACAGCTGAGCAAATAGACTATGGTGAATTAGCCATTAACTATGCAGCAGACAATGAAAAAATATCATTAAAGAATTCAGCTAAAAGTATAGTAACTATTAGTACTGATACGCAGAATGATGCTAAATTTGCAACACAAACTAGAGTAGCTGAAATAGATGAAGTTGTATCAGCAACTTTTGATAAAGTTAATACTGCTTGTGGATTTGATGAGAATGTACTATATACACCACAAAACGAATTAATTAGTGATAGTACAAATATATCTGAAGCTATTGAATTATTAGCTAATCAAATACAATCATTAATTTCACGTATTGAAGTATTAGAACAAAAATAAGTTTTATAATCATATATAAAAAAATAACGGCAAATATTTGCCGTTATTTTTTTATATCATTAACATCTAAAGTAATTTTATATGGATGGTTTCGTTTAAAACCACTATTTAAATGCCTAGAAATTACTTTATCAACACACTCTTTTCCATATTTTTGATATAAATAGTTTTCAACTGGATTATCATATCCAAATCCATATTTATAATGGATTAAAATATCATCCACTTCATCATAAGATTTGACACCAAATTGTTCAACATCAGATGATGTAATACCTAAACCATCGGTTGGTACAGCATTAATAACTTCATACAATGCTTTATATTCATTACTATCAATCTTAAACATATTAGCTAAAACCTTAGCTAATTCAAAAACTTCAGTTTTAAATAGACTAGCCAAAGGAGTAATATCACCAACATCCCCATTTAATGTCCAGAAACCTAATAAATGTTCAGTCATATTGTCATTATCAACAACAATACCATTATAGGTTTGCGCTAAATTATATAAGTAAATCATTCTTAATCTAGCTTTAATATTACCTCTTCTTATTTTATCTGAAAATGTATTTTCAACATCAGTGAAATTTTCTTCTATTGTTGGTAATGATATATTATATAATTCAGTTAGGTCAACTTCTTTATAGTCTGTACAAAAACATTTACCAATTAATTCGGCTCTCACTCTTTCCTCTAATTTATTAGATTCAATATGGATATATCTACCTATTAATGGTATGTTTAATTCTTTACATATTGGTGACAGTATTGCTGCATTCAAACCACTATCTAACCCACCACTAACACCAATAACCAATGCTTTTATCTTATAATGACTAAGATAAAACTTAACTTTATTAGATATTACACCTAATACTTTAACATAATCAATGTTATCATTAGAATTTCCAACAAGTTCTTTCATATTTAATATATTTTTTGTTTGCAAATATATATAATAATTCTCTTATAACAAAATTATTTATGATTTTTTTTTATTTTCCCTTAACTCTTTTATTGGCTTAAGTAATTCTTCGTATCCATATATCGGTTTTCCAACATATTTAAAACAGAAACTTTTACGCATTAACCTATTTTGATAACGTTTACCTTCACTTTCAGTTGATTCTTTACTTCTAACTTTACCATTATATGATGTTGGTTGCCAATTTTCACTTCTAGTCAAATATGCGCCCATTTTTTCATGAATAGTTTTAAGATATAAAGTCCAATCATCTCCCATTGATTTGAGTATGCCACCACAAAAATTTATTATTTTAGATGATAGTCCTAAACCTTGAAAATCTGGTAATATTACTACCCTACTAATGCTATGACCCCAAGGCATACCTTTTCTAGGTGAATTTAGTAAGCCGACAAAACCAACTGGAATATTATTCCAAGAAAATAGTAAACATTTACAAGATTTATTTAATTCTTCCGTTAAATAATGATGTTTAAAAAACCCAAGAGTTCTCCATACGCTAGGTTCGACTCGCTGCACGGTTAATTTGATATTTGGTTTATCGTAACTATTATTATTTACATATATATTTTTCATAATTCCATTTCAATTGTTAAAATTTCATTTTCATCAACTCTTTTATAAGTATCATATTCTTCATTATCTTTATATATTAATCTTTCTATAGTTGATTGCCCATCAATTTGTTTATTAAGATTAAATACCCAATCTGGTTTAAGCCAATTAATTATATCAAAATGGCATGATGCTAAAATTATTTTAATATTATGTTTTCTG
This sequence comes from uncultured Bacilli bacterium, assembly GCA_944332505.1. The sequence continues at coordinate 11,961 of CALVKC010000005.1, forward strand.
ACATATCTTTGAAGAGCAAATGATAGCGATTTAGCACAATCTCTATTAACTACTGATGTAAACTCATCAATTACTGCAAGATTTTTATGTAATTTAGCGTGATATAAAAACCAGCATACATCTAACCTAGCCTTTTCTCCGTTTGAAAGTTCATTAGGTTTATGTAACCATATTGGGACTGATGATAATCCTACGCTAGATAATAAATCAGTAACTTCCTCTTCATTTAAATTACTGAATTGACTTACAATAGGTTTATTGTAATCATAATCAGGTATTAAAATTTCCCCTATTGTTGATAATATCGTTGATTTACCACTTCCAGAATTACCACAAATTAAACCTATATTCCAATTAAATGTTTCTAATTCATTTATATTTAACATTGGTATTTCAGTCGTAATTATTTTATCTACATTTAAATCAAATTTTTCACAGACATAATCAGTATATTTATCACATTCTATTTTACTAGTTAAAGTAATTTTAGCCATTTTTTTATTATATTTTATAATTTATTTGATATAAAATATAGTTAAATAATTAAAAAAATAAATATTTATATATATTTTTATATATAAAAATAATAAATTATGATATCTATATATAATAATAATAAATTAAATAATATATATATTATTGCTGACATTCATGGAAGATTTACAACATTAATAAATGAAATTAATATTAATCCGATATTAAATGATTGTATATTGATTTGTGCTGGTGATATTGGTGTTGGTTTTAATTCTAAAGAATATTATAATAATATTTTTGAAAACTTAAATAACTTATTTTTATCAAGAAATATACATGCTTATTTTATTCGAGGTAATCATGATGACCCAGAGTATTTTAATGGACAAATTTATTATTCAAACCTTAAATTAGTACCAGATTATTCTGTCATCATAAACAATGATAAACATATACTATGTATTGGCGGTGGAATATCAATAGACAGAGTAAACCGTATTGCTTATGATAAAATACATTTAAATTTTGATAGTTTATATCCGTCTTATTGGATAAATGAAGAACCAATTTTTGACGAAAATATTATAAATGAACTTACATCATTAAATATAAACATCAATACTATAGTGACACACACTAGTCCTTCATTTGCATATAAAAATGATAAAAACGGTATTGAGTATTGGTTGAGTCTTGATGAAAATTTAAGTAAATCAATTGATAATGAACGATTAACCATGAATAATATATTATATTGTTTACAGAAAAATGGGCATAATATAACTAAATGGATATATGGTCATTTTCATGGACATGTGGAAGAAACACATGATAATATAGAATATATTGCGTTATATAATTTTGATTACATGTCAGATATATTTAAACTTTCTTAAAAAGTTGTTTATTTAAAATTAAAGTAGTATATTTGCATAAAAAATTAAATAGCTAAAGAATGAAAATTGACAAAGTTACAATTAGAAATGTTGTTGGAAGAGCCTTCATAAGAGTTATGAAGAACCATAACAATTATCATCTTTTTATTGAAAGATTTAATAAACTTAAATATGGCGACATGAGTCAACATATTGGTATGTTTACAAATTTAGATTCATTAATGGCTGAAATTGACAAGTTATCTAATGAAACTAGAATGCCTAAGAGTGATACTTACATTCCTAGAAAAAATATTTATGATAGTGTGACATTTATGATTAATCATTTAATTCATTTCTTTCTAGAGGGTAATGTTAATTCGCATCATTTATGCATGTATGGTCAAGAAGTATTTGACTTATCATGTTATACATTGTTAGGTGATGTATTTATATCTGACATGAATGAATTCAATAAAACTCATGGAAATCAAAATAAAGAAATTGAGGCGATGATTCAAAATAATGTATTTTAAAAATTTAAAAAAATAGCTTAATATGTGTGATTGTAAAAATAAAACATGTAATTTTTGCCAAAATGCATTTGTATCTAAAATAGATTGCACTGCTGAATATCGTTACAATATATATTGTAAACATAGTGGTAATCTACGTATGATTGACGTATCAGTACCTAATAAAGCATTTGTAGAAATACCAGAATGGTGTCCAATTCAAAAGAATGGCGATGTAAATTTAACTCATAGTGAAAAATTGTCAAGATTGAGGTCTATGCAGCCATTTATTAAATGGGAAGACATTAAAGAAAATACAATATATCATATTCCTCAATTACCTGGTGATGAACGAAAAGATATTTTTATCACAAGTAAAACAGCTACTTCATGCCAGTATAAAATAGTAAATGATTCACCTAGAATCATATATACTTTATATCCATCAACACTAGCAGCAAAATTTTTGATAAAAAATAAAATACTTTAAAGTTAAAACTTGTTAAATAATCAATTATGATATGGGAAAATACTTTGCTATTTTCCTATTTTTTTGTATTTTTGCAATATAATTTTAACATAACATACTTATGGATAAAGAGCGTTTGATGAGCATTTTAATTAGTAGAAATAATGATTATTTTAGAGGTACTTTGGATAAGAATGATGAATCATATATTTACGATGCTCAAATAAATACAGCTAGAAAAATTGTTATGCAATTAGCATCAAATACTTATAGAACCAATCATGTAATGTTATTAGCGCCAATGCAAAGTGGTAAAACTGCGACATGTATATCAGTTATTAATATAATAAATAAATCTTTGCTATATAAAAATATGGCAATTAATAAATATTTGTTTATTAGTGGCATGAATGATTGTGGTTTGAAAAACCAAACATATAAACGTGTTCTTGACCAAGTTATTGATGCTAATGAATCTAATGTATATCATAATAAAAAAAGTAACAGTAAATCGAAATATTTTGTATTAAAAAATAGTGATTTATTGTCATATGATGGTATATTAGATAATTCTTTAATTTTTATCGATGAGTCACATTATGGTTCGAATGAAAAAAACATATTAACCCAATTTTTAGTTAAGCATGGTGTTGACTGGAAAAATACCGAAGATTTAATTAAACGAAATATCTATATTGTTTCAGTTTCGGCAACACCATTTGATGAATTAATTAGTGATAGAATTCAATCTAAAAAAATGGTTGAACTAGATACTGATGATGAATATGTTGGCGTTAGTAATTATCTAAAAAATGATGTGATTTTCGATGCTGATAAAGACGATATTACCGAAGATGGTGCAATATTTGATTATATTATGGATGCCCATTGGCGAATGCAAGATTCAAAAAAATTAGGAGTTATTTTTATCAGAACTAGAAATTTTGATATTATAAAGAATAATGGTTATGTAAAAGATAACTTTAATGTTTATGAAATGTATGCTAGTGGTAGCAATATCCAATATAGTGAATTAGATAATAAAATGTCTGAATTATATAACGCTAACTTGACTAATGATTTAGGTGATTTAAAACCTTTGATTGTTTTAATCAAAGGCGCTTTTAGAGCTGGTATTACAATTAAACCTAAATTTAAAGATATTATATATATGATACATGATTACTCAGTTAAAGCTGATACAACTGCGCAAGCTCTTTTAGGTCGAATGTGTGGTTATAGGGATAAAGATAGTGTAATTACAAACACATACTTTTATCTTAATAAAAAGTTTGCTGATATGTATTCAGCTTGGGAAAATGATTTCCAAAATAAAGACTTAATACCATGTAATAAAACAGAATGGGAATGGGTTGATAATGGTTATACTGGAGATGATGTCAAATTTGGAAGTCGACCATGTGGCAATTTCTCAATACCATTATCAAATGATGAAATTAAAGAAATATTTTTGCTAGGTAAAGGTAAACGTAATAGGGCAAAATTAATTGAAAATCGCTTTAATGAACTTTTGAAAAAAAATAATGTTTCTATTAAATATGACTATATAAACGAAGTACATATTAGTGGAAAGAATCATTATGCTAAATCTTCACAAGAAAAACGATTTAATTCATTTAATGAAGACTCTTTAGTTTTTCAATTTAGACCAGAAAAAATTAAACAATTTATAGTAGACACAAATCGAGATTACCTAACACATGAAGATGTTGGTAAACGATGTGTATCTATAGTGTTAGATGCTAACATATTAGATGATGCTGCTGAAAACATTAGTGGTAATAAAAGATTACTTATTTATTATGTTGAAGTTGGGCAAAAACAAATGGTGTATTCAAGAAAAGGTCAATATAAACCACATAAAGATACTGAAATTTAATTAAAATTATGGGACAATATAATAATTCTACAGCATATAAAACTGAAATAATTAATAAAATTAATCGTTCAATAAATTCACATAAAAATTTTAACCCGATTAATGTTACATATTCTTATGACAAAGCTTTTAAAAAATATTGTTTAGAACATAAATATACAATATTAGAAAATTCTTTTTTTACAAGCCACATACCATCTAATTTGAGGTCAGTTTACACTAACAGAGGTATTAAAACTTATGAAATTGGTATAGTATTAACAAAAGATAAGGCTAAAAAAATATTACTTAGGAGAAATGGTGGTGATGTTAAAGAAATCAGCCCAATGTTATCAACTTCAACATTAGAGTCTATTTATAAAGCATATATTACTGATAAAGTTTCATTAAAAAATGAAATAAAAAAAATAAAGGATGTGTATAGATTAATGTCGGTACTAAATGAATATAACGATATTTTATTTTATTATGATAATAATAGCAGTCATAGTAAATATGAATTTTATAAATACGAAAAAGTATCATTCAATTTTAAAACTAAACGTTTTAAGTATAATATAAAAAAATATACCATTGGGAAATATACTTGTAGCTTATCAGAATCAAATTATCAAGAAGGTTCGATAACAATAAATGAAGCAATTACACTGCTTGATAATCTAAAAAAAATGAAATTTATTCAATTTTCTAAATTAGATAATTTTTTAAATAATCATTATGAAAATGTTATCAAATTAATTAATGAAAATATGGAAAGTAGTCTTAAATTATTTAATGAAATAAAAACTAAAAATAATAATTTAAACTAATATTAACATTTTAAATTTGATTATATGGTAAATAAATTGTATTTTTGCTAAAAATTAAAAATATGATAGTTTTATTAAAAATAATATACGTATTTATATTAATTAGTGTAGGTGTAAATTTTGTTGAAACTAATAATATTATATGTTATTCAATTTCATTTTTAGCAATTGTATATTTATTAGCTGATTTAAGATATAGGTACTGTAGCTATATTGATGGTGACTATAATGAACCATATGGTTATTATTCACAAGCATCTTCATCAAGAAATAAATATGTTCCAATATCATATATAGATAATAGTTTTAGCTATTATGATACTGAAATTAAAAATGTTGAAAGTAAAATTAAATTATGTGATAATATTGTGAGTATTGGTGAATCTAAAATAACATACAAAGATATGCCGAAAGATAGTTTATCAGTAAATAATTTTGAACCTAATAAGCCATTAATTGATATCAAGTCAATTGATTCAGAGCTTCATGAAAATAGTAATGATATTGATATCAATAATAGTAGAGACTTAATATTAATTGATAATAATGATAATATTAGCGATAAAACTAAAAAAGTATTTGATATTATTATTAATGCATTAGACTTAGAAACACTAAAACCAGATGAAAAATATGTATTATTGCAATCATTTTATACAATAGATATTTGTCCTAAGGATGTTGTCATCTACATAAATGAAAGATTACTATCCAAAATAAATGCAAATGATAGTTTAATTAATACCAACTTAATTAAAACTAACATTCAAAATTCATTAGGTATGAATACTATATTTTGTGAATATAAAGGTGCTAACTTATTAGATTACTATATAAAATAATAATAAAATGAATAATAAAGTAATTTCATGTGGAATTGGATGGGCTAGATTATATAAGCCAATCGTTTCTAAAATATTAGAATTTGATGATAAACAAGAATCATCTAATAAAAAAATAGGTATTAAGTCTATTAGTTCAGTTGATGGTAGATTAGTAATTACTTTAGAAAATAAAGAAAACGTAACACCAGAAATTGCAAATGACATTGAGAAAGCTAGTCTAGACAGTTTGAGAGTGTGTGAAGTGTGTGGGGAAAGTGATAATGTTGGAACTACTATGAATAATGAGTATATTACTTGTTGCCGACTTTGTTGGGAAAAAGTAATATTACCAGTTAAATCAAATTCAATTTGGAAAGATTACTCAACTAATAAAACATATCGAAAAAAAGTATAATATGGAAGAGAATACACAAACTAAAACATCTGAAACAGCATTAACTAATGCTGATGAAAAAAAAGTGATTTATAAACCTTTGTTTATATTATTTGCTGAGTTTTTTGGTTATGTTAGTCCGTTAATTGATTGGGCTGAAGATATTTGTGATGGTAAAGATGTGCCTGAATTTAAGAAAAATATAGTGAACATTGATGCTGACTATATTTTCTCTGAAATGAAAAAAGAATATACTCTTACTCAAATAAGAGCTTGGTATGATGAATTTTATCCTATAATCCTAAAAGATTATGTGAATAAATTAAAAGCTAAAAATATAATAACAATCTAAAAATGAAAATTGGCTTATATTTCGGTTCGTTTAATCCAGTACATTGTGGGCATTTAATTACAGCTAAATATGTATTAAATGCCCTCAAGCTAGATAAAATAATGTTTATTGTTAGTCCTAACAATCCATTTAAAGATAAAAAAGAATTATGTGATGTTAGTGTTAGAATTATGTTACTTGATTCTGCAATAAACAATGAGCCTTGTTTTGAAATTAATGATATTGAAACTCGTTTACCAGTACCATCATATACTATTAATACCATCAATGAGTTACTAATGAATAATTCTAATGATGAGTATTATTTGATTATGGGCATTGATAATTGGATTGAATTTGATAAATGGAAAGATTATGATAAAATATTAAGTAATATTAATATTGTTGTTGTTCCAAGAGTCACATCACATATTGGATATGATATTAATGACATGCAAACAGCGTTTTCTGTTACTAAACTTAGATTTAGTGGCTATATTAATAACAGCCAATATAAAGTGGTATTTTTGAGAGAAATGCCATTAATACAATTATCATCAACATTTATTAGAGATTGTATTAGAAAAAATATTGATGTTAAGTTTTTTGTACCAGAAAGCGTATATAACGTTATAGATAAATTAAATTTATATGTCTAGTTACATTGTACCAAATCGAATCATGCTAGCATTTTTTAAGCAAAATGTAGATAAATTGATTAATTTTTACAATCTCAATGAGAATGATAAATTTAAACGTTTTTATAATGACCAAGCTAGAACTGAACTATTGAAAGTATGCGAACGTACTGGGATAAAATGTAATAACTTTTTAAATCATGGAGATGTTATCATACATAAACCTATATTTAATAATAGTAATACATTTTATGTGTCAATATTAACACCTTTTAATTGTGATTATTACTATAATTTAAGTCAATTCTATTCTGATTTTAAAGATTATATTGATTTAGGTGGCTATACTTACATATTAGATAGTAATGCGTTAGTTTGTCAATTTAACATAACTAAAAAAATTATTGACTTTATAAAAAATTGTAATTTATGAAAAATAAAATGTTACTTATTATTGATGCACAATATGACTTTATTAATGGTAGTTTGGCAGTAAAAGGTGCTGAAGCTAAAATGACTGATTTAGCTGAATTCATTAATAAAAGTAATGATGAATATAAGTGTATTGTTTTCACAGCCGATACCCATCCAAATAATCATTGTTCATTTACTGATGAAGGTGGACAATGGCCGCCTCATTGTCGAAAACATACCAAAGGTGCAGCAATTTATGAGCCAATATATAATGCGGTCGTTAATAAAAAAATTAAATTCGATATTTTAACTAAAGGTTGCTTATCTAAAAAAGAAGAATATTCGATAATGGATAACAATTTATCTAGATATGCTATACTTTATATGATTAAAAATAATGACATAGATTCTATTGATATCTGTGGCATCGCAAATGAATATTGTGTCCTTCAAACAGTTAAAGATTTAAATGAAAAATTTAATTTAGGTAATAAATTAAATATATTAATGGATTATATTGCTGCAATTGAGGACGATAATGTGTTAATTAATTATTGTAAGAAAAATAATTTAAATATTAAATAATATGGATTTTAACGAAGTTCATTGGACGTATACTAAAATAAATACCCTTTATAAAAGGGATGAAAGAGGTAATATTATTTATGGTGATTTTGCTAGACCAGAATTCGAATATTTGTATAATAATAAATGGTTAGCATTTGAGAAAATTGACGGTACTAATATGTCATATTATTATGATGGACATACGATGCAGATACATGGTAAAAACGAAGAATCAGTAATTCCTTCATTCCTTAAGGAAAAAATGGAAGCTATTCTGTCAATTGAAAAATTAGCTGAAGTATTTCCAAAAAAATATGATGAAGAAGGTAACGAAAAAAAACTTATGGTTCGTATTTATGGTGAAGGATATGGAAATCGAATCCAGAAATGCGGTAAATCATACATAAGTAAAGATACTGATTTTATTGTATTTGACATCAATATTAATGGTTTTTGGCTTGAATGGGAAGATGTTGTTGATATTTGTAATAGACTGAATTTGAAGCATGTTCAATTTGTTGGTGAAATGACGATTAAAGAGGCTGAAGATATGGTCATAAATGGCTTTAATTCATTTTCATCAGAAAATAAAGCATTATTGGCTGAAGGCTTAGTTTTAAGACCAAAGACTCAACTATTTAACAAACATGGTGAACGTATTATGGTTAAAATAAAACATCGTGATTATAAAAAGATAAAAAAGGATAGCAAATAAACGCTATCCTTTTTTATTATAATTTAATAAACCTATGTTGTTTTTCCACCACCCCAATCACTTGGTATTTCAGCATAATCAGCCATTTTAGTACATCCTCTGAAACAACTTGCATATCTTTCTGGTATTATATAACCATCTTTTCCTTCGCCACTACGATTATATATTGGCGTAGCATCACTATCTATTGGGCATGGCGATATTAAGTCATAACATTCGCTAAATGTGGTTTGGAAATTAGTTACGACTGTATTAGTACTAAATAAATCATTTGGTATGTTCGCTAATTTGGTACATCTATTAAAGGTAGAAGAGAAACTAGTTACAGCTGTATTTGTACTGAATAAACCATCTGGTATAGTATTTAAGCTACTACAACCATAAAATGTACTATCAAAATTAGTTACTGCTGTATTCGTACTAAATAATCCATTTGATATACTAGTTAAATTACTACACCCTCTAAATGTCTCATTAAAATTAGTTACATTAATACAATTATTAAATAATCCATCTGGTATAGTATTTAAGCTACTACAACCATAAAATGTGCTATCGAAACTAGTTACTGCTGTATTTTTAGCGAATAATCCATTTGGTATACTAGTTAAATTAGTGCAACCACTAAATGTGTTATTAAAATTAGTTACATTAGGGCAATTACTGAATAATTCATTCGGTATACTTTGTAAATTACTACACCCATTAAATGTACTACTAAAACTAGTTACAGCTGTATTTGTACTGAATAAACCATCTGGTATAGTATTTAAGCTACTACAACCATAAAATGTACTATCAAAATTAGTTACTGCTGTATTTGTACTGAATAAATCATTTGGTATACTAGTTAAATTAGTGCAACCACTAAATGTGTTGTTAAATTTAACTACATTGGTACAACTATTAAACAATCCATTTGGAATACTTGTTAAATTAGTACAACCATAAAACGCATTACTGAAATCAGTTACTGCTGTATTTGTACTGAATAATCCACTAGGTATGCTAGTTAAACCACTACATCCGTAAAATGTACCATTAAAAGTAGTCACATTAGGATATTTACTAAAGAAATTGTTTGAAATTATTGATAAATTAGCACACTTAGTAAATAAGCCCATAGCATCAGTAACATCATCTTTAAGTTTAATTATAACATTGTGATTACCAATACTTGCAAATGTATATTCATAAGTTAAGGTATCTCCACTTAACACCTCATTATTTTCAACTATTTTAATATAGTCTATTATTGATGTTTTTTTTCTATAAATTAAATTAATTTTTTGGTTAGGACTGCTTGTTGTATATACCAATATAGGTAATTCAACCTCTTTAAGTTGAATACTATCCGATTCGGCATCATAAGCAATGTAATGTTCTAATTCTTGAAGTTGTTCTTTTGCAGCTTCAAACGCTTCAGTTGTTTCAAATTTATTTATATATTTCATGGTTATTTTAATTATTTAACAATAAATATTTTGTTATTAATAAAAATTTGCATATCTTTGTAACAAAGTTAATAAATAAAAAAAAATGGATAAAATATACGTTAATATAACCAACAAATGTCAATATGATTGCCCATTTTGCTGTATGTACTCATCGCCATTAAATAATAATTTTATGGCGTTTGATACATTTAAAAATATTGTTGATGATGCTAATAAACCTACAATAGTCCAATTAGAGGGTGGTGAACCATTACTTCACCCGCACATAATATTGTTCATTGAGTATTGTGCTTCGGTTGAAAATATTGATTCAATAGTAATTGATACCAATGGTATTTTATTAATGAAAATGATTGATAAAATCATAGAAATTGCTTCTAGAACGCATAAGAATATTACAATAAAACCATCAATTAATTTTTATATTCTTGAGAAAAGACCCAATTGTATCGAGGAATATCAAAGTTTAGCATCAGCTTGTGAATTTCTAGAATATGTAAATATTGAATTTAATGTTAGGTGGTTTAATGATATAGACAAAACTAATATTGATGAACATATTAAGCATTTGTTGGATAAACCATACTTTTCATTTAATATGTTCCAATTTAATAGATATGGTAGAAGTAAACTAGAAAATAGTTTACCAGAAATTCAAATAACAAATACATATTCAAATTGGAGAATTTTCTCTACTGATGGTACATGTTTTAATACTGATTTAATTGCTAGAAGTGAATACGAAAAAATATTAACTAAAAAAATAAAAAACAATGAACACTCTTAAATTTCAACCAATTAGAGAAAAAAGACAAGAATGCTTTAATCTAGAAGATTATAAGTTTAATGATTTTTCATTTGATGGCAAAGTTAAACAAGTATACTCAAATGTTAATTTATCTATATTTACAGACGATTATTGTAATGCAAATTGTAAGTTTTGCGTTGCTCAATTGAGGTATGAGAATAAAGGTTTGATGTATAAAAAAGGACGTATTGTTTCGGACGAAGAATATTTTAAACGTTTGGAATATGTTTTAGAGTATCTTCGTCCATTGAACCCATCAGTCTCAATTACTGGTGGTGAACCAACTAAGTCACATCGGTTAATTCCTATTTTAGAGCTAATTGAAAAATATGGTTATCGAAAACGCACATTGACAACAAACGGAAGTGGATTGTTTGATGTCGTAAACAATAAAACTATTCTGCAACACATAACTGATAACCATTTCCAACATTTAAATATTAGCAAAGCGCATTTTGATGAAATGATAAACAAAAACATCATGCAATATGAAAATGGCTATTGCTCAAATGAAGATATTGCAAAAATCGCAACATTTGCTAGGGCAAATAATCTTAGACCAAGAATGTCATGTCTTTTATTACAAGATGGTATTAGTACTATTGAAGATATGATTAATTATCTAAATTTTTATCAATCATTAGGTATTGATAACGTTATATTTAGAGAAACTATGGATTATGATGAATCAAAAATGTTGAATGTTCCTAAAATGGAGTATTTGAAAGCTAATAAGGTAAAACTTAATGACATTTGGCGACAGATTGACAATGATAAACGTTTTACCCCTATTAGACAACTATTAGGCTATTACTATTATGTTGAAGTGTACAAATATCAGAATATAGATATGGTATCTGAATCAGCAAATCTAGTAAAACTGTACCAACAAAAGGATGCTGCTAAAGATACAGTATTTGAAATGGTCTTCCACCCAAACGGTAACTTAAATGGCGGTTGGGAAGATAAAGAAGACATATTATTAAATTATAATAAAGGTTGAAAATGGATAAAGAAATTTATGTTTCGCTTAAATGTGCGAAGATGTTGAAAGAAAAAGGCTTTGATGAACAATGTCGATATACATATTGTGGAGAAAGTGAAGAAAATGTTTATGTGGGAAACAATAAAAATTCCAATTATCCTAATAATGTTTGCTCAATGCCCACCCTATATGAAGCACAGAAGTGGTTATGGGAAAATCATAGGCTACTTGTAAATGCTTTCCTTAAAGCTCCATTTGGGCAACCATACGAATTTATGTACTGTATTCAAGATGCTAAAAATACTCTTGATGATTATGGTACAAGTATTTCAGACGAGTCGTATGGTAACCTTCAAGAAGCGCTCAACACTGGAATAATTGAAGTATTAAAAATTATTTGATATTACAATCGATAATTTGAATTAACATTAAAAAATTTTTAACGTTTTTTTATATTAGAAAATTTGGATATTATTATTTTTATCTATATCTTTGCAGTGTTACTTTAAAACAAAATTAATATGGCAAATCAAAAAGAAAATGAAAAGTCAATGTACGTTGTTTCTTTCGAATTGAAAATCGAAAAATGGCAATCGGATATTCTTGATAAACGGTTTGCCATATTAACAAATGTTTATAAGAACATGCAACGAAAATTTCTTAGAAAATTTCATTATATTTCAAAATCTAAAAAATATATTGAAGCAAGTAAAACTAAAAAGGGTAAAAGAGATTTTTTTAATGAATATTCTGAACCGTGGATAAAAATAAAAAAAGGTCAAAAAGTTGTAAATTCTTATTGCCCTTTTACCAAATTTGGGATGCTATCATATATCTCTAAATTTTTACCTAACGTTTCTAACAGTGGTATTAATTCTACTATTTTAGCATGCCTTGCTGCTAATGTATGGAGTTCATGGGATAAATTTTTATACGGTAAAGGTAAAAAAATCCATTTTAGAGATAAAGAAGTTAATAGTTATAAGACTAAATTAGTTTCTAATTCATTTATTGGTGTTGATTCTTCTAGATTGCTATCTGATAATATTATTGGAATTAAGATTAATGATAAAACTGGAAAAAATGCTAAATACATTTATATTCCATTTATTGTGAATAAAAAATCAATATATGAAACAATTTGTTTTCAAGATGAAATTAGAGAAATTGGAATCAAAAGGGTATTTGTAAGAGGAAAATATAAATACTATGTATTTTTTTCATTCAATGGTAAACCTTATAATAAAGGTAGAGAATTAGGTGATGGGAAAGTAGGTATTGATTTAGGACCGTCAACCGTTGCTATTGTTTCTAATACTAATGTATATATAGATGAATTAGCAAAAGGTTTGGAAAATAAATCACGAGAAATTAGAATCATTAATCGTAAGTTGTATAGAAGTAGAAGGATAACAAATCCGCTTCAATTTAACGAAGATGGAACAATTAAAAAATATAAAAAAGGAGAAAGACCAAAATGGATAAAAAGTAAAAATTATATTAAGCTGCAAAATAAATTCAAAGAACTTAATCGAAGAATTTGTGAAAAAAGAAAATTACAGCATATTTTATTAGCAAATAAAATACTAGAATTTGGTTCGGATTTTAAAGTTGAGAATAACCCAATTTCAAGTTGGGCTAAGAAAGCTAATAAAACTTCTGTCAATAAAAAAGGTAGGTTTAGAAGTAAAAAAAGATTTGGTAAATCTATTAGTAATCATGCGCCATCATATTTTATTGAAATATTAAAAAATAAAGTATTAGCATTAGATGGTAATTTTAATAAAATTGACATTTCAAATAGCGCAAGTCAATTTGATTTTACTAATGGAACATTTACCAAGCATTCATTAGGTACTAGACAAATCAAATTAAGTAATGGAAATGTACATTTAAGAGATACTTTAGCTGCATTTAATATCATGCATTGCATTGGTAAAAACGAGCAAAAAGAACTTTCTTATGATATTAATGAAATGATACAAAATTATGGCAATTTTATTGCATTGGAAAATAATGAAATCGAAAGACATAAAAATTCTAATACCAAAATATTAAAAAGTATTGGAATTACAAAATAAAAATATAAACAAGTTTTGTCATACTTGGTTAACGCTAATTCAGCCATTAGGTTGATTGTTAACGAAATTATTACGAAATAAAAATTATGGTAATATATTATTTACATAATGATATTATCTAACTTTTATCAAGAAAATAAATAACTAATTCATTGTTATATAATTTGATAATTATATTCTACTGTTAATAGTACATATTTGAATATGTTAGACAAGATAATTGTAAATCTATGCCAGATTATTCGTACTGTTAATAGTACATATTTGAATATGTTAGACAAGTACGACTTCTACAGTACCTTTGAACTTGAAACTGTTAATAGTGCATATTTGAATATGTTAGACAAGATATAGGTCTATAGCCGCTTTATATCGGTTATTGTTAATAGTACATATTTGAATATCTTAGACAAGATACACGTTTCATCCTTAAATTGTTTTTCAACTGTTAATAGTAAATATTTGAATGTGTTAGACAAGGGTCGTAGTCAACCATATTTGAGACTTCCTACTGTTAATAGTACATATTTGAATATGTTAGACAAGATATTAATAATAAGGAAAACTGTTAATAGTGCATATTTGAATATGTTAGACGAGTAAAAGAAGGTTCAATCTTAACAATATAACTATTAATAATATATATTTGAATATGTTAGGCAAGAAATAAGACAGGAAGGCTTTATAAAATCAAGCATATTTGAATATGTTAGAAAAGTGGTATTGGTAGCCTGTCAACTGTTAATAGTACATATTTGAATATGTTAGACAAGTAGATAGGCTTCGTAATGCTATAAAGTATATTTTTGGATATCGTTCTGAATATGGGGATTTCGATAATTTTATCTTTAAAGAAGAACATGCTGACGAATTAATTAGTTTAGGTAATTTTTTAAAGAATAATTCAAAAAATGAATGTTAAATTACTATCGCACAATACAATTCTTTTTATAAGATTCTGTAAAGAATATAATATATATTCTATGGTTAGAAAAAAATTTAAAAATTTTTTTCATTTAGATGCAATATTAACATATTGTGATGTCGATAGTTATATATTAAAAATTTTTAGTTATTTACCAATATCTGATTTAAAATATAATATATCTATTTTAGATTTACAATGGAAATTGTTTTATCCTAAATACATAAAATTTGTTTTATAATATTTTAAGATAAAATATTTTGTAATTTAAAATTACTTTAGTATCTTTGCATTGTAATAATTAAATATGGTAAACATATGTTAGAATTAAAGGGTACATATAATAAAGATTGTAAAGTATTTATCAATGATGTTGAAGAAGAAGCAATGTCATTGATATATTCTATTTTAAATACTAAAGAATTCAATGGTGTTCCTATTAGAATAATGCCAGATTGTTTAACAATAGATAGTAAAATTCTAACTAGTAATGGTTTTAAATTAATTAGAGATTTATCCTTTGATGATAAAATTGCAAACTTTAATCCAACAGATAAAAAAGTTTCATTTAACAAGCCTATTTCAATAATAAATCGCCCAATGAGAATTGGTGAAAAGATATACTCTTTCACTAATAAAAGAGGTTTTTCATTGTCTGTTAGTGAAAACCACAGAATGGCATTAAAAAATAATATGGGTGAAGTGGCTTCTAATGTAGATGGGTTTTTAACTAAAGAGCATTATTTCAATGCCGATGGCTTATATGAAGCTATTGAAAAATACAGTGATAATGAAATTAGATTAATATGTTGGATAGTTGGTGATGGTAATATACATGTTACCCATAATAAAACTAGTGATTGTTATCGTATTAAGTTCGGATTTAAAAAAGATAGAAAAATAAAACGATTAATTTCATTGCTTGATGAAGAAAAAATTGTATATCACATTGTAAAAAACAATAATAAAACATTTATAACTATAAATAAAAAATTTAGTGAAAAATATATTGAATATGTGAGTTTGTTAAAAAAATTACCTAATGATTTTATTTTTTTATCAAAAAGACAAAGTGACATTTTTTTTAATGAAATGATACAAGTTGATGGCGATTATGAATCGTTTATCAAGCATGGAACGTATAGAATATCTTCTAAAGATATTGATAACATTAATATTATATCGGCAGTTGCATCATTAAATTATGGTTTATCATCAATTAAGCATAAGAAAATTAGTACTAGTCACAATGATATTCTATATTATATCAATATAATAAGTGCCAATAAGTTAAACTATTCAAAAGGTGGTATACATAATTCAAAATTCGTAAGAACTGAATTAACTGATTATACTGATAATGTAGTTTGTGTTGAGACAGATACTGGATTTTTTATTGCTAGACAAAATGGTATGACATTTATTAGCGGTAATTGCCATGCTGGTAAGGGAATTGTTATAGGGTTTACAGCTCCAATTAATCAATATGTGTCTCCTAGTCATGTTGGTGTTGATATTGGATGCACAATTACAACTTGTATAACAGATACGAAAATAAATAAAGATGATTTTCCTTTAATTGAACATAGAATTAAGAAACTTATTCCTATGGGGTTTAATGTTAATCCAAAGTCTATTGTTGATGAAAAGGATTTTTTTAAATTCATTAGAAAAGAATATTCTAAAGCAAAATCATCTTGGCCAGAAATGATTCTAGATATTGATGTTTCCGAAAAATATATTACATCTTTATTGAAAAAAATAAATATGGATGAAGGGTTATTTTATAAATCCATTGGCACTGTAGGTGGTGGAAACCATTTCATTGAAATAGGTAATTGTAATGGTAATTATGCATTTACAGTTCATTGCGGGTCTAGAAATTTTGGCAATAAGGTTTGTAAATATTGGGAGAATATTGCTTCATCTAACCAAGTAGATAAAAAGCTTTTAAAAGAAAAAATACAAAAATTAAAGAAAACTGTCACAGATAAAACAACATTACCTAAATTAATTGATGAACTTATTGAGCAAGAAAAAAGTAAAACTTGTTCAAATGGATATTTAAGCGGAGATAACATGTCTGGTTATATTACCGATATGGTTATTGCCCAAGCATATGCTAAATATAATCATAAAGTAATTTGTGATAAAATATTATCTATTTTCAAATCAATTAATAATGCTAGTATTGTTGAAGTTGTTCAATCTGTACATAACTATATTGATATTAATGGTGACCATATGATTCGAAAAGGAGCTATTAGAGCTTATAAAGATGAAAAAATGGTCGTACCTTTTAATATGCGTGATGGATTAGCTATTTGTGTTGGAAAATCTAATCCAGATTGGAATTTTTCTTGTTCACATGGTGCTGGACGAAAGTTGTCACGTTCTAAGGCGAAGTCTACGATATCTATTGATGAATTTAAAGATAGTATGAAAGATATCTATACCACATCTGTTTGTGCTAATACTTTAGACGAATCGCCAATGGCGTATAAAGATACTGATACCATAATATCATTAATTAGTGAAACTTGTGATATATTATATATGGTAAAACCAATTATTAATATAAAATCAACGGATGAAGAAAAAAATTACAAATAAAAGTTATTATAAATATAATACTAGTTGTGGTAAAATGGTATCATCTAAATTTAAATTAGGTGATATTGTTAGATTAGTTAATCCAGGTGATATATATTCAACATATAAAGAAGCTTTTAGATATTTTAATATTCTACAAAATGCTGTTAAATCAGGAATTTATTACCATTTAGATTATAAAGATGGTATGAAGGAAACCAATTGGGTTATTTTAGGTATTGCTAGTCATGTATCTAATACTAGTACTTTGTTGTATCATATTGCAAATACTAAACGTGAACATTTAGTTATTGGTAAACACGGTATTACATTGCATAGAAGACCTTTAGATGTAAAAGGTATTAACGAAAAATATATAATAAATCAACTTTAAAACTAAATTATAAATATGCAACAATATGTTCAGAATATAGTTAAAGACATTAAAGAAAAAATGACTCATGATGAAATAAAAGAATATTTCGATAATAAATGTTATTTTTCTAAAGATGACTTTGGTGAAGTAATAAGTGAATTTATGATTAAAAATAATCATACAATTCTTAAAATCATTCTTAAATCTAAAAAATTTACTGAATGTAATGATTGTATTAATGAATATGGTGAACCAGTTATACAAGCTATATTGTATACTATTCAAGCAGTTTATTCATCGGAAGAGATATCAAATGATAGAAAACATTATTTTAAAGAAAGCCTATTGAGTATTTTATTCGATGAATCAATTAATTTTAATTGGAATATTGTTGATAGGAATAATGAAAACCCGTTGCATGTTATTTTAGCAATGCAAGAATACTTCTCCTATAGTGAAATATATAAATTAGTTAATTTGGCTATTAATAATGGTGTCAATCCATTAAATAAGAATTGTGTTGATGACAATTCATTTGATGTTATATTTAATCTAGATTACTCAAATGTTGAACGTAATACTTTGATAAAGAAAATGGCATCAGTTGTTGATAATTTTATGATAGAAGTGAAATCAGAAGCATATAATTAATAATTACTTTACAAATGAAGCAAATAATAAATCATTTTACCGATACTGACTTGTATACATTTAGTGTTGGTCTAGTCGTAATGAATAAATTCCCTCGTGCTTATATTAAATATAATTTCTTTGATAGAAATAATACAGTATATTCTAAAGAATTTGTTTCTGAATTAAAGAAACAAGTCGCTTTAATGGCATTAATTACGCCAACTGACGAAGAAATTGAATTCTTGAAAGAAAAATGTTACTATTTCCCAAATTATTTTTTCGATTTTCTTAAATCTTATCGTTTTAATCCAGATGAGGTGACAATTACTCACGATGACGATGGTCATTTACATATTGAAATTGAAGGACTTTGGTTTAGAACCATATTTTGGGAAGTGCCGCTATTAGCTATTATTTCTGAATTAGAGCATACATTAAATGGTGATGTTGAGAAAATTTTTGGTAATAAAGAAGCTTTCGATATGAATATTAAAGATTCATACGATAGAGCAACTAAACTACTTAAAAATGGTGTTATATTCAGTGATTTTGGTACTCGTAGACGATTTTCATTTGAATGGCATAAAAATGTTGTTGAGTCATTTACCTTAGCTAGTATGGATAATAAATCTGCCGAAGGTAGTTTTGTTGGAACTTCTAATGTATATTTAGCAATGCTAATGAACAAAAAATTAGGAGCTAATTTAAAAATTATTGGTACTATGAGCCATCAACTGCCATGCTCTATTGCAGCAATGTATGGACCAGTAGAAGCAAACAGTATGACAATGAAACTATGGCGTGATATATATGGAACCGACTTGGGTATTTATCTATATGATAGTTTAACTTGGGATGCATTTGAATGTAATTTCACTAAACTTGATGCTAAAGCTTTTGATGGTCTTAGGGTCGACAGTGGTGATAATTTTGAAATGACAAGCAAAATTATTGCTAAATATAAGGAATTAGGTATTAACCCTTTAACTAAAACTATTGTTTTTAGTAATGGACTTGATGTTGATGATGCTATTGCAATTAATGAATACTGCAAAGGTAAAATAAATTGTTCATTTGGTATTGGAACGAAGTTGACATGTAATTTAACAGATGTTAAACCGAAAAATATTGTTATAAAAGCAACAGCAATTAAAATAACAGAAAAAAGAAAGTGGAATCATGTTATCAAATTATCCGATGATTTAGGTAAACATACTGGAGATGAAGATACAATTGAAATATATAAAAAATTACTTCATTTGTAATTAATCTATTATATAAAAAATGCATAGCTATAGCTATGCATTTTTTATTTTTTTTAACTAATTTTTTTTGACTATTAAATAAAATTATTGTATTTTTGTATTAAAAATAATATATAATATATGAAAAATAAATATGATTTTAGAAGCGATGAAGAAAAATTAAAAGATTATAATAATTCTAAAATTAAAGCTTCTATGGAAGATATGGAATTAGATACTCTGATATCTAATGATATGGCTAACATATGGCATGAAGTTGGTGGGCAAGATGGAATGTATGATAATTTCCCAATTGTTCGTTTTTACAGAGGGAAAGATGATGAACCACATAGAGCATATGCTTTAGATGGTTATGGTGGAGTTGCAATTATAGCGTACACAAATAAAAATAGAATGTATAATAGATGGAAAATCGTTACATTAGGGGAAGATGATGCATTTCATTTTCTAAATTCAAGAGATTTATATTGTTCATATTTTGGTGATAAATCAAATTTTCTTTCTATTGTATCAGAAGCAATTTCAATACTTAATAATAATATATAAAAAATGAATTTTTCAGCTAAAGAGTTACTATCAAGGTCAGCTACACAAATGCGTTTCTTTATTAATAATCCGTCTAAAAAACCGAAAGCAACACCAAATATGGTAGCTGGGTGTGATTATCAAAATAAACTAGCAAAAAGAATGCCTAATGTCATTGGACAAGAATTAGGTGGCAAACTTATGATTAACAGTCATAATATATATTTTTCTAATGATATTGTGTGTAACAATAGTATTATTGAAGTTAAACAAATTAATGGCGAATATAATGACTGGTTTTTAGAACACTCATTAATACAATGCGCTGCATACAAAGCACTAGTAAAGTTAACAAATGGATACTTATCAACATCTAAATTTTATGCTAAATTAAACAATGAATACCAACAACTAAAAATAAATCTTGACTTGCCATATTATTTATTTTTTGGTGAAAAAATATTTAAAATTACAGATGTCAATGAAAGTATATTTTTACGATATCTCACATCTAAAATAAATGCAATATTAGCTAGTTATGATGATGCTAAATTGTTTGATAAAAATTTAAAAGGCAAAGAATTTAATATATTAAATAAATATTTCAAATATATTCAAGTTAAATAAAATATGCTTAAACACTATTGTTTATTTCTATCATTAATGAGTTTATGCGTAATACTTAGCAATTTAGTAATTTATCCATTAGGAGAACAAGTTTACGCAACAAATAAACTAGTTTCATTTAATAATGAAACTCAAATGCTGATGTTTAAAAATGAATATGGGGATTTTAAAATGCCATTACATAAAAATGAAGAATTTAGCAATAAATTAAAATTAAATAAAATAGTTGCTGATAGTATTGAAACTGTAACTTTATATAATTGGGCTACAAATGAAAATACGTATACTAATTTGGATAAAGTTTCTAAATTAACCGATGCACAAAAAAATATTGCTAAAAATTATTTTTTTAGCAGTTTCCTTTTAGCCATTGCCATAATTTGTATAATAGTAACATTTGTTATTTTTATTTGGGGGATATTAAATATAATTTTTAACAGATAAAAAAATAAGGAACTTTAAAGTTCCTTATTTTTTTTATTATTATCTCCAATCTTCTGGCATATCACCATAAATGTAATCATCTAATTTAGTACAACCTAAAAAACAATCAGTATAAGTAGTAACAACAGCATACCCACGTTTACCTTCACCACTACGGTAATATATTGGCATGTCATCATTATCTCTAGGCACTCCACCAGTTAAATTAGTGCAGTTATAGAATGAATATCCAAAGTTAGTTACTGCTGTATTTGTACTAAATAAACTACTTGGTAGGTTTTTTAAACTACTACATGCTTGAAATACTTTATTAAACGTAACTACGGCTGTGTTAACACTAAATAAATTATTTGGAATTGATGTTAATGATTTATTACTACTAAAAGTACTTTCGAAACTAGTTACATTAGGGCAACCAACAAATAATTCATCTGGTATAGATAATAAAGCTTGATTATTACTAAAAGTACTTTCGAAACTAATTACATTAGGTGAATTATGGAATAATCCGCTTGGAATACTTGTTAACCCACAACTATTAAAAGTACCTTGGAATGTAGTTACTGCTGTATTATTAACAAATAAGCCACTTGGAATGGTAGTTAAATTAACACAACTAGCGAAAGTACCTTGGAATGTAGTTACTGCTGTATTTGTACTAAATAATCCTTCTGGTATTTCAGTTAAATTAGTACACATTCCAAACGTATTAGCAAAGTTAGTTACTGCTGTATTTGTACTAAATAAATCACTTGGTATACTTGTTAAACTGTCACAATTAAGAAAAGCTCCTTTAAATGTAGTAATGTTTGTATTATATTTAAATAATGCTGATGGTAATGTTTCTATACCACTATTATTAAATATAAAACTAGCATCTGTAACATAGCTCAAATTATTAAATAATGTTTCTGGCACACTTTTTAGTGAAGTGCAATTATTAAACATATAACTAACATCAGTGATTCTAACGGTACTACCAACTTTAAGAGCATTTGGGGAAATCATTGATAATGAAGAGCATCCATTAAACATAGATTTACATGTTCTAAAAATATGTATTTGACCTTCAGCATCAAATAAGTTACTTCCAACTGATTTTAATTTATTACAATTTAAGAATAAACTTTCAAAATTAGTAACTTTAGTACATCCAGAAAAAATACCATCGCCAACAGTAGTTAATGCTGTATAACCACTAAATAACCCACTACAATCAGATATACCTACACAATTAGCAAAGGCATAGCTACCAATTGATTGTAATGTTGAGTTACATGTGAATGTATTTTTAAAGCTAGTTACAAATCTACAATTATTAAAAGCATAATCACCTATTGTAGTTATTTCAGAACAATCAGTAAAAGTAGATTCAAAAGTTTCTATATTTTTGCAATTGTTAAACGCATATGCACCTATTGTAGTTAAATTAACACATCCTTCAAAGGTAGATGTAAAACTAGTAACAGCACTACAAGTGTCAAAAGCATTATTCTCCATAATTTGTAATGTGCTACAATTTAAAAATGCTGAATCAAATGTAGTTACTTTTGTACAACCACTGAATAAACCTTCTTGAACACTTGTTAATTTATTACAGCCATAAAACGCATTTAAAAAACTAGTTACAGAACTACAACCTTTAAACGCATATGCGCCTATTGTAGTTAAATTAATACACCCTTCAAAAGCATCTTGGAATGTCGTTAAACTACTACAATTCTCAAAAGCACTAGCACCAATATAAGTCAAATTAGTATTATTATTAAAGTTAATAGATGTTGTGAATGTAGTCATATTTGTGCAATTCTTAAATGCTGAATCACCAATTTTAGTAATATTTAATGGCATACCACCCATTGTTGGCCATGCCGTACTAAAATCTATCAACGCAGTACACCCTTCAAAAGCACTAACACCAATTTCATTTAACTCTAATGAACTTATAAACATATCATCAAAAGTAGTTACTGATGTACATCCAGAGAAAGCACCATCACCTATTTTATGTAAGTTAATACAACCAGCGAAAGCCATATTAAAATCATTAGCTAATTGTTTATCAGCAAATAGTTTAGTTGGTACTTCTGTTAATGCTTCACATTGATAAAATACGTAACTAAAATCAGTTACATTATCGCAAGCAGCAAATAAATTACTTGAAACATTTATTAAACTAGTGCATCCATAAAACGCATTACTGAATGTGGTTACGTTAGAACACCCACTAAAGACACCATTTCCTAATGTTTGTAACTTAGTACTAAATGAGAATATGTAGTCAAAGCCACTAACACTCGTGCAGTTAGCAAATGCATAATCACCAATAGTAGTAATATTAGTGCAACCGCTAAATGTATTCGTAAACTCACTTATCGTAGAGCAACCCTCAAAAGCACTGTTACCAATACTAGTTAAACTTTCACATACGCTAAAAGTTTCATTAAAATTAGTAACTTCTGTTTTGTTAGCAAATAATCCATCTGGTATGCTTTGCAAACTGCTACAATAACTAAATGTACTATCAAAACTAGTTACATTAGGACAATTAATGAATAATTCTGTTGGTATACTAGTTAAGCCACTACATTCATTAAACGTACCATCAAAAGTGAGTGCTTTTTCATTAGCACTGAATAACGTGCTAGGTATGTATGATATTGGACAGCTTACAAAAGTGTTGTTAAATGATTTAACTTCAGTATTCATAGTGAAAAGATTATCTGGTATACTTGTTAAACCGCTACAATTATTAAATGTATCATTACAACTTGTCACAGCAGTACATGTTGAAAACAAATAATCACTGACGTTAGTCAATAGACCACAATCCTTAAAAATATCATTTAAGTCTGTATTATTAGGATTCCAACATATATCAACTGAGTGCACCCCTTTATTCGGGAATGTGTAATTGTATGTTGTTATTTTTTCTTGTGTATCTGACAATCTACAATCTTTAACCTTAGAATTCATAATATCTTGACTGTTGAATAAGTTAACATTTATACCATCATCACTTGTTGTATATTCCACAGTACCATAAATCAATGCTGTTAAATTTATTGTTATTGTTTCAGATTTAACAATTAATAATTGTCCTATTTTATCATCATATCTATCTTTAGTAATCTTATAATATATTGTTTGACCATGAGTTACGCTTACTGGCACACCATTTGTTGCGATTTCATTATAACTTGTGTTATCAATACTATATCTTATAGAGGCATCTGAAGGTGTTACAACGAAAGTAACATCATATGAATTTAATACAAGACTGACATCTTTAATTTCATCACTAGTAACAATTGTAGTTCCAGTTTGAGTTAAATAATTGTCTTTTGATACCGACCAAGTTACCTCAGTTCCATAATCTACCGTAATTGATTTTCTAACCACATCATTTATTGTAACTGTAGCATCTGATGGAGTTGGGTTAATCGTGAATGTATACTGTTTAGGTGTTAAACTTTCACTTATAGTTTCATCATTATAAATTGTGATATAATCAGTTACCTCATCATAACCTTCTCTTGTTATTTTGTAATATACAACATCTGAATAATCGGCATTAAATGCTACATTGTTAGTTGCTGTTTCACTATACATTTTACTGTTAATACTATACTTAATAGTAGCATCTGATGGTGTAACATTAAATTTGACTTCATATGTTTCAGCAGTCATTGTGATATCAATAGTTTCAATTGTTGTTATCAATTTACTATTAGTTTCAGTAATAAAACCTTCTCTAGTTATTTGATAATAAACAGTTGAACCATGTATTACCATGAATGCTATATTATTAGTCGCTGTTTCACTATATGTTTGATTGTCAATACTATACTTAATAGTAGCATCTGATGGTCTAACATTAAATTTAACGTCATATGATTTAATAACTAATGTAACATCTTTAGTTTCATTCTTAGTTACTGTTGTTGTACCACTTTGTGTTGTATAACCAGTTTTTTCAACAGACCAAGTTACCTCAGTGTTATAATCTACTGTTATAGACTTCTTAACTTCATTGTTAAGTTTTACTGTGGCATCGGATGGTGTTGGGTTAACAGTAAATGTAAATTGTTTAATGTCAAGTGAAACAGTAATTGTTTCATCACCATCTACTACAATATCACCTAATTTTTCATTATATCCAACTTTAGTTACTTTATAATATACAGTTGACCCGTATGCAACTATAATCGGCTTATTATTAGTTGCAGTTTTATTATAACTTTCTTCATTTATGCTATAATATATAATAGAATCTGATGGTGTAACATTAAATGTAACATTATGATTTGTTACAGTAATATTAACATCAATAGTTTCCTCTTGTACAATTTCTTTACTGTTAGTTACTGTTGTGTATCCTTCTTTAGAAATTCGATAATAAACAGTTGAACCGTGATTTACTTTAAATGACACATTATTTGTTGCTGTTTGGTCATAAGTTTCCTCATCTATACTATATTTAATTATTGCATCTGATGGAGTCACATTAAAAGCAACATCATATGACTTAATAACTAATGTAATATCTTTAGTTTCATCATCAGTGACTGTTGTTGTGCCACTTTGTGTTGTATAACCAGTTTTTTCAACTGACCAAGTTACCTTAGTGTTATAATCTACTGTTATAGACTTCTTAACTTCATCATTTAATGTAACAGTAGCATCGGATGGGGTTGGATTAATTGTAAATGTAAACTGCTTAATGTCAAGTGAAACTGTAATTGTTTCATCTTTATTTATTGTTATAGAATCTATTTTATCATTATAGCCTAATTTAGTAATTTTATAATTTACAATTGAACCATGAGCTACTGTTATCGGACTACCATTTGTTGCCGTTTGGTCATATGCAGTACTATCAATACTATATTTAATTGTTGCACCATCTGGCGTAACATTAAATGTAACATTATGATTTGTTACCGATACATTAACGTCAATAGTTTCGTTTTTATTAATTAATTTACTACTAGTAATTGTATCATAACCCTCTTTAGAAACTTGATAATAAACAGTTGAACCGTGATTTACTTTAAATGACACATTATTTGTTGCTGTTTGGTCATAAGTTTCCTCATCTATACTATACTTAATCACGGCATCTGATGGTGTTACATTAAATTTAACATCATATGAATTTAAAACCAATGTAACATCTTTGGTTTCATCATCAGTTACTGTTGTCGTGCCACTTTGTGTAACATAACCAGTTTTTTCAACAGACCATGTTACTTCAGTGTTATAATCTACTGTTATAGACTTCTTAACTTCATTGTTAAGTTTTACTGTAGCATCAGATGGAGTTGGGTTGATAGTGAATGTAAATTGTTTAACATCAAGTGAAACTGTAATTGTCTCAGCTTTATTGATTGTTATAGAATCTATTTTATCAGTATACCCTAATTTAGTGATTTTATAATATAATATTGAGCCATGAGCGACTATTATTGGCTTACCATTTGTTGTAGTTTGGTCATAAGTCTCTTCGTCTATACTATAATTAATAACTGCATCCGACGGAGTTACGTTAAACTGAACATCATATGAATTTAGAACTAATGTAACATCTTTAGTTTCATCATCAGTTACATTTGTTGTACCACTTTGTGTGACATAGCCCTCTTTTTCAACTGACCATGTTACTTCAGTGTTATAATCTACTTTTATTGAGTTCCTTACTTCATCATTTAAAGTAACGATAGCATCGGATGGAGTTGGGTTAACAGTAAATGTAAATTGTTTAACATCAAGTGAAACTGTAATTGTCTCAGCTTTTTGAATTAATAAGTTCCCAGATTTCTCAGTATAGCCATTTTTAGATACTTTATAGTAAATCGTTGAACCTCTATTAACGCTTACTAATTCACCATTTGTTGCAGTTTGGTCATACGCAGTGCTATTAATACTATATTTAATTGTTGCATCATCTGGTGTAACATTAAATGTAATATCATAAGCAACAATATCTTTTCGTTTAAGATATATTTTGTTAGTTTCTGCATCATAAGCAACAAAGTGTTTAAGCTGATTAAGTTGTTCTTTTTCAGCTTCAAATGCACTTGTACTAATAAATTTATTAATATGCTTTTTCATTTTTACAGAATTATATATATTATTTAACAATAAATATTTGGTTAAGTTAGTTTTATTTTATAATTTTGTATTAATTTTAAAATATTTGACATGATTAATCTTTAATATTAAAAATTATTAAAATATTTGCATATAATGTATTTTATATGTATTTTTGTCACAGTGAAATAAAAAAATATGAGAATAACAGATAAATATGTATTTTTTTGGGGTAGTATGTTATCTAATTTTTTTCCATATGAAAATAAATCAGTGGAAACTAATTCAGTGAAACCACTTAATTTTGAGAAAAATGGAATTAAATGGAAAACATCTGAGCATTATTTCATGTATCAAAAAGCCATATATTTTAA
Source organism: uncultured Bacilli bacterium (assembly GCA_944332505.1). Next base: position 40,074 of record CALVKC010000005.1, read on the forward strand.
AGATTTTGAGACAGCAAAAAAGATTATATCAGCTACTAGACCAGAAGTCGCTAAAAAGTTAGGTCGACAAGTTAAAAATTTCAATGCTGAGGAATGGGCTAAAGTATCTGAAGATGCTATGTATATGGCAGTATATGCCAAATTTTCACAAAATAAAGAATTAAGAATGGCATTACTTGACCCCAAATTTGATGGAAAAGAATTTGTTGAAGCATCACCATTTGATAGAATTTGGGGTATTGGACTTCATTATAACGATGAAAAATGTGATGACCCTAATAATTGGTTAGGTAAAAATAAATTAGGTAAGATATTGAATAAAGTTCGTCAAGCATTACAAAATGAATAAAACCATATGAAACATATATTTAAAATAATGTTTATAATTTCAGTTATTGGTTGCGGAATAATGATTTATAAATATCCTAGTCAATCACCACCAAGCTGAAGACTTGGTGGTTTGTGGATTATTCCACGATTGGGGCATTGACTGAAACCCTGCCACATAAGGGTATTACTTTACCATCTATGGGCAAAGTATCACTCGATTGTGGGTGTTTATTATGTCTTTGTACAATATTGATTGCAGCATTCCAATCGGCATCGAATACAATGCCATCGGAA
>CALVKC010000006.1 GCA_944332505.1 uncultured Bacilli bacterium
TAAAATATCTAAATCCATACTTAATTTTTTCTTATCACATTTCTTAGTATCCCATTTATGCTTTTCTAATTCTTTTAGTGCTTCAATGAAAAAATCATAGATGGTTTTTAATTCAGGGATATCCCAATTCACAGGTAAATCACATAATTGAAAATTTTTTCTTGCTCTAGTGTTCATTCCTTTGTTTTGTGATAACAAAATAGCTTCTGTTAGTTTTGCATTAGTTTTACATATATAATTTATAGGTAAATTAAATTCTTTCACCAATAACATTTTAGTTCTAAAACTATTTTTTCTTTGCTTAAATCTTTCTAAAGTACCATATAAATCAGCTCTATTATATTTTTCAACATCTTTCTTTTCTTCGTCTGTTAATGGTCTATCTAAATCAAAAGGAACAACACTTTCTACAATATCCATTCCTAAAAAACCTTCCAGTTGTTTAAGTGAAAAAAATGCTCCGTCTCCTAATAAATCATACATTAAAATTTCGGATTGATAATAATCAGTTATACCTAATTTATTTAATGTTTGAAATAATGGAACATCATCGTCTTGACTTTTAATGATTGCATTACTTACGCTAAAAGCTTTTTCAGGCGTGTCAATTTTACCTTTAAGCATACCGTGAGCTAAAATTTTATCATAATTTTCAGAATTATAACCTACCCATATTTCATTTAAATGAGTTTTTATGAATTTTTTTATATCAGATATATCCCACATTTGATATATTTTTTCTACTTCTGTATCTAATATTCCTAATAAACTATCTCTTTTAAAAATTTCGTAATCCGCTATAAGCATAATCTATACTACTCCTTTCATTATCTTTATCTTTGTGTATGTATATATTATACTATATAAATATAAATAACTATAGTCTATATCGTTTATCTAACATGTCTCTCGCAGCTCTATAAAAATTTCTAACTTGTTTCCATAAACGTTCTTTGTATTCTTTTTCATTTTCTATCCCATCAGTCCTACTAATAAACTCTAATGGGGCCAGCATTAATAATTCAAAAGTAGTTTTTATATCGAAACAAGTCGCTATGTCATCAATTAAACCGTCTTTAGAACTTACTTTTATTATAATACTGTTTGAATAATAAGAACGCTCTAATGCTTCTTCTACATCTAATTCTTCTAGATCTTCTTCTTTTAATTTTTCTTTAATCATTTCGTATTTACCTCCATTATTTATTATACTTTTATATTTAATATCTCAGGTTTAATATATTGAGTTATAGGTAAAAATTTTTCTTTTACTTCCATTACAGTAATAGCTACTCCTGTACTTTTATTATAAATAACTTCAATATTCCCATCTGTTATATAACCCATTTGAGAAGATTTTCTACAAACATATAGGCTATGTAAATATAAATTACTATTTTCAATTAAATCTTTAATCCCGAACCATTTATATGAGCTCTTCATAAGATTTCTTGTATTATATATATTAGAATTCTTTCTTTCTTCTAATCGCATCTTAGCGTGTCTTGTTAATTTAATTTCTTTTGGTAATCTCATTTTTTATTATCCTCCTTTCAATTCAATATATAATAATAAATCATTATTATAATGAAATAAATAAGTAAGGGGGAAGCAAGATGCTGATTTTTCATCTACATCTTGCCTCATCATTATGTGGAATATACATATAATATACAACAATTTTAATAATAAGTCAATAGGTTTCTTGTCTTTTTATAAATTATTTTATCATATACCCCTAAACTAATGTTTGGTTATCCTTATAGTTTACATAACCTGAAACCCTAGAAAGCAGTAATATTGCAGAACTTCAAGGAGACAAGAAATATTTTGTTTAAATTTTTTAAAAATCATTGTAATTTAAAAAATAGTGTGATATTATTAAATAATAAAAAGGAGACGAAAGCAAATGAAATGTTATAGCGATGAAGAATTTTTTAATTCACCTTTCCGTGGTGTAACAAGTGTATTAAATACTATATTTGGAAATAAATTTGAAAATTCTAATATCCCAGAATATATATTAAAAGCTGCTGGAGAACGTGGTACTATGGTTCATAAATATATTGAAAATTGGCTTACTTGGTACGATAAACCTTTTAAAAAAGTAGACGATGATGAACCTCATTTAGGATTAGAATATGCAGTTTATGAAACTATTTGGAAAGAATGGTTAGATGAAAGAATTAATTGGGATATAAAACCTTTATACACTGAACAGAAAATTATAAATAAAAAGCTTGGTGTAAAAGGTATTATAGATTGCATAGCATTAGTAAACGAAAAGATATGTATAATAGACTGGAAAACAAGTAGCAACTTAGATGAATGGTCTACTAATTGTCAACTTCAATTATATTATATGATGTTATCAAAGGGTAATAAAGAAGAAAAAGAACTTGCAAAAAAGATAGACGAGTTGAGATGTTTAAGTTTAACTAAAACAAACTATCGTTGGTTTAAATTTCCTATAGATAAAAAAATAGGGAATTCAATTTTAGAATTATGGAATAAACATTATAGAGAAATTGCAGAAGCTGAGAAACATAAAACTAAAACAACAAAAAAGACTTTGGTATTATAGAAAATTTTAAAGGAGCGATACACTTATGAGTAATCGTATTTACAGTAGCACAAAACGTGATCAAACGATAAATGAACATAGTAATAGAATATTCACTAAAAGTGATTGTCTAGAATGGTTAGATACATTAGAAGATGAGAGTATTGATTTGTGGATTTTAGATCCACCCTATAATGTTTTAACTGGTAATATGACAAATAAAAACGGAGCAGCTATATTTCATTCACGTTATACAGCAAAAGTATCACCTAGTGAGAGTGACTTAGAAAAAGGTATTGTGACTCCTAGATTTGAAGTAGCTATCCCGTGGGAAGAACAACGAAAGTTAGAAGATTACAAAGAATGGTGCTATAAATGGTACTGTAAAGCTCATCAAAAATTAGCCGAAGATAAATTCATGTTTATTTTTTGGTCTATGAGATATTTATATTTAGCATATCAAATTTTTGATGTGAACAGAGTTATTTTTTGGCAACAACCAAACATGATAAGTAGTATCTCAGGAGACTTTTGTTATGATATAACTCCTATTATAGTTATACGAAAAGGAAATCCAAGACTTACAAAACAAGCTGGCTTATGGGATAAATCAAGTGTTCTTAATTTCACAAAACCTCAAGGTAATTATAAAAAAGATAAATTAACTCATCCAACTCAAAAACCTCAAGCATTACTTGAACATTTAGTATGGCTTAGCGATGCAGATTGCGAGGGAAATGTTATAGGAGATTTCTTCGCAGGTTCAGGTAGTTTATTAAGAGCAGTAAATAAAGCAGATGTTGTTCTTTGTGATAAGAATGACGAATACTATGATAAATTTTTTGATATATATGTTACAGACGAACGTGTATGGAAATGTAAGAAAATAAAGGAGTAATAAACATGAAACATATAGTAAGTTTTAGTGGAGGAAAAGATAGTACAGCAATGCTTCTTCGTATGTTAGAAGAAGGTATGACAGTAGATGAAATATTATTTTGTGATACTGGGAAAGACTTTCCTGATATGTTAGAGCATATAGAAAAAGTAAATACTTATATAAAAGAACATTACAATAAAACAATAACAAAATTACAATCTGAGAAACCATTCGACTATTATATGTTTGAACATGAAAAAACTCGTGGTAAAAACAAAGGAAAAAAAGGATATGGTTGGGCAACCATGAGATGTAGATGGTGTACTACGATATTAAAAAATAACGTTATAAACAAATACCTAAGTAATTATAAAGATAATTATGTAGAGTATATAGGAATTGCTTATGACGAACTAAAAAGAATAAAAGATAAAAAATATCCATTAGTTGATTGGAAAATGACAGAAAAAAATTGTTTAGAATATTGCTACAGTAAAGGTTTTAATTGGAATGGATTATATGAACATTTTGACAGGCTTTCTTGCTGGTGTTGTCCATTAAAAAATCAAAAAGAACTAAAAATATTATACACGTATTATCCAGAATTATGGCAGGAACTAAAACAAATGGATGAAAAAAGTTATAATAAATTCAAACAAAATTATTCTGTGAAAGACTTAGAAAAGAAATTTTCACAAGAGCTAAAATAAATATATTATTAGGTAGATAGGAAAGGTAGGTAGGCTAAATGGCACTTAAAATAACTAAATTAGATTTTGAATTAGGGAATAATGATAAGATTCCAAACGGACTTTGGTATGTAGTTGCAGATTATGTTAAAAGAGGGGAGGATTCTTACGACAGGGCGAAAAGGAGATTTGCTGTCACAACGCTAGTATCAAGATTGAACGAGATACGAGTTCGTGACGACATAGATGAATCAGATTTTCGTCTTATTTTAATGGCTGAAATAAATCAAATATATAATAAACGAAAAGAGTTAACCGCATTTGAACAAGATATAATAAAATATATAGTCGAAATATTCAAAATATTAACAGATGGGGGTGTAATCTAGTGAGCAAATATGTTGAATTTAAATTTTGCGAATTACCAAAAACACCTTATGCATTTAATAAAGTTAAATTTGATGCGGGTGATGAATATCAATTAGAATTATATAAAAAAAGTAAAATGCCAAATCGTAAAAGAGAGTTAAGTTATGATGAGGCTACAGATATATACAGAGATGTTAATTACGCAAGAGTTGTACCAGATGGCTGTGTGTTCATAGATTACGACGATCCTAAGGAAGCTAAAATAATGTATGATATGATATTAGATTTAGGTTTAAGATGTTTAATATTAGAAACAGCTAGAGGTTATCATTTTTTATTCCGAGCTCCTAAGTTTTACCAAAAAGAAATGTCGAATGCAGCAAATTGGTTTGGATATAGATTCGATACGAAAGGTCCTGGTAGTGTTCAAATTATTAAAGTATGTGGGATGGAAAGAATAGAAAGATGCAGCTGGGATTTAGATGAAATTGTTTCACCAAAAGCTCTTGATATAGAATTGTTAGATATATTACCTTATTGGTTGTGGGGAAAAGGAAGTACTAAAGACCTTCATAAAGCGGGAAGACCAGGAGAAAGCGAATACACTCTTACAGATACACCTTTCACACAATTAATGGTAATGAAAGAAGGTGGACGTCATAATCATATATTCGAACGTTGTAGCATGTTTGCCTGTTCTAATGGTTTTTTATTAGATGAATTCAAAGAATTAATCAGAATCATACATGATAGATATTTAGTAAAGATTGGACCTTCTATGTCTGACAGCGATTTATTTGGAGATTTAAAGACACGATGGGATGGTTATGAAGCTACATTAAAGAGTTCTGGTTGGGTTTTCAATGAAGATGAACGAATATGGACAAAGGCTGGATCTAAAGGCAACGAGAAAATAGATGAGCGTCGTGCCGCAGATTGGTTATTTACACAATATGATTTTTATGGTAATAATAGAAAAGCCGATGGAACATTTGAAAGTTTATTATATAAAAATATAGGAGGGTCTTATGAATACAGTCAAGATGTTACAGTATTTAGAGAAGCGTTAAGAGAACATAGCAATCAAAATTTTAAAGATACATTTTTTAAGGAAGTGGAGGTGCAGCTAATGCAAATGTGTGCAGCAAATAATAAAATTATAAGTAGAAATGATAAATATATAATTGTGAAGAATAAGATATTAAGTTGTATAACACCTGATGCTTATGACTTTTCTTGGCTTGGTAAGAGACCACCTACAGATGTTGTATTACCTTGGAATTGGTATCCTGAGAGCTGGGTAAAAGAACATGAAAATGATTTAGGAAGAAACATTCGTAAATTTATTAGGGAATTATCAAGAGATTCAAGAGGAATACCTCAGCTTGAAGTTGAACAATGGCTTTGGGTTATTGCTGGTGCTTCAATGATACCTGCTAATCAACTTCAAAAAATAGTCATTCTTAGTGGTGGTGGACAAAATGGAAAGAGTTTATATACTAGCTTAATTAAATTATGTTTAGGAGAAGAAATGTTTAATGAAAGCAAAATATTTGACACCTCTCCTTCAGATAATTTTTGGGGTGAAGGTTTAGATCATGGAATATTATGCGTTGTTGATGATATGAACAGGATATACAATCGTGATGCTTTTAGTGCTATAAAAGGTGCACTTACTGGTACAGATACAGTTGTAATAAACGAAAAATTCAAACCTAAAAGAAGATTAACTGTGCTACCACAAATTATTGCTTGTACCAATTTTGATTTTGAACTGTATGATAAATCAGAAGGTATGAAGAGAAGAGTTAAAATACTTCCTACTGAATACCATATTAAGGATACAGAAAAAGATATAGATTTGCAACACAAATTGGTATTAAATACAATGAGTAAAGACAAAGTCGCTGAATATAAAATGAGCGAAGATGCATTTAATATAAAAGGTGTCAAAGTTATGAACATGTACACAAAAGAAAAAGGTGTTTTAGATAGTCTTGAAAACGGAAGTCTTGCTTGGTTTGCAAATAAGGCTCGCTATATGTATATTAAATGGTTATTAAAAGAATTGGTAGTAGAAGATAGTTTAGCTATGAAAGAAAGATTTGAGGGTATATTTGCAGGAGGATTTGATGCCGAAATATTAGACTTCTTAGAATGGTATATAAAAGGACATCCTAAAGAAAGTGCTTGGATAAAAGACTTATACGATGAATATTTATCTTGGCATAATGAAATGGCAACAGGTGATGTAGCAATGAAAGAAAAAGTATTTAGTTTGAAAATCGGAAAAGCTATAAGAACTCTACAAAGTGAAGGATATAAAGTTTCTATGGAAAAGACTTTGAATGATAAGAAGATGACCTTAAATAAAATATACATAAAATAAACTTATTAGTTGAAATATTCAAGAAAAAAGGTATAATAATAGTAATAGTGTTCATATGTAATTGTAATGTTAAGCATGAGAAAAAGAAATATTAATTTTCTGGAGGTGTGAGATATGGATAGTAAAAAAAAGGAAATACTAGAAGCTGAAGATTTAGTAGGAACATATTTAAAAGGAGATAGATATGCTGATGACGAAAGATATAAAAAAAGTGTAGATGCTATATATAAAAAATTAAAACCTATATGGATAAATGAATGTAAAGATGCTGTTTGGTTACTTCAAGATAGTTATGTTCATGAGGTAGCGGAGATATTATATTTAGATGACCAATTAGGAGGCAAATTAGACACAACAACTTTAAGTGAAGGTCGTCAAAATTTATTAGCCTGGAAACAAGTTCAAAGTGCAATAGAAAGATATAAAGCAGTAAATTATAGTTTAGTAGATACAGAAAGTATTAAAGCGATATTATCTAGTATTATTAAAAATCAACAAGCTCGTGATTCAGATAGATTAAAAGCTATTGAAATGTATAATAATTTATATTCAAGTGACCAAATAGAAGGTATCACATTTTGGAATAATATAAGCAAGCCTCCTAAAACAAAATAAAGAAAGTGAGGTAGAAAGCTAGTGGCGTTAGTTAAATTTAGTGATATAATACTTCCAAATTATTGGGACTTATTAGAAGATGGTATTGGTGAACAGCTTGATCATTCAAGAAAAATGTTTTTACGTGGAGGACGTTTTTCTGGGAAGTCATATTTTGCGGCGCACCATATAGTTTTATCGTTATTATCATTGGCATCTGTTCATAAAGAGGGTGAGCCGTGGGCGAGTTGCCTAGCACTTAGAAAATATTCAAATACTCTTAAAACATCTGTATATGCTGAAATTGCAAATGCTATAATAAATTTAGGAGTAGAAGATAAATTTCAAATGCTTACAAATCCTATGGAAATAAGGCTTAAAGGTACTAAGTCCGTAATTAAATTTGCGAATTTAAATACTGCTGAGGATTACGGAAAAGTTAAATCTATAAAATTCCCAGGAGGATATTGTAGGTTCATATGGTTTGAGGAAGCAGATCAATTCGCTAGTAAACATGATGTGGATCAAGTATTGTTATCACTTTATAGAGGTGGTAATATATTTGAGACAATATTTACTTATAATACACCTTTCTCACCTTCACATTGGCTTAATATAAATTGGAATAATGAACGTGAAATGGGTAGTAAAGGTCGTCACGAAAAAGTTTATTTCAAACATGTTAATTTATATGATATCCCTAAAGGAATTATACCTGAACAGACTTATGAGATGGCTGAGAATATGCGAGAAGAAAACTTTCAAGAATGGAAACATGTAATCATGGGAGAAGTAGGAGACCCTGCTACTATGGTATTCCCTAATATCAAAGCTATGAGACCAAAAGATATAGACTGGATTACAAAAAGTGATTGGGCTATTTGTTCACCTAATAATTGGCGTTGGTTAGTCGGCATAGATTATGGTTATAGACCTGACCCAACGGTCGGAATTGTATGTGGATATAATCGAGTTAAAAAAATATTATGGATATTAGATGAAACAAGAGGAATAGGCTGGTCAGAAGAAGGTATTTACTTGAACATTACTGAGATGCTGAAGCGTGGAGGTGGAAGTATAAAAGACAAAGATAAACTAGGAATACCTGTAGTTAATGTAGCATCTTTAATTAATTCAGAAATAGATAATAGAATTATAGATGGCTTGCGAGGTAAAGGTTTAAATATATATCCAATTAAAAAAGTTAATGGAAGTAGAGATGTAAGTTATCAATTTTTAACAGGAGGATATGGTGATTTAAAAGAAATCTGGATAGATAGTGAACAATGTCCTGGAGCCTGGGCTGAATTTATTGGTGCAGAATTTCAAAGACGTGATATTGCTGGAAAAGAAATTATAATTCAAGAATGGCCTAGTTATAATGATCATAGTCTAGACGCAACTAGATACGCAACATATGATTTATGGGCAGGTAGAACAATCACAGGTACTAGACGTGCGTTATTATAATAAAATATAAAATATAAAATATAATATAAAATATAAAATATAATATAAAATATAAAATATATATATCTTGTACATCTTGACAAACACAATATATGTTGTTATAATGAAGTCGTATCGATTAATCTTACTTTTTCTCAATATATATTATTATATATTATTATTTTTGCCAGCTGAATGCTGGTATTTTTTTATTATTTGTATTATAATTCTGTTCAGGGGCGATAAAAGATGAATAATAAAACCGCAAAGAATAAATTAATAAAAAAATACGGCAAGAAATGTTTCATAGAAGAATTAGGTTTAAGGACTAAAGAAGAGATACAAAGAGATTTATTTAAATATAAAAAGAACAAAAGAAAAGAATTAATGGCTCTTACTTTTCATCATATTAGGGAGAGGAGTAGAGGTGGAGATGCTAGTGAAGAGAACGGTGCAATTCTTAGAAATATAAATCATATTTGGTTTAATAGATTGCCTAAATGTGAACAGGATAGAATAAATAAATTATTCATAGATTATAAAAATAGATATGATATAGATAATAATAAAAGTATAAATCATCATATTTGTGGGGGTATTATTAGTACAGGCGATGCTATGGGCATTGATATAAGTACATGTAAGAGTGGAATAAAATTATTAACTAAAGATAATATAAATAATATAGAGACCATAACTATTCCTGCTATAGATGATTATGATTATAATAATTATATAACTATCAGAAGACAGCGTGAACGTAATAAACCTAAATGGCAAGGACATATGTGGAATTGTGATAATAAAGAAAGATGAGAGGAAAGGTCTCATCTTTTATTTATATATTTTATTTATTAAAATACGGCTCGCATTTGTGTTCTTGTCTATAAGCTTTGCCTTGACCATACATCACAGCATTAATATAGTCTACATCTATATTACTTCTATTGAATGCATTCATTAGCAGCTGCATATCTTTTTGGTTATTAGGGTCAAACGCATCGTAAGGGTGGTTCATTTTAGCCTCAAAGTCATGATATAAATGAGTATTTAAAAAATAGTCAAATAATACTTTGTAGTCCTCCTCATCTTCATACACGGCTCCATTCTCTCTACGCCATATATCTTTCATATGATTTACATCTTCTATGAAGTCCTCTGATTTGTAGTTATAGTCATTTATATCATGTGGTAACTCTTCACGATGGGCTTCTCTAGAATGCTCTTCATCTTCACGGGCTTTTATTTTGTCTAATAAAGAGTATAACTCTTCTATAGGTTTATTCTTATAAGGATTGAATTTATTATAGTGCTCTTCGTCAAATTTGGCGTTCACCCAGTCAACATCATATATTTCAAATAATACATAGTCCTCATTAAAGTTTTCATTATTAGCGAAGTCTAGTCCTAACTCAAGAGCTCTATCTCTTAATAATTTATTACGTTTCTCCTGCACTTTCTGTTTTTGTAAGTCTAATTTTTGGTCATCTAATATCTGTTGTTCAGGATTTTTTTGTGCACGTAACTCCTCTTTTTCTAAGGCTTTTTCTGTCTTGGCTTCAGCCATTAGTTTTCTCGCATACTCCTCTTTAGCCAGACCTTTGTATGTATTAGTATATGTATTAGTAGTATATGTATTAGTAGTATATGTATTAGTATTAGGAGTATCATTAATTATTATATTACGCCTGGGTGTATTAGATATAGGTATACTAGATGTATCAGATTTAATTAATTCATGATAGGGTATAGGCATGTCAGCTAAATATCTTAATCCCCTACTTATGTATTGAGCTAAAGAACGCTCATCACTTTTAGCTAATGCTTTCAATATTTGATGAACATCGTTTGGTAAATTTATCATTATTTTTGCCATAGTTTTTCCTCCTTTTACATTATTTTTTATATATATATTTTTTATATATATTTTTTTTATATATAATATAATACTATACATAATAACAAATGTCAAGAAAAAAATAGTATTAAAGTAGTTATAGGTGTGATTATAAGGGTAGTTATAAGTGTAGTTATGAGAATAGTTATAAGGGTAGTTATGAGAATAGTTATAGTGCAGGGGGGCGAACTAGTTATGTGAATAGTTATAAGAATAGTTATGAGAGTAGTTATAGGTTTAGTTATTAAAGTAGTTATTAAAGTAGTTATTAAAGTAGTTATAGGTGTGATTATAAGGGTAGTTATAAAAATAATGTATAATATAAAATATTTATTTACTATTTATTAATGTTTAACCCTTGATACAAGCGATTTTGAGGTATCTTTTATTATGATTTTAAAATTTCTTTGAAAAATTAAAATTGAAAATTAAAAAAAATAAAAAAAAAATTTAAAAAAATCATTTTTTTTTTAATATTCTAGAACTTTTACTTTTTTGAATATATTATGTTATCTAAAAAAATAGAAATCAGTTATACCAAGGGTTTAAAGCCTAAATTAGCTAAAAGTTATATTATACCGTCTGATTATGTTAACCTAAAAAAAATCAGTCGTAGCAATGGGTGAGAGAGAAGTCTAAAAATATTATGTTACAATACTTAACATAACATTTTTTACATATTCTTCCAATTTCTCAAAAAAAATTAGTTAAAAGATGTCTATTTACTAAAAATGATATAAAGTGGAGTAATAAAATTGACAAAAAACAAATGCCTACATGCATTGAAATAAAAGGAATTGAATATAATTTTATATGAATTAAAGCAAACAGTTTGTGTTTTTTTTGTGTTCAGCCGTGTTGTCTCGTGTTTTCGTATACATAACAACACTTTTGACGACTTATGTAGCCTATTGTTGTTATGTCAAATTCGAGACAAAATACCCCCCCAAATAAATAAATGTTTGTATATAATTATACATAAATTATATAAATTATATAAATTATATATAAAAATATAATTTAAATCATGAACAATATTTTATATTATATTTATATTATGAACAAGTTTGGGGTAAAAAATCACACACACAGAATAATAAAAAGCGGAGAGTTTTATTTCTCCGCTTGATTGAAACTAAATATTATATCATAATATTCTTTTCCGTTGTGCATGACATTTCTCACATTCATAAGGATATATTAAATTATCATCGATGATTGGGTCTGAATAAAGTATTTTATCACTTCCACAATGGGCACATACTCCTGGTGAATAAATTTGTTTAGATTTGTTCATATTATACAACCTCCTTTCTAGCAAATATTCTATAATTTTTATGAGCTTTCATCCCTGGTATTACTCCTTGTGAACCAACAGCTAACCATTCACTCGCTCTTAATGGCTCTATATACAATAGTTTGACGTCTTTTAATGTACAACCACAAATGTTTGCGACTGCCGTAGAAGATAACCTGCCTCGCTCAATTACTTTTTGTATTATTTTGAATTCTTTTTCTGAAAGACCTGTCTCTCCGTTAATATTAAATCTAGATTCAAGAAGCCTGTTCACTTTTTCTTCATCCAGACAACTATATTTCTCTGTTTTTGCAGCAGCTTTCATGGATTTCGCCAAACTTAATGCTGTCCTTGGTACACCTTTTGCAGCTTTTATTATAGATTTAATAGCAGTTAATTCTAAATCAGGATTAACATTGTGAACAATCTTGGCTAATTCTTCGTCTTTATAATCTTTTAACTCTACAAATTTACACCTGTTTTTGAATGCCTCAGGTAAAGGGGATAATATGTTCGTAGCGAATACAAATCTTACTTTAGGTAATTCTAAATCTATACCTAGCTCTGTATCGTAGAATGTCCCTTTATCTATTATTTTATATAATCCCTCAAGCACGGCAGGTTTCATTGAATGTATTTCGTCAAAGAATAATATTTCTCCGTCTTCAGATTCTTTGATTGGTTTTAACATACTGTTCACTCTATCGCTTCGCATCTGAGTTGTGTCTATTGTCCTAGCTCCTAGGCTCTCTGCAAACATTGTCTTACCAAAACCTGATGACCCATATATTAATAACGGTTGGCTCTCATACATATACCAATCATATATTGCACGCTTGGCTTGGTCTTGACCAATAATAGATTCAAACATAATTCGCTCTACCTCCTTTCTATTTATGTGTTCAATATTTTTATCTATTGGATGAGTTAAATGGCTATAAAACCATTCTCGTGTTAATGTATTTATTATATATTACATATATATTATATAACATTATTAATTAAAAGTCAAGTATATACTATTATTTATATATTTATTCTCGCTTGTAGTCTCCCCACTCGTCATCATCTATTATATTTATTACAGGTTTTAATTTCTTCAGGTGGCATATCATCAGTACTGTTCACATTGTATTCTATATCTGCCACAACATCTGTACCAATTCTTATGAATGCATAAGATTTATACCATTTGATGTCATCAAAGGTTATTTTATAAAATCCTCTTTTGTATATCAGCAAAATGTAATAATCGGGTAGGTTTTATTTTATCGTTTTTATGCACACTTGTGAACAACGCTTCATGTTATTTCACCTCCTCATGTATTATTTCTGATATAAAACTATCGAATGTATCCCATAATTCATCACAGTTGTAAATCTTATCTATTATTTTTTGAAATGTATTTGGTGTGATGATTATGTCTTCGCTCTCCAGCATCACTTGAACATAATCTTTAATAAATTCTTTCATCATATTAATCACCTCCTTCCTAATCTTAATAATTATATTTAATAATTGTCCCATATATATTGAGCTAACTCAGTAGGATTTTCACAGATGGAGCGATTCCAACCGTCCTTGTTCATTACTAAATGTTAATGCACCACAGTTTGACCCTAAATCTTCATCTGCATACATAACTTCAATGTCATAGTTTAATATTTGAAGTTTTTCTATTACAGGATATGCAAAATTCCAAGCAGTATTGAACACAAACATTATGAAAGAGTCTTCGATTATTGTGTAACCATCATAGGTATTCCACTTAGTATCCCAGTTATCTATACGCCATTGATACCAGTTAAACCATGGCTTGTCAGCTAGTTTTTCAAAAGGATCTTTATCTGTTCTTTTATATCTTTCAGGGCATTCATCTTCTGTTTCAGGCTCAGGTACAATTTTATTGAAGTCCATGATATAAGTCTCACCAAAATATTCATCTTTTACAGGTGTGGCTATTAATTGTAATATGAATTGTATATCATCATGGTTTAAGTTTTTGAATTTTACTACTGTTTTTACATCATTTGCCATTGTCTATCACCTCTTTTCTTTTTTATTTAATTTTATATGCATCTATCGCACTGCTGTTGTTCACTTTGAATTTAAACTATAGGTATTACACGGATACCAATACAATTCCAATTACTTCTTGTATGATTGTTTTTATTTCTCTTGAAGTTTGAAATATATTTATAATGATTATTATTTAATGCTTGTTGTACCCATTCAGTCTTTTTATATGTGTTCACTTTTACTACAGTTGCACTAAAATCTTTTATTAAAACACTACGTTGTCCTTTAGGTAATGCCTCTGTATTACCAAACGTCAATACAATATAATTATCATTATCTTGTAATACCATATGTCCTCCTAGCATGTCGTCCCATACATCTTGACTGAAACTAAATATCATACTTAATACTGTTTTAGTATCTTTATCGAATATAAGTGCCTCGGCTAAACCTCTCCAGCCTCTGTTCTTATTAATAACAATTGTTTTAATATCTTCATACATATCTTAATCATTCCTTTCTCTTTATATAATATTATAATTTATTTTTGTGTACTAGTACTATTAGTTATAATTAGCAAGCCCTAATAGTACATCTAATGCGTCTATGTTTTTGTTCTTGTTGATCTTCTCTTTTTGTTTTCTTACAGGTTTTGTTATTGATAATGCTCTTTTAGCCAATATTTGACCTACTTCTTGAGATATATTTAACTCCCATTTGTCAATGTGTCTTAACTTACCATCTTCTTTTGTACTACTAAAAGTGTAACCTTCTCCTTTTAGTATCTCTAATATACCTAAAGTGAGTTTACCTATGATGATACTAGCGTGTGTTTCTTGATTGATTAAAGTCAGATTTGAATTATGTCCGCTTTCTTTTATTAATACATATCCCATATTATTTCACCCCCTTTCTTATATATCTAATGTTTTTATATTAGGATTTATTTCTTTTACTGTTCTTAGCCAATTTTCTCTTTGCCCTACTAATATAGTACGTTTTAATTTCTTTAGCATATCTTTTGACCAACTAATTTGACCCCCACCATCTGTGATACCTATTGGTGTGTAGCCTTGTTGTTCAGCTTTGTAACATAATTCTATCGTCCTGTCTCCGTCATCATCATATCCTAGGTTAGCACGTACATTAAGGAAATCTTTAAAGGTAGCTTTGTAGTAGTCATGGCTTCTTCCGTCAGGGTCAGGTTGAACAGTTTCACCTAAACCACTAAACCAAGCAGTTGGTGTGTCCATGGCTTGAGGGATAGATTTACTGATGATGTCTTTGAATGTTTGCATTTGAGTGTCCATTGAGCCACTTGCGTCAAAACATAAGTATAATTTGGTTTTTCCTGGTCTACTACCTTTAAGTATTGCTCCCCCAGTTATTTTGACTGAGCTTGGCATAGCGTATGTTCTTTGTCTAGTGTTTGTAACAAGTCCATTTAATGTTTCGGTTAATCTACCTAATTTAATTTTTGCATTTTTAAGTTCATTTATAGTGTCTATATATTCTTGACTTTCTTTTTCTGTAATGAATTCTTTACCATCTATATCATCTAGTTTTGACCAATCTGTTTCGCCATGATGTTCAACTTCTTCGTCTGTTGGAGAGTCTGGTACAGTCTTGTTTACTTTTTCTCCATCAGATTTCTTTGATTTACCTTCTTTTGATTTTTTACCATCGTCTTTCTTTTCTTCATCTTTTGATTTCTTCTTTTCTTCATCTTTTGATTTCTCTTCTTCATCTTTTGATTTCTTTTCTTCGTCTTTTGATTTCTCTTCTTTTGGTTTCTTATGTTCTTTATATTCGTCTAGCATTTCTTCTAATGTATGTGTTTTGAATGTATATTCTAATGAGTTACGATTTCTTAGTTGTGCTAAGTTTATTATAGCAGTATCAACTAATTCAGGAAATAATTTTGACAAACTGTCATGTACTAATATATCCATTATAATATTTACTTCTTCTTGTGTTACTTGAAATTTATCTTTTAATTCTTTCTTATCTAATTCTTTTAAGTATTTAAAAAACCTATTGTGATGTCTCAATTCATTGTGGAATCTCTCGTGCCATAATATCCATTTTAGCATTTTGTAATTATAATCAGGTAATAATTTATTTAAATTGTCATCTGTATTAATAAATACTTGATGACCATCTGTATAGGCTATAGATTTTCCTATGTCATGTTGATAAGTCTGTTCTAACATTATAGCAGTTTCAATGTCTCTGTATTCTTCTGTTAAGAATGGATTAGCCATATTAATCATCTCCTTTCATTACTCCAGCGATTTCTTCATCTGTTAGTATTTCTTCAAATTTACTTTTCAATTCATCTTCTGTTGTAATTGTTTCTCCACCCCACATAACTTCGCCGTCTTCTAAGAATTGTTTATATACTTTTCTTGAATTCTTTATAAATTCAGCAGGGTCTATACTCTTAATGTTTTTCTGCATATCGAATAATTTTGCAGTTAGAGCTGCTCCTACTTTTGCCTCAATAAATCTACTTGAATATTCATATTGTAGATTTTTTAGTACCTCGTCTATATCTCTTGGAGATATTTTGTTACTTAATAATACGTTGATGTATTTTGTAACTTGAGGTATGTTTTTGTATTTATTCTTTAAGTATTTTATAGTATCTTTATCGCTTGCAACTAACTCGAATACATAAAATCTATTAATCAATGGTGTTGGTAAGTCAGTTAAATATACTGTACCATCTGTACCATCAGACATATTACCACATGCTACGATTTGGCATTTTGAGATGTTATGCCCAGCCCATGTTCTCATGTCAGGATTTGGGTGTGTTATTCTGTATAATGTATTCAATGTATCAGGCGAACCTTGATTGATTTCATCAAATAATAGTATGTAGCCCTCTCCTTTCTTTTTGAAGAAGTCTTCAAGTTCTTTATCTAGTGTCCTTGTGTAGAATTCTCCATTGACCGCAGGTATCCCAGCAACCTCTTCAGGTAGTCTACCCGCTAAATCATAATCCAATAATTTTAATCCGTTTTCTTCCGCAAATTCTTTAACTATTGCGGTTTTTCCTATACCACTTTTACCGAATATTAACATGTTGTTTTCCTTGACTGTTAAATTCTCCTTGTATTCGCTTTGAGTGATTTTTGTTACTTCTTTTCCATTTATTTCCATAATATAATGGTCTCCTTTCTATTTTTTATTTATTTTATATGGTTTAAATTTTGCAGACGCAATGCCCATATATGTTCACTTTTAATTGTATCATACTTTTAATTAAAAGTCAACATTTTAGTTTAAAAAGTTAAGATATTTGTTGTTTATTTATGATAGTTTATTGGTTAGTGCAACTCCCACTATTTTTATGCACTACAAGGACAGTTTATGCTGTGCCTTTGTGGACTAATACAATATTAAATGCATAAGAGTAAAAATGTGATTACTAGGAAAGCTATTATTAATGTGTAATAAGGGCTCATCTTTTATTCGCCTCCTTCCAATTCGTTGTAAATATTATCTAAGTCTTTATA
The DNA here is from genome assembly GCA_944332505.1 of uncultured Bacilli bacterium. Next base: position 17,672 of record CALVKC010000006.1, read on the forward strand.
ATCGTAGCCTACACTGTCGAATAGTGTGTATGCTATTTCCAAAGCCTCTTTTGCTGTCATTGTGTACTTTTTGCCGTTGGCCTCAAAGAATAAATTTCCGTTTAGGTCATATTTACAATTGTGAATGTTTTTAATTTCTTCCATATTTATTCACCCCCTTTGTATTCATTTATGAATTTGACTATTTCCTCAACCTCAATGACGTCGCGAGTTATTCCGTCATCCTCGTCTGTCATATAGTAGTGATAATCACTTATGAATTCTAGTAACTCATTTTTGAATTTTTCCATTATTTACACCCCCTTATATGCTGGCATTTCTATATCTGTTGAATATATCTTGCCTTTACTGTTGCAATCTATTATCTGCTTATATCCTTTGGCCATAAATGTGATTTGGTTTAGCTCCTCATAAGTTGCCACTTTTACATTATCTATATATACTTCGTTAAGGTCTTTACTGATGTATATATAGTGACCTTTTATCTTTTTAGTTATTAGATTACAAGTGTGTTTATATACCTTGTTATAATATAGTACAAATTCTATCATTTTAAATTCCTCCTTTTTAATATAGGGGGCTGTTATATACCCGCCCCCACTATTGTTTAATTATCTTATTATTTGTATTCGATGTGCTATTGATGATACTAATTATATCATTTATTGTTTTGTCTAATTCGATTGGCATACCGTCAATCTCTATTCTTTTATAATAAGTTATCTGCTTGTTTATTGAATTCCTTTTTGCATATTCATCTAATTTCTTTTGATCTTGCTTTGAATAACTAGACCTACTACATTCTACTAATTGTATTTTACAATAATTCTTATATGTTATTTCAGCTCCATTTTTAATTAGCTCTTTGTCTTTATTTAAACTGTCTGTAAGTTTCTTTATTAGTTTGTACTTTAATGCGAATATTTTTGCATTTACTGTTTTCATGGTTTTTTACCCCCTTCAAATACTTTTATTTTTTTTTAATATACTGATACTTTTTAAGTAGCCAATGAATGTGTGTTTATTAAGTGTGTGTTTGCTTTTTGATGTATTCATTTGACTACTTAATTGAATATATTAGATTAGTTGTTTTTACTTCTGTTAGCTTGATATATTCTTTATCTTTTAACCTTCTTTAATATTCTCTCTAAGTTTGTATATATCTAGCCAGCCTAATTTTGTAGGTATGCCTTCATATATTTCTTTGAATTTATTTGAATGTGTTATTGTGATTGTTTGCTCATCACTATAATTATATTTGTAATTTATTCTCATGCCCTTTATTTGTACAACATATTTATTGAATAATACTTCTAATAATTTAGTTGTGATATATACGTTATCCTCTGTTTCATATACTCGCTTATTGGTATCATTATATATTGTTAGTTTCATATCCTTACACCTTCCTTTCTATTATTATACTTATACTATGCTTTATATATAGCTATATACTACTCTATCTATGTATACATTCATTATGTATCATTCATCAAGATATAAATATATATTTATATCTTTTTGTTATTTATATTATATCATACTTTTAGTTAAAAGTCAAGTATATACTATTATATACTATGTAATAATTTACTATTATTGCAAACATAGACGCAGTATATCTTTATAGACGCAGATATGTGGTGGGGACTTCCAAAACATATATCCGAGTGAAAATGTTATGTAAACAATAAATATATGTAGACGAAGTTGTACTCCACTTGCAATAAAATTTAAAATATATTAAAATAAATTTAAAAGTGAACGGGAGGTAATAAAAATCATGATTAAAATTACCGGAAATATAAAAGATGAGTATGATAATGGAAAAATACAAGACTTATTTACAGAGGTAGACAATGTTTTACAAAAAAGAGAAAGTATACAAGAGAGATATCTTCGTGGAATTAATTCTACAACACCAGGATCAGAAGGAGAAGTTCAAGTATTTTTTGAAAAATTCATTACAGATTTAGCAGCAGGTTATTTATCAGGAGATATAACATATAATGTTGAAATAGTAGATCCATCAGAAGAACCTGCATATCACATTCTTCATCCTAGTTCTAATCCGCTTGACCCTGATACAGCCGCTCAACTTAAATATATTTTATCTACATTATCAGCAAAAAATGATGATCCAAAAGTATTGAAAGCGTTGTTTCATGATGCAGTATTATTTGGTGCAGCATATGAACGCCAATTAGATTTAGCAAATGATTCTGATACTGACCCAAATTACACATATTATCCCTTATCTGCTTTAAATACCGTAGCTATATTTCCAACTGATATATCAGATATCCAACAACAAAATGCAGTAGGACTTATATCTGTATACACTTTAGATGCACGCAATAGTGAAGATAACCAAGAGCATACGCTTTATTATTGTATTGAATGTAATCCATATACAAATAATTATTCGACTTCTATATACGATCAAACTACTAATCAAGATGCGACATCTGAATACCAAACAGTTATAACTTTAAAAGAAGAGAAACCATCAACACATAATATTCCTACATTTTCTGTATTTGAGCCCGATCCACAAGTAAGTATCATAGATCCGATAATATCATTAGTATCATCATATGAAACTATTATGAATAATTTAAATAATATGTATCAATACAACGATACTGATGCTAAGCTCATGTTATCAGGATATAGACCTGAGAACACATTGACTATTCCTAATCCTGACTTTGACCCTACACAAGATGTGTCAGACTCAAATCCTGAAAAAATTGCAAACCCTGCACGTGCTATTGAAGACGAGAATTTAATTAATTCAAGAACATTTTTTGTACAAGAGGGTGGCAAGGTAGAGTGGCTATTAAAAGAGATAAATGCACAGGACGCAACCACATATTTGAAATATTACGTTGATAGTATTTTTCAGATCTCTGGTATACCAAATACAGCAGATAGTGCCTTCAATTCAGGTGACATGAATGCTTCTGCTATAGATAGAAAATTTTATACTATGGCGCTGATGTTAGATGATGTGAAACAAGGTGTGACTACTTTAATAAAGCATAGATGGAGTAATTTTTTAGCTCGTATTAATTTATTATCAAATATGTCTTATGATATAAATGATGTAAATATTGATATAGGTACAAATTTACCATCAATGACAGATGAAACTATAAATCAACAATTAGCATTAAAAGATCTTTTATCACAAAAAACTCTATTATCTAACCTTGGATACGATTACGCTACAGAGACAAAAAATAAACAAGAAGAGATGTCTGATGGCGTTAGCACATTAGATACAGCTAATAACACTTCACCAACTGATACTACTTCAGCTGCTTCAACTGATACAAATCTAACTACATCTCAAACTAATAATCAGATAGAGGCGGCAACACAGACAACTACAACTGAGACAGTTGTGTCAGATGAGACTGATAATATTCATCAAACCCAGACAAGAGAAGGACGACCTAATATATAAATATAAAAAGTTAAAATATAAAAAAATTAAAATAAAATTGTTATATAAATTTGATACCGGCACAAACGCCGGTGTCAGATAAATATATAAAAATATAAATAATAGGAGGATTTAAAAATGGTAGAGAACACAACAAATCAAGAAACAACAGTAGTAGATGAGAATGTTAACGCAGAGATAAATGCTACTATTGGGAAACCTGCGGAGTCTGATACACAAAATTTAGATGTGTTATTACAAGACCCAAAATTACAAGCAGAGTTTGACAAAAAATTAGAAAAGGCTATAAATAAAGCCGTAAAAACAAAAGAACAAGAGTATTCTAAGAGAGAAGCTGCGCTTCAAGCTAGTATTACAACAGAAAAAGAAAAAATGAGAGAAAATATTTTAGAAGAAATTGAACAAAAAAAGAAAGAAGCAGAAGAGTTAGCTAAGATGACAGTAGAAGAAAGATATAAAAAACAAATAGATCAACAAGAGCTTAAAATCGCAGAGTATGAAAAAGAGCTTTCTACAATCAGAAGAAGAGATAAAATATCAGCTTTAGTTGCTGAAAAAGGTTATGATCCACGTCTTTTATCACTTTTACGTGCAGAAGATGTGTCTTCTGATGAAGAAATTGAAGATTATGTAGATAAAAGAAATCAGATATTCTTAGAAGCTACAAACGCTAGAGTGCAAACACTTTTAAAAGATCATCCTGATGTATTATTGGGTGATAAAAAGAAGAAAAAAGAAGAACCTGAGTTTCATTTTAACTTTTCATCTAAAAAATCAAAATAAAAGGAGGGATTTAAATGGCAGCTAGAAAAAAAGTAACACCAAAAGTTGATACACCAGTAGTAGAAGAAGAGAAAGAAGTCTTAAAAGAAGAGAAAAAAGAAAAAAATACAAAAAAGAAAACACAAAAATATGCTATTGGTAGTATTGTGTTCATAGCAAAAGAAGCTGAAGCAGATTTAAATGGTTTTAAATTATTTTTACCATATAAAAAATCAACATATACTGTAGAGGCTTACGATGAGAATACAGGCGTTTATTCTTTGAGACGATTAAATTTATTACTAAAACTAAAAGAATCTGATATAGTGGCTCCTCATGAGAAATCAGATAGCTCATTGATGAGAAAACAATTCTAAATTTGGAGGTAAAATTATGAATGAATTTATTAACATTGAAATTTTAGGAACTATTGCTGGTTGTTCTGCATTAATTACAGTACTTACACAAGTATTTAAAAGATTTTTACCTGAAAAATTAGATACAAAATGGCTTGCATTAGTGTTTTCAATCATAATTGGAGGTTTAAGAATTATTTACGTGGGACAATATGATTTTGCTGGAATAGTTTCTGGAATAATTAACATATTTATCCTATTGAGTATTTCAATAGGTGTTTATGAAATCGGTAGTAGTGCTAAAAATTTAATAAGTAACGAGGAGGAGAAGTAATTATGGCAAAACTTGGAATAGATATTTCAGCTCATCAAGGTGATATAAATTTAGAAGCTTTAAAAGATCAGATAGATTTTGTGATAATTCGTGTTGGATATGGTACAAAAGGTACTATAGATAAAAAATTTACTAGAAATGCTGATTTATGTGAATCATTAAAAATTCCTATGGGATTTTATTGGTATTCTTATGCATTAGATGTAGCTGGAGCTAAAAAAGAGGCAGAAGCGTTTTTAAATGCTATAAAACCTTATACACCAGAGTATGGTTGTTGGTTTGATATGGAAGATGCAGATGGTTATAAAAAGAAAAATGGTATGCCTTCAAACGAAACATTATGCGAAATATGTTATGAATTTTGTGAAACAGTTGAAGATGCTGGATATTATACAGGTGTGTATGCGTCTGAGAGTTGGTATGAAAATCAATTGGCAGGTGATAAATTGTCAAGATTTGATAAATGGGTAGCTCAATGGCCAACAACATTAGGAGGAAAACAAAAAGGTTTAAGTGTGTCATCAGGTTCTAAAAATGACGTATCATTATGGCAATTTACATCTCAAGGTAAATTTGATGGTTATAGCGGTAATTTAGATACTAATTATGCATATAAAGCTTTTCCTAATCCGAAGAAAACTAATACTACGTCATCTAATACTACATCATCTAATACTACATCATCTACATCTACTACTAAACAAAAATTTAATATTGGTGATAAAGTAATAGTTAATGGAAATCTATATAAAAGTTCTACAGCAAGTACTGCATCGGGTAAAGTTTCTAATAAAGTAACAAAGATAACTAGATACGCAGAAGGCGCTGCCCATCCATATAATACAACAGGCGATTTAGGTTGGATGAATGAAAGTGATATTAAAGCGTATTCTGAAACAAAAACAATCCAAAAAGGTTCTAAAGTCAAATTTACTGGAACAAAATCTTATTCTGGTATAAAATTAGCAAGCTGGACAAAAAATGATACATTTGATGTAATTGAAGTATCAGGAGATAGAGTAGTAATAGGCAAAGGTACAGCCGTTACCGCAGCTGTTAATATTAAAGATTGCGTGAGAATATAGTTAAAGGCGGGGAAACTCGTCTTTTTATTTTAATAAAAGTAAGAGGATGAAAATATGAAAATAAAATGGCAATGGTTTTTGGGAGGACGAAGTATGTTTTGGGTATCAATCATATTATTTGCATTTCTTATAGCTACATTTATATTTACATATCTATTAGATATGGTGACTCTTGTTGATATGAAAGTACAAAATATAGAGACTGAACCTATTAAAAAAATTTCAAATGAATATATAAAAAAATATAACATAAATATTGATAAAGATATTGTGTATAGATTTGTGCATTATAGATACAATGATAGTGCAGAAGATGATATATTATTAGGTACTTTTCATGAATGGAATAATACTTATTATATAGATATATCTTCAGATTTGTATAACATGAATATGTTAAATGAGATAGTGATACATGAAACAAGGCATATGATAGTTGAGTATTTGAGAGACAGAGAAATTATAGACCTAACTGATTATACAGAAGAAATTGCAAGTGAAAAAAATGATTATTATAATAAATTATTTGAATGTGGAGTGTATTTACTGAATAATAAAGCTTTTGATGGTGATTCGTGACTTGTACTCCATTTGAAAAATATAAAAAAATACAGTATACTATTATTATATAAGACGGAGATACAATTGACTAATTTAATATTATACTAAAACTAGTTGTCAATTGCTATAAAAATAATAGTATTAAATAAAATTAGTTAGATTGTTCAGTCGAACAATCTATTTTGTTTTAAGGAGGTAAAGTAAATGCCAGTAACAAGTAATATGACATTTGAAACTATAGTAGAAAAAACAAAACGTATGCTAGGTAAAAATTATCACGGAGATACAGAGATGGTTCCTGTGTATTCTTTACCAGCGCCTATTGAAGGGCATTCAGATGCATCTTTAATTATATCTAATGGTAATTTTACAAATGATGAGATTACATTGATTAAAGAAAAAACTAAAAATTATGCATGGTGGGTAGCTAATAAAGGTTATTTAATAGATGATTCTAGAAAAGAAATACCAGCTTTATTTGTATATGGCTCAGAAATAGGCGGTGTAATACCTGATGTGTTAAATTTTAATGGATTAACAGAAAATAATTTTTTCTGTCCAATAGATCGTACTGATATGAATGGAGATGTAAATAATTCATCTAATCATGTGTATGTACAATATGATTTAGATGGAGAATTACAAGAGTTTGAAACAGATAGAAATGGTAATAATAGTGGTATAATTACTATAAATGATATAAGTTATAAATTTTATGCTGGTCGTTTATATCCTGAAGATAGAATTTTAGTAGAAAATAATTTATGTTATCCTATTTATTTAGTTTCAAATTTAGATTATTATTGTATTTCTGAAACAGAAACTAAAAATTTAGATGGTGCACATGACATGAATTTAGTCGTTCAAAATAATTTAGAAATTTTACAAGATGTATGTGATTTAGTAACAAATGAAGCCGCTCAATGTACTAATAGAATTATAGATACTAAATTTTTAAATGAATGTTGGCCTATAATCGTAAAATGTTCATGTATGGCGTATTTGAACAGAGGTGCAGAAGGACTCACTTCTCAATCAGAATTAGGACAACAAAATACATATAATGATTGGGTGAGTGTTATGCATCAACAATTAACTAATAGAAGATATGTAATATAAATAAAAGGAGGTAACTATGGATCAAGCATATGAATTGAGTAAAGCACTACCAAATAAATGGTTAAATCCAGACGGTAGTATAACAGACGGTCAAGGAAATATTATTTCACCAGCTACAACAACTATGGCTGCGGTTTATAAAACTTCAAAATCTATAGTTAATAAATTTATAGACGTAGACGGTGAAACAAAAACATATGAACAAATATCTATGGACATTTTTGTACCAGTAGATAAATTACCCGCAACAGGTGAAAAGAATAAAATTTATTTAGTACCAGCAGAAAATGGTACATTTGATGAATATTATTGGATAAATGATAAATGGGAGCTATTAGGAAATGTAGCTTTAGATTTATCTGATTACCCAACATTTGACCAAATGAATACAGCTATAAATGAAGCTATTTATGGAGCATTGGGAGGTGTTTATTAATGGCAGATACAAGTAATTTAAGTAATTATTTGACAGATGTTGCGAATGCAATAAGAAATAAAAAAGGAACAACAGATCCAATTCCAGCTGCCAATTTTGATATTGAAATTGCAAGTATTCCAACTGGTGGAGGAAGAGTTGGCGATGTAAAATTATTTGAAACAGTAGAAGAAATGCAAGCAGATACAACTGCAAAAGATGGTGATTTAGCTATTGTATATAGAGAAGAAATACAAAATATGACAGCAGATACTCAAACTCAATATATTACTTTTCCTGAAACAGTAACTTTACCAGAAGCATTTACAGGAGATGCATATTGTATGCTACGAGCAGTAGATGAAACTGCAATGTTTGATGGTCAAGTAATGTTAAGTCAATCAATGTTTGATTTTAATGGTTACACAAATACTGGTATGATTAGGGTTTCATATTCTTCATCTGATGGGATGACATATAATAGAGATGAATTTATGGGAGATAGTGGTGAATTAACTAATCCTGTTGATTTTAGTACTACTATTCAAGTATATATGTCTGAAGAATGGAATGACAGTATGGGCTATTTTATGCAAATAGGTGGAAAAACATTTGAAGGATTATATGAATATGCAAGTTATATAGATGAAAATTATATACAATTAATTGGTATGGAAGATATTACGTTTAATGATGATAATACTATGACTGTACATAAAAGTTCATCTTATGTGTATAATTCTCAAGTTTTGTATGATTTATGTACTAAAATCAAAACTGATACAGGAATTAATGGATTAACATTAATGACGGGTGAAGATGGGAATATATATTTTTATACTATATGTAAAAGTTCTGATATATCATCTACTTATTCATATGCTTTAGAACTATATATTGATGATAATGGTACGCATGTATATCCAAGTATACCTGAAAGTACTTATGGAAGTGGATATGATTCGGTTGTATATTTTAAAGTGAATTTGGAAAATAATACTTATGAACAATTAGATTTACTTAATCTAAAAGTGGTTTATTGGAAAAGTAAGACGACTGGTGATACAGTCGAAAGGTATATATCAGACACTATATTAGCTAAAACAGTACCAGTTCTTATGAGAACCTCTGGTGATTCTTTTTCTATAGATTCTTTTTCTAATTTACCATTTGTTTATCAATATTCTTCTGATTTAGGTATGTATGAGCAATTAGATAGTTATACTGGAGAAGAAATATCTCAATATTTAGTAAAAACTGATTATCGTTATGCTGATACACAATTGACATTATCAAAATCTAATGAATTATTACCTGGAATAATTGGTTATGGTAAAAATGGGGTTATAACTGGTGATGAAAGTATTTATAACAATTTAAATGTAGAATTTATACTTAGTACTTATTATGGTTTCACAAAAGGTGTGCATGGTAATTATGTAGGTTATGAAGATAATTCAGAGTGGATATTTGGAGAGAGTAAAGATACTTTTCCAACAGGAAAATTAATATATGTGACGTGTGATAATGCAGTTGCACCATATGTTGGTGTAAAAGTTGATATGACTGAATTTGTTAGTGTTGATAATTATGCTGACATACTTAGATCATTAGGAAAAGGTGAATATGTAGATACAACTTCTTGCGCTCGTGGTGATACAGGTAAATATATTGCCTTTATAGCATCATTAGATGATTATATATTTGTATTAAATACAGAAACTAATACAATTGATTATGAAATTAATAGCATTGATTCTTATATAACTTATAAAAATAAAATCTATTATATTCCTAATGCTAATAAAAATCAACTTTATGTATTAGATTTAACTACATTAGAAAATACCCTTGTTACTAATTTTCCTACAACAACATTTGGTACATCGTCAGTTACACATACATATAAGACATTCAATGAAGGAGGGTATATATTATTGTCTACCAAGACTATTACATCTGATAAGACTAAAATAAGTCAAGCTTATCAAGTATACGATATGAAATTAGAACAACTTAGTCCTATAACTAGAATACAATCTACAAATTGTAATCAAGCTAGAAATTTTTCTGGTATAGTATGGACTCAGAATAGTGTCATATGTGATGTTTTACAAAATATATCTGGTCAAAATAATTTAGCACATACCATAGTACGTTATGACTTTGGTAATGATACATGGAGTACTATAATATCAAACAGTGATAGTGGTATTCCTGATAGTTCATCTGATTATAGAGGTTATGAATTTAATAATTATGTGTATTTTTCTTCTTATAGATTTTTATTAACTAGTAGTGGAACACGAGAAAATGTCACATATGAATCAGGTGCAGTGAGAAATATAAATTATACAAAAGATAATAAACCTATGCTAGAATCTAGAAATTCATGGTATAATGTTATAGGACTTGATGTTTCTGGAACAGTAGTGTCTTCTATAATACTTGATGAAACAAATCCAATATACATAGATGGTCATAAAAGATGTTTAGATGATAATGAAACTAATAGTATATCTGTAACAGAAAGTATTTTTACAACCGATGAAAATGGAGATATTTGGGTTGAACAATGCTCTGGTAATTGTTCGGGTAAGACAAAAATTCAACCTATAAATATTACTAATAGCGCTAATTATACACATGTTGTGGTTAATGTGAATACAGAAGATATAAGATTGCTTACATTAGGAATTAAATCTAAATTATCAACAGATGAATATAATGAATGTGTAGATTTGACAGAACAAGTATTAGGAGAAGATGTATCATTATAATTTATAAAATAATTTAAAAGAAAGGATAGTATTAATATGTTTGAAAAACTTAAAAAATTAGATACTATAGATAAAACATTAATAATAAGTACAATTGTAATTATGATTTTGTTGATTGGAAATTTAATTATGAGTATAAGACATATTAGTCAATTTAATACTATGAGACAATCAGGAAATGATAGATTATTTGAAATTGAAGATACTATTATGATATATGAATATAAAATAAATCAATTAGAGGAGATAATAGAAAGTTTAAAATAAAAGGAGGAACTAAAAAGTGGATTGGGCTGAATTAGTAAAAGTATACGTAGAAATAGGTATTCTTGGTATATGTGGTATCTTGGTAGTTGTGATAGCTTATCTTGGATTTAAAAGATCGAGAGAAGATAATAAAAACAAAGACAAACGATTAGAAAAAACTCAAGATAAGCTAGATGATAGATTTGATGCAATGTTAAAACTTATTCAAGAACAAAATCATAACTTTCAAGAACAACAATTAAAAAATAATGAAATGTTAATAAATAGTATAGTTCAAGGTGTAACAAATCATGTTCCTTCTTCAGAAGAAACTACTAAATTAACTAGAATTACTGAAGAAATAGATAAAACTTTACAACAAGTAATAACATTTACAGGTGCTGATAGAGTTAACTTAGTGCAATATCATAACGGTGGTAAAGGAATAAATAAACAAAGTTTTTTGAAAATGTCTATGACGAATGAACAAGTGAAAATAGGAGTCAAACCTTTTATGCCTGAATTTAAAGATCAGTTTAGATCTGTTATATCTTATATAACTAAGAATTTAAATGAAAAAGGTTTTTGTTATATCGATGATGCAGAATCAGTTAGAACAACTGATCCTGGGACTTATGAATTTTTAGTAAATAGAGGTATTGAATCTAAATATTGTATGGCTATACGTAATACTCAAGAAAATTTTGTTATTGGTTTTGTTAGTGTTGAGTATATTAAAAAAGAAGATGCGAAACCAGATTTAGTGAACCAAGTTTTAAAAGAAAAACAAAAAGTTTTTGAAACGTTATTGAATTTGTAGTATAATATAAAAAGAAAGGAGAAAAGTATGTCAGAATTAAAAACTAATTTGCAGGAAATTTTACAAGAAAAAACTGATAAAATTATACCTGAAAATATTAAAAAAGATATACAAATTTTTGATGTAGTAGGTACATATGAGGGAAATGGTACAGGAGGATCTGGTGACGTAAAATTATTTGAAACAGAAGAGGAAATGTTAGCTGATACAGATTCTGTACCAAATCAAAAAGCCATAATATATAGATCAGAAAAATCATATATAGCACAAAATACTTCATTTACTGATATGTACTTACCAGAAACAATTACTTTACCAAGTCAATTAACGTTTGATATTTCTATAGAATTAATTGTATCAGATGGGAATCGAGATAATACTAATACTATTACTATATCACCAACTGAGTTTAAATTCGGTTATATCAATGTAGAGAGGAGTATGGCAGATATAAAATATATAAGCAACGATGGTATAACTTACATTAGAGATTATGTGACTGTAGATAGTACAATGGAAGATTTTGATCATTGGGATTTTACAAATGATGTATTATCTATACAACCAGGAACAATGAGTTCGCGTGGTTATTATATGCAGTATAATGTAACATCAGGTGATGAAAATTTAGCCAAAGAATTTTTTACTCACATGTCTTATGGGTATTATGGTTTATTTAGTAATGAAGGTTTCGATGATGAAACAAAAAGGCAAATGGTAAAAAATATACAACTTGAAACAAATGGTAGTACAGATCCGTATGATTATACTGTAAAATATGATAGTTCATATGATATGTCGTATGAAATATTAAATAATGTAGTAACATTATTAAAAACAGAACTTACTAGTTTAAGTTGGACTTTACTAGAAATGATTAATGATCATGAATTTATTACATATAATCATATATATATAATTATAATGATGAATTACAGCAAAATACTGGATGTTTAGTAAATTTATATAATTTAGATGGAAGCACAGGTTTTCATGTGGGGTTTATATTAAGTACTGTTAGTTATGTAACAAATGAATCATTAAGTGTACACAAAATAGATCTTAATACATCCACTGTGACAGACATAACTTCAGATTATACTATAGTGACAAGTACTGCTCAAGATAGAGATTATTATTATATTTCAGAAGAAATTGATACTACACACTGGTTTACAGTAATTAATTCTACTAATAATAATACTACTTCTATGGATATTACATCTTATACTGAAACTTCTGCTGTAGCATATTATGATAACATGGATATTGATATAGATTATGGAAAATATTATAAATATACACCAGCTCAAACACAATTTACATTGAATGATGCTAATCAATTATTTCCAGATGTATGCGCATTAGGTTCTGATGGTGCGTACACAGGAACACTCTCTCAAAATGTTTCTAATACATTTGAAGATGTGAATGCTGAAATATTTGCTAAACTTCAACTAGCTTATGACTCTATGGAACCAGTTGTATTATCTAGTGGTGATACATATTGGAATAGTGATATTGTGTGTATACCAACTAAATTAGATGGTACTGCCTTATTAGATACATCAAATATTACTAATATGTCTAGTATGTTTAG
>CALVKC010000007.1 GCA_944332505.1 uncultured Bacilli bacterium
TCTTACAACCAGAGACGGACGGTTATGTTAAATTATGAAGTTTTAGCTAATATATATAAATCTCGAAAAGACCACAAACTTGATGAATGGAGAGATTTTTGTAAATGGATTAAAACTCTCCCTTATAGTGAGTTAATTACGGGGGAATATGATGGATAAGGATAAAATTGTAAATATTTCAGAAGAAATAGAAAAAAACTTAGGCGGAACAGATGGAGAATTAGTAGAAAATTTTGTAAAAATTCTTAGTTTACCAGATGAAGAATTTAATGCTATTGCTCCTATTTTTATTGACTCCCTTGAAAAAGAAATGGCGATGCCAGAAAATATAATTGTATCTCAACAACTATTTAAAAAATCTGGAATGTCAATCGAGGAATTAAGAACTAATACAGCAGGATTTTTTGATAAGTTCGATAAAGAATATCTTGAAATTCTAGGTAAAGATAAAATTGATTTTCTTAAAAAGATTCTTTTTATTTATTTAAATGTTATTGAAACTAATGGGTATTTGGCTGGGCGCACTGTAAATATTCCTATTGAGCTTTGTAATGAAGATGCAAAAGTACCTACTTATGCAAGGGTTGGAGACGCAGGTCTTGATGTATATTCAACTGAAGAAGTAGTGTTGGCGCCAGGTGAAAAACATCTTTTTAAAACTGGTATAAAAGTTCAGATTCCTGTTGGTTATGAGCTTGAAGTAGTTCCTAAGAGTGGAATTAGTTTAAAGACAGGGCTAAAAATTAGCAATTCACCTGGGACCATAGATAGCGGTTATAGAGATGAAGTGGGCATTATTGTAGAGAATAGTGAATCCCCTATTTTAAATATAGCATATCATTTTGAGGAAAATAAACCTATAATTGATAGTATTCTTCATGGAAAGAGTTATACTATTGAAAAAGGTCAAAAAATTGCTCAACTAATTCTAAGAGAAATTCCAGTTGTAAATTTTCAAGTAGTAAATAAGATTGATAGTTCGGAAAATCGTGGCGGCGGATTCGGGTCAACTGGTCTTAAATGAGTAAAATAAAATATGAAGATATAAAGAAAGAAGTTGAGCAAATTGGATGGGAGTTAATCTCTGAAAGTTATAAGAACTTAGATGATGAAATGATTTTTAAATGTCCAGAAGGACATACGGTATATAGTTCATGGAAAAAGATGAGGGCGCGCCCTGAATGTCCAACTTGTAAAAATAACCAATATAAAGAATTAGATACTAAAGTTATTTCAAAGATAAAAGGTTAGAAAAGAATTTTAGCTTTAGATTAGGCTACAAGAGTAAGTGGTTGGTCAATATTTGATGGGAATAAGCTAACTAAATATGGAAAGTTTAGAACAACTGGCGCGACTGAAGAAGAACGAATAAATTAGATAAGGTATTGGCTAATTAGTATGATTGAAAATTGGAAGCCAGATGAAATTGGAATAGAAGATATTCATTTTCAAGGTGCAACTGCAACTGGCGCGCCAGTAGGAATTTTAACTTATAAAACACTTGCTCATTTATAGGGTGTAGTAATAGACACATTATTTGATAATAAGATTCCCTTTTAGATTATATCACCATCCACTTGGAGAGAACATTGTAAGGTTAAAGGTAAGACTTCTCCTGATAAAAAGAAATCGATGTAGCGGAAAGTTAAAGAGCAATTTGATATAAGTGTAACTAATGACGAAGCAGATGCTATAGGAATTGGGAAATATATGGCAGATACATTGGTTAAATGGGAAGCCACAAATTGGGAATAAAACGGAAAAAGAGTGGATAGAATATCTATCCACTCCTTTCATTTACATTTTTTTTAATTTACGCTCTAAATTTTCGTACCAATCATTTAAATTATCTTTTAGTAAATCTTTTAAAGAGTTTTCTTCCATAGATTTATCGGCTTTACATATTTGTTCAAATAACTACATTGTTTGAGGAAAGCTAACTGTTAATCTTTCTTTTGCAGCGGTACATAAGAATCTAGATACTTCTGGAGATGATTTCTCTAATTCTTTAGCCCAATCAAGCCACATATCAGAATCTTTTAAATCATCTGTCATCTTTTTATATAATGCTTTATATTTTAACATTTTACTCTCCATTTAACATAATTTAGTAATTACTATATTAACATTAGAGAAGGTAGCTGGTACACCAGTATTTACCAATGTTAAATTAACATTATTATCTACCGCACAACAAGAAGGTTTTACCTAAATGATTGTTGAGAAACTTAAACTTTCAATATCAGTTAAAGCAGTTGTTGAAGCCGCTGTAGTCAACGCACCTGGAACATTTACTCCATTCTATTGTAACTATACTGTTATATCACCAACTGCTCCAGTTGCAGCAGCAATACCATTAAAAGTAACAAAATAGAAGCCTGGTTTATTTAGAGCAAATGTAGCAGAACCGGCTGAATGAGTAACAGTGCAACCTGTTTGTACAGAATTATTATTAAAGGTTATTGCCTCATTTGTTATAACTGCAAGACTTGTATTAGTATAACTATTTACCATTTTATATCACTCCTATGATACGGATTTGTACTCTTTAAGAGTGATTAGTTGCAGCAGCAACCATTATTATATCCATATCCATTATATGCAGCAGTATAAGGGCTGCAAGTAATGTAAGCAGGTTTAGCACATGGACGAAGTTCATTAATTAAAGTTTGAGTTTGAGCATTATTTTGGAGAGCTAATTGAGCAGATTGCAACTCAGTACGGAGATTTTCAATCTTATCATTAGTCATAAAATCAATAATGCGCTGGAATCCTGCATTTTGAGAATCAATAATATCTCTAGTATTCATATTGTTATTAGTAACAATATCGCAAGTATTCTTAGCATTTTCATAACGAACTGCATCAATATTACGATTTGTTTCGCAGCAACAGTTCTAAGCGGCAAAACGATTTTCAGCAATAGCGGAATTTACTCCATTGAAACCTTGAAGAGCAGTTGTGTTTAAATCATAGAATCCACTACAAAGACCATTTTGAACCCCCTAAATCTGTCTTTCAATGTTGTTCATTGTAAATCCATCGTACATTTCTGCTCTAGTAAGAGCACCATTCGCGCCAGCTCCGCCAAAACCTCCGAAACCACCGCCAAATGCGCTAAAAGCCCACATCCATACTAGATACACGAAGGGATTTTCCCACATTCCGTCATTGAAGCAATTTCTATTATTATTTGTTAAAGCCAATACATCGGCTGCAGATAGGCCATTATCCATTTTACAGGCCTCCTATTATTATTTATTTCTTCGTTTAAAACGAAGATTGTTTCAATTGTTTTATAAAATTTAATCCCGACTAGATGTCGTTCTCCGCCATTCCCTATTGTCTCGCTTTCTAAGCTAATTGAGATAACATATTGTCATCTATATTTGGTAAATACTAACGAAACTAATTCTAATTAATAGACATATTTCCACTTGGCATCATATTATTCATCATTTGCGCCATTGGATTTCTAGGCATAGTACCTATTCCAGGACCACTTTGCCTCATCATATTCATCATAACCGAAAAAGGATTAGATGAGTTCATTTATTTTTCCTCCACTACTACTCTTTTTCAATTCGCTAATTTCATTTTCAAGATTATTTATTTTTTCTCTTTGTTTTTGAAATTCTGTAACTAATGCGTTAAGGACATCTTGCTAATTACTCGAAGTTGAATTGGATTTTATATTTTGATTTGAATTTGAGTTATTATCATATGGAGTAATTTTATATGCCATAAACATAGGATTTCCATTTTGTATTGATTTTAAATATAGAAGTCCTTCTGACAAACATAATGCCATTGATAATCCACTGCTCATAGGTACATTTGCTACTTCTAAAGAGTTATTAATAGTGTAAACGTTACCTTGCGGCTGAGGAAATAATTGTTGTGGTTGATACTGTCCCATTGACTATGCCTATTGATTATATGGAAATTGGTAGTTATTATTTGTCACTACTTTTCCACCTCCTTTACTCTCCTATTAATAAGTAAACTATGAGAAATATTATTTTAAAAATTTGGTGTAAATTTGTAAGTTCATATATTTTATATAAATACTGTTAAATTATTTTGTTTATAATTAACTAAGTCTTTTCCACATATAAACTGTTATATAAGGGGGAAGAACCGTATATGAGTCTAAAGCTGAGTCAGTATTTCCATGAGAGTGAGAGTTTCCAGAACCAGCGGTATCGGTAGAGCCAGAATAACTGCCTGTATTTCCAGAATATGTAGATACTGAACCAGAAATAGTATGAGAGTGCGAACCATCAGACCGTGCAGTAGCTGATAGACTATGTGTATGGTTACCTGCGATGTTCAATGTTTGGTATCCCCAAGACCTACCAGATGCAGGATAAGCTAGTACGTTTCTATGATTAGAAATTTTTAACCATCCATTACCTGTACCTGTTCCGTATCCTAGCATATCTATAGTACCTTGAAGACCTGATGACATTTGAGCAACACCAGTAACATCATGTGTATGAGATCCGGCCGAGCTACAGCTGAAAGTATCACTATGTGTATGACTCATGGTATGACTATGTGACATACTATGAGAATGACTAGGTATTTCAGAAGTAGTCAATGTGTGTCCACTAGTTGTATGAGTATGAGCTAAATTTAAACTAGCGGTCCCGCCAGTCTTTTCAACGGTACTAAAATTAGTATTACTTCCATCAACTGCAATTAAAGTTCTTCCAGTACCAAATGCCTCCCAAGTTCCTCCTAAATAAGTCCCTGGATTAGCAGAATTAATCGTAATAAAAATACTATTGATTGGAAAAGCAGTATTTACAATTTCTTCTTTGCTTGTTCCGATCTAAATAATTTCATCCTCACATCTTATATACAACTTTTTTGCTACTTTATCAAAACCTAATTGTAATTTTTCTAAATTAGAAGTAGTGGGAGTAGAACTCCCACTTTTTACCGTTATTACATTTGCCATTATTCCACCTCGGTCATTTTAAAAATAACCTCTAATTCAGACAAAGTTAGGCCAACTTGCTCTAGCTAATCTAAAGTAGCAGAAGGTAATTTAATTTTATTAAAATCAACCTCAGTAGAATTTAATTCATTTATAGCCCTCTCACATTCAGAAATTTTATCTTTGATAATCATATAACTAGAATTATCATCAGACATCTTTAACTTTCCATCTTCTGTTTTTTCACAATAAAGATTCAAAATTTTATTAAATTCATCTTGGTAAAATTTACAATTATTTTGATTTTGTTCATTTATTTTCATAAAAGCATAAGCCAACTTAATTGGAATAACCTTTGCTTTTGTTTTATTATATAAGTCCTAAAACGCCAAACATTCTGTTAAAAGAATTTTCATTAAAATCCTCCTTTTACTCCTTTTATTATATTATAACATATTGACTTTTACTCTGTCAAATTACCAGCTGCCGCCAGAAATTATTGCACCGTCAATAGTTTTATTCTTTAAATCAATTTCAATAGTCTAATTGCCATTAGTATCATATCCAATTAAGGTTCCATTTTTAACATTTATTATAATATTAAAAGCCTCACCCTAATCATTAGTACCACTAAATTTTATTTTATCTCTCATAGCAAAGTCAGAAACTACAAAAATTTCATCTTCAGCAGCGTCAAAAGTATTCGTATTAATTCCTACGTGCTATGCGCGATGTGATACAGTAGGCGCATCAGCGTAATAAGTTATAACTGAAGAATAGGTTGTGTTAGTTGCTACATTTTCAAAGCCATTAATTGTACTAGTTCCTAACCCAGTTGAAGTTATAAAAGTTAAACGTGCATATAGCTTTGTATTTAAGAATTGAGATGGTAAAATGTCTGTTGAAATAGTAATTGGTAAGCCATCATTTGTACCAATACTTTCAAAACTAGTGGTGCTACCATAATCAATAGAAGTAATACCATAATTGCTACTATCGGTATTTCCAAAATTACCATCTAAACAGTATTCAAGACTAATGCGAGCCTTTTTAGTATATGTCTAGTTATTAACCGAAATTGTTCTTTCAAAATTAGGATACTAAGTATAAGTATATACTGAACTATTTACAAAGCGTGAGCCGCCCAAGTCTGGAATTGTATAAGTAAATTTTAATTTATTGTCTGTATCATCTAGGTCGGTGCTAATTAAGTTAATAGTTGCATTTTGAATACGACAACCAATTAAATAAGTTTCAGAATATTTATAAGCTGAGAGATTATTTTTACTATCAACTGCGGCCACCGCAAAGATTAAAAATTTATTCTATGTATAAGAAGATAAAGGATAAAACATACTAACTTCATTATTATCTATTGTAACTTCGTCTAAAGAATAAGTTTTTAATAGCTCAAAATTCCCAGTGGGATAATTAGCATCATAAGTAATTGAAGGTTTATTATCTAGTCTACTAACAAAAATTCTATAACCAGTTATATCATCGTTATAATCAGTGGCTTTATTAAACTTAAAGTAGACTGCTTCACCGGGGTTGAACATTCTCTCATTTGCTATATTAGCATCTCCGGTGGTAGCTGTACTAGCCATCTTTACGTCACTATTATTGTTAGTATATCTAATACCTAGACTAATTCTTTCTCCTTCTACAAATTGAGGAGCTTCAATGAACTTAATTTGTGTATTATTACTACTATTAATAGTAGATGTCATACCAGCACTGTCTCTTGCATAGATACGATATCGGACTGTTGTAAAATCACTATTCCAAACAGTATCATTTGGATTGTCTTTTAGAGAAGCGTTTTTTAATAAAGTATTTATCTATTCAGCAGTTAAAGTAAATGTAACTGTATCACCACTAGTTGTAGTAGGATCAACATTTGTTAAAATTGGAATTGTTAGACCTTTCTATTCAATATAAGCATCTATGGTATAAGTAACAGGGTTATCACTTACAGCTTTAACTGAAGAAAAAGTTATTCCAGTTGTATTAGTGTAAGGTCGAATTGTTACTAATCCATCTTCTTCTGGACCAGTCACACTAAATACTTCATTACTAAGTTCAGGACCGTATCCCCGATATAAAGATTGAGTATAAATAACATCCTAAATTCGACCTGCTTTATCGGTGAGACGAACTCCAAAACGGTAATACTATCCAGGAGTAAAATTAGCTGTAACTGTTTTTGTATTAATTCCAGCAGAAGTTGCAGAGCCTTTAATTCCAGATAAAGTTGTACTACCCCAAGAGTTATTATTACTACTAGCCTAATAGATTACCTCTGTTGATTCTATATATGGATTACCACTATTAATTGTTGGGTTTGTCCATTTTATATCTATACTATTGGAGAAGTATCCATCTGCTAACCCTTCATCAGTAGCAGTAACGTTATTTATGGTTGGCCTATTTAAATCACTAGGAACCTAAAATACTTCATCTGAATAAGTATAACTAGAATTTCCGTATTCATTTGAAAAGCGTGCTCTTACTTTAAAGTAATAGCCAGGATAACTAGTTGAGAACCCACTTGGAATAGAAGCTGCTACATATCCAGAAGTTACAGTAGGAACATTAGTTGTTCCAACCGCATAAGCTGACCCGCCATTATTGGCAACTGTTGAATATGAAGTGCTATACATAATCTATACATACACATCATCTGGATAATATTCTCCTGAGCTACCACTACCAAAATACACCCAAGCTGAAGATGGTAAATAAAGATTAGCATTACTATTGCCTTTTATACCATCTACAGTTTTGCCATTAACATAAACATCAGATGGCGCGGGTGGTGGATAAGAATAAACTGTAATATACTTAGAATAGATACTACTAGTTGCAGTTTCTCCATTTTTACTATTCCAAGCATAGCAATAGAAATATCCACTTTCATCTGGATAAAAATAAATTGTATTATTAGTTGTATAAGTATATGAAGAACTACCTGGCGTTTTGTAATAAAGTCTATCTGCATTATAACTTACTGTTGCTTTAATCTAATCTCCAGCATTAACACTTGTAGCACTAAAGGATACTGTAGGTTTAGAAGGGGTTTCGGGACCTGGGGGGTCTGAAATACTACAGGAACCAAAAGCCGTAGAAATACTTGAATTGTAAGTGTTTAAATAAGAAGATAATGTTACCATCTTTAAAACTAAAAAGTTATTTTTTCTTCCACTATCTATTGCTAATTCGAAATCGGAGCCAGATGTGCTGCTTGTAGTATAGGTACCAGTGTATGGCCAGCCAGAAGTGGTAGTTGGAGCATATTCTGGAAATCCATAATAACCCCAATAAAGTTTATAACCCTTTATAGACATATTATTACCAGCTTGTGCCCCCTCAAAACTAACTTTAACTATCTATCCAGCATATGAACTACTAGGAGTTATAGTAATTTTAGTTGGTGCAGTACACTTTGTATAAGTTATTTGAGCCGGTAATGTTAAACTTATATTGCCAGAAGAATCAACTGTGACACCACTTGAGCTAGTTAAACCATGACTTTTGTGCCAATAAGCTCCAGCATAAGGAAAAGTTAACCCCCAAAGAAACTCAGAAACCTGGCTATTATCTGCGGGAGGATTATTAAAACCCGCAGCTATTGATATAGTTTTAGACTAGGTAGCAGTATAAGTAACTGTATGTGTTACAGCTGGGAAGGTTGTCCAAGAACTTGTTATATAATAGTCTCCTCCATAGGTATTCTTATTATTTATCATTTTTTTAACGCCATTTATGATAATATAGTCATCCCCAAAGGCGTTACTTCCATGACCGTAATAAGTACCATAACCGTCTCCTCTTTTTACAGACATTTTTGTAGTAAAGGTGGCGGTAGCTGTAGTACCACTTACACTAATAGTATAACTTCCCTCAATTTTCATACTCTAATTTCCAATAGAGTTCTAATTTCCAGTTCCAGTACCACTGCCAAAATACCAAACTTCAGCCGAAAAATTAGGCATTTTTTATCATCTCCTTTTACTCCTAAACATATAAATCATAGCCAACTAATTGATTATTCTCATTTCTGACTTCTCTATACTCAATAATACTTTGAAGAATTAGGTTACTATCAAAATAAACATTTGTATTAAAAGCAGCCTAATTTTTATTAAAAGTTGCTGTTATAATATCAGTAGCAGTAGAATCAACCAAATTTAAACCATTTTCATTATAGCTTAAATACATCTAATAATCTAAACCAGAAATTGTAGCCGGTAAACCATTAGAAGTAAAACCAATACGGTCTGGTTGAATTGCTAACAAGTTGTTAGAATTTTCTATACTATTATAAATTAAAGCTATTGGCATTATTACAGAAGAATCACTTCTAACTGTAAAGCTATCTCCAACCTATAGATTAGCATTTAAAGTAAGCTAATTATCAGTCAAAGCCATTCTTTGAACGCCATTATTTGTAAAATTAATACCATAAGCAGTATCCTAAATATTTAATGCTGCATTTACATAATCACCATTACTATCTTTAGCGTAGCCAGTAATGGTAGCAGTTTTAATCTCAGCAGCGGTAATTGTAGCATCAGTAATAATTGTTCCCTAAAAATAACCGCTACCAGCATATAAGTTACCGTATGTATCAACCCTAAAACGTGCAGCTTCAATTTCTTCTACACTATCTCCATCAGCACCCGCCCATAATAGAATATTACCACGTCTATCGGCGGGGAAATTAGAGTTAGTTTCCATAGCCTCGGATTCAGTATTAATACCAGAAGAATAATTTACACCATTAGCTATCATAGAACCTTTTAATAATACGTTATCTGCATATAAGCCATATTTGCCAGCCAAACTTCCATAAGTCTCTGGAATATTTGGAATCTAACCTAAAATGACTTTTGGTACTATTGATACATTATTCTCTAAACTATAGGTAGATGCAGAACTAACCTAAAGCTCAAAAAGTGAAAGTGCATTTCCAGTTACTAAATTAGCATTTTCAGAACTATTAATTCCAATGCCAATATCACCAGTTTTACCAAAATTAACAAAAGGCAGTCCAACAAAATCATAAGAAGTTAAATCACTTGTATTAAGCAGTTCAATCTCTGCACCGTCTTCACCATTTAATTCTCCTGTAGTATCATTAATTTCGCTTACGCCCTCCCCAAGAACAATCTCGAACATACTCTCTGTTAAAGCATTTCCATAGCCAACTTTACAATAATCTCCAGAAGAAAAACCATTTCTATTTTCAATGGTGATAAATATATTTCCATTTTCTTCTTTTCTAACTGTTTTAATTATTGAGCTAGGACGAACAATTAGAATACCACCAACAGCCTAAATATTAGAATATTCAAGTACAGAAGATTTAATTGAGCCACGAGCGATTATATTATTGAAAGTTGCGGCATTACTATCAATATGCCAGCCATTGTTAACGTCATAATTAGCAGACTAAATCGACTCATTGGCGCCATCTAATATAATTCCAGAAGTTGTGCTTCCTAATCTAAGCTATCCATCAGAAGTTACTACAAACTCATTAAATAACTCGCCTTCTTCATTTGTTCCATTTATTAATAAAAAGGCATTATTAGGTACTTTATTTTCCTCAATTAGCTCACTATTTATATCTTTTACACTAGCGGGGTTAAAAATCCAAGTATTATTGCCTAACTATAAATAGTTTTTTATAGTGACATAATCACCAAGTGTAATAGTATTGGCTATAATTTCGCCATCATCAGAAATAAAGAACCCCTAAGAATTATCCTATAGATAACTATTAATATAAATACCCTAATATGGATTAGAAATTATTGTAATAGGATGTTCATACCAATTAGACTCAGATGGATTTATTAGAGTAGAAAGATTAACAGCTATATATTCCTCATTAGATAAAGTATAATAAGTTTTATCTATATTTAAACTTGTATCTTGAGATAATACATAAGAATTATCAATAAATTCATAATAACTTAGCTGAGAGGGATTTGCTAAAGTAGAAAAATCTATTTGACTATATTCTTCGCTGTTTAAAGTATAATAATTTTTATTGAAATCAATAGTAGTATCTTCAGTTAATTCATATTGAGTCGTGTCAGTCGATTCAATCTGAGGTCGTCCATCAATAACAACATTACCAACAGTAACCTAACCATTTATTGCTAAATTACCTAAAGTACCACTATTTGCGTTTACAGTTCCTGTAAAACTACCATCTCTTGCATTAACTACACCATTAAAAGTACCGTCATTCGCATAAATGGTTCCACTTATTACTAAATTTCCATCAGTATCAGCATATAAAACTTCTTCGTTATTATTATTTAAAATAGTTAATCCGCCATTTTGAATACTAAGCCCATCTGCATTGAAAGTTAATTTTGTATTCTAAATGGCTGCATTTATTCCTGCTGCATTTAGTGTAAAGACAGCCATATCTTCTGTAGAACCATAGCTAATTTCTATTGGCTAAACAGCAAGTATTTGCTCAGAATCTGGTAAATATGCAGTAAATCTAATTACTGTTTCAGAATTTCGAATTGTATCTCTTATTTTTTGCCAAGTTTTATCCTCAATTTCACCAGTAGCAGCAAAGTATTGTTGTAAATCAATTAAATATCTACTTTCATTACTTAATACACTTTGAATAATATAAAGCCCAATATAGTCTGTCATATCTAACCATATATTTTCATCTTTATTAAAAACTTCAAAAGTAGCATCATATTGTTCAAAAGTCAAATTAATTTTAGTATTTTCAGAATAAGAATATAAAGTTAAACTCAATTCATCTGGCGAATAAATTGTTTCTATGTCATCTGAGTCCTAATTTAGCTCTTTAAATTTTAAGATTCTATTCTAGTTAGTTTCAACTATATAGCGACTTGCTCCTGCTGCACTTCCATCATCACCCTATACTTTATTCCAAGTATAAGCCTCTTTATCAGTTGGTGCAGTAGCAGAAGGACCACTATAAATACCCATATAAGTATTAGGAGTATCGCTAAAATCAGTACCATCAGAATATGCAGAATATTTAATCCAAACGTAAGTCTAAGCACCTGGCGCGCCAGGCTATCCTTGTGCACCATCAGCTATAGTATTTAAAGTAATATAACTAGTGTAAGTTTCACCATCAGTAGCAACACAATTTAATCTTACAAAATAAGTCCCATTTGTATTAAAACTACTACTATGAGCTGCGTAATTAAAAGTATAAGAACTTCCACTAGAGGCCAAGGTAGTCCACTAATCAAAATCATTACTTCCAGACCAAGTATAACTAGTATCTGCAGCAACTGAAATATTATTTAGTTTTGCCGTTAAAACTAATTCGGTAGGACTAGCTACATTATCTTTTATTTTAAAGATGCTTCCTTCTAGTGATTCAATCTATACGTTTTTTCCAGCTTCTTGAAGATTATTTAAATCCTCAATAGTCATATTACCAATCTTACCACCAGTAGCATAAATAGTACCAGTCAGTTCGACTTTATCTGCTTTTAATAAACCATTATCATAAATAGCTACAGTTTCGTTTGCTTCTTGGTCTTGTACTGAAAAAATCTTAGAATAATCTTTTAAACTATCATCAGTAGTTACGGTTCCATCTTCTGTATAACTCTCAATTATACCAATCTATGCGCGATAACGATAAGTATCTGAAATATCAGGACCAATTAAAATTTTCTATTTTAAGAATAATTGTCCCTCATCATTAGTAACCATGACTGGCGCGCCGTCTTCATCAGAAAATCTTATTCCAAAAAGATTTGTTCCTAAGCGTCCAATTTTTATACGCTCAGTGCCATTGCCATCTATAACCTAAATATCTTCTTCTGAATCAATAGTAATATAACCCTATTCATCAGGAGCTACGTTTCCATAATTGCTTTTTAAGAAAAATCCGTCCCAAGTAAAACCAAAATCGGCATTTTCTCTTATATCTTCTTCGCTTTCGGGAGTAAAATCCTAATCGCCTCTCATCCCGTAGAAACCATATTGATCAAATCTTACAAACTAACCAAAGTTAAAGAATGAAGGTGTTCCAGAATCATCTCGGTCAAATTTATAAGCGTTCAATCCTTTTTCATCCCAACGGAAAGAAGTAAAAGCGCCCGCCATAATATTAACTCTTTGAGCATCAATCTGACCAGAAGTTATATGATTAGCATTTATACCATTTCCGTTAATAGCGGCTGTCCAGGTATCTCCACCATTATTACTTAGAAAAATACCACCACTAACTAGACGAACAATTTCATTTGGTTTAGATAAACTAGTAATTAACATACCATTATCATTCCAAACTACACTCTGGTCTTTTGCGTTACTAATAATTAAAGCGTTGTTTGTAAAGCTGTTTTGAAGAGTCTAAGGCTTTATTTCATTATCAGAAGTTACTACATTTGAAATCTTTCCATATTCACCGCTAGAATATTGCACAGATTGAGTAGTAGCAGTTATGCGCTAAAATAAATCTTCAAATTGAGTTTTATAATTTTGAACTGTAATCTTATTTGATTCAGGCTGGTCAAGATTATAACTTACTTCCGAAATAATTATCTCTTCTTGATAGGGGGTCTTAACTCCATTTTTTACAATCCAACCAAAAAATTCAGTATCTTCAATATAAGTTCTGTCACCAAGTCCAAAGTGATATGCTTCAAAACCTGGAATCTAACTAATTTCTAATACATCTATTGTATAACTAACTTGAGGTTGAGCAGAAGTATTTAAAATAGCTTCTGAATCAAGATAATACAAATTATCATCAATATAGTCCTCAGAAATCCAGGTTCCCTCCTGGATAAAACGAGAATATTTTGTATAGAATTGTCGATTTAATTCTGTTTTCTATTCTGCAATAGACTCTAAATAATTTTCAATATTTTGAAGTTTTCCCTCGTATTCTTCTAAACTAGCTTGAGCCTAAGAATAAAGAGCACTATTTTTATCTACAGAATAACTTAAAGTTTTTATACTATAAATAAACTCTCTTACTTTTTCATTATCTAACCATTTATTAGCAGCAGAGGAGCTGCCAGTAAAATCTTCATAATTATAGCCAGTATAATTATAAAGCTACTATTTATATTCAAGTAATTGCTATTCTGCTTCATCGGCAGCAATCTAGTAAACCTAATAATTAGCTTCTATATTAGTTAAAGCGGTACTAATTTCAGACTATTCTTGAATATATTCATCTCTATTTTTATTTATATTTCTTAGCTTTACATAATATCCAAGATAACCACCCGCATCAAGATATAAGTCATTATTAACCTAAGAGAAATCTAATAATCCTTGATTTATATAATGTTTAAAATTATATAAGAAGTTTTCTTTTATAGGGTTATCTCTAGCACGAGCGATAGTACAAAATCCATCTATGGCATATTGATTTGAATTTTCTTTTACGATTATTTTAGAACAAAATGCTTCAGAATCAACTGTACGCTAAATAGAAGATAAATTTATTCCATATCTAAAGCCAGCTGCATTATCTTTTCCAACGTAATTTTTAAACGAAACCCATTTCTTTTGTCTATAGTTGTCATCTAAAAGAATTTCACCAGTTTGTTCATTATGTTCAATTCTAAAGTCAGCCCAACATTCAAAAGTTTCACACAGATCTTGAATCATATTAAAACGGTTAGATTCTCTAGCACTTATACTTCTTATTTTTTCATAGGAATTATCATAAACTGGAGTATATGCACTAGAAGGTGAATAATTTTTATAAAGATAAACTATATCATCTTCACTGGTATAGCTATCTACTGGTTCATAATAATAGTAAATAGTTCTTATAATCGCTTGAGGCGCGTCACCAGGAATAACCATAGCATTATTAGCATCTAATTTATATGGGAATAATTGAATATCCATAATAGAATACCAATTACCTTGAGGAGTTGAATCATATAAGAAAAATCCAACTTTTTTAGTTGCAAATTCTGCATAAGAGATAGAATTCTAACAGGTTGCAATTAGATACTAATACCCATATTCTTCTCCACTTGCAGGAGGAGTAGAGTTCATATTTCCACTAAAATCAAGATAAATTTTTCCTAAAGTATATACACCACTAGATAAGGTATATTCAGCTACTTTAGCCCTTAATCCTTCAGAAGTAGGAATCTGCCCTGGCTTAGAATCTTCTGCTCCACTATATCCATACTTAATTCTAAAAACATATTGTTCTCCTTTAGTTAAGTCATGAATATTAGCTCTATTATCCTAAATACCAGAGTTGTAAATATAAGTTGAAGAATTAGGAAATTTCATCTTCATTAAAGACATAAAATTAGCATTTACAACGTCTGTAATATTACTAATCGGAGGATAGATTGCATCTTTTAAAATACAACTCTCTGGTGCTAACCATCCCTATGTATTAGGATAATTTTCAGCATTAGTAATATAATTTTTTAATATAGTAGGCGCGATATATTCAGTTTCAGTAAAACCATATACATCCTAACCTTGAGCATCCTTATATACAGATACATACTTATTTGTTTTAGCATCAAATATAGTTTTTTCCTTTCGTACTAAGCGCTCGCCTCTATACTAATCTGAAAAAGAACAGTACTTGGCAAAATCAGGAGAAGGAAAACCGCTGTTATCAATATAACTAACCCCATCAATATACCAATCTTCACTATTAGTTATAATTCTATCATCGTCAACCTCATATAAACCATCAGCTCTATATAAGAACTAAAAGTAAGGTTTTTCTTCTGAAACAGATGAATAAAATCCATAAATAATTGCGTCTACTGGAATTTCAATAGAATTATTTTCATTATTCATGTCGTACGCAGTCTGCGCGCTGCCTAATTTTATTTCATATAATGGTTCTTCATTTCTCTATTGAATCAAATCACAATTATCTTCATCAACCTGCCAATCGCTTTCTTCCAAAATAGTTTTAGCTAAATCAACTATATTACCTTGGTTATTTTCTAGTTCGGTATCTAGTTCAATACTAAAACCAGTTTTTGAAAGTTCGTTTATAAAAAGATTTTTACAAGTATAAGAAAAAGTATTTTTATCGGAGGCCTCATTAATATTTTTTATAACAAAGTCATACCATTCTCCATCATAATGAAGTTTAACTTTTCTTTCATTAACCATCATTCCCAAGAATGGGTTATCTACTCTTTCGTCTCTTACTCTATCATAGTAGCGACTATACATAGTAAAAGTAAGATTAGAAGTACCATTTATATTTCTGGTTAAAACGGGAGAGTGGGCGCGCGCTGGAGACGTCATTGTATCTGAACCAATAACTGCGAGCTTCTTCTCTTTATAATACTATTTAATTGTAACATATCCAGTCTCAGAATCAGTTTCTTCAACTTTCTCCAAAATATCTTCCCATAAACTTATTTCATAGGGCTTTTTAGAAATTTGGTCCACTTTCCTTTCATCTCCTTTTTATTAGAAGTATAAAAAGTCATACTTAATCTCTACTGGCTCTGCGCCAGTTATTGTCATAGAAGATTCTCCCATTGGTATTTTAAAGAAATTGCCAGCAGTAATTGAACGATTATATACATTTCCAGTTACTAAACCTGTTTCTGTAATTCCTTCAATTAAATTTGTCATAGAATTAATCTAAACTCCAAAGTCACTATCTTGTTGTTCTAGCTTATTAAAATAAATTTGGTCCTCTGTGCTTCCATCAATAAATACATGGGAAGCCGCAATTTCTCCATTTACATCAAACTTAAATTTTAATAAATAATCGGTAGGTACATCTCCTGGATTCCAAAGATTATAACGAGCATTTTGTAAAATATCGTATCCGCCCTAATCTTTTATTCCACTTGCGTCTATCCATTCTTCTAAATTTCCATATTCAATATCCCATTCAGGAATGTTAGCTTTGGTATATTGAGACCTATATTTATATCTACTAATACCAAAAGGATAATAACAAACAAAAGAAATATTACCTTCTCCTTTATAAATTCGTTCTCCTTCTTCATCAAAGCAAATATAAGAGATAGAAGGATTACCACTTACTTTAGCTTTATAAACTTTATAAGGAGTCTCATCAAAAATTAAATCATGAATCTATTTATCTCCAAAAAGTCTATTTATTTTTATTTTATCGGATTCTGTAACAGAATCAAAAGCTATTGAGACATCAAAAACTCTCTAGGTATAATTACTTCCAAAGAAATAGGTGCCATCTCCACCAGGTATATCCTGGGTCTTATCCGAAAAAACGGGGATTAGATTCTCTACGAACCTATCCCCGTCGCTTGCTCGAATAATATGAATATCTGAAGAATGAACACCATTAAAAGTAAAACCTATAAAGTCTCCTTTTAATGCTGCCATTATTTTCCTCCTTTTATCTCAACCGATTAATCGCGTTTACATTTCTGTAACGAGCGTTTTCGTTGATTTGCTATTCAACCTTGCGCGCGAGCTGGTCCACATCATAATCATTACTCAAACTATCTACCTAAATGTGGACTTCATAATAGTTATCTCCACTATTTTGATAATATGTCTCGGTGCCATAGGTTGGCATTACAGAGGTTCTTAAATTATATCCACTGCTATAAGTATCTAATGTATATGGTTTTTCTGGACGATAACCCTCATAATCAACCACATAATCACGATAATCTAAGAAGGGATTATTTCCATCATTTAAGAATAAGTAAGGATATAAATCATATTCAAGGTCGTAATCTAATCCTAATTCTTTAATCTTTCTATTTCTCTAGTATTGAGAAATAGCAGCCATTAAATAATCTCCTTCAGCTAAATAATCCATGATTCTTTGCATATAGTCAACATTAGGGTCAAAATCATCAAGATAGTCAATATACTCAAAACGTAATGGATAGTCTAAACCTTCATTTATAATCTTAGCATTACGCTATTGCTCCCAGACTGCAAGCTAATGATAATCAATATTACCAGAAGCTAACATATCAAGAATTAAAGCTGTATAGTCTGCATTGGGGTCGTAAGAAACTCCATAGACATCGTCAGTTTCTTTTTCATAATATTGACCTGAAACTTTCAAAGCCTATTCGATTCCTTTTAACCACTCCATCTTTTGCATATTAGATAGAGCTTCCCAGCTCTCAGCTCTTTTCAAAATCTAATCCAGCTAAGAACCGGTAATAAGTTTTCCAAGGCTGTCAGTACCAGATTTAATCAGTTCTTGAACATTTTTCCATAAATCGCCATTCTATTGAGCCGTATCTAATGCAGCCTGCGCCAGTTCAATTTGAAGTTGACGTTGCTCAGCAGCATAATCATTTTGGTCTTGAAGTTCCTAAATTTTCTAATCAACTAAACTATCAGTATAAGATTCTTGACCTTGTGCTAGTTCTTCCTCTAGTTGCTTAATTTCTAACTAGTTGGCACCAGAAGTATCCTAACGTAAATAAGCTAAGCGGCGTTCTTTTTCAGCTAATTCTTCTTCTGTACGCTCATTTTCTCTTTGTTGACGCATCTAATTGACACTGTTTTGAATTGAATTAATTAGTTTAGAATTAGTATCATTTATAGACTCATCAATTAGAGAAAGCTCGTCAATCTATTCTTGATAGTAATTTACTAAAGCATCCATAACTCGGTTTTCAAAATCGAAGAAATCTTCTTTTCCAATATCTTCTAAATCTTCAAGAGAATCTTCAATGTCAAATAGACTATCGTTTGCCTAATCTAATTCATCTTGGATTTCTTCTAATTCAGAGATATAATCTTCAATTCTTTCGCCGAGGTCAACATCGGTAACTTTATCAATCTCATCCCAGTTAATTTCAATAGTTTGAGCATCCCAATTATAAATTGCATATTTATTGAGGTCTGAATTATCTTTCATAAGTTTATTCATTTCCTCTGTGCGACGCTCAATCATTTCTTTTTCTAACTCAGCTTGATACTCAAGGGCTGCAATTTGGTCATATACATTCTGTAATAAATCGGCTGATGTGCCAAAACGATCTTTTAAAATTTTGTTATACTGGCGCTCAATACGAGTTTGCTCACGTAGAGCTTCGCTAATTTTTTCGGTTAAATTATAAAGCCAATCAAATGTATTCTCCCAAATTTCCTCTTCTTCCTCTGCAGCAGAAGAAGCACTGCTCGAACTAGAACTAGGAGGAGTATAACTTGAGCTAGAAGAACTAGAAGAACTTGAACCAGAGGAACCGCTCCAACCCGTCTAAGTCTAGCTGCTTGGTTTTCTATAGCCCGTCGCAAATTTTGGAATATCTACATTAGTTTTTCCACCAAGTAAATCTTTAGTTTCTTTAGCAGTATAGATTTGGTCACCTTTTTCTAATTGAGTTAATTCAGCGCCACCTACACCGCCAAGTCTTACATTACCATCTTTACTTAAAATTAATTCGGGGCCGCCACCATCACCAACGACACCTAAAGTATTCTTTTTAAGTCCAGTAGAACCAGAAGCAAACCATTCCACACTAAAAGTGTTCCCTGCTAATCTAAAACCGCTATAATTTGTACTTAAATTGGCTTTAACGGTAACAGTCTTCCCAGTTAGATTAGAAATTGAAGTCTATAAATTGTCTACTGACCCTTTCGAAGTAGTAGCCTAATCACTAATACTTGTTAAACTTCCATTTATTAATCCTGCTGCAGTGCTCATAGAATCGCTCATAGACTATGTAGCGTCAGCATAACTACTACTCATAGCTTCAGTATCTTCCGATACCGCTGATGCAATTTCTTCTGATTTTCCAGAAATAATTGTATAAGCACTCTCTATATTTGTCTAAGCCGCAGTAGATAAACCAGAAAACCAAGTTGAATTATCAGTACCTGTAATACCAGAGGTAATAGCTTCGGAAATAGTATCTCCTAAAATACTCATATCAGCATTTTCTGCGCCAGTTTCCAAAGTGGTTTGCATACTTGTAGACAAATTAGCTTCTTCTTCTTCAGAAATCTCTACTCCATTAACAGTGATTACAGTATCATCACCAGAAGCCCTCATGGCCTATACTGCTTCACCAGTTAATTTAGCAATAGTAGCATCATCTAAACCTAAGCTACTCAGCGTAGCCTAAATATCTTCAAGGGCTATTGTGCCTTCCTCTCTTAATCCAGCAAAAGCTCCAATCCAAAGACTATTCATAGATTCAGAGCCAAAAGTAGTATTTAACTACTCTTTTATTGCTCCTATTTCTAAAAGATTACCCTCAGAATCTAGTAACTTAATAACCTTTCCTTTTTCTCCAATAGCGCTCTATATTTGGCTGACAGAGGTTAAACCTGTTGTAACAACACCTAATTCATTAGCTATATCTGACCATATATCAAGCTCAGTCTATCCAGTCTAAGCGGCGATAGTTCTAATTTCTTTATCTGAAAAGACAGGTGTAGTAACTTGACTAGTCTAACCTTCTGCGTTTGTAGACATAGTAGTTACTTCTCTAGCTTTAACATAATCTGATATACCAGCAGCCCAATCATTAGCAGCTAACTCAGTTTTTAAATCCCCAGAAAAGTTATAGAAATCCGTCAGAAGCATTTCTGCATATTCTTTAGAAATATCATATGCTTCCATTAACCCCTGAATTACCTAATCTGTAGTGGCGCCATTGGTAAGTAACTCGATAGACCCATCAGAAAGTTCACTAATCTAAATATTAGTTCCCTATGCAGCATTATATTCACTTAATTGTGTCTAATACTACTCAGAATTGGCCAATTCATGCCAAGCGCCATATAAATTTCCTTCTAAGACTCTTAATCGATCAACGAATTGTCCTTCTACCTGGTCTAGCTTTCCATCCGCAGCAAGAAGTGCAGCATCCCACTAATCCTCTCCAAATAATAGTTTTAGATAATTTTGAAGTTGCTCATTGCCATATTCGCCATTATCATACATTTCAATGACGGTATCAGCAGCTTCATTTACCCAATCGCCAATTTCTCCAGTATCTCTGCCTGGATCGAAATTTTCAATAGTATTAAAAGCGTTATCAACAACACTATCGAATTTTCCAAAAGCAGAAAGTGCTATTATTAAAGAATCTGTTAAATCATCAATACCTAAATCACCGACATAGATTCCATTAATAATACCAGCAGCTGTTGAAGCTGATATTCCTGTCTAATCTAACATCTGCTTTAAGCTAGAGCAGCTATTCGCTAATTCCTCTACATTATCTGGAGTTATTTTTCCATTTTCTTCAACAAAATCCTCTAACTAATCATTCATTTCTGAAAAATCAGCAGATTTTAAGAAATACTAAAATTGACTAGCAGTACTTACAGCATCTCCGCTAGTAATTAGCATAGATTGCCCTAAAGCAGAAACATCTGATTCAGTACTCTAAATAGCTTCCTGTAGTGCTCCAAAAGCCTGAATTGGATTAGAGAAGTCAACATCTAAGAAAATTCCTTCCATAGCTTCCTAAGCCGCTTTTGTGCCATCGGCATAAATTTCTATTGCGCCTTCCATAAAATTAGAACTAGAAGCTCCGCCTAGACCAGCACGAATCTATTCAGCTAATGAAGCAATATTAGATTTTTGCTGTGTGTCTAATTGGATTAGGTCAGATAATACGTCCTAAGAATTATTAGTCTGTCTAAAAGTACCATTCTTTGCTATCTATAAACCAAGAGCATTATTTACTGATACCTCTTCTTGTCTTAATCTATCAATAGCATTACCAAAATGATTAGTTAAATCTTCTAAACTAATTCCTAATTCTTCAATAATACCGCTATCATTTATAGTGTATCCTAAAGAATCCATAATATTAGACACATAATCAGATAATGCCTCTGCATCACTAGTATCTAAATCCATTAAAGCCTATTTACTTTCTTCTGATAATTGCTCAAAATTACCAGAAATAGCAGTAAACATATCTTGAGCAGCAGTTTTTGTACCCTAATCTGTAGCTTTGCTTATAGTATCGAAAATTTCTTCAATTTTAGTGGCATAAGATTCTGAAATCTAAAAGGATGCTATTGCATTTGCTAATGCTTCCTCATCTTCTCTAATATTTTCATTAATTTGGTCTTTAGGAATTTCAAAAACATCAGCATACATATCTTGCAGCTAACCTAAATCATTCTCATCTTTTAATTGTTGAGCTAAATCTGACACATCTGTACGCATACTCTCTTTAACTATATCAGAATAAGCATCAGTTAAAGAATCGCCAAATTCATCATTTAACACATTAGAATCGACATTAGTTGATAGCATAGTATCAATTAAGCCATCAATAGTTGATTCTGCTTCTAATGTAGCTGCAGAGAACTCTCCAAGCTGGGGTGCTATATTAATAAGTCCCTAAGCATTTGAAACCATTCCGTCTGCCAATTTAAATAGCTCATCGGAATATAAAGTTAAATCCTAATATCCAGCCGTATAAGCCAAATAATTACCAGCATTACTATTACTATCTCTTAGCGCATCAGCAACTTCTTTTTCATATCCTTCTTTAACATCATAACTATTAGTCTAAGCATCATACTTTAAATATTCTTCTAATCCAGAAGCGCCAGCCATAGGTACAACATACTATTTAAATAATCCTATTAATTCTTCATCAGTAGCAGAAGATAAATTACTTGCATTAAAGGTCTTATTTGCAACAAAAGCATCCGGATTTGTATTATACAAATCAAGAACTTCTTTTGAGTTAGCGGCTATTCCAGCATAACTATTTTTATTAATTAGTTGCTGTAAATCATAATATGTCTAATCTTGCTGGACTTGTTTCTCAGAAACTTGCGCAGAAAGATTCGCAGTTGTAGTTGCAGCAACTGAACGCTACTAACGCTCAATTAATTGATTTTCTCCCTCTTCAGAAATTTCAAGGTTACCATTTTCCCCACGAGTAACATACTAAGCTAATTCAGGATACTTGGCAATTAAATCTAGTACCTAAGAATTGACCTCTAGTAAAGCCTCTTTCCATTCGTAAGTTCCTTCAGTTAAATCACTCAAAGCATCTCTAGCAGTATGATAAGAATCAAAAGCACTAATAAGTTCATCATATGCTGCCTAAGCATCTTCAGCCGCTGATGCTGTTGCTTCAGTTAGTTCTTGTGCGTCTTTTAGCTATCTTTTTAAAGTTTCTCCTTCACTAAAATACCAACTTGCAAATCCAATAGCCGCTACAGCTGCAAGTGCTGCAGCAACTAATGCAATAGGACCCAATAAACTTGTTATAGAGGCAAGAGTAACCGAAGCAGAAGCTGCTAAACCACTAAATAATCCTTTTACAGTTCCTATAACTCCTACTAAGTCCATAAAAATTGAACCTAGTCCAGTTATTTGCAAACCAACTTTTCCAACTGCTCCACCAAAATGGGAAAGTAAACTACCGAAGTCACTAATTCCACTTGCAGCCTAAGCTGTTCTAGTAGTTAAATCAGAGAAATCTTTATTTATTGTTTTTACAGATTTACTATCTATTTTTAAGTTTAAATTTGCCCCACTGGTTTTATTTAACTAAACAACTTCTTGATTTATTTGCTATATTTTCTATTTTATTTCATCTAAAGAAGAGGCACTAGCTAGACTTTCTATAGTCTATTTTAACTATTTAAAAGCAGGGTCAGCTGTATTATTAAATGATTCTAATTGATTTAATAAATCAGTTTTTAAAGAATTGCCCAAAGTCTAAATTGCTGCTGAATCGCCCTTTATAGAACTAAAAATATAATTAACTCTATCTCCAAACTACTCTAAAGATACAATTCCATTATCAGCATTTTTTACAAGTTGTTTTAGCTAATTTGAAGCCTCATTAATATTATCCATTTTAATTTTAGCTTCTATTGCGCCATCAAAGGTGGTTTTAGAAAAACCTTGCTCAAGTCCCTCATTAAATCTTTCGGCGACGGTCATACCCGCACGAGCAGCTTTCTTTTCTAGAGCGCTAGTTGAAAATGTATTTACTAATCCACTAAATACATTCTGTAAAACATTTTTAACAACCTAAAAACCTAGGAAAGCCGCGATAACTCTTGTAATAGCTCCACCTACAGGTCCAAGTGAGTCAGCTAAATTATTAATTCCATTTATAAAATTGGTTAATAAATCAATAGCTCCTTTAATAAGCTAATTATTGGCAATACCCATGGTAAATAAATCCCAAGTATTTTTTAGCTGATTTAATTTAGCTTCAAGAGAATCTAGAGTTTTTTCAAATTGTTCTTGCGACGCACCGGTACTATTATAAGCTGCATCTACTAACTACATAGTACGGTCATAGTCACCCATCATGGCCAAGAAACGAGACTGTTGACGAGAACCAGCGGCAGTAGTAGCAATATAACGTTGAGTAGCTAAATCTAAACCATCCCATTTACTAGCTAATTCAAGTAAAATATCATCTAACCCACGGGCACCAGTTAAGAAATCTTTTAAAGAAATACCAACAGTTTGAAGGGCAGTATCAATTTTATTTATACTAATTTCTTGCCCTTCACTATCAGTACCCTCTAATAGTCCCTGGTCAAATAACTCCTTGACTTCTGTGAAACGGGCTATAATTGTTTTCATAGCTGTACCAGCAGTTTCAGGAGCTTCTCTTGTTGTTTCAATTATTTGTGACAAAAGAGCCGCAGTTACTTCAAATTCCATATTAGCGCTAGAAGCAATAGAAGCAGTCTTAGACATAGCGGTACCAATTTCCGCTGTATCGGCAGCAGTTACAGCAGCTAATTCAGAATAAACATCATTAATCCTCTAGGCTGAAACTTCATTTAATTCCATATTGAAGCCACGGAGGGCCGCAGTCATAAGGTCAGTACCTGCTGCTGCATCCATGCTTGCAATACGAGACATCTTCATAGTTTCAATACCAACAGCTTGAGCCTCATTAGCTTCCAGACCTTGCTGTAGATATAGAGTAGTAGCAGCATAGAGGTCATTAATCTTTGCACCTAATGCACTAGCTTCCTCTGAATAACTAGGTAATCTATCCCACATATCTGCAACTGAAAAGTCAGTAACAGTAGCAGCCTCAGTCATAGTAGCATCTAATTCTTTAATTGTATCAATAGCAGAGCGGACTGCATCTCTAAACAAATCAATACCATTAGCTAAGCTAAAGAAATTAGTTAGGTTACCTTTAACTTCGTCTAATTCATTATTTAAAATACGTTGACTATTTGCAGCATCAACTGAAGCATTGGCCTATTGTCTAATAGCATTACCAAGTTGTTCTGCTGAATTAGCAGCCTATTCAAAATCAGTTTTTAGATTGGTGACTTCACTACTTAAAAGCTGAGTTTTTTGGGTGTTTAACTAATCAATAGAATCATTAAATTTTTTAGACTCGCTAGTTAAATCATCAAAAACATCTTTTAACTATCCTAATGCAGTTAAATTAGCTTTTATATTAGTAGTTGACTTTCCTGATTTCTTTACCTAATTTTCATAGCGCTATTGAGTAGCTATTAATTCATCAGTTAATTCAATAGCTTTTTTAATATCGTTAGAATTAAATGCCTCTAAAATTCCTTGGCCCGCAGTCTTTGCACCCTTGGTTTTTAATTGTCCTAAAGCATCTATAACTTGCTATAACTTAGAAGCATTTAAGGTATTTATACTTTGCTAAACATTATCTATCTAAGTATCTAGAGTTTTTAAAGAATTAAGAGTTTTTGAACTTATTTTAATATTTTCATCTAAATTAACTTTTTTAACTTCGCTTAAATTGTTATCTAACTATTTAAGTAAACTATTAATAGCTTTAACATTCTTTTCTAATCCTGTAACATCGCCTTTAGTCTAAAAGCCTTGTTCCATCTTAGAATTAAATTTATTAATCTAATTTTCTAATTCATTAAAAGTCTCTTTAAAACTTTTAGATAAATTATCATCCAGTTTTATCTTAGAGAAGGTAGACTAAATCTAATTTATACTACTTTTAATCTAAGATATGTCAAGAGTACCAGTACCTTCTATTTTAAAAGTTTCTTTTGGCATACTCTCCCTCCTAAAAATAAAAATCAGCATTAAAAATTAATGCTGATTCTATCCTTACTATATATCGCTATCTATATCATCTTCTAAGAAATACAAATCCATAACAACTGAACTCCCTCTAACTCCTACAGGGTAACCTGTCGCGGAAAAATTTGCAGTTACTGGACTGGCATTTGCTCCCAAACGCATAGACAAATCAGACATTAATTTTAATTTTGGTATAGTTATAATTCCTGTTGTTGTCTTTCCAGTAGAATCATCCTTAAAGCGAGTTTTTCCAGTAAAATACAGAAAGCCTTCAATTAGTCTGCGTCCGACCTTAATATTAGAAGCATTACCGTCATAATAATAAGTATAATCAATTATTAAATTTATATAGGGCGCGCCTACTGTAATTTCTTTTTCGTTTATAGAAAATTCAACTTTATTCCCATTTACTCCATAAACAAAAATTTTTTCAGGTTTCTATTTTAACTAAACTTTTCCCGCTTCATCTGATTCAACATTAATCCGTTTAGAAATTAAAATTGAAGACTTCTCTACTTCAACCAAATCTGAATTTCCTAGTAGAGCTAATTGCACTTTTGAAAAAACACCTTGTGAAAAATTTAAACGTATTTCTTGTGTAGTCTCCCAAGTTACATGAGCACGATTATCAAAACCACCATTAGCAGTAGTTCTATCTTTTAGTTCCTAAAAGTTAGCAAGCTGTATTTTATTAAAAGCCGCAACAATTTCTCCTTCTTCAATTCTTTTTCCTTTTATCTCTATTGGATAAGTAGCTTTTAAATAAACATCGTATAATTCTTTTGCACCAAGCAAGTTTACGTCCATATTTTTAATCCCCCTAAAAAGAAATGGGCGACTTATTAGCCGCCCAAATCCAACATCTTAAAATTAGCCCCCAGTTTCGGGCATATTATATTTAACTAACTTCATCATAGCTCCGCTTTCAGGACGAAGTACACGAATATTAAGGTTAAATACAGAGGGATCACCCTCAGCTTCTAGGGTAATAGTGTTTTCAGACTGAACCTTAGCACGAGGAATAATAAACTGGAAGAACTCGTCATTACCAGTAACCTGAGAACGAGCATAAGTATCGCCAGTTACATAATAAGTGCCAGGGAAACTATTAGCAGAAATATCAATTACGCTACCATCAGCATTTAAGGGGAATGTAGCAAAATACTTCTCACCAACAGTAAAGGAAGTAGCAGTCGCGCCAGTAGCGTCGTAGTAAGAAGCACCAGTAATAGGGAACATGGCGCCACGAGGACCTTCCCACTGAGTAGGAGCAGCAGCTGTAGTAGTACCAGTAGCAGTAAACTGAATTGTCTTGTAAAGAGTAGGAACAGTATCGGTAGAAGCGATTGTATCAACCTGACCATTACCAAACATAACAGCCATAGACTTAGCAGAGAACAGAGCATCCTCTAGAGTTACAGTAATTTCCTTACCATAGTCCCAGATAATTAGAGGAGGGTTACCCTTACCACCACGGGCTTCGGCTTCTTCTGCGGTCTGTTCAATAGTAGAAACTTTAAGGGTATCTAAGTATAAAGCGGGAGCGCCACGCTCACCGGCATCAGTTACCTCGTAGAAAACTACGTCAGCAACTTCCTTGATACCATACTTATCAAGAATATTAGCCATTTAAATAGCCTCCTATTTATTTAATCCAATATTGGGGTTTAACTTTTTTACTATCCGCACCGCCAATTAGCGCACGAATATCAATTTCATATTTTTCTTTTTGTTGGTATCTTTCAACTAATTGACCTATTGAAGCCAAACTTAGTTGTCCAATATTAAGTGGATTAAGACCCATATTCATACAACAAATTACTTCTAAACTTTTTTCTAAAGTTAGCCCCTACCCAGATTTTGCTTTTATTTTATCTCGATAGCGCGCCTTAGCTTTTATACGTTTTATTCTTGGGTCTTCATTAGGATTTGGAGCTTCAATTTCTTTTTGTCCTAAAGACTATCGAATCATATTCTAAAAATCAAAATAATTACTTTCAGTTATTTTAGGAACTCTTTCTATATCCTCTATCGTTTTTGCTTTTAGAATTATCTCTTTCATATCTCCAAACCAAATTTGCCTTAAACGAAGGACAATCGAAACTTTTTCTTTTGTGAAAAATTCAAAAGCTCTTTTTACTAAATCGTATCCCTCTTCACTCTTTGCTGCCTATATTATTAAAAAATCAAAAGGAGTAGGGATTTTAACTTCTTTCTTTTTTTCTTCTGCTTTATTTAAGTCATCTAGAATAAGAGGTTTATTATTTTCACTTTTTAAAAATTCATCCTCTAAATCTTCTTGAGAAATTGTAAAAAGGGTATTAAATGAATTGTAATCTGGTGTAGTTAAAACTTCATTTATAGAAGGAGGATATATTTTACAAATATCCTTAAAATTTATTGGTAGTTTTAAAAAAGCATTAATCATACTGCGTTACCATAAATTGCATTTCATAAGC
Organism: uncultured Bacilli bacterium; assembly: GCA_944332505.1. Next base: position 28,412 of record CALVKC010000007.1, read on the forward strand.
CCCAATTTCTTCAGTTAAGAAATTAAGCTCAAAACTCTACAGATACATTTTTCCAATACCATTAATACTTTTATCATCAAGACTTTTCTAAATTTCTCCCATTATAAGAAAAGGTCGCATATTTTCATCTTTAATAATCCACTAAGTTAAAGGAACAAAAACCTCAACCGCTATATCAATATCTCTAAACTCAGAATTCTCTAAATTAAGATTTCCTTTTACAATTCTTATAGTAACTAAAGAGTTAGCAGTATCTTTCGGTCCAATTCTAGGGACGGGCTTTATTAAAGTTCCATAAACTTTTGAAATTTTTTCTTCTTCTGAAAGATTAGGATTATTTAGAGGATCTTTATCATTATAATACAGTAATTTTACTAATCTATCATTAGCTAGCAATCGTTTAAAAATTAATACTAAATTTTCTCCTATTTCACTACAATTTCTTACACTCATTGTAGGTCACCTCCATTTCCCTAAAGCCAGAAGAAATCTTCATTATCCTCTTCACCAGGCGCGGGCTAAGGTACTGGAGTTTTATCTCTAATATAAACAGGGTCAATAGTTACATACTCTACTCCTTCGGTGGACTATATATCATAACCAGTAACTCTATAAGCCTCTAAGTAAGGCTCTTCACCTATTTCTAAATATACATCTTTTTTAATATAAGGAGTTTTCGGCATTACAAAGAAACTGCTTTTTAAATTTTCAGAATATATAGTATCCATACGACTTCTTGAACGAATTTCATCTTTTAACATATTATTTTCTTGTCCGTACATATATGCCCAAGATTCATGTTCATTCTTTTCACTATCCAGCCACTTAATGAAATGACTCATTTTTAAAACTACATATCTATTATATCCACTTGTTTTAATAATTTCTAACCAATAAATCATCCAATGATGAGTAATTCCATTACTATCAGTAATTTCTAATACTGTTCCAGGTGGAATTATTACATCTAAATTTACAAGTAAATACTACATAGTTTCTGTTTCATCTTGCTTATATCGTTCAAGACTACCCGGAATTTCTTCTTCGTTATATAAAAAATCTACTCGATAAATACTCTTCAACAAATATCTCTAAAAACTTTCGATTCTTTGATTTAATATTCTATCCTAATAATTAGTTCCATATCTATTTACTCTTTTTTTATAAATATCTTCAAAATAATTCATTAATCATCTTTTCCTAATAAAGTCATACAATCAAAGATTGTAGAGCGAAAATATTTATAATTTAAATATTTTAAAGTAGATAGTTTATGGAAAAGAATATAATAATTTAGTGTGCGCGCCTCCATAGAAAAACCATTTAATTCAATTAAAATAGAATCTAAAAATTTTTCCCACTCGCGTCCTTTTTCATATTCACAAAGTAAACCGAAAAGTTTGTTCTTCAATTTATTATTATAGGCTTCTTTCATATTCTTATCTAAAATCATTTTATTTCCGCCCATTTACTATATTTATATGGCTTACCATTTATAGAGCGATAATAAATTCTTTCTAAAGAAGCCGCATTTTTCTTTTCATTAGTTAAAGTCTAATTAAATTTATCGAGTAAATTTGCCTGTGAAAAATCTCTTTCTTCATATAAAGGTTTTATATTTTCCCAGGTTAGAATGGTTCTATTTAACCATTCACATTTCATAAAACTAGCTAAAATCTATACTTCTTCATTAGACAAATCATTAGAAAATCCTTCTTCAGTTCTTTCTAATGAAGTTCTAGGGAACTTAAACCAAGGAATTGCACCTTCTAAAATTTGTTTTAAATCTGTATTAACTTCCTCTTGCGTCCAAGTAACCCATTCATCTTCAGTTAACTTAGCTAAAAAAGCATCATACACTATCTAGTAAGGAGTCATTATCATTCCTCCTTATTTTGTCTTTTTAGTAATACAGCAGAAACTATATCAATACCACTTGCCTCTTTTAATACACTAGCTTTATCTATATCTGTCAATTCATTATCAACAGCATAATCAACTAAATTTTTAAGTTGCTCTTTAGATAATTTAGGAATAATTTCTTTTAAATCTCGAACCGGCGCAACAGTTAAATAACGCTTCATCTGCGCTTCAGTTAATACAATTACATTTTCAGGTTTAGTAGCCTCTTCTGGCTCTAGTCCTAATTC
>CALVKC010000008.1 GCA_944332505.1 uncultured Bacilli bacterium
TTGTAATAGAAATGAGTTGATTATATGAAAGTATATGGCATAATTTTTAAAGATGGAAATAAAACTTATAATTTTAAAAGTGAGTTAACATTAAAAAAAGATGATAAAGTAATTGTAGATACTGACAAAGGCTTGCAATATGCTAAAGTTAGTAAAATCATTGATAGTGATGAAAATGTTGAAGCATTAAAGGAAATAGTAAGAATTGCTACAAAAGATGATGATGATCAATTTTTGGAAAATTTAAAAGAAGCCGATAAAGCCTTGAAAAAATGTCGTAGATTAGTTGAAGAGCTACAACTTAATATGAATGTTTTAAATGCCCAATTTACTTTTGAAAGAACACAATTATTATTTAATTTTATTGCAGATGATAGAATTGATTTTCGTGAATTAGCAAGAAAACTTGCGGCGATATACCACACTAGAATTGAACTTCGTCAGATTGGTGCAAGGGATAAGGCTAAAGAAATTGGGGGTTTAGGAGTATGTGGTAATGAACTATGTTGTAAAAGATTTTTAAATCAAATGGATACAATATCAATTTCTATGGCCAAGGATCAAAATTTAGCTTTAAATCCAAGTAAAATAAATGGTTCTTGTGGTAGATTATTATGTTGCCTTGCTTATGAAAATCAAAATTATTTAGACAATTTAAAAAATTTACCTCAAATAGGTGATGTAATTAAAACACCAATGGGTGAAGGTGAAGTGGTTGGTTTAGATATTCTTAAAAGAAAATGTCAAGTAATGATTGATGATCAAATAGAGGATTATTATATTGATGAAGATAGTAAAAAATGATTTATTTGATTATAAAAACAGATATATATATCAATTAAATGAAGGCTTTAAGTTTTCATTAGATTCAATTTTGCTATCGGAATATACTAAACCAAAAGATAATTTAAAAATTTTGGATATGTGTACTGGCAATGCAGTTATTCCACTTATTTTATCTTTAAAAACAAACAGTGAAATTACAGGTTTTGAAATACAAGAAGTCATTTATGATTTAGCAAAAAAGTCAGTTAGTTTAAATAAATTAGATAAGCAAATAAAAATTATTAATGATGATATAAATAATATTGATAAATATTTTAAAACCAATTATTTTGATATAATAACTTGTAATCCACCATATTTTAAAAATAATTGTAGTATTAAAAATGAAATTGAATATAAAAATATTGCAAGGCATGAGATGAAAATAAATTTAGATAATATTTTTAAAATAAGTTACAAATATTTAAAAGATAAAGGGTTGTTATATATGTCTCATCGTCCAGAAAGATTAGATGAAATAATAAATGTAGCAACAAATAATAAGATGGGGGTTAAAGAAATTATTTTTATAATGACAAATAATACAAAAATTCCTACCTTAATGTTATTAAAATGTGTTAAAAATAGTAAAAATAATGTTAAAATAAAAGTAGAGGATGTTAGTAAGTGTAGTACTTATCAACATATTTTTTGAGGTATTTATGAAATTAATAGTTGGAATAGGTAATCCTGGTGAAGAATATGAAAACACAAGACACAATATCGGTTTTATGATAATCGATAATTTTTTAGGTAAAATAAAATATCAAGAGAAATTTAATACTATGTATTATAAAAAAGAAATTAATGGAGAAATAGTTTATTTTATAAAACCATTAACTTATGTTAATAATTCTGGTATTGCAGTAAGAAAATTTATGGATTATTTTAATATAGATATAGATGATTTATTAGTTATACAAGATGATTTAGATGAAGAAATTGGAAAATATAAATTAAAAAAACATAGTAGCAGCGGAGGACATAATGGTATAAAGTCAATTATTAGTTCTTTAAAAAGTGAAGATTTTCTTAGATTAAAAGTAGGAATTAATAATAAACATAATGATGTAATTGATTTTGTATTAGGAAAATTTAGTAAAAAAGAAAAAAAATTAATTGATGAAAATATGAATATTTTTAAAGAAATAATTTATTCATTTATTAAAGATGGTAGTGATAAAACAATGAATATATATAATTCGAGGTAATATGGATTTTTTAGATGAATATTTTAAATATGAAATTGGAAGTGAAATATCTGGTTTAACGAAAGAGTTAAGCATTTTTTACTTGCAAAAATTATTTGAAAAATCTAAAAGAAATATTATAGTTTTAACTAGTTCTTTATATGAAGCAAATAAAATTTATGATGGTATAAGTAATGAGATTAAAGAATCTTATTTTTTTCCTATGGATGATTTTTTATCATCAATGATTATTGCAGCATCGCCAGAATTAAAATTTAAAAGATTAGAAACTTTAGATAAAATAAGAAATTGCAGTCAAAAAATAGTTGTTACAAATTTAATGGGTTATTTAAAGTTTTTACCATCTTTTAATGCTGATAATAGTTTAGAAATAAAAGCTAATGACCATATAAAAAGAGATGAATTAGTAAATAAAATAACAGATTTAGGTTATAAAATTGATTCTTTAGTTACAGCAAGTGGGGAGATTGCAGTTCGAGGATTTATTGTAGATATATTTCCTATTGAACAAATACATCCAATACGTATAGAGTTTGATGGAAATATTATTGAATCAATTAGGTATTTTGATGAAAATACTCAGTTATCATTTGGAAATTTAAACAATATAAAAATAAAAGCAATTGATGAATTAGTAAATGATAATACCAATTCATTATTTGATTATTGTGAAAATCCAATAGTAGTTTATATTGATAATACACAAATAATAGCTAGTTATTTAAAATTACAAGAAGATATTTTTGAATATTCTGTTAAGAATTCAATAAATAACAAATTAATGTATGAACTTGATGAAATACATGACAAAGATAAAATTTTTATAAATTTATTTGCTAGTGGTAAATATAATTTAAATGCTATAGAAATAGAAAATTATAATTCTAATTTTGAAAAGTTAGTAAATGATTATAATGTTTGGCAAAAACAAAGGAAAGAAATTTATTTTTGTTTAAGTAACAAAAAAGAAGAAAAGATAATTAAAGAATATATACCAACAGCAAAAATAATAACAAAAAGTATTAATAAAGGATTTATATTAGACAGATATGTAATTATCTCCGACAATGATATTGAAAATACTAATCATCAATTAACTAATTACAAAAGTAATTTTCATATTGGGAAAAAAATTAAGGATTATAATCAAATTGAAAAAGGAGATTATGTTGTTCATATAGCACATGGAATAGGGCAATATCAAGGAATAACTTCCCTAAATATAAAAGGAGTACAAAAAGATTTTTTAACAATATATTATGCTGGAGAAGATAAGATATATGTTCCAGTTGAAAAGATTAATACGATTTATAAATTTACAGGTAAGGATGGTGCAATACCAAAATTAAATAGTTTAAGTAGCAATAATTGGGAAAAAACTAAAAAATATGTTCAAAGTAAAATAAAAGATATATCTGAGGAATTAATCAAATTATATAAAGAAAGATTAACTTTAAGGAAAGATCCATATAAAGATTATGTTGAAGAAAATGTGTTTGCTAGTGAATTCCAATATGAACTTACTAAAGATCAACAAAAGAGCATAATTGATATAGATAGCGATTTAAAAAGCAACATTCCAATGGATAGATTATTATGTGGTGATGTTGGTTTTGGTAAAACAGAAGTAGCAATGCGAGCAATGTTTAAAACTGTTTTAAATAATCATCAAGTAATGTATCTATGTCCAACAACAATTTTATCAAAGCAACAATTTAAAGTAGCACTAGATCGATTTAAAAATTGGCCAGTGACAATAAAATTATTAAATAGACATACTTCAACAAAAGAAACAAAAGAAATAGTTGAAGATTTTAAAAATGGAAAAATAGATATATTATTTGGAACTCATAGAATACTAAGCGAGGATGTAAAACCTAAAGATTTAGGGCTATTAGTTGTAGATGAAGAACAAAGATTTGGAGTAACACACAAAGAAAAGATTAAAGAGTTAAAAACTGATGTAAATGTTTTAACTTTAAGTGCAACTCCAATACCAAGGACTTTAAAAATGGCTTTATCGGGTTTAAGAAATTTATCAATTATAGATACACCCCCAATTAATAGATATCCAGTACAAACATATGTTATTGCAGAAGATGATTTATTAATTAAAGATGCAATTTATAAAGAATTATCTCGAGGTGGTCAAATATTTATATTATATAATAGAGTAGAATCTATATTAAAATATGTCGATTATATTTCTAAACTTGCTCCGGATGCAAAAATTGCTTATGCTCATGGCAAAATGGATAAATACCAACTTGATAAAATTATGGAAGATTTTATATATAATAAATATGATATTTTAGTATGTACTACTATTATTGAAAGTGGGATTGATATACCTAATGTAAATACTTTAATAATTCATGATGCTGATAATTTTGGTTTAAGTCAACTTTATCAAATTAGGGGAAGAGTTGGACGTAGTGATAGAATTGCTTATGCTTATTTAATGTATGAAAAAAACAAATTATTAAATGAAATTGCTATTAAAAGGTTAAACACAATAAAAGAATTTACTGAACTAGGTAGTGGATATAAAATAGCAATGCGTGATTTAAGTATTAGAGGTGCGGGAGATATTTTTGGTGCTTCCCAAGCGGGTTTTGTTGATAGTGTTGGAATAAATTTATATATGAAAATGATTGAAGATGAGTTAAAACGACAACAAGGTCAAGTTGTTTTAGAAGAAGATTTATCAAATAAATCTTTAATAAATGTTGAAACTCATATAAATGATGATTATGTATCTGATGAAGATGTAAAAATTGAAATTCATCAAAAAATAAATGAAATTGATTCTTATGAAAAATTACTAGAAATTAAGAAAGAATTAGAAGATAGGTTTGGTAAAATTACAGAAGAAATGCAAATTTATATGTATGAAGAATGGTTTGAAAAAATTGCTCAAAAATATAATATTACACAAGTAGTTCAAACAGAACGTTTAGTAGAAATAACATTACCTGAAGAATTATCAAATAATATTAAAGGTGATAAGTTATTAATCGAAGCAATGAGTTTAACTAAATATTTTAATATAAAATATAATAATAAGAAAATAACAATTACATTATATACTAAACAGTTAGAAAAGCATTTTATTTATTATATTGTTACTTTATTAGAACACATTTTATAGTGTATAAATAAAAAAAGATAATCCACACTAAAAAAGAAGTGGAGTGAACTATATTGAAGTCAACTGGAGTAACGAGAAAGATAGATGATTTAGGGAGAATTGTTATACCTAAAGAAATTAGAAAAAACTTAGGAATAAGAGATGGAGAAAGCCTAGAAATATTTACAGAAGAAGATAATATAATTTTAAAAAAACATTCAGAAATTAAAAAATATGAGGAATTAAGTGCTAGGTTAAGTGAATTAATTGAAAATACATTTAAAATTAATGTAATAATTACAGATAGGCAAAAAGTAATTGCTACTAATTTAGATAAAGATTTGATAAATAAAGACATTGATAAAGATTTAATTTATTTAATTGATAATAGAGAAGAGTTTGTTGGAAGAAAAGATATATATAATTATAATAGTTATGTAACAATAGTACCAATTATAGTTTCAATAGATTCTTTAGGATTAATAATTTTATTAAATAATGAAGAAAAAGAATTAAAGAATCTTGCAAAATTTATGGCTAAAATATTATCTGATAAATTAAATATATAATTTATGTGAAAACACTTTTCTAGAAAATAAAGTGTTTTTTTATTTGAATAAATAAAAATTAACAAAAATTAGTTTTAATTAATAATTTATATTGCGGTTATAGTTGGCATATGCTATAATGTTTTAGAAAAAAAGAGGTGGGTTATAATAGTTAAAGTTGATTGGCAATTATTTAATAATAATGATTTATTAATTAATTTATTAGATAAAGAATGTGAATATGTAAAAGATGAATATTTAAAATTTAATGAAGCTGAAGTAATTAATATAATTGATATAAAAAATAAAGTGTATAAAAGATTAACAAAAGATTATAATATGGAAATAGATTTTGTTAATAATATATGTACTTTTATATTTGATAATAAAGAAAAATGTAGTATAGATATAGAAAGTAAAATAGAAATAAATAATAGTAATATAAATATTAAATATAAAATTGATGATGATACTAAAAGCATTTTAATTGTTTTGAAAGAGGAATAACATGAAAGAAATACTTATAGATTTAATAAATGATGCATTAAAAAAGATGGATATTACTAATGCATCAATAGAAATAGAACAACCTAAAATTAAAGAAAATGGGGATTATTCTAGTAATATTGCTTTAAAATTAACAAAAATATTAAATCAAAATCCTATGGATATAGCTAATAATATAGTTGCTAATATAAATTCTGATAAAATAAAAAAAATTGAAATAAAAAAACCAGGCTTTATAAACTTTTTTGTTGATAAAAATTATTTAATAGATAATTTAGTAACCGTGTTAAAAGAAGAAGATTGTTATGGTAGTTCAAATATAGGAAATGGGAAAAAAATAAATATTGAATTTGTAAGTGCTAATCCAACAGGGATATTACATATAGGTAATGCTAGAGGTGGAGCATATGGTGATTCACTTGCTAGAATATTAAGGTTTTGTAATTATAGTGTTACTGAAGAATATTATATAAATGATGCTGGAAATCAAATAATATATTTAGGTGAATCATTAAAATCTCGTTATTTTGAAAAATGTAATAAAAATTACCCAATGCCAGAGGAAGGATATCATGGAAAAGAAATTATTGATATGGCAAATGATTTATATAATGAATTTCAAGATAAATTATTAGAAAAAGATATAGATTATTTTAAAGAATATGCTACTAAAATTTTATTAAATAATATTTTTAATGATTTAAAGGAATATAGAATAAATTATGATGTTTATACTTCTGAATTAGCAATAAAAAATAAATATAATTTATATGAAATTATAGACAGATTAACAAAAAATGGTTATACTTATGAACGGGATGGAGCAGTATGGTTTAAATGTAGTTCAATATTTGATAACACTGATCATGTATTAATTAAAGAAGATAAAACATTAACCTATTTAGTTCCGGACATTGCATATCATTTAGATAAATATAATCGTGGCTTTGATAAAATGATTGATATATTCGGAACTGATCATCATGGCTATGTTGCTAGACTTAAGAGTAGTATTAAAGCCTTAGGTAATGATCCTGATAAGTTAGAAGTCAAATTATTACAATTAGTTCGTTTAATAGAAGATGGAAATGTTGTTAAAATGAGTAAAAGAACTGGTAAATCAGTAACATTAAAAGAATTAATTGATGAAGTTGGAGTAAATGCTGCTAGATATTATTTTGTAAAAAGCAGTTTAGATACGCAAATGGATTTCGATTTAAATCTAGCAAAATCAAAGTCAAATGAAAATCCAGTTTATTATGTATGTTATGCATATGCAAGAATTGCTTCTATATTAAAAGAAGTAAATTATGATGAAATACTAACAAAATATGATACATTAAATGATGAAGATACATATAATGTTTTAGAAAAAGTATATGAATTTAAAGAAGTAGTAAAAAATGCTGCTCAAAAGGAATTGCCACATTTAATAACTAATTATGTATATGATTTAGCAAATATTTTTCATAATTATTATTCAAATGTTAGGATAATTACTGAAGATGAAAAAGCAACAAAAGAAAAAATAATGTTAATAAAAGCAGTACAACAAACTATTAAAAATGCTTTAAATTTAATTGGAGTTATACCTCCAGAAAAAATGTAAGGAGTGGGATTTATGAAATTAAGTGAAATACCAAAAGATGAATTAGAATTAATGGGTTATGATGACATTGCAGCTTTAGTGTTACAAGAATCCGGTAAAAAAATGAAGTTAAGAGACATTTTTAAAAAAGTGTGTGAAGCACTAGATTTACCAGAAGAAACTGTAGATGAAAGATTGTTAGATTTTTTTGAATTAATGAGTATTAATAAAAAGTTTATTATGTTAAAAAATGGTTTTTGGGATTTGCAATCAAAACATAAACTTGATGTAGTTATTGAAGATGATGAAGAAGACGAAGATATAATCGAAGAAGATGAAGATGAAGAAGATGAAATCATTGAAGAAGAAGACGAAGATATTTTCTATGATAAAGATGATGAAACTGATGATGTTGATGATGATGACTTAGCTGATTTAGTTGTAATCGATGAAAATGATGAGGATAATAATTTATAGCACAGTTTTCAATTTTTAATAATATTTTAAAAGGAGGAAACTATGTTTAATAGATTAGATGCTATAGAAAAAAGATATAATGAAATAAAGGAAGAGTTATTAAAACCTGAAGTGTTAAATGATTTTAATTATTTAAAAAAATTATCAAAAGAAGAGAGCGAATTAAAGGAAACTGTTGAAGTTTATCATGAATATAAAAAAGTAATTGATAATCTTAAACAAGCAAAAGAAATGGAAAATGATCCAGATTTAAAAGAAATTGCTCAAAGTGAAATAGCTGAGTTATCTCTTAAAGAATCAAAATTAAAAGAAAAGATAGAAATTTTATTAGTTCCAAAAGATGAAAATGATGGGAAAAATGTCATTATGGAAATTCGTGGTGCTGCTGGAGGAGATGAAGCCAATATTTTTGCTGGTGATTTGTTTAGGATGTATTCTTATTATGCCGAAGAAAATAATTGGAAAATAGAAGTTATTCATGAAGTTGAAGGAACCAGCGGAGGATTTTCTCAAATAGAATTTATAGTTAAAGGCAATAATGTTTATTCTAAATTAAAATATGAAAGTGGATCGCATCGTGTTCAAAGAGTTCCAGCAACGGAAGCAAGTGGTAGAATACATACATCAACAGCTACAGTTTTAGTAATGCCTGAAGTTGAAACATCAAATATCGAAGTAAAAGAAAGTGATATAAAAATGGATGTTTATCATTCAAGTGGTGCTGGTGGTCAATCAGTTAATACAGCAAATTCAGCAGTTAGATTAACTCATATCCCAACAGGTGTAGTTGTGACTTGTCAAACAGAAAGAAGCCAATTACAAAATAGGGAAAGAGCATTAAATCTTTTAAAAATTAAAATTAATGATGCAATGCGCCAAAAAGAAGAACAAGAACTAGGTATTGAAAGAAAAACTAAAATTGGTACCGGTGATAGGTCTGAAAAGATAAGAACATACAATTACCCTCAAAATAGAGTAACAGATCATCGAATTAATTTTTCTGTAATGAATTTAGATAAAGTTATGGATGGAGATTTACAACCAATCATTGATGCCTTACAAACTGAAGATTTAAAACTAAAATTAGCAGGAGAAAAATTTGAATAAACCGGATTTTATAAGTTTTAAAGATTGGGAGTTATTAAAAGAAAAATACTTTGATAATTTAGAGGAAGTATTAGATGAAATAAAAAATGGTTATCCCATACAATATTTAATTGGTAATGTATATTTTTATAATTCTTTAATCGATGTTGATAAAAGTGTATTAATACCAAGACCTGAAACTGAATTTTTAGTTGAAAAAATAATTAAATTAGCAAATGAAAAATTTAATAAAAAAATAAATATTATAGATTTAGGAACAGGTAGTGGATGTATAGCTATAGCTTTAAAAAAGAGATTAAATGCTGATGTTTGGGGAATAGATATTTCTGCACAAGCATTAGATGTTGCTAAAAATAATGCAAAAATAAATGAATTAGAAATTAACTTTATTAATGCTGATATGATAAATCCATTAACTAATAATTATGATATTATTATTTCTAATCCACCTTATATCGGGGAAAATGATTATGTTGATGAAAGTGTAAAAAAATATGAGCCAAATATTGCTTTATTTGCTAATGATAATGGTATGTATTTTTATAAGAAAATTATTAGTAATAATATTAATAGATTAAATAAAAATGGATTTATGGCTTTTGAAATTGGGGATAATCAAAAAAAAGATTTAGAAAAATTTTTAATTGGTTTAAATGTTTCAAATTTTAAATTTGAACAGGATTTAACTGGAAGAGATAGATATTTATTTATATTTAATGAATAAAAATAATAACAATTATCCAATATTTTATCAGGTGATAATATTGAAAAAGATAATTGTTATTTTATTTGTAATTACTATTTTATTATGTTTAACAAATAATAAGCAAGAAGTATTAATACCAAGTGATGCTATAAGATTTAGAATAATTGCTAATAGTAATTCTATAAAAGATCAACAAGAGAAATTAGAAATTAAAACAGAGTTAGAGCCAGTGTTAGCATCAATTTTAAGTAATTCAAGTGATTACTATAATGCAAAAAACAGCATTATGGATAATATGGATAATATAAAAAGTGTAATTGAAAAACACAATGTAAAATATGATATAAATTATGGAAATAATTTTTTTCCAGAAAAAACATATAAAGGAATTTATTACCCTGAAGGAAATTATGAGTCTTTAGTAATAACCTTGGGGGATGGTATTGGTGAAAATTGGTGGTGTGTATTATTTCCGCCATTGTGTTTATTAGAAGCAAACGAAGCCAACTATGATGAAGTAACATATACTACTTATTTTCAAGAAATATTAGATAATTTTAAATAGATTTGCATATATTTTTTTAGGTGATATTAATGCGAGAAATTGTATCCATTTTATTAATAGGAATATCATTATCAATGGATACTTTTTCTTTGTCTTTAACTTTAGGAACAGTTGCTAATAATAAATTAATTAAATTATTGCCATTATTTGTTGGAATTTTTCATTTTTTTATGCCTTTATTAGGCAATATAATTGGTATAACTTTAATAAATATTTTTAATATTGCTAGTAATATTATTTTAGGTTTAGTTTTAATTGTTTTAGGTATTAATTTAGCATTTCATTATTATCAAGATGAAAAAGTAAATATTAAATTAAGTATTTTAGGTTTAATACTTTTTGCCCTTAGTGTAAGTATAGATTCTTTTTCTGTTGGGTTAGGTATAACAGATTTAACTAATAACTATTATCTTGCTTGTATTATTTTTGCCTTTTGTAGTGCATCATTTACTTATTTAGGAATAATTATTGGTAAATATTGTAGTAAATTAATTGGTAAATACGCTATAATTATTGGTATTTTTTTGTTATTATTACTTGGTATATTTCATCTTTTTTGATAAAATGATATAATTAAGTTGGTGATTAAATGAAAAATTTTTTATTAGTCATAAAAGAAATTTGTAACGAACTAAATATTGATTATAAAACTATTTCTAAAGATTGGATTACAATTTTAGAAAAAGATGAAAAAGTTCATTATATTGTTGGTTATAAATTTGATTTAAATGGTAATGGTATATCAAGAATAATGGATGATAAATATGCTTTTTATGAATTAGTTAAGTTATATAAATTTCCTATAATTGAACATAATATTATTTTTAAAAATTATGATAAAAAAGAAGTAGAGACATTATTTTGCAAGTATAATAAAGAAGTTGTTATTAAAATAAATACTGGAACTTGTGGTAAAGATGTGTATAAAGTTAATAAAATAGAAGAATTATTTAAATTACTTGATGATTTATTAAATAACAATTTTTCATTAAGTCTATGTCCTTATGTAAATATAAAAAATGAGTATCGAGTTATATTATTAGATGATGAAGTGTTATTAACTTATGGTAAGATAAAACCTGTTGTGTATGGTGATGGTAAAAAAAGTATAAAAGATTTATTAATAGAGTTTAACCCATATTATTTTAATAAAATAGATAATTTACCTAAAAAAATATTGAAAACAAACGAATTTTATGAATATAGTTGGAAATTTAATTTATATCGAGGGGCAATGCCTTTTTTAGAAATAGATGATAAAATAAAAAAGAAAATTATAAAAGAAGGTTTGAAAATTGCTAAGAAATTAAACTTAAGATTTTGTAGTTTAGATTTTGTAATAGATGATAATGATAATTTATTATTAATGGAAGCTAATAGTGGTGTAATGATGGATAATTTTATAAAAATAATTCCAAATGGTATGGATATTGCCAAAGATATTTATAGAAAAGTAATAAATAAAATGTATAAATAAGGAGGTTATTATGAAGAGAATCATTATTGAAGGAAATCATACTTTAAGTGGAAAAATTAAAATAGGGGGTGCAAAAAATAGTGTAGTTGCTTTAATTCCTGCGGCGATTATGGCAAGTGGAAAAGTAAAAATAAGTAATGTACCAAATATTTCTGATAAAGATGCTTTATTAGAAATACTAAAATTGCTTAATGTAACAGTTAAAAGAAGTACAGGAATAATTGAAATTGATGCGTGTAATTTAGAAAACAAAATTATTCCTGAAAGTTTAAGTAATAAATTAAGAGCATCTTATTATTTTATGGGGGCATTACTTGCTAGATTTAAAAGAGTAGAAATGTACTTTCCTGGAGGATGTAATATTGGATCAAGACCAATAGATTTACATTTAAAAGGTTTTGAATCCTTAGGTGCTAAAATAACAAAAGAAAATAGTAAATATTTAATTGTAGCAGATGAATTACATGGAGCAGATATATTTTTAGATTTTGCCTCAGTTGGTGCAACAATTAATATAATGATTGCTGCAACTATGGCTAAAGGAACAACACATATAATGAATGCCGCAAGAGAAGCGGAAATTAGTAATATAGCTGATTTATTAAATAATATGGGAGCAAAAATAAGTGGGGCTGGAACTGAACAAATAACTATTGAAGGTGTTGAAGAGTTACACGGTGCAGAAATAAAAGTTATTCCTGATCGTATTGAAGCTGGAACTTATATAATTATGGGGGCTTTACTTGGAGATAATTTAGTTATTGAAGGAATGATTCCTGAACATAATATAGTTTTATTAAATAAATTGCAAGAAATGGGAGTAAATTTTAAATTACAAAATCACAAAATTATTTTAAATAAAACTAATAATTTAAAACCTACAAATGTAAGAACTGTTGTTTATCCGGGTTTTCCAACTGATTTAGGTCAACCAATAGCAGTATTGTTAACTCAAGCAAATGGTATATCTTTATTTGATGAAACTATTTGGGAAAATAGAATGGGACATGTAAAATATTTAAACAAAATGGGTGCAAATATTGTTGCTGAAAGACAACATGCTCAAATTACAGGACCAACTAAATTGCATGGTGAAGAAATTACAGCAACTGACCTGCGAGCTGGTGCGGCATTAGTTACTGCAGGTTTAATTGCAGATGGTATAACAATAATAAATGATGCTGAACATATACTTCGAGGATATGAAAGAATTATTGCTAAGTTATCCTCTGTAGGTGCTAATATAAAAATAGTTGAAGTATAATTTAATAGATTATACTTTTTTTATGGGGGTTATAATGAAAAAATTAAAAAGAAGATATAAATTATTAATTATTATAGTTGTTGGAGTTATATTAACTTTTTTTATAAATACTTCATCAACTAAACAAAAAGTTGATTTGGTTTCATTAGGTGATAGTTTAAGTGTTGGTATGACCCCATATAATGTTGCGGGTACAAGTTTTAATGATTATTTAAAAAAACATTTGGAAGATAAAAATAAACTTGGAAGTTATAACAACGAATTTGCAATAAATCATTTAAGAATTCATGAATTAAATGATTATTTAAAAGAAAATAAGTTAGGAAATTTTACAAGAGTACCAATAAAACAGGTTTTAGCTAAAGCTGATATTATTAGTATTGCTATTGGGATAGATGAGTTTGCAGATATATCTTTGTATGAAGATATATCCAATAATTTAATTGATAATTATATTTTAGAAATGAATACTTTATTAAAAAATATTAGGGAATTTTATGATAAAGAAATAATTATTGTTAGTCTCTACCCAGCGTATAATTTTAATAAAAATGATGCTCTTGAAATAAACGCCAAATTAAGTCAATTAGCAGTAGAGTACAAATGTAAATATTTGGATATATTAGCATATTCTTTAAATAAAAACTATTTTTTAGATAATACTAGTTATTATATGAATTATTTAGCTCATGAAAAAATTGCTAATAAAATAATTGATATGTTATTTTGATGTTTAAAATTGTAAAATTATATATTGCTTCTTTTTTTATTATAGGAAATATGATATGATTTAGTTAAGATAAAGGAGTTGGATTATTGAAAGAAGAAAAAACAAATGAAAATAATAAAACAATAATACTAGTTATTATACTTATTATAATTTTAGTTATTGGAGCTTTCTTTTTAGGAATGTATGTTGTTAAAAATAATGATAAGGGTAATAGTGAAGTAAATAATGAAGTTAATGAAAGTGATATAATTGAATCTATTATGCCAACTGACAAAGATTTTATTTTACAATATTATTGGTCTTTTGAAGATCTTTATAATTATTACATTGAACCTAAAGATAATAATGAACCAATTGTAATTAATGAAAATTTCGGATTTGTAAAAGTAGAAAATAATAAATTAATGTGGAATGTAAATAACAATTGGGTAAATGATTCTCTTGTAACAGAAGATATTAAATCTGCAGCATTTGATTATAAGGATAACACTTTTGATGATGGTTTATATGGGGTTATAGTAACTAATAATAATGAAGTATATACTATTACAACTAATGAATCCTCATTAGATAGAAGTTATTTAAGTACTATTACTAGTGATATTTATAATGATATAATATATTCTGAATATGATAGTAATATTAATATTGATTATATTTTACCTAGATTATTTTCAGAATGTGAAATTTGGACAAATTATTATTTTATGTCTGATAATAAAATATATAGATTAAATAATTCAGATGATAAAACTTTAATTGAGTATGATCCTAAAACAAGTAATAATATATTATCTTTTACTGATACTTGTGGGAATATTTTATTTGATTTTACATGGGACTTTGATGGTTATTTAAATGATATAGAAGATGTTAATGATAAAAAAATAAATGCAACGCATATTATTAGTTTAAAAAGCAATAACATAGATTATATTTTTATTGTTGATATTGATAATAATTTATATAGCATTAAATTAGAAGATTTAGTAAACAATAGTAAGTTAAAACCCTATAAAAAAATAGAAAAAATTATTTATAACTATGATGATAATGATTTAAATATAGATTTCGTTGATGGTGAAGTTTTAAATATTAATTAAAATAAAATACCATATTAAAATAAAGGAGATGGTAATGATGGTAGAAGAAAAAAAGAATGAAAATAATAAAACAATAATACTAGTTATTATACTTATTATAATTTTAGTTATTGGAGCTTTCTTTTTAGGAATGTATGTTGTTAAAAATAATGATAAGGGTAATAGTGAAGTAAATAATGAAGTTAATGAAAGTGATATAATTGAATCAATTATGCCAGATAATTATGATGAAAAAATTGTATATGATTCTGAAGAAATTAGAAAATATTATGACTTAATATTTCAAGACAACTTTAGCCGTGTGCCGGAAAAAATTTTAGATAATATTGAATTTGTAAAAATAGATGATGGTAAGTTAATGTGGAATATTGATAATAATTGGGAAATTGATTCAACAATTACAAACTGTACATATTTAGAAGTATATGCAGATGATTCTGATGCGACATTTTTTTATGCATATGCTATAGCAGATGATAATAGTTTATACTACTATCAAATTGATAATGTTGATGCAATAAATGTATATGGCAATCAAAATTTATCTAAAATAACAATTGCCAATAAAAATAATATAGTTGTAAAAAAGATTGATTTATTAGATGATTTGTTTTATTTAAAAGATGAAAATAATACTCTTATAGTGGCTAAAGAAATAGATAAAGTAAAAAGTGGTAATGATATTTATTATATAATTTATGATATTAATAATAGAGTTTTTTCTATAGGAGAAAGTAAATTAATAGAAAATTTGCAAATTAGGGAATACAAACATAAATAAATATTAATTATATGATATAAAATTTAATAACTATGAAAGTTGAAAGCAACTTTAACTTGCTTAAATAAAAAAGTATGATATAATATAAAAGCAATGAATTACTATGCCAATTAATTGGTATGGCGGAAGGAGAGAAAAATGAAAGCAAATATTCATCCAGAAATGAAAGAAGCAACTGTTACTTGTGCATGTGGAGCAACATTTAAAACATATTCAACTAAAGATAAAATAGATGTTGAAGTATGCAGTGAATGTCATCCATTTTATACAGGTAGTCAAGGAAAAGCTAAAAAAACTGGAAAGATAGAACAATTTAATAAAAAATTTGGTTTAGATAAAGAACAAAAGTAGTAATATTTTTGTTTTTTTTCTCTAATTAATGTATAATTAAAATAAGGAGATGATTATTATAAAAGTTTTTATTGGTGTCGATCATCAAGGTGTGAAATATAAAGATAATATATTTGAATATTTAAAAAGTAATGGAATAGATGTAAGTTGTATAGATTTAACAAATAATCCTTTAGATGACTACCCAGATTTTGCATATTTAACTTGTAAAAAAGTTTTAGAAAACAATGGATTAGGTATATTAGTATGTGGTTCTGGAATTGGAATGAGTATTACCGCTAATAAGATAAAGGGAATTAGGTGTGCTAGAGTATTTGATGAAAATGATGCTTTCACCGCTAAAAATCACAATGGAGCAAATGTTATTGCTTTTGGTGTTAATTTAGATATTGATGAAATATATAAAATTATTGATACATTTATTGCTACAAAAAATCCTTGTGAAGAAAGACATTTGAGAAGAATAGAAAAAATTAATGCTATTGAGGAAGGCAAATATGATTTATAAAATAGTTTTATATATTGTTTTCACTTTTATTAGTGCTTATGGAATTTCTGGAATAAATTTTAATAATTTTTTTAAAAAAGATAAAATTTTAGAATCACGTGTATTAATTGTTAGTTTATCACTTGGAATGGGTTATTTATTAACAAATTTTGTAATAGATTTTCTAAATTTAACAAATTTATTCTAAATAAATATTTTAAGGAATATAGTTTATTAATGAAAAATAGATATTTATTAATTTTAATTCTAATTTTAAGTATTATTGCAATTAGTAGTTTTTGGAAAGAAAAAACTACTTTTTTTGATAACTCTGAAGATATGAACATTATAATAAAAAATAAAGATACTGATGAAGAAAAAGAAATTAATTTAGAAGAATATGTTATTGGGGTAATTGCTGGAGAAATGCCGGCGTCATTTGACGAAGAAGCCTTAAAAGCTCAAGCTATAGCTGCAAGAAGTTATGCTATAAATAAAATAAATACTTCTACAACTAGTTATGATGTTTTAACTGATATAACTAATCAAGTATATATAACTATTGAACAAATGCAAGAAAAATGGGGAAATGATTTTAATTATTATTATGAAAAAATAAAAAATGCTGTAGATGCAACAAAAGGTTTGGTAATGACTTATGATGGAGAAGTTATAAGTGCATATTATTTTTCAATGAGTAATGGATATACGGAAGATGTTGCAGCAGTTTTTGGAGGAGAAAAAGATTATTTAGTAAGTGTAGAATCTAGTTGGGATAAAAATGTAAAAAATTTTACTGTATTAACTACAATAAGCAAAAAAGAATTTTGTACTAAATTAAATATAGAATGTAATAATATAGTAATTAATAGGATAAAAAGGAGTGATACAAATCATGTAGAAACTATTTTAATAAATAATAAAGAATTTAAAGGAACTGAAATAAGAAGTTTATTAGGTTTAAGGTCTACAGATTTTACTATAGAAATTGATAATGATATAAAAATAACTACTAATGGGTATGGACACGGGGTTGGAATGAGTCAATATGGAGCTAATGAAATGGCAAAACTTGGATATACCTATGATGAAATATTGAAATATTATTATAAAAATATAGAAATAGAAAAAATTAATGTATAAATTATAGAAATAATTTCCATACTTTTATTAGGATGGTGAATTATGAAAAATAAAAAATTAAGGGGATATGTTTTACCAACAGTTTATGTCTTAGTTATTGCAGTATTATTTATTAGTGTATCGTTTTTAGGTAGTGCTCTTCAAAAAGAGTTACAATATCAAGATTTGGTAGTTGATACATTAGATGAAGATGCTACTCCAGTTATTAAAGAAGAAACAGAAGTAAAAGAAGAATCTAAAATAACTAAACCATATACAAGCAGTGCTGTTGCTATTAGTAAATCTTATTATGATATGCTTGATGATGAGACTAAACAACAAAATTCGTTAGTATATTATGAACAAACTTATTTGCAAAATAGTGGAGTTTTGTATGCATCTGATGAAGTTTTTGATGTAATGGCTGTTTATGACGGAACGGTAACTAATGTTACTCAAGATGAAATTTTAGGAAATGTAGTTGAAATAACTCATAATCCCAATTTAAAAACTATTTATTATAGTTTAGGTGAAACAAGCGTTAAAAAAGATGATACGGTTAAATCTGGTGATATAATTGCTAAAAGTGGAGATAACTTATTAGAAGGTGAAAAAGATAATTGTTTACTTTTAGAAGTTTATTATAATGGTAATACAATGGATCCTGAAGATTTTTATAATATGAATATTGAAGATTTGCAATAATAAAATAATCCCTTAATTAATATAATTTATTAAGGGGTTGTTTGGTTATGAAAGAAAAAATTAAAAATAGAGTTTTAAAAGAAGCAAATCATGTTTTAAATACAAAAGATACAATTAGAGAAACAGCAGATAAATTTAATATTAGTAAAAGTACAGTACATAATGATTTAAGTATGAGATTAAAAGATATAGATGAAAATTTATCTAAATCAATTGAAGAAATATTCGAAAGTCATGATCGTTTAAAACATTTAAGGGGAGGAGAAGTTACTAAAGCAAAATATAAGAAAGGTTAATATGGCAAAAGTAAATAATATAGTATATATAACTGATGATTGTATTTATTTAAAAAACAAAAAGAGAAATTTATTTATAAAAAGTAATATTAATAAGGGAATAATTGAATGTAATAAAATATATAATATTGAAAAATTTATAAAAAGTTATGAAAAAATATTAAAAGACAATAATTTAAATAATAATCTAATTGGGGATACTATAAAAATAATTGTAACTCCAAATTATTATCCTAGTGATATATTTATGTTAAAAAAAATATTTGAAAAGTTTAATTATAGAAAAATAATAGTAGAAAATGAAATTAAAACATATAAATTAAATAATACAAATAGTTATCTAAATATATTTGATAATTATTTGTTTTTAACTTATTTAGATGAGTATCAAAAGATTAAATCTTTTGTGATAAATAATAATTATTATTTAGATATAAACAGTTTAATAAAAACAATAAAAGACAGAATTAACAATAAAGATATTTTAATTATTGGACACGGTAAATTATTACAAGATATTTTTAACAAATATGAATCTACTTATAATAATAAAACTTATTTATATTCAAATTATGATACTTATGTAATAGATAGTAATTAGCAGAAGTGCTAATTTTTTTGTCGAATTTTGATATGCGAATTGTGTTGCATCAGTATAAAAATAATGTTAAATTAAAATAAAGAAGGAAGGAGTGATTGAAGTGATGCAAGGCAAGGTTAAATGGTTTAACAACGAAAAAGGCTATGGTTTTATTGAATATGATCAATTATCAGATATTTTTGTGCATTATTCTGCTATAGTTAAAGATGGTTATAAAACATTAACGGAAGGCTCTTTAGTTAATTTTAAACTTATTGAAACAGCTAAGGGATTACAAGCAATTGATGTGGTAGAAGAAGAAAAAAGTTTAGTTTCTTAAATATTAGCCTTAATTGAGTTATTCAATTAAGGTTTTTACTTAATTAATACATGTAAAAAATTTAAATAAGGTAGTTTTTTTAAAGTAATTATGGTATATTATTAATAGAGGTGATTATTTTGAAAATAAGTATTCGAGGAGATAAGGTAACAGTTACTAAGTCTATTAAAGATTACATTAATGAAAAATTAGGAAGATTAGATAAGTACTTTGAAAAGCCAAAGGATATTGAATGTAAAGTTTTAATTAAAGTTAAAAATCAAGATCAAAGTATTGAAGTTACAGTTCCAACTAGTAAATTTACATTAAGGGCTGAAGAAAGGCATCAAGATTTGTATGCAGCAATAGATTTAGTTGTTGATAAATTGGAAGGTCAAATTAGAAAGAATAAAGATCGTTTAGAAAAGAAATATCGTGATTTGCCAAAATTTGAAATGAATTTTGACTATGAAGCTCTTGAAGATGATGATTATGATAAAATTGTAAAGAGAAAAAATATAGATATGAAACCAATGGATGAAGAAGAAGCAATTTTACAAATTGAATTGTTGAATCATGATTTCTTTGTTTTTAAAAATTTAGATGAAGATTGTGTTTCTGTACTATATAAAAGAAAAGATGGCAGTTTTGGTATTATTAACGTAAAGTAATTAATTAGAAGTGTAAAAACTTCTTTTTTTAATTTATTTGTGTTAATATAAAATAAAAGGGAATGTTATATGAAGAAGAAAATAGTTAATGTGTTAAATATTAAAGTAATTAGTATGATTTTAATAATAATATGTGTTATTTTTTTTGTTTTCATAGGATTTGTTATATCTAGAGAAATTTTTGTTTATAATGTAGCAAACAAAAACTTAATTAATTATTTACAAAATGAACTAACTTCAAAGGCATCAGAAATAGATAGAATAAATAAAACCCCAATTTATGGTGGAAAACTCCTTAATGACATTGAATTTACTTATAAAGATAAAATAATTACAAATTATGTAACTTATCAAGAAATTGTTAATAATTATGGCTTAAAAAATAATATTACAAAAGAACAATTTAAAGATTATAGTTATTTATTAGTTGTTCCAGAAATTGATGATTGTTCTGGAATTATAAATAAGGTAGTAATTGATGATTTATCAACTGATAATCTTGATTTGATTATTAGTTATAATGGATCATGTGGAATATGTGCTCCTACTAAAGAAGTATATTTTATTCCTATAAATAATAGCTTTAATATTACTAATGTATCTTATAATTATATAGAAGAAAATAAAAATGAATATAATTGTGATGATTTAAATTTAGAAGAAGTTATTACTGATAAACCTTTAATATATTTATATCCTGAAAATCAAATGGAAGTAGAAATTAAATTAGGTAATATAAAAGAAGTAACAACTACTTATCCAAAATATGAAAGCTGTTGGAATGTTATTGCATATCCTAATGGGAATCTTATAGATTTAAAAACTGGTCGTAATTTATATGGCTTGTATTGGGAAGGCAAAAGAAATACATATAATAATTTAACTGAAGGATTTATAGTGAAAAAAGAGGATACTATTAAATTTTTAGAAGAAAAATTAGCAATACTAGGGTTAAACGAAAGAGAAGCAAATGAATTTATAATTTATTGGCTACCGCAATTAGAAGAAAATAAATATAATTTTATTAGTTTTAAAAGCATTGAAGAAATTAATAATTATATGCCACTAGAAATTAGTCCTACCCCTGATACTATAATTAGAATATTAATGGAATTTAAAGGATTAGATGAACCAATAGATGTTAAAGAACAAAAATTAGAAACTCCAAAAAGAGAAGGTTTCGTTGTAGTTGAATGGGGAGGAAGTAAATTAGATTAAAAAAATATAAGAAAATATTAATAAAAGTTTTAAACTTTTATTTTTTTTGATATAATAAATTTTGAGGTGAAATGATGAATTTTTTAAAAAAATTGTTAGATAGTGAATATAAAGAATTATCAAGGTTTGAAAAGATTGCTAATGAAATAGAAGCAATGGAACCAGAAATTCAAAAATTAACAAATGATGAATTAAAGGAAAAAACCATTGAATTTAAAGCAGAACTTGAAACAGGAAAAACTTTAGATGATATTATAGTACCTGCGTTTGCTGTTGCAAGAGAAGCAGCATATAGAGCCATTGGTGAAAAACCTTTTCATGTGCAAATGTTAGGTGGCTTAGCAATCCATTATGGTAATATTGCTGAAATGAAAACCGGTGAAGGAAAAACGTTAACTACAGTTTTGCCCGCGTATTTAAATGCTCTTGAAGGAAAAGGTGTACATGTTGTTACAACTAATGAATATCTTTCTCAAAGAAATGCAGAGTGGATGGGGCCTATTTATGATTTATTAGGCATATCTGTTGGAGTCAATCTTCGTGAATTATCCTCTAAAGAAAAACAAGATGCCTATAACGCTGATATAACTTATTCTACAAATAATGAAATTGGATTTGATTATTTAAGAGATAATATGGTTGTTAAAAAAGAAAACAGAGTTCAAAGAGGATTAAATTTTTGTATAATCGATGAAGTTGACTCAATTTTAATTGATGAAGCAAGAACACCATTAATTATTAGTGGTGGTAGATTTAATTCAAATGATTTATATATTGATGCTGACAGAGTAGCTAAAAAGTTAAAAGATGAAGTTGATTATACAATTGATTTAAAAACTAAAAATGTATCTTTAACGGCGGAAGGTAGTAAAAAAGTAGAAAAAATACTTAATATTAAAAATCTTTATGATTTAGATAATGCTGTTTTAGTTCATCATATTAATCAAGCTTTAAAAGCTAATTATGGATTTAAAAAAGATATTGATTATGTAGTTGATAATGATGCAATTATAATAGTTGATCAATTTACAGGAAGATTAATGCATGGTAGACAATATTCTGAAGGATTACATCAAGCAATTGAAGCTAAAGAAGGAGTTACTATAAATACAGAAACTAAAACAATGGCTACAATAACTTTTCAAAATTTATTTAGAATGTATAATAAACTTGCTGGTATGACTGGTACCGCTAAAACAGAAGAAGAAGAATTTAGAAATATCTATAATATGTATGTTATTCAAATACCTACTAATAAACCAGTTATTAGAGAAGATCTTGCAGATTTATTATATCCTACTGAAAAAGGTAAATATCAAGCTATTATAAATTGTATAAAAGAAATACATTCTAAAGGTCAACCAATATTAATTGGAACAATTTCTGTTGAAGCAAATGAAAAATTGAGCAAAATATTGAAGCAAAATAAGTTGCCACATGAAGTATTAAATGCGAAAAATCATGAAAGAGAAGCTGAAATTATTGCTCATGCTGGAGAAAAGGGAGCTATTACTCTTGCAACTAATATGGCTGGTCGCGGAACAGATATAAAATTAGGAGAAGGTGTTCGTGAACTTGGTGGTCTTTATGTAATTGGTACTGAAAGACATGAATCAAGAAGAATTGATAATCAACTTCGTGGTCGTTCAGGACGTCAAGGAGATCCGGGAACAAGCCAATTCTTTGTTTCTTTCGATGATGATTTAATGCGTCGTTTTGGTACTGATAGAATAAAAAATATGTTAACTAATTTAGGTTTGGAAGAAAATCAGGCAATCAGATCAAAAACTTTAACTAAATCAATAGAATCAGCTCAAAAAAAGGTTGAAGGTAATAACTATGATTATCGTAAAAGCTTATTAGATTTTGATAACGTTTTAAATGAGCAAAGAGAAATAATTTATGCTAGAAGAAACGAAATTTTAGATGAAGAATCTATTCATGATACAATTATTGAAACATTTAGAAATACTATTAAAAATTTAATTGAAAGTCACATTCCACCAGAAAATTATTTGACTGAAAATGATAAATTAGAAATAGTAGAATATGTTAATACTAACTTTTTAAAAAGTCAAAATTTAGAATTAAAAGATATAGAAAATCTTAAAGAACAAGAAATTTTAGATTATATATTTGATTTAGTAATTAAAGATTATGAAAAGAAAATGATAAATTCTCCATTAATGAATGAATTTGAGAAAGCAATATCTTTACGTGTAATAGATTCAAATTGGGTAGAACATATGAGTGCAATGGAACATCTAAAAGAAGGTATTGGCCTTAGAGGATATGCCCAAAATAACCCAGTTCAAGTATATACAATGGAAGGTTATGAAATGTTTGAAAATCTATTAAATAAAATAGATAATGATATAGCATTATTTTTGTTAAAGGCTGAAGTAAGACAAAATATTGAAAGAAAACAAACTTTACAAGGGCAAACTAATGATGGTAAGGAAAAAGTAAAAACTGCTCCAAAAAGAGTATCTGTTAAAATAGGAAGAAATGATCCTTGCCCATGCGGTTCGGGAAAAAAATACAAACAATGTTGTGGAAAGTAAGATATAATAAGGATAAACAAGACTCTATAAAATAATAAATGGTTCGAGTTTTATAGCTTGTCCACGTAATATGAAAAAAGTGTAGTAAAATAAAGGTGTGAACAAGAAATAATATGTTGACACCTTTTAAAATTTAAAATAGAAAGGAGACAAAAATATTGAAAAAAGATTTAGTAACAGCCGAAATCGTAGTTAAAGAAAATAATGTTGGAATATTAAGGGTTGGAAATGTTAATTATATTTCATTAACTGATTTAGCAAAGTATCAGAATTCAAGTGATCCATCTTTTACAGTTAAAAACTGGTTAAGAAGAATTAATACTATTGATTATATTGGCCTATGGGAAGAAATTCATAATAAAGATTTTAATTTGGTCGAATTCGACCAAATTAAAACTGAGTATGGTAGAAACTCATTTGCAATGTCACCAACACAATGGATAAAAAGAACTAATGCAATAGGTATTATTTCAAAAGGTGGAAGATATAGTCTTGGAACATACGCTCATCCAGATATTGCATTTGAATTTGCAAGTTGGTTAAGTCCAGAGTTTAAATTATATTTAATAACAGAATTTGAAAGATTAAAAACTAACGAAGCATATCAAGAAAAAATAGATTGGCAAGCAAATAGAATTCTTTCAAAATTAAATTATGTAGTTCACACTGATGCAGTTAAAATTTATATCGTTCCAACACTTACAGAAGAACAAAAGAAATTTGTTTATGCAGAAGAAGCTGATGTGTTAAATGTTGCACTATTTGGTATGACAGCAAAAGAATGGAGAGAAAGTAATCCAGAACTTGCTAAAAATGGAAATATAAGAGATTATACTGATTTGCTTCATTTAGTAATATTAAATAACTTGCAAAATACAAATGCAGAGTTAATTGAAGAAAAAGTTCCACAAAGTGAAAGATTAGTAAAACTTAATAATTCAGCAAGAAGACAAATGAAAGTACTAAAAGATAATAAAAATATAAAAGATTTAGAATTGTTACAAAAACAAGTTAATGAAGAAAATAATTTAATAACCGATTAACAAATTATCAACAAAACAGTTGATGCTTTTTTTGATGTAAAATATTTATTATATAAAGAAGGAGGAAGTAGAATAATGTTAAATTTTAAAGATTGGATGATGTTATCTAAAGAAGAAAAAATTAGGAAATATGCTAATTTATCTGAAAGTGATAAGTTTTTGGTAAGACAGGGAAATTATTTTGACAATGACAATAACAAAAATACAAATCAAGAAAGTGAATTTATAAAAGAAATTGACGAAATGTATAAAAATTTGAAGCAGGGAAGGTTAATAGTAAAAGAAAACAAATAACTAAATTTGGCTTTAAAACAAAGAATGAAGCATACATAAAGGACAAAAAGCATATGATGAATTTATTAATGGAGGAAATATTATAGAAAGTAATATGTTATATTCTGAATACTTAGATTATTGGATGAGAGAATACTTTGAAATAAATTATAAGTATTCCACAGCCAAAAGATATAAAAAATATTTTGGTATTATAAAAAGAGAATCAGGTAATTATAAATTATCCAATATAACACTGTACTTGAAAGGAAGATGAATATGATAAATGAAGAATATGAATTTTTCATTGCTGGAAGAGCAAGAAACAAAGAAAATATATTAAAAATATGTGATATTTTTGATAAATATAACATTTCTTATTATTGCTTTTTAAAAAATGAAGATAATTGGGGATATGGAAATAAAAATCAAACACCAGAAGAAAGACAACAAGAGTTTGAATCATTGGGATTGAAAAGAGATATTGTTCTAAATTTATTTAAACAAGATTTAGAAGGTGAAAAGAGGTCAAAAAATTTATTACTTGTATAACCGGCCGGTAAAGCAGCTCATATAGAATCAGGAATAGCTTATGGTATGGGCAAAAAATGTTTTGCAATAGGCGAATACGAAGCAACAGATACGTTATATAATATTTTTGAAGAGATATTTTGTACAGAACAAGAGTTAGAAGAATTTTTGAGTAAGTACACTAGATAAAAAAAATTATTACTAATAATACGGATGTTACTTTGTACCAGTATTAAAGAAAATACTGATAATACTATAAATACTAATAATATTGATAATATAGGAAAATCCACTACATATGGTTCAGGTAGAAAATATAAGAATTGCTGTGGGGAATAGAATAATAGTTACAATCATATTAAAGAATTTTTTGATTGGAAATATTCTTGTTTGAAGAAGGAAAAATATGGAATGCATTTGAGTAAAGAAACATATCAACAATTTACTAAACTATTTATTCCTAAAGATATGCATAATACTGATCAAATATATTTTCATAATGGAAAAATTTATTTTATAGATTTTTCCTTTTTTTGAAACTTTTTTAATAATCTATACGATAATATTAGTGAGGTGAACAAAATGATCGATCAAGAAACCTTAGATACATTTGATAAATTATATTATGATACTTATCAAGATGTTTTAAAATATGTTGTAGTTAATTGTTCTAATATTGAAGATGTAAAAGATATAGTTCAAAATGTGTATCTAGAAGTTTTAAAAAAGTTAGATAATAAAAATATACAAATGAATAAAACTTATATAATTGGAATTGCTAAAAATAAAATAAAAGATTATTATCGTTTTAATTATAAATCAAAGATATTATCGTTATTTTCTAGTATTAAAGATGACAAAGACAATAATTTGATTGATACAATTGCTAATGATATAAATATAGAAAAAATTGTTATAAAAAATCAAGATATAAATTTTATTTGGAAATATTTAAAAAAACAAAAACCAATTATATCAAAGATATTTTTCTTATATTATTATATGGATTACAATATCAAGAAAATTTCTTTAGAACTTAATATTAGTGAGTCAAATGTAAAAAATTATTTGTATAGAACATTGAATAAACTTAATTCTTTAATGAAAGGTAAAGGTGAATAAAATGTCTAATAAACAAATAATAAAAGAAGTGT
>CALVKC010000009.1 GCA_944332505.1 uncultured Bacilli bacterium
ACAAAAAGAGAAAGTCCCATAAATAAAGGCTTTCTCTTTAAAATCTATGATAAAATCCAATCTATGATAAGCGAATTGGGTCAGAACTTGTTCCAGATCCAGAAACATAGGTTGTAGAAGATGTTAGATAAAAGGAAGGCCTAATCGATAAAAGATCATTTGCATAATACACAGTTCCATTCGTAGTAATGTAACCATATGATGAAATAAGTAATACACTGTAATTGAAAGAACAATCACTATCTCTAGAAATAGTCCACTCATCTGTACTTGAAAAAAGCCAATTTGAATTTTTTATAGAACTACTAGATAATGCAGTAGTCCAATAACTATTGCTTACTGCAAACCCATAATCACTTACATACATTAATCCTATTTTTGTACTATCTATTGTATTATTTGAACTACTTCCTACTTCTACATCATAATATTGTTTTGCCGTGTATGAATATTTATAACCCATTCCTCCAACTTTCCATGTATGCGTTGCTATTTTGTTTTGCCATATACTATCTAATGAATTTAAAAAAGTTGAATTTAACATATTTCTTATACTAGATGAAAACCAAACATTGTAATTATTACTATCCCATGCATAAATTCCATAACTTATTGATTTAATTAGTTTTACTTCATCATCAAATACTCCTATTATTCTATATAAGTTATCACTTGTACATGTGGCTGCCTCACTTCCAAAACATACATAGTTATTTGGATTTGCTCCTGCATATCTATATGAGTTATCTGCTGCACTATTTGCTAAACTACTTGTGTGATAATATATTCCATTTGCTCCTTGACTTGTATATAACTCTTTTATATAATCCGCTAATAAAATTCCATTGTCGGTTTCAACCTTTATCTTATATTCTTTTGATATGTTGCCGTTTATATCCTTTAAATATACTGCTATATTATAGGATGTTCCTGGTTCTAAATTAGAAAATGTATAATTGTTTTCTGATGTTATTCCTGCTATATCTTCACTATCTATTATAAAATAATATTTACTTATTTCATTTTCACTTGTTGCATTTACTGTTAATGTAAAGCCAGCCGTTGTTATATTACTTACACTAACATTATTTATTATTGGTATTGATATGTCTGTTGTACTAACATTTAATTCATATATATTTGATTTTGCATTTGTGCTATCTACTGCATATACTTCTATTTTATATTCTGTTAATTTGTTTAAATCTTCTATTGTTATTATATTATTTGTACTTTCTATATATCCACTTTCATTTACTTGATAATAATATTTACTTATACTTCCATTTTCACTTGTTGCACTTATATCTATTGTTATACTACTTCCTGTTATATTTGTAGCTACTACATTATCTATCCATACTCCATTATATTTATCAAAATATACATAACATTTATCTGATTTATTTGTTAATAAATTTACTGTATTATTTTGTGAGTTATATTCTAACTCTCCGCCATTTTCACAACCACTCAAGTTTTTATTAAATATATAACCTTCCTCCGGCCAAGTATTATCTTTTGTTGCTACATATTCTTTACTTCCTGCTTCTGTTTCATACATTAATGTTAACATATTACTATTTACTATTTCTTTCTCTTCTTCTTTACTTTTGATTATATTTTTTTCATTTTTATCCCTATTATTTATAGTAATCATACTTATTACTACTATTGTTAATATAATACTACTTATCAACATTGTTTTTTTCATACGCCCTCCATATATTACCATTTGGTTATATACTAAAATAATTATATTACCATTTAAGGGTATTGTCAATATAACCATTTAGGAATATGAGAAAATTAAATTGGTGATAGAATGAATATAAATAGACTTAAAGAAATAAGACAAGATAAAGATGTATATCAAAAAGACATAGCAAAAATTTTAAATACTTCACAAAAACAATACAGTTTATATGAAACTGGAATTAGACTAATACCCATAGATAAATTAGTAATACTTGCAAATTATTATAACACTTCAACTGATTATTTATTAGGTTTAACAGATGAAAGAAAGCCTTATCCAAAATCAATAATAAAATAAACTTTAATAATTTTTTCAAAAAAAATATAGATTCAATTAATCTATATTATTTTACATATGGTATTAAAGCCATAAATCTTGCATATTTTACTTGTTGTGCAATATGTCTTTGATGTTTAGCACAAGCTCCTGTCATTCTTCTTGGTAATATTTTTCCTTTATCATTAATGTATTTATTAATAATCATTACATCTTTATAATCTACACTTTTACCAGCACACATTTGACATATTTTTTTCTTTTTACGATAAAATTCTGCCATTATTTTCCTCCTTTATTAAAATGGTAAATCATCACTACTTAAAGTAAATTCTTCTCCAAAGTCTTTATATGGATCTTCATTAATATCAGTTGTTTCAATATCTTTTTCAGCATCATGTGGACTATAAGAAGTACTATTATTAACAGCATTATCACTAGTTGTTCCTCTACTTCCTAAAAATTCCATTTGTTCAACAACAACATCAGTTGTATATCTTTTAGTTCCATCTTGTGCTTCATAACTACTATTTCTAATTCTACCAGTACAACTTACTTGTGTACCTTTTTTACAATATCTATTAATAGTTGAAGCCAATCTATTAAATGCAACACAATTAATAAATTCAGTTTCTTTTTCACCATTACGATTTACAAAATCAGAATTACATGCTAAAGAAAATCTTGCAATTTCCATATTACTTTGAGACATTCTTGATTCTGGATCTCTAGTTAATCTTCCAATCAATATTACTTTATTCATATTATTCTCCTTCTAATTTAATAATTAAATGTCTTAATACATTTTCATTAATAGAAACCTTACGATCAAATTCATGAATAGTTTCTTTATCAGCTTCAACAGTCATTACATAGTAATAACCACTAACTTCCTTTTTAATTGGATAAGCTAGTTTTTTTCTACCCATTTCTTTGAATTCAATAACTTTTGATGGTTTCTTGTTTATAAGTTTTTGTAAATCTTCACTAGTCTTTTTAATTTTATCTTCTTCCATTGTTGATTTAACTATAAACATAATTTCATACTTAGTCATTCATTCCACCTCCTTATGGTCTACTTCGGCTTCATATAGAAGCAAGGAGTAATTTCTTTACTCGCTAGTTATTATAACAAAATTATATGCATTTAGCAATATTTTTTGTTAATTTAATTTACATAAAAAAACACAATAATGTGTTTTTTCTAATTTTTCATTTACATTGCTCTTTCGCCATATTTATTATTTACATCAACACTAGGTGTTAATAAAAATACTAACAAAATTATTCCACCAACTAATGGAACAAAAGTTATAAATGCCCAAAAGCCTGATTTATTAATGTCATGCAATCTTCTTACAAAAAGGGCAATACTTGGTACTAATGCAACTAATGAATATATACTAACAAGTACTAAAGTTATAGATGAAATGTTAAGTAAACCACCAAGGAAACCTAAAACCGCCCCTATTATTATGTTAATTAAAAGTACATACCAATAATCACTTCTTGTTGACCTGCCACTAAAATTTGTATAATTATTCCAAAATCTTTTATAAGCATCAATCATCCTACACATCCTCCTATCAATATCATTTTATCACAAATTTATAATTGAATATATAATTTTTATAATATCATTAACATCTATTTTTCCAAAAAAAAGAGTAAATTTAACTCTTAATATAATTTTTATGCTTTTTTAGTTACTAATTTATTTTTTCTAAATATTGGTGTAACCACATAATCATCAATACACATCATGATATATGCACAACATAAAGTAATTAATATATTAAATACTATACTTGCATGATAACTCATTTCTGGGAAAATATGTGCTACTAAAAATACAATAGCGATATGTGATGCATAATAATATAATGACATTCTACCTAAGAAATTACAAACACTACTCTTATTATATAATACTGATATATAATCTTTATTAGTTAATAAAATAATTGTAAATAACAATATTATTATACCATTAGTAAATTCACTCCAAGAAATTCCTGCATATAAAGTATATAATAAGAACATTGCTATACCAATATGTAATACACTAAAAGTTAATGTCATTGCTTCACTAAATTTTTTCTTTCGTAAGTATTCAACTGCATAATATATAAGCATTCCAATACACATTCCAGCCATAACACGTGCTAAATTGTTTGGAAAACCGATTGCATTTAAACTAGTCTTAGTCCAACCAATTTCTGTAAGACCAACACTTGCATATGTAAGAACTATAAATAATGGAGCAAATAATCCTGTAAAGAAATCTTCACTTTTTGAAACTATATAATATAAGAATAAACCAGCTATAATTAATGCTGAAATATACCATAAAGGTCCATTCCATAATTGTGATACTCCTGCAACAGGTTCAACAACTACACTTTTTAATTCTAATAAACCAACTGCTCCAATTTGAGATATACCTAAAAACTCCCAAATGGAATCCATAAATACACCAAAAATTTCATTTATTTTTGTTCCACTAATAGCATTTCTAACAATAAATGCAAATAATACACCCATGAAAATAGTTGGATATAATGCTTTAAATCTTTCTCCAGTATATTTCCATGCGGATTTAGCAGGAGTTGTAGAATCAGTTTTCTTATGTTTTTGATAATGAGCCATTAAGAAATAGCCGGACAAAAACAAGAAAAATGATAAAACTCTACCACCTGTAAAAATTAAAGTTTCATTAGTATTACTCCAAATAAAAGAATTTAAATGACCTAAAGCAATACCAATAGTTAAAATAAAACGCCACAACTCTATAGTTGATATTTTGCCACTTTGTTTCATAAATCAATCCCTTCTTAGCATTACAATTAAATAATAAAATATTCTAATATATTTGTCAACATAAAAAACTTTAATAAATCTTTTCATTAAAGTTTTTTGCCATTTTTTGTGCTTGTCATTTTTTTAGTAGTCTTTCTCGTGTTACTTTTATTAACAGTTTTATTTGTATCTTCTTTTTTTGATTTTGGAGTAGTTTTTTTAGAATTTTCTTTTACTTCAATAGTTTTTATTTTTTCTTTACTTATTTCTTCATCTAAAACATTAGTGCTTATTACTTTTGTTCCAGCAACAAAATCATGTAATCCACGATTATCTTTTCTAAGAACTACCATTAATAAAATTA
Source organism: uncultured Bacilli bacterium (assembly GCA_944332505.1). The sequence goes on from CALVKC010000009.1 coordinate 5,199, forward strand.
TTGACATAACTAATAATTGTAAATAACTAACTATTAATGACAATACATAATATCCTTCAGCATTAAAAATATATACTCCAAATATTAATAATAAACTAAATATAATATTATTTAAAATTATAGATCTTAAAAAATAATGACCAATATTTAATTCTTTATCTTTATTACTTACTACTCTAAGTTTTAATATTTTTTTACCAATTGTTTGACCCTTTAAAAAGTATTGTATAATAACAAAATAAACAATTATACTTGCAACTGATAAACTACTATTTACCTGTTTATATTGACCTAATTTATAATTAAGTTCAATTATTTGATTCTTATATTCATCACTATTAACATCTACTTCATTATTATTACCTTTTTCAACTAATTCAGTATATTGCTCATAATATTTATTATAGTCATCTACATAAGGATTAATTGCTTTTAAACTAATAATTGGTGTCATTACTAAAGAAACAATTAAAATATCTATAACATAAGCTAAAATTCTTTTAAAACTAGTATCCATTAATCATTTCTCCTTCCAAATATTTGTAATAAACGGATAAATAAATTAATGAAATCCAAATATAGTTCTAAAGCACCATAAATAGCTAAATTATCTTTAGGTAAACCACTATTTTCTAAATATTTTATTTTTTGAACATCATAAATAGTATAGCCAATAAATATTAATATAATTATAATTGATAAAATAAACTCTAATCCAGAACTATTTATAAATATATTTACTAATCCTATTATTATCACCATTAATAAACCAAAGAATAGATATATACCCATTTTTGATAAATCAATTTTTGTTGTATAACCAATAAATGACAATAATGCAAAAAATCCCGCAGCACCCAAAAACACATAAATAATACTTGTTATATTAAAAGCTATAAATATTGCTGAAAATGTTAACCCACTAACAAAAGAATATAACAAAAAACAAGCTTTTGCTGTTGCTGGATTCATTTTCATTACTCTTGCAGACAATACAATAACTAATAACAATTCAACTATTATTAATATAATATAGGTTGTATCATTCAAAAAAATATTTTCCAACATAACTTCATTTGTTGCTGTCAAAAATGCTGTTGCAAATGTAACCAATAAACCAAAACACATCCATAAAAATGTTTTACTTAATAAATTATCTTTCATTAATCCTCCTAAATAAAATTATACCATCTTTATTAATATATGTAAATCAATTAGTATTTATAAAAACTGGCCATTAAAGCCAGTTACTAATTATACATTAAATCTAAAATAACAAATGTCTCCATCTTGCATTTCATAATCTTTGCCTTCAATTCTCAGTTTTCCTGCTTCTTTTACTTTAAGTTCAGTTTTATATTCTAGTAAATCATCATAACTCATAACTTCCGCACGTATAAAGCCACGCAACATATCACTATGAATAATACCAGCACAATCTGGAGCCTTCATTCCCTTTTTAAATGTCCAAGCTCTTACTTCATCAGTTCCCACAGTAAAAAAAGTTCTTAAACCTAACAAATTATAACTAGCAAAAATTAATTTATCTAATCCACTATTATTCATTCCTAAAGATTCTAAAAACTCTTGCTTTTCTGAATCTTCTAAATTAGCTAATTCCGCTTCTAATTTGGTACACATAACTATAACTCCAGATCCTTCGGCCTCAGCATAATTTTTAACCATTAATGAATATTCATTATCACCAACAGCAATGTCATCTTCTGCTACATTAGCAACATAAATTATTGGTTTATATGTTAAAAAACTAAAATTCTTTAACATCTTTTTTTCATCTTCCGTAAAACTAATCCTTCTAAGAGGAATATTTGCCTCTAAATTATTTTTACATTTATTTAACAATTCTACTTCACTTATTAATAATTTATCTTTGGTTGCTTCAGCTTTTTTTTCAATCTTACCTAGTCTATTATTAACAACTTCTAAATCTGCCAAAACTAATTCAATATTAATTATATCAACATCATTTAATGGATTAATAACTCCCGTAACATGTGTTATATTAGGATCAACAAAACATCTAACAACTTCAATAATAGCATCTACTTCTCTAATATGAGATAAAAATTTATTACCTAACCCTTCACCAGTTGAAGCTCCTTTAACAAGTCCTGCAATATCAGTAAATTCAAAAGTTGTGGGAATACTTCTTTTTGGATTATATAATTCAGTTAAAAAATCTACTCTTTTATCGGGTACAATAACTGTACCTACATTAGGTTCTATCGTTGCAAATGGATAATTTGCTGCCAAAATATTTTGTTTTGTTATGGCATTAAATAATGTTGATTTACCAACATTAGGTAAACCAACAATTCCTGCTTTTAAACTCATTTTATCCCCCCTTATGGTGCTACACTTGTACCAACGCCAAGTGGCATACCTACAATATACCAAACCATTAGTATTGCTAAAAATAATGCCCCAGTTAATAATGCATATGGTAGTTGATAACTTATAGCATCCTTTAAAGTAATTGGTTTATCACTTTGATTATAGTTACCTAAGAAAGCCATATAAACAATAAAATAAGCAAATATAGGAGTTAATCCAATAGCTACAGCATTTCCAAATCTATAAATTAATTGAGAAAATTCTGGAGAAACACCCGCTTGCATTAATGTTGGAACAACTGAAGATAATACTGCCCAACCATTAATAGGACTAGGTAAAAATAATGTAGTAACAATAGATACTAAAAATAATAGTATACTAATTGGAAATCCACTAAAATTAGAGTTGTTTATCAAATTAGCTAATGCCGCTGCTAAAACATTCCCTATATTTGATTCTTTAAATATATTAATAAATGTTGCTGCAGCAAATATCATTACTAATACTTTACCTATACCATTAAGAGAATAACCTAAAGAATCAATAAATTCTTTATTATTTTTTATAGTTTTTGCTCCAATTCCATAAAATAGTCCTAATATAACAAAAAGTACTGCAACTATAAATACAAAACCATTACTAAAAAATGAATCGTAACTAAATAATTTATCAATATATAGTTGTTGTGAATAATCTAGTAATTTACCAGAAAAAGGTAGCCCTGGAATAATATTATATATAAATATTAATAAATATACTGCACCAGCACTAAGAGAATATAATAATCCCCGCATTTTTTTCTTAGTTATAACTAACTCATCTTCAACTTCATCTTCATCAAATTCATATTTTGGCATTTTCTTTGCCATATAATTTTCAGTTATATTAGATATTATTAAACTTAATAATACTATACTTACTATCATTATAAGTATATAACCAAAAGAAGATATTGTATAATTACTATCAAATATGTATGCATTTATTAAAGTATAATTAAGTAAACTAGAATCTATACTAGTTAAAAATATACTTAAAGCACTCCCACAAGTTAAACTAGCAAATGTAGTTACTATTCCTAAAAAAGGATTTCTTTTACCATATAAAAATAATAAAGCTCCTAGAGGTATAAATATGATATATGCTAAATCTCCCATTATACTTGCTAAAATACAAATAAGCACCCATACATAGGTAACACTTGTTTTTTTAGCCTTTTTAGTAAGCATCGTGATAACAGTTTTTAAAAAACCACTTTTAACCATTACCCCAATACCTAATAAAATAATTATTAAATGAGATAAAACAACAAAGTTTGAAAAGTTTGAAACTGTTGTTGTAAAAATATATTTTAATCCACTTAAATTAAATAAAGAAGTAACTGCTTCAGTAGTAACTACATATTCTCCAGTTAAAGTTGAAACTCTATTATAAGTGGCTTGAACATTAAAAAAACTTAATATTCCACTTGCTATTATTGTTATAAAACATAACAATAATAAAACCATGACTGGATGCAAACCAATTCTTTCTTTACTCCGATGTTTTTTCATTTTTGATCACCTTTTTAAGTTTACGCATAAATTCTAATCTATCCATCAATATTTCTCTACCACAATTATTACATCTAATTTTAATATCAGCACCATTTCTTGTAATAGTCCATAAATTAGTTTTACACGCATGAGGCTTTTTCATAATAACTTCATCATTTAAATTAAATTCAATAATATTCATTATTCATCCTCAAACTTTATATTCATTTTTTCAAATAATTCTTCTAAATCACTAATATCATTAAAATAAATTTCTATTTTATTTTTATTAATTCTTACTTTATTATTTAATTTATCCATTAATATATTTTCATATATTCTATATTTAGTATCTAAATTATTCTTTTTATTACTTACTTTATTACTAGTAACTATCTTATTTTCTTGACTAATTTTTTCTAGTTCATGTACACTTAAATTATCTGTGATAACTTTTTTTGCTAAACTAATAATTTTATCATCATCTTCTAATTTACTTAAAACTCTAGCATGTGAGGCACTAATACTCTTTTTTTCAAGCATTTTCTTTACTTCATCAGGAAGTTTTAATAAACCCAAAATATTAGTTACATAAGTTCTACTTTTACCAAATTTAGTAGCAAATTCTTCTTGAGTATAACCTCTTAATTTAATAATATTATTAATAGATGTTGCTTCATCAATAGGATTTAAATCTTCTCTTTGAATATTTTCAATCAAAGCAATTTCCATCATTTCTTGATCATTAAATTCTTTAATAATTGCTGGAATTTTCTTCAAACCTGCAATTTTAGCAGCTTTAGTTCTCCTTTCTCCAGCTACTAACTCATATCCTTTAATACTTTTTTTAACTATAATAGGTTGTACTATACCATATTCAGATATTGATTTGGCAAGTTCATTTAAAGATTCTGTATCAAAAGTTTTTCTAGGCTGATAAGGATTACTTCTAATATCATCAATATTAATTTCAACAACATTATTTTCATTTTCTTCAACTATATCTTTTTCAAAATTATCAAAATCAATTACAGAATTAGAAAATAGTTGTTCTAATCCCTTTCCTAAAGCTTTTTTCTTAGACTCCATCTCTACTAATCACTTCCTTTGCTAAATTTGCATAAGCTTCCGTTGCTCTACTCATAGGATCATATTCATTAATAGGTTTCCCATGACTTGGAGCTTCAACTAATCTTACTAATCTAGGTATGATTGTATTAAATACTTTATCTTTAAAATATTTTCTAATTTCTTCGATTACTTCCAATCCAATATTTGTTCTACCGTCAAGCATCGTAAGTAATACTCCTTCAATTCTTAAATCTGGATTCATCCCATTTTGAACCATTATAATAGAATTAAGTAAAAGAGTCATGCCTTCAAGAGCAAAAAATTCACATTGCACCGGTATTATAACACTATCACTAGCAACTAATGCATTCATAGTTCCTACACCTAAAGATGGTTGACAATCAATAATTATATAATCATAATTATCTTTTATTTCATCTAATTTCATTTTTAATTGAGAATTTTGTTGAAAACTTTTATCTTCTAACATTTTTTTTACAAATTCAACATCAATCCCCGCAAGATTAATAGTTGCAGGAATAATACTTAAGTTTTGAAATTTAGTCTTTTTTACTGCATTTTTTACTTCACATTTTCCAGTGATTAAATCATAAATATCATAGGAAAAATCATTAGAATTTAAACCTAATCCAGTTGTTGCATTACTTTGAGGATCCATATCAATTAATAATACTTTTTTACCTAATTTTCCTAATGCAGCAGATAAATTTATACTAGTTGTTGTTTTACCAACTCCACCTTTTTGATTAACAAGTGAAATAATTTTAGTCATAACAAGCACCTCTTTGTATTAATATTTTAACATATATTTAATTATAATTAAATTGTTTTTAATAAAATTTTTTAAATAATAAAATTTATTAAAAATAAAAAAGAATGATATTTATTTTATCATTCTTTAAAACACCACTTAATTATCTATTGTTTTCCACTCCGTATTTCCACACTTGGTACATATCTTTGGAGCTAATACTTTTTTACCCTTAGGTAATTTCATATTAGTATCTATTTTACTACATAATATACCACTATCTGGATCTATATACGCAACTCCAAATAATGCATCTTTACAACTATCACACTTCGCATTTTTCATTAAAATACCTCCATATTTATTATTAACTATTAAATTAATTATATGTAATTTATTAGTTTACAATATATGGCAAAAAAAAGATTAACAAATGTTAACCTATTTTACTAATTCCAATCTTACTTCTAAAGCATCATCACCACGGCGTTCATTAAGTTTAATTATTCTTGTATAACCACCATCACGATTTTCATATTCTTTAGCAAGTTCATCAAAAACTTTTTTAACAACATCTTTATCATTATGTAAGAATGCTAAAGCCTTTCTTCTTGCTACTAAAGAGCCATCTTTACCATAAGTAATCATTTTATCAACAAATTTTCTAACTTCTTTAGCTCTTGCTTCAGTAGTAACTACATAACCATAATTAATACAATCTTTTGTTAAACTAGCAAGAATACTTCTTCTAATTCTAGTTTCTCTATTTAATTTTCTATATTTCATATTATTACTCCTTAAATGAAAGTCCTAATTCAGCAACTTTATCAAGAACTTCTTTTAATGATTTCTTACCTAAATTTCTGATCTTAGTAACTTCTGATTCTTTCTTATTTACTAAATCTTGAACAGTATGAACACCTGCTCTTTTCAAACAATTATAAGCTCTTACTGAAAATTCTACTTCTTCAATTGGAGTTTCTAATGTCTTAGTAATATTATCTATTTTCTTTTCTTGCATAATTCCAGTAATATTACTTATTGAATTCAAATCAGCAACAATATTAAAGTGTTCAATTAATATTTTAGCCCCTAAAGCCATTGCTTCTTCAGGAGTCATACTTCCATTAGTTGATACTTCCATAACTAATTTATCATAAGATTCATCTTGACCAACTCTTGTATTTAATACTTCATATTTAACAAGTTCAATTGGTGAATAAGAAGAATCTATAGCAATAATTCCTATTTTATTTTCAGCAAGTTTTGCTTTATTTTCTGCAGCTGGAACATAACCTCTACCATTATTAATGGTAATTTCCATACTAATTTTTCCACCACTTACCAAATTACATATAACTAAATCTGGATTCATTATTTCAATATCAGCGTTTTTTTCAAAATCTGCTGCTGTAACAACGCCTTCAGTAGACTTAACTAATCTTAAAGTTTGTTCTTCTTCTGAATAATTTTTAACTACCAATTTTTTTAATGCAAGAACAATACCTGTAACATCTTCTACTACTCCTTCAATTTTTTGAAATTCATGCATTACTCCATCAATTTTAACAGTTGTAACTGCACTTCCTGGTAAACTTGATAATAAAACTCTTCTTAAAGCATTACCTATTGTAGTACCAAAACCTCTTTCTAAAGGTTCTAATTCAAATTTTGCATAGTGATTACTTTCTTGCATTTCTGTAATTTTATAGTCTGGTTTTTCAAATTTAATCATAACCCACAATCCTTTCTTTAATTAATTTCTTGGTCTTTTTGGTGGACGACATCCATTATGAGGAATCGGCGTTTCATCAACAATACTTGTTATTTCTAATCCTGCAGTTTGAAGAGATCTAATTGCATTTTCTCTACCTGGTCCAAGACCTTTAACATAAACATCTACTTTTTTAACTCCAGCTTCAACTGCTGCAGCTGCTGCGGCTTCACTAGTTAAACCAGCGGCAAAAGGAGTTTTCTTTTTACTACCCTTATAACCAATTCTACCTGCAGATGACCAACTTATTGCATTACCATCTTTATCACAAATAGTAACTATTGTATTATTATATGTTGAATGAATATGTGCTTCAGCTTCTGGAATATTTTTCTTTATTTTTCTTTTTCTTCTATTATATGCCATATTACTTACCTACTTTCTTCTTATTAGCTACTACTTTTCCTTTACCCTTACGAGTCTTAGCATTTCTACTAGTTCTTTGTCCTCTTACAGGTAAACCTTTTTTGTGTCTAATTCCTTGATAACAATTTATTTCCATTTTATTTTTGATGCTCATTTGTACATCACGACGAAGATCACCTTCAACAACATATTTATCTACTTCTTTTCTTAGTCTAGCAACTTCATCTTCAGTTAAATCTTTAATTTTTTTAGAAGCATCAACTGAAGCATCTTTACAAATAGTTTTTGCTAAACTTCTACCAATACCATAAATAGCTGTTAAACCTATACAAGTATGTTTATCACCTGGTAATTCAATATTTTTAATTCTTGCCATATATCCTCCTTAACCTTGTACTTGTTTATGTTTAGGATTTTCACATATAACCCTAACTTTTCCTTTTCTTCTTACTATTTTACATTTTTTACATATTTTTTTTACACTTGGTCTAACTTTCATAATTTCACTCCTTATCTGTTATTCCATTTTATAATCCCACGTTCTAAATCATATGGTGAAAGTTCTACTGTAACTTTATCACCTGGTAAAATACGAATCATATTCATACGCATTTTACCAGAGACGTAGGCTTTTACAGTATGTCCATTTTGAAGTTCAACAAGATAATCCATACCTTTTAAAACTTCTATAACTTTACCTTCTACTTCAATTTTTTCTTTTTTTCCCATTTTTTTAATCTCCTGTTAATATTTCATATCCATCTTTTGTAACTAAAACTGTATTTTCATAATGAGCTGATGGCAATCCATCACATGTTTTTACTGTCCAATCATCATCATCTACATACACACTTTTATTTCCTAAATTAAGCATTGGTTCAATAGCAATTGTCATTCCTGCTTTTAAAATAGTCATATTATGTGTATCAAAATTTGGTACATCCGGTTCTTCATGCATATTAGCCCCAATACCATGTCCAACAAGTTCTTCGACTACTGAAAGACCATGACTATGAGCATAAGTTTCAATAGCTTTAGAAATATCTCTAATTCTTGCCCCTTCTTTAACCATTTCTACTCCGGCATAAAAGGCTTTTTTAGTATTTTCCACTAAAGCTTTTACTTCTTCACTTACTTCACCAATTATGTAAGTTCTAGTAGCATCAGCATTATATCCCTTATAGGATAAAACTAAATCAATAGATACAATATCTCCGTTTTTAATAATTCTTTTCCCAGGAATACCATGAACAACTTCATCATTAATTGATATACAAACACTTTTTGGATAGCCTTCAAAACCTAAAGTTGATGATTTACAATTGTTTTTAATAAGGAAATCTTCAACCACCGTATTTATTTTATCAGTAGTTATTCCAGATTTCAAATGTTTTTCAATTTCTTTAAAAGCAAGTATATTCTTTTTTCCTGCTTCTCTCATCAACTCTATTTCTCTATTACTTTTAATACTAATCATTAATTACTCCAGATATATCATTAAATATTTCTAATACATCTCTATTAACATTAATTTTAACTAATTTATTTTTTTCTTCATAATAATCAAGTAAACTATTTGTATTATCTAAAAATGTTTTAAATCTTACTTTAAAAGCATCAACGTTATCATCATCACGTTTAATTAAAGCACTACCGCAATCATCACAAACGCCTTCAACTTTAGGCTTTAAACTATCAATGTTAACATTATAAGATTTACCACAACTACAAGTAAGTCTTCCAGTTATTCTTTTAACTGCTTCTTCTTCAGATAGATCCAAATAAATAGCTACGTAATTATCATCAATTATATTATCTAAAGATTTTGCTTGATTAAGAGTCCTAGGAAAACCATCTAAAATAAATGGTTTTCCATTTAAACTTGCAAGTTTTTCTTCAACTAATTTTATTATAATATCATCACTTACAAGTTCTCCTTTATCTATAATATTTTTTACATCCATACCTAATTTACTACCAGAATTAATGGCTTCACGTAACATATCTCCAGTTGAAATATGAGCATAATCAAATTTTTCTTTTAACATATTACTTTGTGTACCTTTTCCCGCAGCTGGGGGAGCAATAAATATTATATTCTTCATCTTAACCTCTTTCTTTTCGCCGCATAGGAACGGCTTACTAAACTACTTTCGATTTGTTTATAAGTTTCAATTGCTACACCTACAACGATAAGTATTCCAGTTCCTCCGATAGATACTGTCGAAGGTAAATCGAATATCATTGAAAATATTATTGGTATAGCAGATAATACTACTAAAAATAAACTTCCCATAAATGTTAATTTCCCTAATGAATCACTTATATATGCTGATGTATCTTCACCAGGTCTAATTCCTGGTATGTATCCACCATTTTTATTTAAGTTTTTACTCATTTCATCAGGATTCATTTGCATAAATGTATAAAAATATCCAAAGAACATTATTAATATTATATAAAGTATAAAACCAGTAAATGTCGTATAGTTAATATAAGTATTAATAAAATTAATTGCTTTTTCATTTCCAATAATATTAACAATTGTTGCTGGTATAGTAATAAGTATTTGAGCAAATATTACTGGTATAACACCTGCAGAATTAATTTTAATTGGTAAAAAACTTTGTTGTGCACCATATGCACTATTACTACGATTTGCATATTGAATAGGTATTCTTCTTTCAGCAAGTTGTATCCATATAATACCAACTATTATTAGTAAATATGATATTATAAATAATATAAAGAAGAATATTCCTAATCCAGTACTATAAGTATCTGCAACTATAAATCCTTCATATGCTCCAGTAAATACACTTGGCATACTAAGAATAATACCAGCCATAATTAGCATTGATTGACCATTTCCTAAACCTTTATTAGTAATTTGATCACCCATCCATAAGCAAAATGCCGTACCTGCTGTCATAACTAGTGATGTCTTTAACATTGTAAATGTATCACTACCATTCATATAAAATACACATAAGACATATGCTTGGACAAACCCAATTATAATACCTAAATACCTTGTTATTTTATTAATTTTTTGTCTACCTACATACCCTTGTTCTTTTAGTTCTGAAAAATAAGGTACAATATCCATTTGCAATAATTGAGTAATAATTGATGCGGTAATGTATGGTGAAACGCCAAGACCAAAAATTGCAAAATTTCTAAGTCCTCCACCACTCATTATATTGAATATTTCTAAAAATCCTAATTCATCATATACTCTTGATGCCCACGGAATTGTTATAGCACTACCTAAACAGAATATTCCTAGACAAAAAAGGGTAAAATATATTCTTTTTCTTAAATCTTTATTAGATTTACTAAAAAGTTGGGAAAACCCACGAAACATCTAAATCACCTCAGCTTTGCCACCGGAATTTTCAATTTTAGTAACAGCTTTGCTTGAAAATCTTTGTGCTTTAACAGTTAATTTTTTTGTAAGTTCTCCATTAGCAAGCACTTTAACTCCACAAAGTTGTTTTTTAATAATTTTTCTTTCTTTAAGAACTTCTGGAGTAACTACATCTCCATCATTAAAGAATTTTTCTAAATCTGCTAAGTTAATGATAGCAAATTTTGTTTCAAAATTTTTATTATTGAAACCTCTAATTGGTATTCTTCTATGAAGTGGAGTTTGTCCACCTTGGAACCATGCTTTTATAGAAGCACCACTTCTAGATTTTTGACCATTTTCACCACGAGTAGAAGTTTTACCCATTCCAGATCCTGGACCTCTACCAACTCTTTTAGCTACTTTGGTTTCTTTACTTTTTGGTAAATTTTCTAATTTCATATTATAATTCCTCAACTTTCTTACCACGAAGTTCAGCAATATGTTCTGGTGTTCTTTGTGATTTTAGTGCATTTAAAGTTGCTTTAGCAACATTAACTTGTGTATTTGATCCTAATGACTTAGCAACAATATCTTTTACACCTGCAAGTTCAAGTACTGCTCTTGCTGCACCACCAGCAATGATACCACGACCTTCTTTAGCTGGTTTAACTAATACAACTGAACGACCAACTTTTGAAATCATTTCATGTGGTATAGTTCTATTATCAATTAATGCTACACGGCAAACATTTTTATTAGCTGCTTGAATAGCTTTTTTAATTGCTTCTGGTACTTCATTAGCTTTACCACTACCAATACCAACTAAACCTTTACGGTTTCCAACTGCAACTGTAGCAGAAAAACGAAAATGTCTTCCACCTTGAGTAACTTTTGTTACTCTTGTTATTGATATAACTTTTTCTTCTAATAAGTTTTTCTTTTGTTCCACTTTTTCTTTTCTCATGCTACCCTCCTTAAAATTCTAAGCCCGCTTCTCTTGCTGCATCAGCAAGTGCTGAAACTCTACCATGATATTGATAACCACCACGGTCAAAAACTACCTTTTTAATCTTTAATTTTAAACATTTTTCAGCAATATCTTTTCCAACCTTTTGAGCTGCTTCAATATTACCTCCATTTTTAATTTTTAATTCTAAATTTGAAGAACTAGCTAGGGTAGTACCTGTTACATCATCAATAACTTGTGCGTATATTCCTTTATTTGATCTAAATACATTAAGTCTTGGACATTCTTTAGTTCCACTTATTGTTTTACGTACTCTTTCATGTCTTCTGACTCTTGCTTTATTATTAGCTTCTTTTTTAATCATATCTTATACTCCTTCCCTATGCCGCTTTCTTTCCTTCTTTACGACGAACGTGTTCATCTTTATAACGAATTCCTTTACCTTTATAAGGTTCTGGTTCTCTTATTTTACGAATATTCGCCGCAAATTCAGATACCTTTTGTTTATCTATTCCATGAATAGTTATTTCTGTATTTGATTCACTTGTAACACTCAAATCTTTTGGTGCTTCAACTACAATTGGATGTGAATATCCAGCATTAACAGTAATTTTATTACCACTAACTCCAAAACGATATCCAACTCCTACTGCTTCAAGACTTTTACTAAAACCAGTAGAAACACCAATTATCATATTATTAATTAATGAATTTGTAGTTCCTTGCATCATATTTGATTTAGCATTTTCTTTAATTTGTTTAGTTATTACTGCATTATCAACAACTTCTACATTAATTAAATTACTAAAAGTATATTCAAGTTCACCTTTAGGTCCTTTAACATTTATAACATTACCATTAATAGTTACAGTAACACCTTGAGGGATAGTTAGCTTTCTTTCACCAATTCTACTCATAATTCCTTACCAAATATAGGCAAGTACTTCACCTCCTAATCCCTTTTCTCTTGCTTCTTTATCAGTCATTAAACCTTCAGAAGTAGAAATTATAGCAATACCTAGTCCATTTAATACATGAGGAAGTTCATCAACTTTAGCATAAACTCTTAAACCAGATTTACTAATTCTTTTAAGTCCTGTTATAACTCTTTCTTTTTTAGGTCCATATTTAAGATTTAAAGTTAACTTATCTCCATTACTATTCTTTTCATAGACATAATCATTAATGTAACCTTCTTTTTTTAATATTTCCGCAATACCTAAAGTCATTTTTGTACCTATAACTTCAACTGAGCTATATTTCATTTGATTAGCATTACGAATTCGAGTTAACATATCTGCTATTTTATCTTGTACAAACATAATTTTCCTCCTTACCAACTAGATTTTTTAACACCAGGTATTTTTCCTTCATTTGCAAGTTCTCTAAAGCAAATACGACAAATACCATATTTTCTTAAAACTCCATGAGGTCTTCCACAACGATTACATCTTGTATAAGCACGAGTTTTAAATTTAGGTGTTCTACTATTTTTTACAATCATACTTTTCTTTGCCATAAGTCCTCCTTAATTCTTGAAAGGCATTCCAAAGCCTTTAAGTAAACTCTTAGCTTCTTCATTGCTCTTTGCTGTTGTTACGAATACAATATCCATACCACGAACTTTAACAACATCATCATAATCAACTTCTGGGAATATTAATTGTTCTTTTATTCCTAAAGTATAATTACCATGGCCATCAAATGAATGAGCTGATACACCACGGAAATCTCTAACTCTAGGTAGTGCAATTTTAACTAACTTTTCAAAGAAATAATACATATTTTCTCCTCTTAAAGTTACTTTTACCCCAACAGGTTGACCTTCTCTTATTTTAAATCCTGCGATTGACTTACGAGCATTTGTAACTACTGGTTTTTGTCCACTGATTTTAGTTAAATCATTAACTGCAGCAGTAATAAATTTTTCATCTTTACTACCTTCTCCAACACCAATATTTATTATAATTTTTTCAAGTTTTGGAACAGCCATTACAGTAGTAAAACCAAATTCTTTCATTAAATTAGGAACAATTTCTTTATTATATTTTTCTTTAAAATTACTCATAACTACTTACTCGCTTTCTTAGAAACTTTTTTAGTTGTTGTTTTAGCAACCTTTTTTTCTTCTTTAGCTTCTATCTTTTCTTTCTTTTCTTGAGCCTTTTCAGCCTTTTTAATTTCTTTTACTTCAGCTTCAGTAATTACTTTAACATTAGATACATGAATAGGGGCTTCAATTTCAAAAATACCACCCTTATCATTTGTAGTTCTAGGTTTACTATGTTTCTTAACTACATGTATTCCTTCAACAACTACTTTTTGATCCTTCTTTAAAGTTCTAATTACTTTACCTTGTTTGCCTTTATCAGCACCAGCAATTACTAAAACTGTATCTCCTACTTTTACCTTCATGAATCCTCCTTATAGCACTTCGCTTGCTAAAGAAACGATTTTCATATAATCTTTTTCTCTTAATTCTCTAGCAACTGGACCAAGTACACGAGTTCCAACTGGAGATTTATCATCTTTAATTAAAACACATGCATTGTCATCAAATTTAATATAAGAACCATCATTTCTTCTTACACCCTCAACTGTTCTAACAATTACAGCTTTAACTACTTTTCCTTTTTTTATTGGACTATTAGGAATAGCTTTTTTTACAGTTCCAACTACTACGTCACCAATATTAGCATATTTTACTTTAGAACCACCCATAACTCTAATTACAAGTAATTCTCTAGCACCACTATTATCAGCAACTTTTAGTCTACTTTCTTGCATTACCATAATAATACCTCCTAAAGGATAACAGCTTTGCTTAGAACTTCAACTAATTCATATCTCTTAGTTTTAGATAATGGTCTAGTCATTCTAATTTTTACTGTATCTCCTACTTTTGCTTCATTTGCTTCATCATGAGCTGCATATTTTTTAGAATATTTAACTTGTTTTTTATATAAAGGATGTTTTTTAGAAGTTTCAACTAAAACAGTTATAGTTTTATTATTAGAACTACTAACAACTTTTCCAACTAATTCATGTTTTGCTTCAGTCATTATTTATTACCTCCAATTTCTCTTTCTTTAAGAATGGTTTTCATTCTTGCAACATCCCTTCTTAGTGTTCTAAGTTGAGCTGGTTTTTCTAAAGTACCGCTTGCTTGTTGCATTCTTTTTGTAAATAATTCTTCTTTTGTTTCTTTAATTTTCTTTGCTAATTCTTCATCTGATAATTTTCTTAAATCTTCAATTTTCAAGAGAATCACCATCCTTTACTTCTTTTTTAACAAATTTCGTTTTAACAGACAATTTATGAGAAGCAAGTCTTAGTGCTTCACGTGCTATTTCTTCAGAAACACCACTTATTTCAAACATAATTTTTCCGTTTTTAACAACAGCAACCCATTCTTCAACGTTACCTTTCCCTTTACCTTGACGAGTTTCTAAAGGTTTTTTAGTTCTAGGCATATGTGGGAAAATATTTATAAATACTTTTCCACCACGTTTCATAAAACGTGTCATTGCTATACGAGCCGCTTCTATTTGACGAGCTGATACCCATCCGCCTTCTAAAGCCATTAAACCATAATCTCCAAAATGAAGTTCGGTATTGCCTTTAGCATGGCCATCATAACTTATTCTATGACTTTTACGATATTTAGTTCTTTTTGGCATCAACATCTTTATCAGCTCCCTTCAATGTTTTTTTTGCAGGAAGAATTTCATCTTTATATATCCAAACTTTAACACCGATTTTTCCATAAGTTGTATCTGCTTCAGAAACAGCATAATCTACATCTGCTCTAATAGTATGTAGTGGCACAGTTCCTTCAGTATAACCTTCAGTACGTGCCATTTCTGCTCCACCAAGTCTTCCAGATACACTAGTTTTACAACCTTTAGCTCCTGCTTTTAATACATTCTTTATTGCTCTTTTTTGAGCAGTTCTAAATGGAGCTCTTGCTGCTATTTGACTAGCAATGTTATTTGCAACTAATTTAGCATTTAAATCTGGTTTCTTTTCTTCCACAATGTTAATAAATATTTCTTCATCAACAATTTTTGCAATTTTCTTTCTTAATTTTTCAATATCTTCACCACCACGGCCTATGATAACTCCTGGTTTAGCAGTATAAATAGTAACTTCGCATCTATTCTTTTTGCGTTCAATAATAACTCCAGCAATAGCTGCATCTTTAAGATTCTTTTCTAAATATTCTCTAATTTTAATATCATTATTTAAATACTTAGCATAATCTTTTTTAGCATACCATTTTGATTGCCAATCTTTATTAACACCAAGACGATATCCTATTGGATTAACTTTTTGTCCCATACTATTTTACTCCTTTCGCATCATCAGTTACACAAACCGTAATGTGACTACTTCTTTTATCGTGACGATCTACATTACCACGACTTGCAAATTTTATTCTTTTATAAATAGGTCCTGGATTAATGTAACATTCACTAATTCTTAAATCATTTTCATTAGCTCCAAAATTGTTAACTGCATTAGCAACAGCAGAATTTAAAACTTTTAATATTAATCTACTTGCTTTAGTATTTGTGTTTTCTAAAATACCACGAGCAGTTTCAACGTCTTTACCTCTAATTAAATCCATAGTCATTCTTGCAAGTCTTGGTTTAATTAAAGCATTTTTATGAATTGCATAAGCTTCCATGTTACCTCCTATTTATTTCCTGCATGTCCAGTAAACTTACGAGTTTGTGAAAATTCTCCAAGTTTATGGCCTACCATATCTTCAGTAATATATACTGGTATAAAATCTTTTCCGTTATGAACTGCTATTGTATGACCTACAAAGTCAGGAAAAATAGTAGATCTTCTTGACCATGTTTTAATAACAGTTTTTTTATTACTTTTATTCATTTCTTGAACCTTTTTCATTAATGAATCTTGAACATAAGGTCCTTTTTTTAAACTTCTTGCCATTATATCCTCCTATTTTTTCTTCCTACTTACAATAAGCTTTTCACTTTTCTTTTTACTCTTACGAGTTTTAACACCAAGTGCTGGTTTACCCCAAGGTGTCATAGGGCTCTTGCGTCCAACTGGAGCTCTACCTTCACCACCACCATGTGGGTGATCATTAGGATTCATTACAGATCCACGGTTAGTTGGTCTAATTCCTAAATGACGTTTTCTTCCAGCTTTTCCTAAATTAACTAACTTACTGTCTTCGTTACCAACAACACCAATTGTTGCTATACAATTACCAAGTACTAATCTTGTTTCACCAGATTGTAAACGAAGCATTACATATTTTCCTTCACGTCCTAATATTTGAGCACTTGCTCCTGCACTACGACATATTTCAGCACCCTTACCAGGTTTAAGTTCAATACAATGAACAACAGTACCTACTGGTATATTCATAAGTGGTAATGCATTACCAACTTTAATATCAGCATTTTCTCCGTTTTCAATTATATCTCCAACTTTTAATCCATTTGGTGCAATTATATATCTTTTTTCACCATCTTTATAATTTATTAATGCAATATTTGCTGTTCTATTTGGATCATATTCAATACTTGCTACTCTTCCTGTAACTCCAATTTTATTTCTTTTATAATCAATAACACGGTATTTTCTTTTAGCTCCCCCACCAATATGGCGAACTGTCATTTTACCTTGATTATTTCTTCCACCAGTTTTACTAGATTTTCTTAGTAAAGACTTAGTTGGTGTATTTGTAGTTATTTCTTCATTTGTAAGAGTACTCATTCCTCTACGACCGTTAGTCGTTGGTTTATAATGTTTAATAGCCATACATTTCCCTCCAAACTACATTTCTATAGAAGAACCTTCCGCTAATGTAACAATAGCTTTTTTGTATGTTTTAGTTCTTCCTGAGTATCTTCCAACTCTTCTTCTTTTTGATTTTGTGTTTAATGTATTTACACTTTTAACACTTACTTTAAAAGCTTCTTCTACTGCTTTTTTAATATCTTCTTTTGTAGCATCCTTTACTACTTTAAAAGTATAAACGTTATTTTGTCTATTAGCCATAGACTTTTCAGTAATAACTGGTGCAATAATAATATCTGAATAATGCTTCATTATTTAAGCACCTCCTCAATATTTTTAACTGCTGCCTCATCTATTACTAAACAATCAGCATTTACTAAGTCATAACAATTAACTTCATCAGCATAAATCATTAAAACATTTGGTAAATTGCGAATTGCTAAATATAAATTTTCAGCATCATCACTTGTAACAAATAAAATTTTGTTTTCTAATTTTAAATTATTTAATAATTTAATAGCATCTTTAGTCTTCATAGCATCTACATTGAAACTATCAACAACTGTTAATGCTTTTTCCTTTGCTTTTAATGTTAAAGCACTTTTAAGAGCAAGAACTCTTTCTTTTTTATTAATTTTAAAAGAATAATCTCTTGGTGATACTCCAAAAGGAATTCCACCACCACGCCATTGTGTTGCTCTTATACTACCTTGACGAGCACGTCCAGTGCCTTTTTGTCTCCAAGGTTTTCTTCCACCACCAGAAACTTCACTTCTATTTTTAGTTTTTCTTGTTCCTTGACGAGTTGCATCAAGTTGTAAACGAATCATTTTCTTTAAAGAATCATTGTTAACTTCAATATTCCAAACATTATCATTTAATGTTAAATCTTTTACTTTTTCTCCATTTAGATTCTTAACACTTATCTTTGTCATATTTAATCCTTTCTAAAGTTCTTACTTTTCTTCACTATTTTCTTCAACTACTTCAGAAGTAGTTTCATTATCTACTAACTCATCAGTTTCATTAGTTGTTACTTCTTCACTAACAGGTGCTTCTTCAACAACTTCATCTACAACTTCTTCATATAACAAAATATCTTTTGGATTTTTCTTACGAGAATTTTTAACTGCAGATTTGATTAATACTAATGAATTTTTAGCACCAGGAACATTTCCACTAACTAAAATATAATTTTCTAATTCGTTTACTTCAATAATTTCTAGATTTTGAATAGTAACTGTATCAACACCCATGTGTCCAGCTAACTTTTTACCCTTTAATACTCTTTTTGGTAACATAGTTCCAAGTGATCCCGGTCTTCTATGATAATGTGATCCGTGAGTCATTGGTCCACGAGATTGGTTATGTCTTTTGATAACCCCTTGGAACCCTTTACCTTTTGTAACTCCTGTTACATCTACAATGTCTCCAACTTCAAATATACTTACTCCTACTTTGTCCCCAACATTGTAACTACCTTCTACATCTCTTATTTCTTTTAAGAAGCGCTTAGGAGTAGTATTTGCTTGCTTAGCTCTTCCAGCCTCAGCCTTATTTGCTTTCTTTTCACTTTTTTCAAATACGCCAAGTTGAATACTATTATAACCATCTTTTTCATTAGTTTTAACTTGCATTACGACATTTGGTTCAACTTCTACTACTGTTACAGGAATAAGTTTACCATCTTTCGTAAATACTTGAGTCATTCCAACTTTGCGTCCTAAGATTCCTTTCATAATTTACTTTCCTTTCTTTCTTATAATTTAATATTTACATCAACACCACTAGGTAAATCTAAATGAGTTAATGCATCAACAGTTTCCTTACTAGGATTTTTGATATCAATTAATCTCTTATGAGTTCTTCTTTCAAATTGTTCACGAGCATCTTTATACTTATGTACTGCTCTTAGTACTGTTACCTTTTCAATTTCTGTTGGTAATGGTACTGGGCCAGAAATTTCACCACCAGTTCTCTTAACAGTTTCCACAATTTTTCCAGCAGCTACATCTAATAAACGATGGTCATAAGCTTTTAAATTGATTCTAACTTTTGTACTTGACATTTGATATGTCCTCCTTTCGCCTATATCTAGTATAGACATACTCCGTACAAGTTCTCCAATTCACTATTTTATTTACCAACTTATCCTAGTGTATCAGTAACCTTGCACATCAACGCAGTCATACATAATCAATAATACCACTAAAATTTATGAAATGCAACAAAAAAATTGCCTTTTTCAGCAATTTTTTACAAACAAACACAAGGTTTATAATTTTTTATTATTGTAAAAACAAAATCAAAGATATTACAAAGAATAAAATACCTAAAACCATAGTTGCTCTACTAATAAATAGTTCTAAGCCTCTTTCTTTTGTATGTTGAAATAAATTTTCGTTTCCTCCGGTAATAATTTGTCCGGCATCACTCGCTTTATTTCCTTGTAATAATACAATAGCTATTAAAAGTATTGAAATTACTAACAAAATATTTTCTAACATTTTATTACCTCCTATTCTTCATTT
>CALVKC010000010.1 GCA_944332505.1 uncultured Bacilli bacterium
ACTTACTGGTTGATATTTATTATTCTTCTGAACTTGGAGCATCTTCTTTTGCTTCAGGTTCAGGGGTATTATTGTATACTTCTAATATAGCTTTTTGGATTTTTTCTCTAGTAGCAGGATTAATAGGATGTGCTATATCCTTATGTTCTCCAGTGCTCTTAATCTTTTTGCTAGGCATAGCAATAAATAATACTCCTTCAGGATTTTTGATAACTTTGATTTCATGTACTACGAATTCGTTATCAAATGTTACAGATGCAACAGCTTTTAATCTGTTCTCTGAATTTACTTTTCTTAATCTTACGTCTGTTATTTCCATAATAGTGTTCTCCTTCCAAAGTTATAAATTTTATGAAAAATATTGCTATTTTTCATACTACTTTATATATTCGCTAATAATTTTCTTTTTCCTTCTTATTTTTACAAAAAATTTTTCCATTTTATGTAACATATAATCTAAATCAACTTAATTTGTAATTATTATAAAAATATTTTAATAAAATTTTCTATTTTTATGTAAATATTCGTATTGTTTTTTTTTACTTTCTGTAATATAATAGTTAGGCAAATTATATAATTTATTAAGGAGCGTGAATTTTTTTGGCAAACTTGCAAGATTTAAAAAGATATAAAAACATTTACATGATAGGCATTGGCGGTATAAGTATGAGTGGTATAGCTGAAATTCTTAAAAATTGGGGATTTCATGTATCAGGCTCAGACATTAACTCTTCTGATGTTATAGACAAACTTATAGCTAACGGCATTTCTGTTACCATAGGTCATAATTTAGATGTCCTTTCTAAAGCAGATTTAGTCGTTTATTCAGCTGCAATTAAGCCAACGGATGTTGAACTTGTTAAGGCTCACGAACTAGGCATACCAGTTGTTGAAAGAGCTGATTTTTTAGGTGAAATTACCAAATGTTTTAGAAATACCATATGCGTTTCTGGCACTCATGGTAAATCTACTACCACATCTATGGTTTCCATGTGCTTTTTGGAGTCTCACAAAGATCCTACTATTCAAATAGGTGCAGCACTAGATGATATAGGTGGAAATTACCGAATTGGCAATAGCGACTTTTTTATACTAGAGGCTTGTGAATATGTAGAAAGCTTTTTAAAATTCTACCCTAAAGCAGAAATTATACTTAATATAGACAATGACCATTTAGATTACTATGGCACTTTGGATAATATAAAATCTGCATTTGTAAAGTATGTTAAATTACTTCCTGATGATGGTATTTTGGTTTATAATGCAGATGATCCTAATTGTGCTCATTTATCACAATATACTAAAGCAAAAAGTTTAACATTTGGTATTAATTCATCAAATGCAAATTTTGTTGCCAAAAATATTTCTTTTGATAAAAATGGTTATCCATCTTTTGATGTATACTATAACAACTCTTTTTATAAAACAATGAAATTATCCATACCTGGTAAGCACAATGTACTTAATGCACTTTCTTGCATAGCTTTATGTAATGAGTTTGGATTAGATAAAAATGATATAAAAAATGCACTATTAAAATATAAAGGTGCTCATAGAAGATTCGAATATATTGGTGAATTTAATAACGTTAAAGTTTATGATGATTATGGTCATCATCCAACAGAAATACAAGCAACTGCAGATGCTTTGAAAAAGAAACATTATAATCATTCTTGGATCATTTTCCAACCTCATACCTATAGCAGAACTAAAAACTTATTAGATGATTTTGCTAAATGCTTACTAAATTTTGATAATATTATTGTTACAGATATTTATGCAGCTAGAGAAAGTAATACTTATGGTGTTTCTGCCAAAGATATTGTTGAAAAAATAGATTCTATGGGTAGAACAGCTTACTATATACCTAATTTTGACGATATAGTAGATTTTGTTAAAAGAAATGCTAAACCTGATGACATTGTACTTACTCAAGGTGCTGGTACAGTAACACAAATTGGACCAAAATTAGTTGAAAAAAACTAGGAGAAAAGCCTCCTAGTTTTTTAATTCTCGTAATCATTTTCTGCAAGTTCTGGATACTTAAAATCTTGCCCTGAGCCAGACACATCTCCATCATTTACATGATTTTTATTAAATGTTTTTGCTCCTTTTAAAAAGTATTTATATTTATACTCACGTTGTAATAAAGAACTTCCACTACCAATATAAAGAGGATCATCCCATGTAGCATCTACTGCATACCAATTACCATCTTCCATTTGTACATAGTTCCATGCATGAGCCTCCTCATTTCCGTTATCATCATAGCCAGCCCCATAAACTAATACACAAGGTATATTTAATTTATCTAATAAATATTTTAACCCTTCTGCATATCCTTCGCAAACAACCTTCTTATTTATAAATGTTCCATAAATATTGTCTTTATTATCTGTATCATTATTATCATAGTCTAAATTATCAACAAGCCAATCATGGACATATAATACTTTGTCAAATCTTGTTCCAATTGCATTTGATACTATTTCATTTGCCACATTTCGAACTTCATTTATAGCATTATTTATCTCTTCTGCATTATTGAAACTTGAATTATAATATGTTGTACCAGCTTGTGGAGCTAAAGTAAATCCATAAGATTTATAATTTAAAAATGCTGACGTTCTTGTTGATACGGATAACTTAGTAGTATCTACAAAAAATAATTCCAAATTATCCAATGTTACAGCATCCCATGCTGACTGAAAATAATTTTCATTTTCATTTCCACCTATTTCTATTATGCTATCACTAACACTAGATGGAAATTTAATAGGCTCTGTACCACTTTTTAAGCTATCAGCATTTTCTAAAATAGTAGTATACATTATTTTAGCAGGTTCTTCTAATTGATTGTAATAATACCTTAAAGCTATATTGTTTGTAGAAGATAATTCTTCATTAAAATAATTTTGATAATCTACTGTTGATGTAGTATTATTTTCTACAAAAGATGAATAAATAATTATGCCCAAAATAATAATTAGTATAATTAAAATAAGTGTAATAATGCTAAATCCATGTTCTATTTTTTTTAACTTTTTCATAAATTTTCAGTTCCTTTTCATCTAAAGTTTCGATAATTTTTAAATTAACTTCAATAATTATATACAAATTTTTATTAATATGTCAATGTCTAGCATCACAAACTTCACTTCATCATCATATCTGCAAAAATTGCATAGCCTTCTGTAGGTGAATTTAGTAGCACATTTGTTATAGCACCTATAAATTTATTATTTTGCACTATTGGTGTACCACTCATTCCGTGGAATTATACCTCCCGTTTTTTCTATTAATCCTTCATCTGTTATTTCTATAAGCATGCTTTTATTATCTTTAGAATTTTTATACAACTTTTTTATATTTATTTCAAAACGTTCTACTTTATCATTTTCAAGTTGGCATATAATTTCAGCTTTTCCTGTTTTTATTTCATTTCTCTCCGCAACTTCTAGTTCTTCTTGTTTTATTGAATTTATAAAGTCTACATTTGTAACCTTTCCATATACTCCTATATTGCTATTATTTTCAATTTCTCCTATTTTTTGCCCATTATCTATTATTCCTCTTATCTCTCCTGCTCTACCCTTTACGCCTTTAACTATTGAAACAATCTGTGCAGTTACTAATTCTCCATTAGAAATATTTAACAAATTTCCTGTATCTACATCTGTTATTCCATGACCTAGTGCTGCAAAAGTTTTTGTAGCCTCCTCATAATATGTGAGTGTACCAATGCCAGCTGCTGCATCTCTAACCCATAGCCCCAACATATAATCTCCATTCTTCCCCTTAATAGGAATGATACTAGTATAAATCAAATCATTATTTCTTTCATATTTTATAGATACTTCATTTCCATTCGAACTATTTACTATATTTATTAACTCTTGCGTATTACTTATTTCTTTGCCATTTATTTCTTTTATCATGTCTCCTTCTTTTATTCCACTGTCTTTATAAGGCATACATTTGTTTCCATCTTCTCCGTCAATTTCGGACATACCAACAACTAATACTCCATTTGTGTATAATTTAAGCCCTACAGTTCTTCCTATTGGATTTACATATCTTTTTGTTGAGGCACTTACTGCTTCTGAATATAAGTCACTTTCTATTCCTAGTAAATTTATATACATACTTAAACAAATTATTAATAAAATAATTGGAATAATTTTCTTTTTCATAGAATCTCCTAAAAAAAATAGTTACTCTTTTATTAGAGTAACCATTTTTTTTAATTTTATTTATATAATTGCAATAAAAAAATTAACTATGATCGTCAAAGTAATCGCTTACTTTGTATAAATTGTATTTTTCACGGGCTAAAGCAGTTATGTATGCAGTTCTAACTTCATGTGATGGATACTTTCCTTCATATATGCTTTGTGTTTCATCATACCTATCATTTATACTACTAAAAGGTGTATTATTAATTAAATTATCTGTTGTAAATAGAACTTCATCCCTACCAATTACACACTCATATGCTCCACTTCCTGAATGAGGATAGTAATAAAATGTACGAGTAATTTCTTCTCTACTATCATCTATCTCATCATATGATGCAATTTGTTGCTGATAATCAATTATATTGTATCCTATTAAATTACTAGTATCAATAGTATTTTCTCCATAGCCATTTATGCTTAAACATCGTGGACTATGATATGATTTGGTTGTATCACTAGTTCTATTTCCACTTTCTTTATTTCTTAATAATATTGAATTTCGTGATACAAATTCTTTATTTTTAGTATTTGTAACAATAGAATAATTGCTATAATATTTATAATTACCAATAGGCATTCCTTGCATAAACGATACTATTGTTACATTATTTGCAATATTGTACCAATCATCTTCTGAAAGCACAGGTAAAGCAAATTCATAACCTGAATTATGATGTATATTAAAGTTTGCAATTATGCTCATTAAATTTGATTCTATAGAACTAATTATTACATCCGCTCTATGCTCATTAAACAATGAGCTTTCTAATTCTGGATCATTTTCATCGTTTATAGTAAAAACACCAGTAATTGAATCATACTCTGGATCATAATAATCAGCACGTGAGTGTATAGGTACACTTTGTCCAGAATCCTCAGATAATGTAGTATAGTTAAGTTGATTATTAAAACTATCTGTAACTACTGTTAATGGTTGAGTTCCAACAATACTTAAAAATGTATCTGAAAATTCTTTTGCTTCTCTATAATACTTAATTGCACTACTATCTTTAAAATTAACTTCTGGATTTTGTTGAATATTCATATAGTTAGTGAATCCCAAATAGTTTGCAAGTCCATTTGCCTCTGTTTCTGTTAAATAAACTCTTAAATTATTATTTAATCTAAAAAAATTAACACCAACATATGTACTACTTCTAGAACTGCTTGCTGACGGATCATAATAGTATTTTTGATTGTTATAATAAACATATTGAAAATATTCTGGTTCTCTTGGAGTATATGTAGTTCCTGTTTGACCTTCACCTATTGGTACAGTATCAATTGCAACAATATATTCTCCCAAAGTTTCTGGCTCTATTGTAACACCATGAACTTGTAATGTACCGCCATTATCAGTTACACTATTTGGATTTATTAAATAACCAGAAATATTTACTATATTTCCATCTTTATCGGTTCCCATTACTGTAATATAGTTATCCAACGTGTAGTTTATTACTAAATCCAATTTTCCTGATCCAGTATATTCACAAGTATAATATATAAAAGGCTTTACACCACTTTTGGATGTAAGATTCTGCGTGATATCCGTGCTATATACTTGCTTTCCATTTTCAATTTCTACCATGTTTTGATAATCACCATACAAATAATAGCCATCATATAAGGTAAAGAGCATAGCTGGTATGTAACCTTCTATGTCCTCTCTACTATATCCTGATGAACCCAATCCCGAAGCTAAGCTATTGAAAAATGAATTTACTGATGCAGAAATATCTCTTATTTTTGAGTCGTTTATAGTTGAATAACCATTTCTTAATGTATTCATCTGATATGCTTGTACTGCATCATTTGCTGCATTGAGTAATATATCATTATAGTCAGCCTGTGCTTCTAAAACTTCTATATTATTGTTTGTATACATAGATAATACCATTGCAATAGGTACAACTATTATTACAAATACTACTGCTAGTTGTTGTAACTTCATTTTTATCCTTTCATTTGTTTATCTTCCATTTACACTTACAATTCCACTATGTGTAGCTGTAACAGTTGCAGAATTGTTTCCTGTTATACTATAAAAAAAGTCTCTTAATATAGTACCAATTGTTCTATTAGTATTTTTTACACTAACAGTTACTAAGTCTCCTTGTTTTAAGTACATAGCACCCGTGTCTGAATTTATTTCATCAAGTATTTGAGTTGTGTATTCACTATAATAATAGTTTTCTCCAACCTTAGTATATTCAGCTTCTGTTACTTTTTTACCAGGGTTATCATCTAAAACCTGTACTTCCATTTCAACTTCATAACTATTTCCTGTTGATCCAAGAACTTGTATAAAATTGTCATAATTTTGTCGAGTTATTTTTCCTGTAGATCTTATTTCATCAACAAAATCAGTAGTTGCTGAATCAACTGCCTGTGTAGTAATGTCATCTGCTCTATCAGATGTTGACATTAGTGGAAATATAAACATAAGAATTGCTGCTAAAAATATTGCTAGCACTGTTACTACTGTATCACTCATAAATTGCCTCCTTTTATTTGAAATATTATAAATAAAATTCCTTTATATTATAACATAAAATTGCTTTTCAGGCAAGCTATAAAGCATACCCAAAAAGCAATTTACATATAACTTGCTATAAACCTTTTAGTAATTACTATGATATTAGTATATACTGTATTACCCTTTTGGTAGTTCCCTTATTATTAACTACAATCTCATTATTTTCAAGTATATCTACTGATTCCGTTACATTTGATAAGATATTATAGTACTGAACTAAGTTTCCATCATCATCACTAGCAATATTTGATACATTTTCAAAATTATATTCGCCATATCTTTCAATAAACTGATAATCTTTTCCTAATAGTCCATCTGATTTTCTATCATTACCATTAAAATAAAACTGTATTTGATAATATGGTCCATTACTATCTTCGCCAAAATTATTACCTTTGCTAGGATTATTAGTACTTGTTCTACTTGTATAATAATTGTTAGTAAATAAGCCATTTACAAAAGCTCTTATAAAGGAATATGATGAATCTTGATTAGCACTCCATGGCTCTCTTCTTACTTGTTCATCTTGAATATCAAAGCCAAATATAGCCCTTCCGTCAGATTCATTAGTTGTTAAAGTAGAGCCATTTAAATATTCAGCACTAGTTTCAGTATAATAAAGTGGCATTGGAGTTATCTGCTCAAAAGTACCATTTGCTTCATTATAGCCTGTTCCTTTATAAAATAAAATAGTATAATTTTCTTTATAATATCTATAAAGAGTTGGTATTACAGTTTCTACTCCTACTATTCTATTAGCTTGAGCATTAGTACTGCCTTCTGTTTCATTTAAAGTTAATTGTTGATAATACTGTCTTACATCTGCTTCGGCGGTTATTTGTGCAGATGTTTCTCTAACTCTTGTAAAAGAATATATTGTAAGAGATAAAGCTACAACTAGCACAAGCACTGCAAAGCCCATTTTTAATGCTTCGGTTGCATTTTCCATCTAATAGTTTCCTTTCTGAAACAGTTTATAAAATAATTGCTACTTTCCTTATTTTAATTATCCAGCTGAATTAACTGTTACGACAATTGTTCTTAAATATCCATTACTCCAATATCCAGCATCATTTGCCATAGTTCCAGTTACTGGGTCTCCATTATTATCTCCACCTTCATCTGAGAATACAGATTGGTCACCATACGTAACTTTATACATTTGTCCAGTTCTAATATCTGAAGAGCTTAAAATCTTACCTGTGTCATCTACGACATATATATAATTTCCTACTACCTCATCATTTCTTTGTGCTGCACTATTGTTAGCTTGAACTTGTGTAATTAATGCTCTTACATTGCTTCCTGATACATAATCACCAAAATATCCTTCAAATGGTGAATTATGTGCTGTAATTTCTTGAGAATCAAGATTTGTTCCTGATGCTATTCCTGATACGTTATTATAAATAATAACACCTAAACCAACTATTAAAATTGAAACTAATATTGCACCTGCAATAATTAATGCTTTTGACGCGTTTTCCATAAAATTTCCTCCTTTGATTTCTTATAAATATTTATATGATTTTAGTCATATTAACTAAATCTAATAACTATAAAATAATTTTTTAATTAACTATGTAACCACAAAGAGTATATTTTATACTTCTTCAAAGTACATATAACTAATTAAATTTGTTTTTTTATGATATTCAATTTTAGTGCATTTAAAATTTAAATTGCTATATAAATTAATAAATTTTTGTATTCCATTATTATAAATTTGTTCTATTCTAAATATGTTGTCACTATCTTTAAATTTTATTTCAACTATTATTGAGTTTGTATCATTATCTTCAAAATAGCCTTTTTCATTTTTAGAAACATTATTTTTCGTATTTTTGTCGATAATTTTATTTATATTTGTTGCAAGTGTAGCTCCATTAATTATTTGACTATATAAACTAGAATATTCTTTATTAGTAGCTTGTACATTATTAGCATTAGTTTTATAATTTAAATACAAATAACCTATACTACAAACCGCTATAATTACTATAATAAACAAAACTATATATTTTTTCATGGCTATCCTTTCGGAATTATATCATTAAGTAAAAAATAATGCAATATAAAAAAAAATTTTTTTCTAATTTTTTACTTTTTTACTTTTTTACTTTTACAAATAAATTCAATCTTTATTAAATTACTTTTCCTATGTAGTTACATTTATCGTATATTGCTGTAAAATTGCATTTGCGTAATCATCATTATCTATTGTGTGAAATTGGATTGATGATACTCTATTTGTTCTATTATCATATGTTATGTCTGAATCAATAAAATTTCTTTTAAAAGTTATTGTATTATTGGTATTATCAATATTAATATTGCTAATTACAATATTACAATAATAATATTTAGAATTTTTAGTATTCGTTAAATATTCATTTATTGAATTGCCTATTACTGATTCACCATCTATTTTTACATCAACAAAAAATGCATCTCCGTTTTGAGCTTCAAATTCTTGATTGTTTTTTTGTGCAAAATTTATTATTGACGCCACTTCTTGCATACTTATATCTGCCCTACCTGAAAAATTAGTAAATTCAACATTAAATCTATTTATTTCAGTTTCACTCATTTGCGTATTCAAATTTCTAGAAAAATTTCCAAATTGAACTATTATGAAGCTTAATAATGTAAGTACTAATATACCAATTAATACTTCACCAGTAATTATTAACGCCTTAGATGCATTCTCCATTAGTTCACTCTCCTTTTTGTTATCTTATGTAGTTTTATGCACTATATTTTTAATATACTAACTACAAAAATTAATTAATTAAACTTCAAAACTTAAAGTAAAATAATTCTAATTTATTACTTTTACATTTGAAAATTCCATTCTAGTTACTCTTCCAGAAACTCCATAAGTAACGCCTGTACATTCAAAATATGCTTCTTTTACAGCATTTTTTTGGTCGCCATTTAAACGATTATAAGTTTCTTGAACAAAGTTAACTAAGTCAACTTTTTCATCTGGGCTTCTATTACTATCATACAAATTTGTAAGTCCTTTTACCTGAACAGCAACATCTTCATAACCTTGATAATCAGCATATCTTATATTGGTATCATACACTAAATTACCAAGAGAAATAATTTGATATCCTCTAACAGTAGTTCTGTTATAAGCCTCAAATCTTTCATTAAAGTCTGCTAATTGCCTTGTGGACTCTTCATCATATGCAGTTTGTTGGTATTGTCTAAGTTGTGTATATCCAAATACCAACAAACCCACAATTAGCATAGCAATTAACATTCCACCTGCTATAATCAATGCTTTGGTTGCATTTTCCATAATTACTAAAACCTCTTTCTGCTAATAAAGAACGATAATTCATAAATTTCAATTACATTGCTTGCATTGTTTCAAATGATGAAGTCATACTTGTTAATCCTATTAATACTAATGGTACAACTAAGTATCCAACAAATATTCCAACAAGTGGGGTAAAACCTATTGCTCTACCTATCATACCTTTTTTAGAAATTAATCTATCATTTGCTTCTTTACGTTTATCTTGGTAATACTCTCTATCAGAATCTAATTCATCAAAAGCTTCTTTTATAGGAACTTTTTCAACCGCAGTTTGTAAGCTTTCAATTATTCTAATCAAAGGTTGGAATGATACTTCCGATTTCATATCTTCCAATGCTTCCCAAGAACCACTTTCATAGTCGTTTAAGCATCTGCTAATTGGCTCTTTAAATATGTCTGCATATCTTTCCATCCATTCTAGTATCATTTCAACGTCAACTCTTTCAAGCCTCATAAGCATAAGTATAATTGTTTGGAATTGCATTACCTCATCTTCCATAGACATTTTTCTTATTATAACTTGGAATTTAAGCATTAAGTATGGTGCTGCATATCCTATTATAGCAAATACCATTGCTAAAAGTATTTCAAACCATTTTAAATATTCTGAATTTACAGTCTGCAATTTTTCTAATATTTGCTCTGCATTTGATGTGATTGTTTCTTCATCAGCATCTCTATAATATGTAGACCTTCTCATTGCTTTTTCTATATCATCTTGAGTAGTATTTAATTTTCCTCTAAACATATCTAGAAAGTAGTTATGAGTTTCAGTCGTCTCCATAGCTTTTCTATAATCTCGATCGTCTAGTTCTCCAATAAGATCATAATCCGTAGTTGGCTCTGTGTATATATAATTAATTTGGACATTATGTAACATCATAAACATTATTATTGATGCAATAAATACAACAACAGTAAGAGTTAATCTATTAATGTATAACCATTCTATTTTTTGCTTTGACGCTGCATCTTTCAGCGCTTCTTTTATTTTTCTACGCTCTTTTGTACCATCTTTTGGTATAAATAAATCCACAAACCTTTTAACTGGTTTTATATTGTATAATTTAGCTTGCCATGGATTTTGATTGTTTTCCAGTTTTATGTTTACTGCTCCATTATCTTTTAATTTTCTAATTAAAATGTAACATACAAATGTTACTAATAAAATGATTATTTGAACAATCATACCTAACTTGCCGTTATAAAACGACTTTGTAAAAGAGAAGTTACTCAAAGCCCAGCTTTTAAGTGGTTCTAGCATTACCATAGGAATTATTGATATAATTGATAAACTTTGAAATGTATAATTAAGTTTATCTCTTTTCAAAATTTCCATTTGCATTTCTTGTGTAATGTTATCTAAGTTTTTTAAATATAAAGATGTTCCATCTACTTTTCTATCACCAAATTCCTGAGTTAAATACGATATACCAGCAAACTCCTTTAAGTAATTATTTGGAGCTATATCATAGTATTTTTCTAACTCTGTCTCTGGATCCTCGGAATTTAATATATTATATATTCTTTCAGCTTGTCTAGATATTTCTATATGCTCATCATCTTGTGCAGTTTGATATATTGCCTCTCCAACCATATTGGTTTCATGATATGAGTGTCTCATTGCTGCAAAGAAATCTACCTGTTGATTAAGTAAATTGTTGTCTAACTTATCAACCATTCCATCAACCAATGAATCTATTATAAATAATTCAAAGATAAGAATAATTATCATTATTAATAAGTTACTTTTGGTCATTAATATTACTATTAAAGTTACTGGTATAATAATGGCTAATGCTCTTGTGATAATTTTTGATGCTTGAAGTCTTGTTAAAAATTCATCATCAATATTTATTATTTCTAGTCTTCTTCTAACTTTTAAAAGATACCTTCTTAAAAATGGTAACTTTAAATATCTCATGTATAATTTTTGATACATTACTTCTGAAGAAAAACCTTTTTCCCTAGTTCCTTTTCTAAGTCTTTCAATTCTTGCAACATCAGAACTTTGCATCTTTTTTCTAATAATTAAATATGCTATTACTACTATTGCAAAAATTGCAATTATTATTCCCATAAGCATAAATACGGTTTCATTAGACATTTAAAGTCACCTCCTTTTCGTTATTTAATTTATTTTTTGAGATACATCCCAAAAGCAACTTTATAATATATTTAGGAGTTGTTCCCAAAAATGACTTATTGTTCTTCAACATTAACACTTAATTTTTCTCCCCATGTTCTTTCTACAAAATTGCTAAATTCTTTGCTATCAGTATCATCCATATTTAAAAGCATTTCTTTTAAGTTTGTATCTGAAATTTTATTTGTCATTACATATCTTCCATCTTGATATTCAAGTATGTTTACATATTTATATAATTCTTTGTTTGTTTCTTTTGTATAATATTTTGTTGTATTTTCCGCAAATCTTTCAAATTTGCCTTCTAATGTTTTTTGACTCTTGTAATCATTGTTATAATCATTAACATCTTCTACTGGAATACATTCTGTTATTCTTTCAACATATCTCTTTCCTTTGAAGTCTTTAGTTAAGTGTATATCAAAGTTTAAAACTGATACAACTTGCTCTTCTGCAGTTTTTTCGTTTGTGAATACACCAGTTCTAAGCATTGAGTTACGAAGTGCTGTAACTAAGTTTGAAAATGTTTTAGCGTGGTGAGTAAATAATGTAAATTTAGATGCAACCTGTGCTGCTTGTATCATCCAAGATGCTACGGGATCAGTTGCAACCTCACCTATGATATTAACAGAACCATCAGTCTTTTTCTGAACATCTAGACCTTCCTGTCCAGATATAGTATCTGTTTCTCTAAATGTTAATATGTTTCTAGTTGGATAAATTTTTCTTAAGTGAAGCTCAAATGCAGTTTCCTGAACACGAATGTTCATTGTTTCATATATATTTTCTATCATACCCATAAGCATTGTTGTTTTACCACAACCCTGCTCACCAGTAATTGAAATAATTCTTGCACCTTTTACTAAGTATTTTAAAAGCTCTATTGTTTCTATGCTTCCTTCTTCACCTTTGAACCATTGCTCTAGTGTTGAACGCTTTACATCGAATTTTCTTACGAAGAATGCCCATGTTTCTGAGAAACTTGGTCTAACAACAACAACACGAGAGCCATCTTTCATTTCATTAATCTTATACCCATTTGTATCAGAAAGCTGACCAGGGTTATTGTATTTGTATATGTTTTGGCAAACTCTTTTTAGCTCTGCCTCTGTTCCAAATGATAAAAAAGCAAGTCTTATAGATTTACCTTGGAAAAATATCCAAATACTATCACAAGCTCTTGGAACCTTGTGTTCCATAACTTGAGATAAATAACTTGAATCTGTTTGTGCAACCTGACTTAAGAAACTTTCAGGCATACCAGATACACCCCCTGATATACCGTCAATATTCATATCCCTTACATCGTCAATTGAGCTATATCCTTTATACTTTTGATAAATTCTCTGTACTATTACATTTAGCTTATCATCATATGTTAGTACATAATTTTCCTTTTCATATATTTCATTTATTTCTTCAGGTGTTATTACATATGATGGCTTAGATTCTCCTGATGTATATTTAAGTCTTGCCAAATCGTATTTTTTAATAATTTCAGTTAAAGCCTCATACCCATAGTCTTTTTGATACATATATAAAAGAATATCAAATTTATCTTGAGGTGTTAAAAGTGAAGGAACATCAAAAGGTATTGCTTTTGATATATTTGTTTCATCAACACCATATTCTTGTGAAAGTAAATCATAGATAAGTTCTTTTACATACTTTTTATCATTTACATCTCCATATGTACAACCTTTAAGCGCCTTTTTTAGCTCGTACTTTTTATTTTTCCTTCTTTTTAATTCTTCTTCTGAAAGTCCTAAATCATAAAGGTTAACTTTAGTTATCTCATCCATTCTTTTTTTAACAAAGTTCATCATCATATCAAGAGTATAAGTTTTGTCATCTACTACAACTTGCTCTTCAACTTTCGCATCCTGATTTTTCTTTATATATCTTAGAACTAAGTATCCAGCTAATAATATAACTGCTAATATCAAAATAACATTAAGAAACATATTTTGCTCCTTTCATCATAATAAACCATTTATTTTTTCCTGCATTTTATACTCTAGTCTTTGAGTAGTATCCCTTAATTGCTTTATAAAATAAGTATCTTTATTGTCATACCCTTGAAGTCTTTGTACTTTTAAGAAATAATCTATTATTTTTCCTTCAGCACAATCATCTGCAAATAAGATATTATATGGTACAACTAAAGGAATATTTTTTTCTTTTAAATATCTTGCAACATTTTTATTAGAGTATTTTGAATTTGGATTATATCTTCCTAAAGCTAATAAAACATTACTTTTTGTATAAAACTCATTAGTATTTTTTAATTTCAAAAAATTATTAATTGAAGTAATATTTTGATTAAAATTAACAACTACTAAGTCAGATATATTTAATACCTTATCTTTATTTACTTTAGGTATTTTCTTACTTAAATCCACTAAAACTATATCATAGGATTGATTTGCAACATCAATTATTTGCGAAAAATACGATGACACATTCATGTATTCCTTAAAATCAATCGTTTTAGGAGCTTGAAGTATATCCAATCTATCTTTTAAAACTGGCTTTGTATAACTTCTTATTGTATTTCCTGATGCTCTATTACTTGCAAAAGTTCTAACTAACCCTTCTAATCCATTTGATACATCCATAACATTTGCTTTTGCGAAAATGCCTGTTCTTCTATCATTTAAATTCCAAAAGCAATTCTCTAAAGTTTTATCTATAAATTCAGTAGAAAAAAGTAATATTTTATAGTTATGCTCAATAGCCATAGCAGTTGCTATGGCTGAAATTGATATAGTTTGTCCAGTTTCTTTAATATCTTCGCTTATAAATGTTATTATAGACATTTTATTACCTTTCTATTTTTTTCTAATAACTCTTCTAATATCACTTTGTTGTACTACACCTTCCAAAATTAATGAAGTTAAATATTCTAAGCTATCTTTGTAAGTAGATGAATAATTTTTTATTACTATTTGCTTTATTAGTTGATTAGTTAATGATGCATTTCTGTCACCATCCAAATCCGGAAATTCTACTTTTTGCTCAGCCCATGTTATAGGATAATTCTCCAATAAATGATTCATATATTCATCATGTTTATTATTGATATCTGATGAAAATATAAGTTTTGTCATTTTAACCTCAGTTCTTAATGTTGCAATTATTTCTAGTCCTTTTTGAAGTTCAAATTCATCATATGATGTACAATAAAATAATCTTTTAGAATTTGGTATCATAAATGAGTTAAATGTTTGTGGATTATCTGAATCTATCAATATATAATCATAGTTCAAGTTTGGCATATTTAAGTAAGCACTTATCTGACCCAGATTCATAAAACCTACAGCCACATCTACCCCATCATACTCACTAACATAAGTAGGAGTAGATGATACTTTTGGTATAATATATCTTAATCTTTGTAATACTGTACTATCTACAATTAATACATTTTTATTAAGTTTTGTAATTACTTTTGCTATATTTAATAGCAAATCTTTTTTATCATTTACCCCTACAAAGCCTATTTGTTCCACAGTATAATCCTTTCTTTTTTCTTACATTTATGCATGTTTTTCAACAAAATCATCCAATTACTAGTTTTTATTGCATTGAATCTAAGTAACTTTGTCTTGCATCTTGTGCATCACTTATTTCTGAGCTTGTTCCTGTAGATACTGCATCAGCTCTTTCATCAGGCTCTAAAGTATTTAGCTCGTCATTTATGTTAGTTCTATTTAATGTTCCATAAGAATTAATTCTATTTATAAGTTCTTGTTTAGCCTCATTTACTATATTTGGATCTTGTGCTATTAAGTTTTGTACATCTCCACTAGGCACATAATTTGTAATAGCTCCTGCCTGCATTCCTGGTTCTACATATCTTGTTAAATAAAGTCTGCTACCTTCCAAAATATATGACTCAACTATTGCACTACTCATCATTAAAATTTCGCCTTCAGACAATTCTAATGATATTGTATTTAATGAAGGAATACCTCCTTCATCCAAAACAGTTACCTTTTTCTTTGATACAACAATATAATTTGTACCATCTGGCATTCTTAATCTAACATCAACAGTATCGCCTGTTTCTATGTCTGATGGAAGAGAAATCATGTTATATTCTTCTTCTCTAACATCATCAGTGTTTATGTTATCCGAAGTTGTTAGCATATTTGAAGTTACTATTGTTTTGGCTGCTATATCTATTTTTGCCACAACTTGAAGCTCATTTCCTTCTTCATCATATGCCATTGTTGCAAATGTTGATGCAGTTAAAGCATCAGTTGGTGCTACAGTTGCATCTGCTCCAACAGTTGTGAACATATCCTGTGTTAATATTGTTCCAGATTGTACATCTGTTCTTAATACATATACATTTTTTTGTGCATCAAGTCTTGCTTGTTCTTCTCCTCTCATACGAACTAAAATTATTACTAATACTATAATTCCTATTAATCCTATTAATCCTGCTATTACTAATCCCTTTATAAAAGAATTACGTGCTTTTCTTTCCAATGGATTCATTGTTGCCATTGCAAATTCCTCCTTAATATCCTAAAAATATTCTTAATAATTTTATATCAAAGCTTGTTTAAAAACAATATTTATATTTATTATTACTATTTTTTAATATTTTTGTAATATTTTTGTAATATTGTTTAATCAGTTACAGTATTATCTTCTGTTTCATTTGTTACATTTTCAAATGGGCTTGTAGCATCCACATTCCAAATTTCTGAAACTTTTACTTGATAACCTCCCCTGTTGGTAGTAAGAATTGCATTTTCTTGATCGTCAGCATTTGATACTATTCCATAATTTTTTAGAAAATTAATTAGCTCATCATAAGTTTTGGGTGGATCTTCTGATAATTGATTTTTAATATCTTCTACAATTAAAAGTTGCTCTGTTTCTGTTTTTTTATCTTGAGCTAAATTAAGAGCAGTATTATTATTACTACTTATACCAATAAAAACACCTGAAAGAATCATTAATAAAACTATCGTTACCACTAAAGACACAAGTGTTATACCTTTTTCTTTGAAATAAATATCCATATTTCCTCCTTAGTTTTTCTTAATTTTATATCAAAATTTTATTTTTTTCAATCATATGTATCTAAATTTTTAAACTATCTTTATTTTCTATTTTATAATAAATTTTTATTACTAACAAGACTAAAAGTAGTCCCAAAATTACTCCAAATGTATCTATTACAACATCATTAATACTAGCATGTCTACCAGTTGAAAATGTTTGATGAAATTCATCTGTTATAGCATAAATTATCCCCCAAATAATCGTTATTATTACTTGCCATTTTAGTTTTATATTAAATGTAAGAATAAATGCTATAGACCAAATTCCCAAAGATGTATATATTCCCAAATGTGCTAATTTTCTAACAATTTGCTCTCCAATATCTAAAAATGTTTCTCTATTTTCTTGCACATTAAAAATATCAGCTATTACAGTTATTATTTTTTGGCTTAAACTCCCTGATTCTTCTCCGTTTTGTGAAGAAAAGCCAAAAATTATTACTGAATTAGCTATTATTAAAATTAAAAATAGTATTCTTAAGATGTTTGTTTTCATTTTTTACCTCAAATAAAGTTACTATTCACAGTTTAATTTTCTATAAAAATACAAAATAATTTGTGAATAGTAACATTATAATTGATATAAATTCAAGTTTCAATAGCAAAACCCTTTATTTTTTAAGTTTTTTATGGTATAATTATAATAGCGTTGTGATTAGTACGAAAATCATAATAAATTTTAGGAGGTTTTTATGTGGATTTTAATCATACTACTAATTATTCTAATAGTTTTAGCTGTTATGAGTATTAAAATTGTTAGACAATCTGAGGTGTATATTATAGAAAGACTTGGTAAATTTCACAAAATAGCTGATGCTGGTCTTACTATTATAATACCATTTATCGATCATGTACGTAGTATTGTTAGTTTAAAACAACAAACTATGGATGTACCACCTCAAGATGTTATTACTAAAGATAATGTTACAATCACTATAGATACAGTTGTTTTTTACAGGATTTTGGAACCTGCTAAGGCAGTATATGAAATTCAAAGTTTAAAAAAAGGTATTGAATATCTTTCTATTACAACAATTCGTGATATTGTTGGTAAAATGGACTTAGATTCAACCTTTACTTCTAGAGATGCAATTAATGACAAATTAAGAGCTATACTTGATGAAGCAACTGATAGATGGGGATGTAAAATAGACAGAGTAGAAATACAAAATATTACTCCTCCACCAGACATTAGAGACGCAATGGAAAAACAAATGAATGCTGAAAGAAATAAAAGAGCCTCTATCCTTCAAGCAGAAGGTGAAAGACAAGCAGCTGTTCTAAAAGCTCAAGGTGAAAAAGAAGCTGAAATTCTTCAAGCAGAGGCTGACAAAGAATCAAAAATACGTAGGGCAGCTGGTGAAGCCGAGGCTATAAGAAAAGTTGCCGAAGCTAAAGCTGATGAAGTAAAACTTGTTTATGGAGCTATGATGAAAGCTAACCCTGATGAAAAATTAATTCAATTAAAATCTTTAGAAGCTTTAAAAGATGTATCTAAAGGTGAAGCTAACAAAGTGTTTATACCATTTGAAGCAACTCAAGCACTTAGCGCAATTGGTGCAGCAGCAGATATGCTTAATGATAAAAATGAAAATAAGCATGAAGAGAAAAACAAGTAATTATTAATTACTAAAGCCACAATATACATTCTAGAATATATATTGTGGCTTTTTATTAATTGCAACTACTTTTTTTGATAATTACTTGTATCTACATTTTCATCAGGAATATAATATTTTGTTCCAAGCATTTTATTTGGTAAATATTGTTGTTCAACATAGTGTCCTGGATAATCATGAGGATATTTGTACCCAACATGGTATCCTTCTTTTTTCATATCTTCTACTGGTGCATTCCTTATATTCATTGGTATAGTTCCGGTATCTTTATTTTTCACATCTCCTAACGCCTTATCAATTGCTAAATATGATGCATTAGATTTTTTTGATGTTGCAACATATACAGCCGCTTCTGCTAAAATTATTCTCGCTTCTGGCATTCCTACCATATGTACTGCTTGCATAGCAGAATTTGCAACAACTAGTGCCATTGGATTTGCCATGCCTACATCTTCTGATGCACAAATTACTATTCTTCTTGCTAAAAACATTGGGTCTTCCCCCGCATTTAGGGCTCTTGCTAAGTAGAATATTGCCGCGTCCGGATCTGTTCCCCTCATAGATTTTATAAAAGCACTTATATTGTCATAATGTGAATCTCCACTTTTATCAAATACTGCTTTTCTAGTTTGCACGCATTCTTTTGCTACCTCATCTGTAATGTGTATAAATCCATCTGTTTCAACTGGAGTGGTAAGTACTGCTACTTCTAAGCCATTTAGTGCTGTTCTTACATCTCCATTTGCTGTTTCTGCTATTTTTTTTAGAGTTGAATCTTCTATTTTTATATTATAATTTTTTAATCCTTTTTCACTGCTTAGTGCTCTTTTTAAAATCGTAAATACATTTTCTGTAGTAAGCTCGTGCAATCTAAATACCATACTTCTTGAAATTAAAGCCTTATTTACTTCAAAATATGGATTTTCTGTTGTAGCCCCAATAAGTATAACTGTTCCCTTTTCTACATATGGTAAAAGCGCATCTTGTTGTAGTTTATTAAATCTATGAATTTCATCTATAAACAATATGCATTTCCCACTAGGATTTAATAAAAGATTTTGAGCTTCTTCTATCGCATTTTTTATATCCCCCACACCTGCTGTTACTGCATTTAATTTTATAAATTTATATTTTGTTGTATTACTTATAACTCTTGCTAAAGAAGTTTTTCCACAACCAGGTGGTCCCCAAAGTATTATTGAGCTTAATCTATCTGCTTTTATTGTTCTATATAGTATTTTATCTTTTCCAAGAATATCTTCTTGTCCAACATATTCATCTAAAATTTGTGGCATCATTCTATATGCTAAAGGCTGTGACATATCCATATGTAACTACTTTCCTTATAATAAATTTAGGTTTTTAAAGGTGTAACCTATAAACCTCTTTTATGTCATTTTCATTAGTTCATATATTCTGGTACTATTTATATATATCAATTTTCTATATGAATATTTATTATTTGATTTATCTTCCCAAATATTTTAGTCCTTGTCTTATAATTTCTTCTACCGTAAGTTTGCTTGTATCTATTTTTGCAATAACATTTTCTACATCCTTTTTAGTATAACCTAGTACGCAAAGTGCCTCAACCGCATCATTTGCTTTGTTATCCAATACTATTGCTTCTTTTATTTCTTCGTTTTTATCTGATTCTATACTTTGTTCTGTTTTCATTTTGTCCTTTAGCTCTAATATAATTCTAGCTGCTGTTTTTGCACCTATTCCTGGTAATTTTTTAAGTGTATTTACATCATTTGTAATTACAGCTAATGCAAATTTAGATGGAGTAATATTGCTAAGTATTGTTATTGCACTTTTTGCTCCTACTCCTCCTACGCTAATTAATAATTCAAATGTTACAAGCTCTTCATTATTTAAAAATCCATATAAGCTTATATCATCTTCTCTTACTCTCATATAAGTATATACTTTTACTTCTTTTCCTTTTTCTAATTCGTTTATTGCCGTTTCTGACATAAATATTTTATATCCAATTCCACCTACATCTACTACAATATAATCTTTTGCTTTTATTTCTAATTTTCCTTTTATATATGAAATCATTTTCAATTTCCTTTCTAAACAATTTTGTTGATTTA
The DNA here is from genome assembly GCA_944332505.1 of uncultured Bacilli bacterium. The sequence goes on from CALVKC010000010.1 coordinate 21,057, forward strand.
TATATATATGTATATTGAAGCTTTTCTTCATATTTAATATACTTTTTTATTTTAACACAAAATTTGATTTTTGTGCATATTTTTTTGAAAAGTTGGAAATTATATACATAGAATTTATTTTTAGGAGGTTATTATGGGAATTGAAAAACACATACAAGTAACAGGAAGATCAACAATTTCATGGAAGGATGCAACAGTTAAAACATTGGAAGAAGTTGCAAAAACTTTAGATTATATTACTAGTTTAAAGATTTTAGACCAAAGAGCCAAGGTAACTGTAAACAAAATGACAGAATATTATGTTGATTTAGACATTACATTTATGGTAGATCAAAGTAAATAAATTAACTATTGGAAGGAGGAATTTATGAATCCAATCGAAACTCCAAAAGAGTATAACAAATATGTAGAAGCTAAAGCTCCTAAGTCTCCAATTTTAAAAGATTGCTTTAATGCATTTTGGGTTGGTGGTCTTATATGCTGTTTAGGACAAGTTATACTAGAATTTTGCCTTTACAAAGGTTTGGACCAAACATCTAGCAGTACAATAGTTTCAATTAGTTTAATTGGACTATCTGCACTTTTGACTGCTTTAAATATTTTCAATAAACTTGGTAAATTTGCTGGTGCTGGTACTCTTGTTCCTATTACTGGCTTTGCAAATTCTATTGTTTCGCCAGCAATCGAATATAAATCTGAAGGATATATTATGGGGGTTGGAGCCAAGATGTTTACAGTAGCAGGTCCTGTACTTGTTTTCGGTATATCATCTTCTGTAATTATTGGAATAATAGCATGTTTTTTTATTTAATATGTTGAAAAATAATATTTATACGAGAAAGAAGGATTGAAAATGAAAAAATTAGGTAATCAAACTTTAAAGTTAGATCATCCACCTACAATATTAAATACAGCTTCTATTGTAGGACCCAAAGAATCTGATGGACCTCTTGCACAATATTTTGATAAATGTTTAGAAGATGAATTTTGGGGAGAAAAAACTTGGGAAAAAGCTGAAACCAAAATCTTTAAAGAAACTGTAAATACTTTGCTTGCAAAATCTGGTTTATCTGCTAAAGACATAGATTATTCGTTTGCAGGTGATTTATTAAATCAATGTATTTCATCCAATTTTGGTATGAGAGATTCCAATATTCCATTCTTTGGATTATTTGGAGCTTGCTCTACCTTTGTTGAAAGTTTATGTATTGGTTCAGTTTTTATGGATAGCCTTGCTTGTAACAATGTTCTTTGTGCTACATCCAGTCATTTTTGTAGTGCTGAAAAGCAATTTAGGTTTCCTTTAGAACTTGGAAATCAACGTACTCCTACCAGTCAATGGACTGTAACTGGTGCAGGTGCTGCAATACTTTCTAAAAAAGGTCTTGGTCCATATATAACTCATATAACCCCTGGTGTTATTACTGATTTGGGAATCAAAGATGCAAATAATATGGGAGCTGCAATGGCACCAGCAGCCCTTTCCACACTTCTTGCACATTTTGAAGATACTGGCAGAACCCCTGATTATTATGACGCTATTATTACAGGTGATTTAGGTCATTTGGGAAAATCTATTCTTATTGATTTATGTAAGAGCAAAGGATTTGATATATCTGAAAACTATGATGATTGTGGAGTTCTTATGTTTGATAAAAATAAACAAGATACTCACTCAGGAGGAAGTGGCTGTGCATGTATTGCAACTGTATTTTCCGGTTACCTATATAAATTAATGAAACAAGGTCATATGAATAAACTTTTGTTAATTGCAACTGGTGCTCTTATGAATTCAACTACATCTCAGCAAGGTGAGTCCATTCCAGGTATAGCTCATGCTATATCAATTGAAATGGAAAAAGAATAAATATTTTCTAGTTCTATCTTTTTCCATTTGGAAATTTATGAAGCTAGAAATTAATTTGAAAGGAGTAATCGCAAAAGCGATAATTAATTATGGAATTTTTACAAAGTATAGATTGGGGACTAATGCTCAGGTGCTTTTTAGTCGGAGGATTAATCTGTATAATTGGTCAAATATTATTAGATAAAACTAAACTTACATCTGCTAGAATTTTAGTTATATT
>CALVKC010000011.1 GCA_944332505.1 uncultured Bacilli bacterium
TTTTTTTTTTTTTTTTTTTTTTTTTTTTTTTTTTTTTTTTTTTTTTTTTTTTTTTTTTTTTTTTTTTTTTTTTTTTGAAATTCTTCATTTTTTATTTTCTTTAAAATCTTTTGAATTTGTTGATAACATAGTATATTATCTTGAATTGTTTTTATTTCAGTAACTTATCTCATAAATTATTATTCAGCTAAAATCTATTCTTGTGTAAAGTTATATAGAAATATATATAAGTTCGTATGTATTAAAATATTATGGGAATTAAAAAGTTTTGTAAAATTCCTAATTGCTCAATTTTTTGTATTTTTTTATTAATCAAAGGTTGAGTGATTAATTTATTTAGTGTGAATATTTTGTTTATACTAAGTGAATATAGTTTAATGAATTGTTTAATTAGATGAGGGAGTGTGAAATGAAATTTTTAAAATTTTTGGTAATTTTATTAATTCCATTGTTGTTTTGTAGCGCAGCTTATGCTTCCGATGCAACGGACACTTCAGATAATATTGCTATTTCCCAGCAAAATATTGATTTAGATAATGCTGTTTATGTTCCTGATGGAAGTAGTATTTCTGATATCGGTATTGATGTTGAGAATAGTGTGTATGTTTCAGAGAATGATTATATAACCTCTGATGGTTTGAAGGCTGGACCACAAAATGATGGGCCTAATCCTTCTGTTGAATTTGAGGCTGACGATCCTAATAATCCAGTAAATTTCTTCATTAATGAAACTTTTCATGGAGAAATTGTCTTTAGGAACGATGGTGATGCAATTGGGTATCAACCATTTTTGGAAGTAGTGCTACCTAATGAAATTACTGATTTCAAGATGTTTTATTTAGGTAATTCTGTTGAAACTATAGATTTGGGAGTATTTTCTGAAGAAAACAACTATACAATTCTAAACCCTTTAACTAATAAAGAAGTAAAAGGTGAAGCTGGTCAAAGATTAATTTTGGCAATTTCTCCTTTTGGAAGTTATAGTTCAGATATTCCTGATGCTGTTATAGAAATTGAAGCATTTTTAAACACAACTAATGTGGGAGAGCTGATTAATTTCACGGTAACTCCTGTATTTAGATATGGTGCTGACCCCCTCGATAACCCTACAGTTGATCCTCCAATATATGGAGATTCTGTAAAGGGTTGGATTAGACCAACTGTGATACAAGTTGATATAGATAGTCCTGTTCATGAACATGAAACTGTGACTGGACCTAATTTCCCATTCCAATATAATATTACAGTAGATATTGCTGATGGTGCAAATGTTGGAGATATAGTAATTAACAATACTATTCCTTCTCAATTATATTTCATAAATAATGGAAATCATACAGTTCGTATTACTGATAAAAATGGTAATGTGATTGATTCTTCATTATATGAAATTATCTATCCTAATTCAAATACTACTGGTGGGAATTTAGTTGTAAAATTCAAAAATTATACTGGCTCTGATGCTGTAAATGATATTAATATCGAATATTGGGTGTATGCTCCAGAATTTGATAATTCAACTGGACAAAACCAAACTATTTTAAATCCAATAACAGGGTCAAATAATGTAACTAATAATGTTGTAAACATTGAAGGAACTTATGACAATGTAACCTTAACTGATGATGATAATGTTTTTGTAACTTTAAAAGCTATGGCTGTTCAAAAATATGTTAATTCAGATGGTGAGGTTAAACCTGGTCAAAATTTAATGTACACCATTTATTTTGAAGTTTCTGATTATTTCTCTTTAGAAGATTTCTACTTTTTAGATCATGCTGGAGAATTACCAATGGGTGCAGGTCAAGACTTTATTTGGGACTCTGTATTCTTAACATTCGATGGTAAGACCTATAAATTAGAAAATGGAACTTATTATGAACGTGAAGACCTTGTTCCTAATGATGGTCATTGGGACTTGTTAATCTATGTTTATAAATTTTTAAATGATAATAACATTTCAAATTTTGAGGGCGGATTATATAATGACAGGCTTGTTAATGAAGGGCCTTTCATTGGATATATAAATTACAATGTAACTGTAAACTTAAATTATATTGTTGGAAACAAAACATTGTCTTCCGATGATTTAATTATTAATATTGCAGATGGTATGGGAATTATAAAAGACTCTAAAGTTAATGTAACTGATTCATCCCGTACTGAACTTAAAATTCCATCTCCTATTGTTAACAAAGATATTATTGCTATAAATGGTCGTCCAGTTCGTGGAGATGATGTTACTGTTCGTCCAGGAGATAATGTAACCTTTGTACTTGAAGTAGTGATGCCTACTGGTACTGTTGATAGTTTTTATATAACTGATTACTTCCCACTTCCAATTTTTGATGTTAGTGGAATGAATCCAGTTAACAGTACTGATGGAGCTCTTCCAGATAACAATCACTGGACCTTTGGGGATGATGGAGATTATCCAACTGATATTAATGGAAACAGGGTAATTCCAGTTGTTGAAATTAATAAGGATGAAAATTATATAAGATTTACTTTTGGAGATGTATTTGAAAATACTTCAACTCCAGTAGATTTAAAAATATATTTAACTTTACAAGTAACCAGCCATCCAATGGCAGATGAATTAAAATTAGCTAACTTACTTTACATGTCTTATATGGATTCAATTAACACCACCTATATGGATGCAGAAATTATTCATATGGTTGTTCAAGCACCTGAATTAGAAATTGTAAAGGATGTTAATGTAACTACTGTTGAAAATGGTACTTACGCTAAATATAATATTACCGTGACCAATAATGGACACTACGGAGCTTATGATGTTACAATTACTGATAACTTTAAAGAGTTATTTGGTGATGTAATTTCAAATGGAGATGTTTTATCTATTTCTGCACAATACAATAATGGAACTGTAGTTAATATTGATGTTGATGATTTTTTCAATACTGAAAAAGGTTTCACCTTCGATTACTTAAACTTTGAAGAAGGTCACAACTCCATAACCATTACATACATTGTAATGTTTAATGAGAATGTTGTACCTTATGAAGAAATGACCAATACTGCAAATATTACAAACTTTGCATCTATTCCTGGTGGAATTAACTTTGCAACAAATCCTGATAAATATCATGATAATGCAACTGTTGTTGGTGTGGAAATAAATGTTAGTAAAGATTTCATCGGTTCAAATGATTTTAATAAAACTGGTGGAACTTTTAATGTAACAGACGGAAATAGAAAAGATGACCTTACTATTGGGGAATCTGGAATTTATGAAATTGTTGTTGACTTACCTAATGCACAGATTACTGATTTAACAATTACTGATTATGCAAATGGTCAAAAATTAATTGGTTATGAAATCTTCTATGAAGGTCTTGAAGAACCTGAAAATGTAGATGTCACAATCAAAAATGGTGATAGTAGTGCAGAGTTAGTAATTAAATTCAACGGAGAATTAAAATTATCTGCTGGTCAGAATAAAATTATTTTACGTTTAACTTATGCTGTTTTAGATAGCTCAGTTAACCCTGTTACTGGTAGTTATAATAGAGTTAATAATGTTTACATCTCAACTGATGGAGAACGTCGTGAACAAGCTAGTGATTATGCTCCTATTGTCAATCCTGGAATAAAAGTTGATAAAGAATTTGAACAGAATACTGTTCAAGGTGGAGATAAAAATTCCTTAACAATAACTGTAACAAACAATGGTAAATCTCCATTATATCATGTTACAATTAGAGATGATTTATCTGGTCTTTTAAACTTTATTGATGGTGAAATCAGTGGCCTTAATGTTGATTTAAGTGCTCCTGGAATAGCTACATTTTTAGGTGCTAATCGTGATCTTCTTTCAGTTGTATTTTTAAATCCATTAAACCCTGGTGAATCTGTATCTATTGTAATTAACTTCACAGTTAAAGATGATGTTGTTATTGGAACTACATATAATAATGTTGTTTCTGTTACTGGAAGTTCAATGCCTGATGATAGATATAATGAAACTAGAAATTATACTGGTAGTGATAGTGATAAAGTAAGCACTTACTTACCTACTATTGATAAAAATCTTACTGGTACTTCAATATCTGAAAATGATGATAAAAAAGCAACTATTGGTGAAGAAGTCTTTTATGAAATTACTGTTAAGTTACCTATTGGATATTACAATGATTTAGTAATTGTTGATGATATTCCTGACTGGTTTAAATTTAATAATGGTAATTACACAATAAATGGTCAAACGGTTAATGTAGAGTATAACTCTGCTACTGGTGTAGTTTCTGTTAGAATTGCTAATTCTACTTTAAAAGGAGAACTTACAATTTTACTTAATTTAACTCTTGTAAATCATACTTCTGCAGTTGATGGTGCTTATGAATACAACACTGCAATTGTATATGTAGATGGTAATGAAACAGATCGTGATTCAGATTATGTTTCTGTTGTTGAACCTGATGTAAATGTCAATAAAGTGGCTGATAAAGAGAAATATGAACATGATGAAACTGTTCATTATGAAATTACTATTTCTAATGATGGTAATTCAAGAGGTCACAATATTGTAATTACTGATGTTCTTCCAGAAGGTTTACACTTTACTGGTAAATACACTATTTCAGATGGATGGACTGTATCTTACAATGAATTTACAAGAATCTTCACAATTACTGGTGATTCATTAGCTATTGGTGAATCTATTAAATTCACTTATGACTGTACTTTTGAAGGTAATCTTGAAGATATTTTAGGAGAAGACTTCAATAACAGAGTATCTGTCACATCAACTTCTATGGATAGGGATGACATCTTCAGAGAATACACTGACTTTGATGATGAAACTGTTCATGTAATAGCTACTGATTTAGAGGTAAACAAAGTTGTATCTTCATCTAACAATAATTACCAAAATAATATCGTTTATGTTATCACTGTGACTAATAATGGTCCTGATGATGCTACTGGTGTTGTTGTTAATGATATTTTACCTGATGGTTTAATATTTGTTAGTGCTACTGGTACAGGTAGTTATGATGCTAATACTGGTATTTGGACTATTGGTAACTTAGCTAACAAAGGTACTGTAACTCTTACCATTACTGCTAAAATTAATTTAACTGGTAATGTTACTAATAATGTTAATGTTACTGGTAATGAAGATGAAACTGATTTAACTAACAATAATGATAGTGTTACTACTGTTATTCCTCCTGCTGCTGATTTAGTAGTAGATAAAGAAATTGTCTCTAGTGGTAATTATAGTGATGAAATTATCTACACAATTACTGTAACTAACCGTGGTCCTGATGATGCTACTGGTGTTACTGTCACTGATAAATTACCTGGTTCTTTAATATTTATTAGCAGTGATAATCCTAATTATAATCCTGCTAATGGTGTTTGGACTATTGGTAACTTAGCTGTTGGTGATTCTGTAACTCTTACAATTACTGCTAAAATTAACGGTACTGGTATTATTGAAAATGATGCAGTTGTATCTGGTAATGAATATGATCATAACTTGACTAATAACGATGACAGTGTAACTTCTGATATTCCTCCAGTTACTGATTTAGTCTTAGATAAAACAATAACAACTGATGAAATTATTGCTGGTGATTATATCAATTATGTAATAACCATTACTAATGTTGGTGTCGATGCTGCATTAGATGTAATTTTACATGATTCTATTCCATCTATTTTAGAAGATGTTGAATATAGAATAAACAATGGTGATTGGCAAGAATTCACAGGCGATATTTATTTAAGAACTATCCTTGGAAATTCCAAAGTAACTGTTGAAATTAGAGGTATTGTTAATTCAGGTTACTTAGGAAACATTACTAACTTTGCTAATGTATCTACAAGTACATCTGAAACTGATTATACCAATAACAATGACACTGTTACTGGTGAAGTAACTGCAATAACTGATTTAAAAGTTGTTAAAGAAGCTAACGATTTAACTGTTGTTGCTGGAGATAATATTACCTACACTGTAACTATTACAAATTATGGACCTTCTGATGCTGTTAATGTAGAACTTCGTGATTACTTTGATACTAGTGATTTACTTAATATGCAGTACTCCTTAGATAATGTACACTGGTACAGTTATGCACCAGGAACTGTAATTCAAGTAGGAACTATTGTATCTGGTGATGGTAGAGTAATCTACTTTAAAGCTCTTGTTAATGGTTCTATTAGGGGAAATATTCTTAACACAGTTAATATTACTACTGACACTCCTAATGAAGGAGAAAACTCTTCAACTGTAACTACTGATGTTGTTGAGCATGTTACTATATCCATTGATAAAACTGCTAATGTTACTAATGTAAATCCTGGAGATTACATTTCATATGACATTGTTGTTGAAGTAAGTGATGTTTCTGATGCAATTAATGTTGTTGTTACAGATAACTTAAATAGTGACTTATTAGAAACTTCAAATACAATTTACTTTATTGATGGTGTATACAAAGGTAGATGGACTGGATCTGTTAATTTAGGTACTTTACATCCTGGTGCTGTCGTATTTATTCATCTTGCAAATATTTATGTAAAAAATACTGCAGATAGTGATATTCCAAACACTGCTATTGTTACAAGTGATGAATATCCAAATGGTTTCCAAAGTGATTATGACATTCATTTAAACACTGCTGATTTAGCTGTGGATAAAGAGGTTGTTTCAAGTGGTAATTATACTGATGAAATTGAGTATGTTATTACTGTGACTAATAAAGGTCCTAATGATGCTACAGGTGTTGTTGTAAGTGATAAATTACCTAATGGTTTAATTTTCACTGATTCTGTTGCAGATAGAGGTTCTTATGATCCAAATACTGGAATTTGGACTATTGGTGATTTAGCTAATGGTGAAACTTTAACTTTAACTATTATTGTTAAAATCAATATCACTGGAAATATTACAAACGAAGCAGACACCACTGGTGATCAATATGATCCTGATGTAGATAATAATGAAGATGATATAACTTCTGAGATTCCGCCTTCTGCTGATTTGGTGGTTGATAAAGAGGTTGTTTCTGTTGGTAATTACACAGATGAAATTATTTACATTATTACAGTTACTAATAAAGGTCCTAATGATGCTACTGGCGTTACTGTTAGTGATATTTTACCTGAAGGTTTAATATTTGCTGGATCCAATGGTACTTATAATAGCACTACTGGTGTTTGGTATATTGGTGATTTAGCTAATGGAGATTCTATTAGTATAAGAATCACTGCTAAAATTAACATCACTGGTAATGTTACCAATAAAGTAAATGTTACTGGTAATGAGCATGATTCTAACTTAACTAACAATAATGACACTGTAACTTCTGAAATCCCTCCAGCAACTGATTTAGTTGTGGATAAAGAGGTTGTTTCTGTTGGTAATTATACTGATGAGATTGAGTATGCTATTACTGTGACTAATCGTGGTCCTGATGGTGCTACTGGTGTTGTTGTTAGTGATTTATTGCCTGATGGTTTAATTTACAGTAGTTCTGTTGCTGATAGGGGTACTTATGATCCTGAAACTGGAATTTGGACTATTGGTGATTTAGCTAATGGTGAAACTTTAACTTTAACTATTATTGCTAAAATCAACATCACTGGAAATATAACAAACAATGTATCTGTTACTGGTGGCCAATATGACCCAGAGTTAGGCAATAATAATGATACTGTGACTTCTGAGATTCCGCCTTCTGCTGATTTGGTGGTTGATAAAGAGGTTGTTTCTGTTGGTAATTACACAGATGAGATTGAGTATGTTATTACTGTGACTAATCGTGGTCCTGATGGTGCTACTGGTGTTGTTGTTAGTGATTTATTGCCTGATGGTTTAATTTATAGTAGTTCTGTTGCTGATAGGGGTACTTATGATTCTGAGACTGGAATTTGGACTATTGGTGATTTAGCTAATGGCGAAATTTTAACTCTTAAAATTACTGCTAGAATTAATACTACTGGTAATGTTACTAATAATGTTAATGTTACTGGTAATGAGCATGATTCTAACTTAACTAACAATAATGATACTGTGACTTCTGAGATTCCGCCTTCTGCTGATTTGGTTGTGGATAAAGAGGTTGTTTCTGTTGGTAATTACACAGATGAGATTATTTACATTATTACTGTGACTAATCGTGGTCCTAATGATGCTACTGGCGTTATTGTTAGTGATATTTTACCTGATGGTTTAGTATTTGTTGAATCTAATGGTAATTATGATTCTGAGACTGGTGTTTGGTATATTGGTGATTTAGCTAATGGTGGAACTGTAACTTTAACTATTACTGCTAGAATTAATACTACTGGTAATGTTACTAATAATGTTAATGTTACTGGTAATGAGCATGATTCTAACTTAACTAACAATAATGATACTGTAACTTCTGAAATCCCACCTTCTGCTGATTTAGCAATCGATAAAGAAGTTATTGGATTTGGAAATTACACAGATCATATCATTTATGTTGTTACAGTTACTAATAATGGTCCTAATGATGCTACTGGTGTTGTTGTAAGTGATTTATTACCTAATGGTTTAATATTCGTTGAAGCTATGGGTGTAACTCAATTGTATGATGACCAATTAGTATTTTCAGGGTCTGAAGCTAAATACGACCCAACTACTGGACTTTGGATTATTGGTGATTTAGCTAACGGAGAATCAACTAGCTTATTGATTGTTGCTAGAATTAATATTACTGGTAATGTTACAAACTATGCAAATGTTACTGGTAATGAGCATGATTCTAACTTAACAAACAATGATGATAATGTCACTGTTGAAATTCCTCCTTCTGCTGATTTAGCAGTAGAAAAAGAGGTTGTTTCTGTTGGTAATTACACAGATGAGATAGTTTACATTATTTCTGTAACTAATCGTGGTCCTAATGATGCTACTGGTGTTGTTGTAAGTGATTTACTACCTGATGGTTTAGTATTCATTGAAGCTAACAATGAAAATTACAATGCAGCTACCGGTGTTTGGTATATTGGTGATTTAGCTAATGGCGAATCTATTAGCATTATGATTACTGCAAGAATTAATGTAACTGGTAATGTTACAAACTTTGTAAATGTTACTGGAAATGAATTTGATCATGATAAAACTAATAATAATGATAATGTAACTGTTGAAATTCCTAAAGAAGTGGATTTATCTGTTAACAAAACTGTTAACAATGAAAACCCATACAATGGGGATGAAATTATCTATGAAATTGTTATTTCAAACAATGGAGTCGATAATGCAACAAATGTTATTGTTAGTGATAATTTACCAAATGGTTTAATTTATGTCAGCTCAGATGCATCTAAAGGTTCATATAATGCAACTACTGGTCTTTGGACTGTTGGAGATTTAGCTGTTGGTGAAACTGTTAAATTAACCATTACTGTTTTAGTAAACAAATCTGGTAATTTAACAAACAATGTTTCTGTTAATTCAACTGAACATGATCTTAACTACACTGATAACAATGATTCTGTTGTTATTGATGTTATCCCAGTAGCTGATTTAGTTGTAGATAAAGAAGCTAACCAAGATGTAATTTATGTTGGTGATGAAGTAATCTTTATTATTACCATAACTAACAATGGTCCTAATGATGCAGAAAATGTCATAGCTCTTGATAAATTACCAGAAGGTCTTGAATTTGTATCTTCTAATGCAAGTAAAGGTACTTATGACTTTGAAACAGGTATATGGGATATTGGTAATTTAACTGTTGGTGAAACTGTAACTTTAATTATTACAACAATTGCTCAAAAAGAAGGAATTATTGTAAATAATGTTTCAGTTAATTCAACAACCGTTGATTTAAACATGACTAATAACTTTGCTAATGCAACTGTTGAAGCTAATGAAGTAATTGTCCCTTCAGATGATTCTTCACAAAGCAGTGAACTTGGTTTAAGTCAAAACAAAAACAATTTATTAAATTCAGGAATTGGAATGGAAAAAACAGGAAATCCTTTAATGATTGCATTACTTCTTATAATTTGTCTTATAGGATTTGGTGTAAACTCTAGAAGGAAATAATGTTTTTTCCTTCTTTTTTTATTTTTTTAGACAAACTACTTTTTTTTATACTATTTTTTGCTTAAGTAAATCTTTATTAATATCTTTAAATAGAATAATGTTATGGTTAATTTTAAAAAGAAATTCTTATCATTTTATAAAAATGGAAATGACTTAAATCATCTTTCTAAAAAAGAATTAATAGAAAAATACACTAACCTTAAAAAAGAACATGAAGAATTATTAGCTGCAAGAAGAAATGAGACTACAGCTAGAAGTTTTTGCAACTGGTCTTTTGTTGACTTTTATTTTAGAGATGATTTTGAGGAAAAGTTTCATGAAATGGTCAAAGATTTGCCTTCACAGTCAAAAAGCTATTTCAAATGGTTGTTTTTAAGAATCTTGGCTGTTAACTATTCTAGTAGAAATACTCTATTTTTAGATGATGAACTTAGAGATCAAAAGGTTTTTACAGAATTTCAAAAGAACAATGTTTCTGATGGAAAAGTTGGAGATTTTAAATTTAAAGGAGAATTTAATCTTCATGGATTTATTGATTTAAAATTAACTGATGATGATAAGAAATTTCTTAAAAATAAGGATATAATTGATGCAGGAGCATTTACTGGTGATACTGCACTTCCTCTTTCTAAAATTACTAATAAAAATGTTTATTCCTTTGAACCATTTAAAGAGTCTTATAATTTATTAAAAGAAAATATTGAAGCTAATAAATTATCTAATGTTTGTGCAGTACATAAATCATTAGGTGATATTAATGGTGAGAGAACTCTTTATTTGTCTAATGATAATTTCCAGGGAATAACTTCAGATGCTAATTTAAGGGAATATAGTGAAGAATTAAAAGTTGAAGAAGTTACTGTTGATCAGTTTGTAAGTGAAAATGATTTGGATGTTGGATTGATTACAATTGATGTAGAAGGGGCAGAACAAAATCTACTAAAAGGTGCACTGGATACAATAAAATCACAGAAGCCTATTTTATTCATAAGTATTTATCATAATGTGACCGATTTCTTTGAGATAAAACCATGGATTCAATCACTTGATTTGGGTTATAAATTTGAAATTGTTAAAGAACAGCCATGGACTTTTGTTGCAGATACTGTTTTGCAGTGTAGACCTTATTAAGTTTTGACTTAAAATAGTAAAAACTTTATATAATATTGTGTTTAATATATTAGTAAATTATAATTAAATTCAAAGTTATCATAAAATTTTAATATGATTAAATTATAAAAAATTAGTTTCATGATATATTGAGGGATATTATTGACTTTTAAATTTTCTATTATAATGCCTATTTATAATACTGCAAGGTTTTTAAAAGAAACAGTAAATCGAGTTATAAATCAGTCTATTGGTTTTAAAGAGAATGTTGAATTGATTTTTGTAGATGATGGTAGTACAGATAACTCTAAAGAGATTTGTTTTGAGTATTGTGATGAATATCCTTTTAATATTAAATATTTATATCAAAATCATGTAGGGCAATCTAAAGCTCGTAATATTGGACTTAAAGAAGATACTGGAGATATAATTGCTTTTTTAGATAGTGATGATAAATTTAAACCAAATTGTCTAGCTGAAGTAAACTCTTTTTTTAAGAATAATGATATTGATTTTTTAACAATTCCAATGTTTTTCTTTGATGGGAGACATGGTAAACATCATCTTAATGATAAATTTGCTGAAAATAGGATTGTAGATCCATTCGATGACATTTCTTTTATTCAAACTTCAGTTCCCTCCTGTTTTTTTAAAAAATCAATTATTGAAAATGTTAAATTCAATGAAGAGTTAAGATATTTTGAAAATGTTTTATTTATCAATGATGTTCTTTTAGATGATTGTAAAGTTGGACTCATAAACACTACTGATTATGAATATAGGATTAGGCGTGATGGCACTGCTTTAATTAATGATTACAATAATAAAAAAGAGTTTTATTTTAATTTTATAAAGTTTTTCAAATCATTAGTTACAAATAAACTATCTGAATATTCTAAAAGATTAATCACTTATTATTTAAATTGTATATTTAAAAATAAACATATTCTACAGGTTTTATCTTCCAATGAATTAAATGAGTTTTTAAATGAATTATCTGATTGTTTAAAATATGTTGATAATAATTTTATTATAAATAATAGAGATTTTTCAAAAGAGTTCAAGCTAGCTATTTTAAAATTAAAATATGATGATTTAAACGTAGATTATAATAATAATGCTTGTATTAATTCTAAAGATTTTGGGTGTAAATGTGATTTTTTCAATACCCTTATTATTGATGATGCTAAACTTGAATCGGATATTATTTCTATTGATTTTCATTTATTTTCATTAAATAAGGATATTCCTAACTTGAATATTGGAAATCAAGTTAATTTTAATCTAAAACATGAAAGTGAAATTTATTTTAAATTATTCTTTAAAAAAATTTTATTTAAACATAAGTTTAATATAACTTTTGATTTGAAAGAAGAATCTTCAGTTAACTTTTCAATTGGATCTGTAGAGTTAGACATTGATTCTACTTTAGTGGATGATGTTGATGACTTTTATTTTGTTGCATCTAATAAAAACCTGTATTTTAAACGATTATCTCATGATTATAAAGTTTCTGTTATAATTCCAGTTTATAATGTTGAAAATTATCTTAGAGAATCTTTAGATAGTGTTATTAATCAAACATTAAAGGATATTGAGATTATATGTATTGATGATGGATCTACAGATAATTCTCTTGAAATTTTAAGAGAATATTCTAAAAAAGATACTAGAATTAAAGTTATCTCTAAAGAAAATGAAGGACAAGGTCCAACTAGGAATTTAGGAATTGAATTAGCTAAAGGAAAATACATCAGTTTTGTTGATTCAGATGATATTATTAAGTCAAATATGCTTGAAACATTATATAATAAAATGGTTCAAAATGACTTAGAGTTAGTGATGTGTCCAATTGAACGTTTTGATAATGAAACTGGTGAAAAATTAGGAGAATCTTGGTATTATGATTTAAAATATTTGGATGGTTTGAATAAGGAAGTTTTTAATCATAAAGATACAAAGAAATTCACTTTTAATATTGCTGTTACTCCACCTAATAAACTTTATAAAAAATCTTTTTTATTGAAAAATAACATCAAGTTTCCAACTGGAGTGCTATTTGAAGATGAAGTATTCTTTATTAAAGCATATACATTAGCAAATAGGATTTCTATAGTTAATCATGCATTATATTGTTATAGGGTTAATAGAAAAGGTTCTACCATGAAAAAAAGAGGAAAGAGAACTTTTGATATTATTTCTATATTTAAATTAATTAAAAACTTTTTGATTGATAATAAGTTATTTGATTTCTATAAGAATGAATTTTTCAATAGATTTGTTTATTTAATACTAAAAAAATTTGATGAAACTTCTTCTGAATATCAAGAAGATTTTTACCAGAAAATCAAGAAAAATCTTCAAAATATTTCAAAAGAAGATATTGAAAATATGGATGCATCTGTCCATTTAAGATTAAAAAATATTCTTAAATCAAATAATTTAAATGAATTTATGGCTCTTGAGGAATATAAGCTATTTTCTGTTATTATGTCCATTTATAATACCGAAGATTATCTTGAAGAAGCTATTGACTCAATTATAAATCAAAATTTAGATTTTTCAAATATTGAATTAATATTAGTGGATGATGGCAGTACAGATAATTCTAAGAATATTTGTTTAACTTATCAGAAAAGATATCCAAATAATATTACATATATCTACCAAGAAAACCAAGGTCAAGCAGTAGCTAGAAATAATGGACTAAGAATAGCTAAAGGGAAATATATTAGTTTTTTAGATAGTGATGATAAATTTTCAAATGGTACATTTAAAAATGTTTTTAACTTTTTTGAGAATAATTATAATGAGATAGATATTGTCTCTGTTCCTTTAATGTTTTTTGACAGACAAAAAGGTGGACATACATTAAATTATAAGTATAAAAGTACAAGGGTTGTTGATTTATCTGTTGATTTTGATCATATTCAGCTTTCTGCTTCATCTGCATTTATTAAAAAAGATTCAATTGGTTCTTTAACTTTTGATAGTGATCTTTTATTATCTGAGGATGCAGTATTTTTAAATAAGATTTTACTTAAAAAAATGAAGTTAGGCGTTGTAAGTAATGCTGCATATTTCTATAGAAAAAGATTTATCGCAAACTCAACTATTGATAACTCTGTAAAAGATAAAAGATACTATTTTCCACGTTTTGATAAGTATTTTAAAGAATTAATTAATTATTCTTTAAAGAACTATGGTTATGTGCCTAAATTTATACAATTTACTTTAATGTATGACTTCCAATGGATGTTTAGGATTGAAGAAGTAGATGATGTTTTATCTAATGAAGAAATTAATCTTTTATATAAAAATGTTTATGATGTATTACAGTATATTGATGATGATGTTATTCAAAATCAAAAAAATATTGATGAATCAATTAAAAGGACTGTTTTTATTTTTAAAAATAATGATTTGAAATTTGATATTTGTGATGGTGTTGCTCGGTTATGGGCAGGAAATAAGATTATAGATAAACTTAATTATCATAAATTATATCTTGATTCTGTTGAGTTAAAAAATGGAGTTTTAACTATTTTAGGATTTATTAAATCCTTTTTTAAACAGGAAGATATTCAAATTGATGCTGTAAAAACATATAATGATAAAATATCCACTTTTGATGCTAAATCTGTTTCTTATCCATTTAGAGATAAAAAAATCATAGGAAAATTATTTGATTCCTCTTATAATTTTGAAATAAATATTCCTCTTGAGAAAAAAGAAAATTGTCAAATTAAGCTTAGATTAAAATATAAAAATGTTGAATTATATTTGGATATGGTACTTCAAAAAGGTGTAAATTTATCTGAAAATAGCAATTATTTTAAAAAAGAAGATTATTTAATTAAATATGAGGACAATTCATTTAAAGTAGAAAGCTATAACCTTTTCAAGCTTTTAAAATATGAAAAAGCAAATATCAAAAAATTACAATCATTGGATAAGGATAATATTAAAAAAATTGTTAAGTTGCGTAAGTCTTATTTAAGACATTTTTTATTTAAAAATAGGGAGATATGGCTTTTTATGGATAGGTCTGATTTTGCTGATGATAATGGCGAAGTTTTATATAATTATGCTTTAAATCAAAATGATAAAATAAAAAAATTCTTTGTAATTTCTAAAGATTCAAAAGATTATTCTCGTGTTAAAAATATGGGGAATGTTATTGAATTTGGATCTGAAAGACATAAACTATTATATTTACTTGCAGATAAAATTATTTCATCACATCCTGATGAAAATGTTTTAAATCCTTTTTGGAATGATGATAGTAGTTATGATTGTATTAAAGGACTTATAAGTTCAGATAAGTATTTTATACAGCATGGAATAACTTTACATAATGTTTCTTCATGGTTACATAGATTTGATAAACATCTCTCTTTAGTTGTTTCCGCTTCTAGCTATGAATATGATTCATTTTTTAAATATCCTTACAATTTCCCAAAAGATATAGTTCAATTAACTGGACTTCCAAGATATGATGCATTGGAAAAACAGGATAATAAAAAACAGATAGTAATAATGCCAACATGGAGAAATACTTTTGATAATATTTCTTTGGATGAATTTAAAGCTACTAATTATTATCAAACTTTTAATTTATTATTGAATAATAAAAAACTTATTGATCTGGCTAAAGAGAAAAATTATGATATTATCTTTAAACCTCATCTCAATGTTTTAAAATATCTTGAAACTTTTAATTTTGATGATTATGTTAAAATTGATAAAGATTCAAGGTATAGAGATATTTTCAATGAGTCTTCTTTGTTAATAACAGATTATTCCTCTGTTGCCTTTGATTTTGCCTATTTAAAGAAACCATTAATATATTATCATTTTGATGATGAGCATTTCCATTATGATTTAAAAGATAGTTATTTTAATTATGACACTATGGGATTTGGAAAGGTTGTATCATTAGAAAAAGAATTAGTGGATGAAATTCAAAGGGTTTTACTAAATGACTGTAAAATGGATGAAGCTTATAAAAAAAGAGTAGGTGATTTCTTTGAATTTAATGATAGAAATAATTGTAAAAGAGTCTATGATTTTATTTTAAATGATTGATTTTTTTTTTTTGATTGAAAAAAAAAAAAAATATTTTAATAGTATTATGATAATATAAAATAAGTATTATAAATGGGAGGTTTTTATGTATGAAAGTAAATGAAGTGTTTGAAAAAACTAAAGATGTTTTTGGTATGAATTTAAACCAAGCTCAGAAGTTAACTAAATTTTTAGAATCAAATAATCTATATAATTTATTAGAATTAGGTTTTGCACATGGAGTTTCTTCTTGTTATATGGCAGGTTATATAGAAGAAGTTGGAAAAGGTCATTTAACAACTATTGATTTGAGAACTGCAAAAACAAATAGGAATCCTAATATTGAAAGTTTACTCTCAAAATTAAATTTAGAACAATATGTAACTCCTTTTTTTGAGAGAGTATCATATAATTGGAGATTAATGAAATTAATTGAAAAAAATAAGAAACCTGTATTTGATTTCTGTTATATTGATGGAGCTCATGATTGGTATAATGATGGTTTTGCTTTTTTCTTAGTAGATAAATTATTAAAACCTGGAGGATGGATTATTTTTGATGATATAAACTGGTCATATAATTCTAGTCCTTCTTTAAAAGATAGTGATTTTGTTAAAAATATGGATGATGATGAAAGAAGTTTGCCTCAAGTTGGTAAAGTTTTTGATCTTCTTGTTAAAACTCATCCTTCTTATTGTAATTTTAAAAAAGATGGAAATTGGGGTTATGCTCAAAAAAAATTAGAAACAAACATTGTAAGTAGTGGTAACGAAAAAGTTGTTATTAATCAATATTTTTATTAATTAATCTATTTTAGATTAATTTAATTATCTTTTTCTAAAAAACTATATTAACTAATTTTTTAATATAATATTTTAATATGTCAAAAAAGGTTTCTATTGTAATTCCAGTTTATAATGTTGAAAATTATATTAAAAAGTCATTAGACAGTATTATTAATCAAACTTTTAATTTTAATGATATAGAAGTTATAATGGTTGATGATTGCTCAACAGATAATAGTGGAATAATTATTGACGAATATGCATCAAAATATGATAATTTTAAATCTATTCACTTGGATGAGAATAGTGGAGCTGCAGGAAAGCCTAGGAATGTAGGTCTTAATATGGCTTCTTCAGAGTTTGTCATGTTTTTAGATTCTGATGATTGTTTTAGGAGAGATGCTATAGAAAAATTATATAGGAATATTCTCAGGGATAATGAGTTAGATATTGTGTTGGGAGGATATAAAAATATTTATGAAAATAATAAAACTGAAATTATTTTACCCAGTGGAAATTTCAATGAAAGCCTTTTTGAAGATACAAAAAGAAGTGTTGACTTAATTAAAATAAATCCTGCAATTTCAGCTAAATTATTTAGAAGATCTTTATTACTAAAAAATAATATTACATTTCCAGAAGGAATTCCTGGACAGGATTTGGTTTTTATTTTAAATTCATTTTTCAATGCAAGAAAAGTATTATCTTTAAATAATTTTATTGTTTATAATAGATTTTTAAGGTTCACTGGTATTAATAAATCCATATCACTAAATATAACTCAGAAATATTTGTTAGGATTGATTAAAGCATATTCCTTAACATTGAATGTATGTATGTTAAATAAAATTGATTTAGAATTAACTAAGTTAATTTTGATTCATCATTTACAGTTTTTTAATAATCAAATATTAAGAAAAGGATTTAGTTTAGAAGAGTTATCTATGTTATTTAATTCCTCAGTTTTTAATGAATTTAAGAGTCATGAATTTTTTGATTTAGCTTCTGAATTTAAGTTAATATTTGATAATATAGAGAACAAAAATTATTATAATGGAGAGTTAATAAAATATATTAGGTTAAATGTTGAAAATAATGTTTTTTATAAATATAAAGATATTAAATCAATTTTAAATCAATATAAATTGGATAATGAGATATTAATAAAAAATTTGAGAGTTAAAGAAGCTGAAAATTATTATCTTAAGAAAAAAAATAAAGAATTAAACTTAGAAATTACAGAAATACATTCTTCAAAATTTTCGAAAATCAATAAATATCTAAAATCTTATTTTTAATGGTTTAAATAGTTATTGTAGTGTATTTAATTAAAATTATAATGTTTATAATTTTTTTATAATTTTTCAGTTTCTAGTTTATTGATTTTTATATTTTTTTTATAAAAAAAATTGAAATTTCTTATAAGATAATCCGTAATTTTTTAATAATGGAAATATGTAATTATTAATATATACAATATGTTAATAATATGATTTAATATTTTTATATTCATATAATTTAGGTGCTATTATGGTGAAGGTTTCTGTTGTTGTTCCTGTTTTTAATGTTGAAAGTTATTTATCTGAGTGTTTGGATAGTTTAATTAATCAAAGTTTGGATGATATTGAGATTATTTGTGTTAATGATGGATCAACTGATAATTCTTATAATATTCTTAAAGAATATGAAGAAAAAGATGGTAGAATTAAAGTTTTAAATGAACCTAATGAAGGTGCAGGAATTTCTAGGAAAAAAGGTTTGGATATTGCTGTTGGTGATTATGTAACTTTTGTTGACTCAGATGATATTCTTGATAAAAATTATTTAAAATATGCATATACTAATGGAATTAATAATAATTCAGATATAATATTTTTTAAAGCTAAATACTTTAATACAGAAACAAATTATTCATATGTACCTGAAAAATTTGATTTAAGTGATTTATTTCCAGATAATATTGATTTTAATAATTTTTCATTTGATTGGAGAGTTGCTAAACCCTTAGTTTTCAATAGATTTTCTAATATCTGGCCTTGTATGTTTAAAACTTCTTTTTTAATAGAACAAAACATACATTTTCCTAATCAAGATTCATTTAATGATTTTCCTGTTCATATTCAAACAATACTTCTTGCAGAAAGAATGTCTTTTGTTCCTAAGGTTTTATATAATTATAGGTTGATTAATAAAAATTCTATAACTTCTGCTTCACATAGCACACGCAGGGTTTTTGACTTTTTTAAAAATGTCTCATTTATAAAAAAATTTTTACACTCCAAAAATTTGACCAATGAGTTGCGTATTGAATCAATTGGATATATTATTAATACAGGATCATATCATTTAAATAAAATAAATCCAGATTTGAATGAAATAAAATTAGAATATTTTAAAAAGTTTAAAAAAATACTTTTAGAATATGACATTAGTGAAAAAGAGTTTGCATTGTTCCCAAAAAATAATCAACTGGAATATTTATCTATTGTTGATTCTTCTTTATTTTCAGAATATTTAACTAGGAAAAAAATTTATAAAAAGAATTTAAGAAATTTCAATGAAAAACGTAGTGACAAAAAAGTTTCCGTTGTTATTCCTGTTTTTAATGTTGAAAGTTATTTATCTGAGTGTTTGGATAGTTTAATTAATCAAAGTTTGGATGATATTGAGATTATTTGTGTTAATGATGGATCAACTGATAATTCTTATAATATTCTTAAAGAATATGAAGAAAAGGATAACAGAATTAAAATAATTAATCAAGAAAATAATGGTCCTGGATTTTCAAGAAAAGTAGGATTAGATGTTAGCTCTGGAGAATTTATTTATTTTATGGATTCAGATGATTTTCTTGAGTTAAATGCTCTTGAATTATTGTATAATAATGCCATTTCAAATGATTCTGATTTTGTTTTTTTGAAAATAATTGAGTATGATGATAATTTAAAGGTGAAAAATTATTCTAAACCTAGAATATCTTTAGAAAATAATTTTGATGTAGATTTTGATAATTTTACATTCACATATTCTGATATTCCAAGTTATATCTTTCATAGAAGTTTTGCAGTTCATCTTAAAATGTACAAATCAGATTTTTTAAAAAGTTATAATGATTTTCTATTTTTAGAAAAACTTCGTTATCAGGATGTACCATTTCATATTCAAGTTATGTTAAGAGCTAAAAGAATATCTTTTTGCCCTCAGTATCTGTTAAATTATAGAGTTTCAAATGCCAATTCAATTACAAATAATCCTCAAAAACATGCAAAAGATATATATGAGATTATTGATATTGTTGAGGATTTTCTTAAAAAAGAAAAGATTTTTAAAAAATTTGAAGTAGATTTTTATAAATTTAAAGTTATTCAGATTTCACAGAAAATTTTATCATCAAATTCAAATGAATTTTTTTTAAAATCTAAAAAAGAGTTTGAAAATATTGATTTTAGTAAATTTTGGATTAACGATAATTTTAAAAGTATTGTTAATTTAACTTTATCTTGTGTTTCTTTCCAAGATTTTAAAGAGGAATACAATAAGTATATTTTAAAAAATAGTAATAAACCTAAAATTTCAGTGATTGTTCCAGTATATAATGTGGAAAATTATCTTGAGGAATGTTTAAATAGTCTTTTATCTCAGACATTAAGAGAATTGGAGATTATATGTATTGATGATGGTTCAACAGATAATTCATTAAATATATTGATAAAATTCCAAAAGAAAAGTGATAAAATTAAAGTTTATTCAAAAAATAATGGAGGATTAGGAAGTACAAGGAATATCGGATTAAAATATGCTACTGGTGAATATGTTTCTTTCATTGATTCAGATGATTTTATTAAAAATAATACTTATGAATGCACATATAAACTGGCTAAAGAAAAAGATTTAGATATGATAATGTTCAAAGCAATTAATTATGATGATAATACAAATGAATTTTATGAAACTGAATATTATAACATGCCTTTTTTAGAAACACTTGTTAAAAATAAAGTTTTTAATTTTAATGATCTTGGTGATAAGTTATTGTCTATTGTTGTTAGTGCTTGTACAAAAATATATAAGAAAGAATTAATTGATAAAACCGGTGTTACATTTCCTGAAAATTTATACTTTGAGGATAATGTATTCTTTTTTGATTTATTTTTACAATCTTCCCGTGTATTTTTTTATCCAGAATTTTTGTATATTAGAAGACGTAGAAGAAATTCAATTACTCAGTCCGGAGGTATAAAATATATAGATATAATTCCAATAACTAATAATGTAATAAATATTTTTAAAAAGTTTAATTTGTATGATAAGTATAGACAAAAGTTAATTAATTTTAAGATTAGTTCTATCTTTTTATGGTTTAATAGAACTAATGATGAATTTAAAGAATTATTTTTTAATGAAATTAGGATAGATTTATTAAAAATAAAAAGGGACACTAGTTTGTATGATTTTTATCAAAAAAAGTTATGGGGAAATAATAAAGTTAATTTTGATAAAATATTAAGCGTGAAAAATTATGATGAGTTTAAAACATTTGAGTTAAATGATAAAGTCACATCTTCAAATCAAGTTAATGAACAAATGGATATGGATTATTTGATTAATCTTAATAGAAGATATAAAGATAGGATAAAATATTTAGAATATTCAAACAAGCTGTTAAAAAAAGAGATTTCTAGTTTAAAAGAAAATAATTCATTTTTAAAAAAGATTAAAGATATTCTAAATTAGTTTTATTTAATAGGTGAATAATTATGTCTTTTGATTCATTAAAGAGAAATGTATTAAAAAAGAGTGATAGTTATAATTTTTATAAAAATGCTTATGATAAAAGTAAATATAATGAAACATTATCAGAGAAATTAGATGAATCATTTTTCAATATTCAAAAAGAATATCGTTCTATTGAAAGTTATATTCACTCTTTAAAAGAGTTATCTTTAGAAATAAATAGGCAAATAAATGATTTTTCTAAGGTTTGGGGGAGTGATTTTGATTCGTTGAGGGATGATGTTTGTTGTGTTAAGGATAATGTTGAT
>CALVKC010000012.1 GCA_944332505.1 uncultured Bacilli bacterium
AAATCACTATTTAGTTGATCAATTGCGGCAGTGTTTGTTTCTAAATTTTCATCTACTGTAGTTTTCCAATTCTTTACATCACTTATAAACTTATTTATCTTTCCAAAAACAACTTTAAGTTTTTCTCCTACACTTAAACTCGGAAATGATGTCTGTGTTGTTGTATATTCTGTCACTATAGTATCAGACACATCTCCAGTTGTACTTACTTTATTTTCATTCAATCCATCAATTTCATTATTTACATTTTTTTAATTCCGTATCAATTTTATCAAAATTTTCATTTAAATCACTTATTTTTATTTCATCTGTATTTTCAGGTTTATTTAAATTATAATTAGTAGTACTTTGCATAATTACACCTTCCTTATGTAGCTTCTCCTGCTAAATAACCCCAAGTTTCACCTTCTACATCTCCCCAGGTTAAATCTTTTACTAATTCCCATGTATTATATGAACCATATTCATAAACTGTTGCTTCGATATTATAATATCCATTGGTTCTTGTTATACATAAACCAATTTTATCATCTCCATGTAATACTTTTATTTTATTACTATAATAAACCGATTCTACGCCATAACTTGTTATTTTTAATTCGAAACATTGTTGTATTGTATCACTACCAAATTTTCCAGTTCTATACGTTACTTGAGCAGAAAATTGAATTGGTTCATTGGCATATAATGTAAGTATTTCTGCATTATATTCCATTCCATAAAATAACAATACTAATGAAAAATCTCCATCAAATGCAAATCCTTCACTATATGTTACTTCATTATTTTTTAAATCTAAAAATTCTCCATCTATATAAACACCTGGTTCATTTTTCAAATGTCCTTCTGATGATACAATGTTAGAACGTAATTGGATTGCTCCAATATCTTTTAAATTTGTAGGCTCTAATATTGAAAATACAGAATATATATCATATGTTACTGAAAATTCTATATAACCTGTATCAAGCGGAATTCCATTTATGGTTTGTCCTATTGCTCTTACACAATATTCATTTTTATTTGTAAAACCAGAAAATACATAATTTAATTGACCCGTATCATATTTTACTCCAGATGTAGACACAAGAGTATGTGTTCTAGTGTAAACTGAAATAGACCATGAATCTAACAATTCTTCATTTTCTTGACTATATGATAAAATGAAATTATACGTAGAAGACCTAATTACTTGATCTTCGGTTATATTAGTAAATGTAAAAACCGGAGTTTTTAAACATAAACATGGTTCTCCAATTGGCTGAATATCAGATTCTATATCATCTTTATCAAATACAGTTATAAACGCATTATAACGTTTACCATTTTCTAATGTAGCTTTTTCTAAATCAATTGTATGTTCTAGTTTAAATGTTTCTATTGTATTATCATAAACTGTTTCATTTGTATCATTTGTCTTTATGATACATCTGTTCTTAAAAGATTGGTTTCCATTCCATGAAAATTTTATCGTAGTACCAATAGTAGCATCAAATGGTGTTATTTTATAAATGACTGCTTGCATTTTATGTATCACCTCCTAAAAAGGCTTTATTCTCATATAAATAATAGTTTTTCTAATATTAATAATAGTATATCCAATATTAATACTTCTTTAAATAACAAGTCTGAAGTAGGTCACATTCATGATGATAGATATTATACTGAAGATGAAATGAATGTTCATATAACTAATATTAATTATGCTTTATCAAATAAATCAGATACATGGCATAACCATAATGGTGTTTATCAAACACCTATTAAAATTACTGATGTTGGAATAACTATTACACAAGATCAATGGATCACATCTGGATCAGGACAAAAATATTTTAACTCTGTTTATTTTTCATCTTTAGGTATAAGTGGTACTGTTATTGATTGTTTTATTAAAAATTGGCACACTACTGCTCATCATGTGACCTGTTCAGCCTATGACAATGCATATATACAATTTCGTGCTGAATATTCTGGAGTATTTAATGGAACAATACGTATTATATGGATATAAACAAATTGAATTTAATTATTTCTTTCAAAATATCCATGCACTTGTATATTATAAATTCTAGCTTCAGTATTAGTATCTAACGGTTCTATATTTTGTACATATAAATTCAATCCGTTAGCGTTATATCCTAAACATAATTCAGTTGGAAAATCAGTCCATCCATAAAATTTTTCGGACATTACAGATATTCTAAAATTTGACTCTGAATATGTACCTGAATTTAAAAGTGGTTGACCATTAAATCCTACAATTGCATGATTATTATTACTTGTTGTTAATATTGCTGAAAGTCGATATGATTTTTTATATCCTTCTGGAATTGTTATATTATCAAAAATACAACTAATTAAAGTTTCGTAATATGCTCCTATTAAATTATGTCTTTCTGTATCTGTTAATATAACTGGTTCACTATAAAGAGTTATTGAACCCACATAAATATCATTTAATATATTATTGTTAATTTCATACAAACTATTATTTATAGTAGTTATAGATTTCTGAATATCTCTTAATGTTTTTCCTTTCGTTCTATTCTCAACAATATACAACTCTTGCCAATTATTACATGGTGCACATACTCTAACAGTATCTCCAACTTCACATAGAATAGAAGAGGAGACGGTATATGTATTTCCACAATATAAAACTTTATATTTATCTTCTGATACTACCATTGTTATTTTTGCTTTAAATGTCTTATCTGAATATGATCTAGTGTCAATAGATTTCTTTATATATTCAAGTATACACTGTGCCATTTCATTTATTTTTTCTGAATAATTCACAATTTCACCTCTTTTAATCATAAAATTATTCATAATATTGCAATTAAAATAAGTACCCTATAAAATAGAGTACTTATTTATTGCTTGTATATTATCCTTTTATTCATTTATTTAATAGTTACTAATTCTTAAAAACTTTACTGAATCCTTGTCCCATTGCTGGTACAAATTGTCTAAACAAATTCTCAGCAAATTCATCAGGATTATTAACGTTTTGCACAACAATATCTCCTGGGAAGTTGATTTCTACACGCTGTTCAATATTCTTAGTAGGAAGATTATCATAATTTATACCAATTGGATTTGACATTGCCCTATAAAAATTATCCAACAACATAGATTGCTGATCTTTATTTAATAGAACCTCTCCTTTTTGAGCAATAATTGGCAATTCATCATCTCTTAATCTTCTTAATGATAAAGCTTGAAGTGCTTCCACTTCATCTTTATCAATGTCATCTCCAACAGCACCTTTTTTAATACCTTGATGGTATATTATTTTGTCCCCACGTTCTATTGCTTCCAATAACGCTTCTTCACTATGTCCTGGGCCACTAGCAACATAAACATTATCCCATCCTTGAGGCTCATTCTTTGAATTATTAGTCTTTCCGCCTCCAGATGAAGCATAATATACTTTACTAGAATTTTTAGACATTTCTTCAAGTGCTTTAGCTGCCTGCTCTAATGCTTCTATCTGACTAGCAATGTTTTCTTTCATTTCATCCCATGTTTTTGTATAGTCAGATATTGCATTTGCATTATCTTTAAATATATTTAAATACTCTTCAAAGGTTGTTAATGAAACCGTAATTTTATCTAATGCCTGAACTTGACTATTAATACTACTATTAATTTCATCCCAGGAATTAGTATATTGATTCATAGAATCTAAATTACCTTTTACGATTTCCATATATTTATTTAAAGAATTAATAGAATCTGAAATTTTTTCTTGAGCAGAAGAGTAAATCATGGTTAAATCACTTATATTATCTAAAGCTAATAAACCATTCAATTGCTCTAATGCAGAATATCCATCTTTCATAGTAATTGATAATTGTTGGATATGCGCCATTGCTTGCTCATAAGTAATAGCACCGCTTTGATACTGTTCAACAAATAATTGCATCATCTCAATAATACGTTCATTTGATTCAATTTGTTTATCTACTTGATCTTTCTGAGTTTGTGTTGCTTCATACAAATCTTTGATATTATTATAAATATCTTCATCATTGCCTGAAATAACTTTGTCTACCCAACCTTCTCCAAAAATTTCATTACCTTTAAGGATATCAGATGCAAGTTGAATTTCTTCAACAATATTAGCCCATTTTTCTTGAATATCTGTCAAACGTTCAATTTCATCATCATAACCTTCTAATATTTTATCACGTTCTTCTTCAAGTATTTCAATTTGTTTCTCTAAATCATAAACGATTTTATCATATTGAGCATCAGCTAAGTCTTGTTCTGCCTGTCTAACATCATCCTGATTAGCTTCGTATACAATTTCACCTTCACGAATAACTTTATTTGTCTTCTGATTTTTAGCACGTTCTAAATCATACTGTGCTTGTTCTAATGCAAGTTGTATTTGTCTTTCTTCATTAGTATCTTGAAGTAAATCTAATTCATCTTGAAGCGGTTTTATTTTAGCTTCATATTCCTCTTCAGTAGCTTCTTTTAAATCTTCAATCTTTTCAATTTGATTATCTAATACACTATTTACAGCATTTAAAGCAGCATCATAATCTGATAATACATCTGACAATACATCTGAATAACGATTCAATTCATCGTTAACATCATTAAGATTATTAATTGGAATTTGAAGAATAGCAGCATTATATTCATACTGACTTTGAATAAGAGAATTCAATTCATTATCAATACTGCTTATTTGATTTTGTATTTCAATATATTTACTTGAACCAACTTCATATTCCCCAAGTAATTTGCTATACATTTCTCTTTGCGTTTTTAATGCTTGTATCTGTTTAGTAGTAATGGCATATAAACTTTGATATTGTTCTACAGTTGTATCAACACCTTTTGCATTTTGTGCACTTATATAACTATCTAATACATTTTTTGCATTATCCAAAGAATCAACATAATCTTGCATTTTTTGTATTGGAATATTTAAAATTGCTTCATTCCATTCATTTTGACTTTGAATTAAAGAAGATATTTGGTTGTCTATATCTTGAATTTCACTAGCTGTTTCCTCATATTTACCTGATCCATACTGATAATCATTAAGTAATTCACTTAACTTTTTCTGTTGCTCTAAAAGTTTTGATATTTCTTTTTCTGAAATGTCAATTAACTGCTGATATTGATCTTCAGTAGCATCAATTCCAAACCCTGATTGCTCATCCATAAAATTAGTTAAATCCTCTTTTATGTCTTCAAGCATTGCAATATACTTTTCAATTCTATCTATTGGAATTCTTTTAATCGCTTCATTCCATTCTTCTTGTTGGATAGTACATTCCAAAATAGCTTGTTCACAATCATTTATTTGAGATTTTAATTCAAAATATTCAGCAGAACCTTCATCAACAGCAGTCATTCTATCTTGAGCTTCTTCGATTTCTCTTTGATAAACCTCTGCTTGTCGTTCAGATAAGTCAATCAACTCACGATACATTCCTTCATTAACAATGTCTCCACGCTGATTGAATAAATCCATTTCTGATTCAATAATAGATTGTCTACTCTTTAATGCATCATTTTCAGCTTCTATTTCAGCAATACGATTATCAAATCTTTCTTTTTGATGATCCCTAATATCTTGCTCAGTTTCATCTACACTCTCTTCAGTCTGCTCTACTTGTTTATATGCGTCTTCAGCATTTCCAATTTGATCAATAAGTGTATCATATGCTTCTTTAGCTTCATCAGATGAACCTTCTGGTAAAGTAAAGATGTCAACACCATCTCCACCTTCAATTATTCTTTTTTGAAGTTCTTCTTTTGTAATACCTTCTGGCCCAAATTGTTTCAATGATTCTTCAGATATTTCATCAAAAGCTTGTATCCATAATTTTTTATATGTTTCAAGCTGTTGCTCTAAAATACTAAGTTTATCATTATCTAACAAAATTACATTTTCTAAGGCATTGTCAATAGATTGATAAGATTTAGTCTCATCATCAATAACATCCTGTAAATCTTGATGCTTTGCTGCAATAACATCTAATTTACGTTCCATCCAATTGAAGAATTCTTTTTGTTCTTCGTTAGTCTTATCTTTAGAGCCAGATTTACTACGTGCATCTTTTAAATAATCATCAAATGAAGTATTTTTATTTGCTTCTAATAATGCAATTTGAGAATCTATCTCTGCAATTTCTTTATCATAATTATCAATGTCTAATTGAAGTTCTACAGAAGTATCTACTTCTTTATATTCATCAACATCTACATAATCTGCAAGTTTCTTTTTAAAATTTTTTGTTATTTCAGCAGGATCAAAGTCGGCAATTGCATCTTTAACTCCATCTATAGTACTTTTAACAGCTTCAAATGGCCCTTCTTCTTTTCCGATGCTTAATATTGATTTTGCTGTATTTACTGCTTGTTGGGCAACACCATATAAAGAGTTAATCATTGATTTAGATTGAACATTAACATTCCCAGCAGCATCATTAATAGAATTAGTTAAATTTAAATCAACATTACCAGACACCTCAGAAACCACTCTGTCATATTCTTCCATGTTTCCTGCCATTAACTCTTTAGTAGTGGCATCTGCATTTGCTTCATCTACACCCAAATCCATTAAATGTTGAGTTAAATTATCAGCAGCTTCAGCAATCTTTTTATTTTTTTGATTTTCTCCATCTATTTCTGCACTAGCTTGAGCAGTAACTAAATCTAAAGCGGCTTGAGCAGTAGCTTTTTTAGCTTCTAAAATTGCTTTTCTATTTTCTAATTGAAGTATTTGAGCGTCTACATCTGCTTGAACTTCAGCTTCTTTTCCAGCCACAAAATCATCAATTACAGATTGATTAAATTGTATTAGTCCACTGGCAGTAACTTGTCCTTGAGCTAATAATTCTGGAAATACATCTGCAAATTTTCTAGCTTCTTCTGCTGTAAGAGTATAACTATCCCCTAATGCCACAACCATTTCTGCAAGACTAGACATAGTTGATTCCGCCGTGTCAAAAACATCAAATGTTCCTGTCCAATTTGTCTCTCCTAAGCCCATTGCTACATTTGCTAATTCTCTAAATGAATCAATAACGCTTTGTGGAACACCTGCATCTTCAAGTTCATCTGTTAAATCAGAAAGAGTATTATTTATTAAATCTTGTAAAGCATCATTTAAATTATCAGTTTCTCCTACAAGTTCTGGGAAATCTTGTTGTAAATCAATTAAATCAGAATTCGTAAGTTCTTGATTGCTTAATTTGTCCATTGCAGAAGCTAAAGATTGTAATTTAGATTGATAATTATCTATCTTTTCCGATGTTTCTTCATCAGCAATGTTAAATTTTACATTACTAGCAGTATCTTCAGTTTCTTCTAAAGCATCTGAAAGAGCATAAAGTTGATTTAAAACAAGATCTATTCCATCAACTCCATCTTGAGGAATAAAATCTGCATTAGCAATAGCTTCAAGTAACTCATCATAATATTCCAAGTCTTTTATTGAATCTCTATCTATTTTGCCTGCTTTAATTAATTCAATTAATTCTTCTTTTTTATCTTGTAATCCAGACGTATTAAAAATGTCATCAAATTGAATTTGATTCCAAGCAGAAGGATCGGTATATTCATATATACTTTTTTGCCATTCTTCAATTGATGATAAAAGATTTTGCTCTTCTTCTGTTAAGTCACGATAATCCATAACATCAAATAAATCTTGCTTGAAATCACTTAGTTTTGCTAGTATAGAAGTATAGTCAGATTCAGATAAATTATCTTTGAGAATATTAATCATTTTAGAAGTTGCATTTGCTAAATCTGTATTCCCATTATTTAATTGTTCTGTATAATCTTCTTCTAATTTTATAAGAGCTGGTACGATTTCTTTTGCAGTTTCAAGATTCTCCATACCCAATAAATTATCGGAAACCAGATTTTTTGCATTATCAATTGTTCCATATTCTTTATTGAAAACATCTGAATTAGATTCAACAAGATCGGTTATATTTTCTTCTTGTTGTTTTTCTAATGCTTCATTTTGTAATTGCAATTCTTTTGTTATCGCTCTTAATCTTTCAAGTTCACTTTGATCTGAAAAAGTAAGTTTATCTTTTGATTGCAAATCAGAAATTTGTTTCCTTGTCTCTTCAAGCTCTGAATTTACAGATTTAATTTCACTTTTTGTAGACTCAAAAGAGTCTCTTGCATCTTCTAATCGTTCTTCTGCTGTTTTTATACTACTTATAAATTCGTATATTTTTGAAATTACTTCACTTAAAATAATTCCGCCTACTACACCTAAAACTGATGATATTGCTGTTGAACCAATCCCTTTAATCGCAGAAATGAATAGTTTCCCAGCTTTAGTAGATTTTAAGAGTGATGATGTATACGTATTTGTATTAGTTGTAGCTTGTTTTAAAGCAAGATTAGCTAACTCTGAGGCAGTTTTATTGTTAATAATTTCTTTTGTTTGTTGCTTAAATGAATCAGTTAAATTCTGATTAGCATCAATTAACTTATTTGCTTCTGCTTGTTGATTAAATACTTGACTTGTACCAATATCAGAAGCATTTAAACTAAATTGATCAATAACTGAATCAATTATAGTTTTTCCTATCAAACTTTATATTCTATTAGGTTTGCATTTTATGCACTTCTAATATTATATATCGTTTGTTTAATTTTTATTTTATATATCATATATTATTTATATTTTATTATTTTAATTATTTTAAAGTTAATTATATATCCTCACCGACAAATATATAATATTAAGAATTAATTATATTTATTATATAATAAATATTAAAATAAATATCACATCATTATATCTTTACTTCTTGATGTGAGAGAAGCCCTAAACCAATAAAGTATATAGATATATTATACACTGATAATTTAAGAGTATATTGGTTTACTCTAAGTTCTGACTATACTTTTATAAACATAATTATATGTCTATACTCTCTGGTAGTCGATGAAATTTCTTCTGTCCTAGAAGATTATCTGCGGATCTCATAAAATTTAAACTTGTTACTTTACCACATTGCTTTCACATGTGCCACATTACATCCCTGTAAATGCTTAGTATTTAAATTTTAACATGATTCCCCGTCCTATAATTATCAAATAGGAGAGTAGTACATTATATACTTACTCCATATAAAGAGTTTAACTACGGATGTCCTCATTAAAATATTTAAAATAATTTTTATTTTATTATTATTAAATAAGAAAATTATTTTATTTATTCTAACTTGTAAACGTCACCGTCAACATCCCGGAGGCATATTTTTATTTTATTTATTAAAGAGAGCAAACATTTATGATATTAGGGAAATTAATTAAGCAACTAAGTACCCATATTTCCCTTAGATATATAAAATAAACTTAATTAAACATTCGGTGAGTAATTAACTTCCCTAATATCATAAATTGTAAATTAAATTTACATATTTTTTAGCTCTACCTCCGCCTTTTTTAATTGATATTCCTGCGGTTATAGCTCCAACTAATGTAGGTACACTACCTAATGTATCTACTAATTCTGTTGCTAATGATACTAATGTTGTTAAAAAGTCTAATGCGCCTTTAACCGTATCAGTATCTATGAAGGTATACCAAAACTCTTGAATTTGGTTTGTCAACCTTGCTATGTGTCCTTCAATTGATTGAATCTGCGCTTCATTTTCTCTTAAAGCTGACCCCTCTGCATTCTCTGCCGCTTGAATTACTTCGTCTATAAGTTCATAGTTTTCCAATAATCCAGCTACAGTTGATGCTCTGTTTTTCAATTATGTTAAATATAGTTCGCAACACTATATCAATTATTGATTATATTTTTGTTATTCTAAATTATTTAAATATTCTTTTATTATTACTTTTATATTATTAAACTCCCAAAAAGGTATTCTTAATAATTTTATATTGTTATTTTCGCAGTATTCATTTTTTATTTTATCATGTTTTAAGGTATTTTCATAATTAATAATAGCTTGTTCTTTTGATACTCCATTAAACGTGACAGGATAATAATGATGTTGCCCGTCATATTCAATACATAAATTATAATCTAAAACATAAAAATCAAACGGTAGACATCTATTATCTTTACAATCTTCAAAAATGTATTGTTTTATATATGTAATATTTAACGAATCTAATATTTCCGATATTCGTCTTTCTCCTTTTGAAAATTTAAACTTTTTTGTATCAAAACAATAAGGACATCCTACTATATTATCTCTTTTCATATTCCCTTTTCTCATTTTTTGTATTCCAATTTCAGGATGCTTTTTACATATGTATTTTATATAAATATAACCATTTTCTCTAATTGTTTCTACATATATAAAACCTTTATTTTCACACATAATTCTATTTTCTTCATCATCGGATAAATCAATTATATGTGCAGATTCGGTTATTTCTCTTCCACAATAATAACAGCCACGCCCATCCTTTAAATGTCCTAAACTTATTTTTTGTATTCCTTTATCTATATGTTTTGGACATATATATTTTAAAGAATTAGTTGCCGCATCTACATAATCTTCTTCAGATGAAACCAATATATAATTTGTCTTATTGAACTCATCTATTACATCTTTAAAAGAATATTTTCTTTTACTTCTTATTAACCCTATACGTTTTCTTTTTGTCGCAACAGATGTTTCAGAATGAGTTTTTAATATATCTGATATTTCCTTATCGGATAATTCAAGATAATTATCTTTTATAAAATCAATTTCTTCTTTCTTCCATTCGTTTCTCATATTTATCACCTATATATTATCATTTTATATTTATTGATTTTTTGCATAAAAATAGGAGAGTGCTTTGAACAATTCTCCATTTTTTGTGTATTTATATGTAGTTATCCCGTCAATTACTTTAACAAACGATGGTTTAATACCAATACTTAAAAGATATTCTTTTTCTGGAGTATACTGAGTCGAATACTCTTTGTCCCATTTTTTCATAAATTATCCTTTCATTCATAAAAACTAAAATATAATCAACAATTCTTTATATTTCTATAAAGCTCCGACTATGTTTTAAATCCTCGCCTTTACGTTAGGATTCACACCTTTTCCATTACCATTAGCTTGTAATGTACTCCCTGACTTTGGGATAGTCTGTGAACGTTCTCCATATATATTATTTTATTTAGTTTATAATATATAAAATAATATACTTAGAATCTTCGCTGCAAATTAGCCATTGTTATATCTTTACGTTTTTTAACTTTCATAATCTAGTTTCCTAATTATTGTAGTGTAAAGCTTTAGGCAATCCTTGCAATTAAATGTGTTCTATAAAATGTGTTTCCACAAATTTCAGGCAAAAATTCACCTGCAAGTTGTTCAAGAACATTAGCCTGAGTTATGTCATTAAGATCTTCCCAAACAGCACCTAATTCTTTAATAATTTCTGCTGTAGATTTAAATGTTTCATCATTCAACATAATATCTACGCCAGTCAAGCCTTTTATTTCTTCTCTAAGTTTTGCTGTAGATGTTACCATTCCTTCTGTAGACTCGCCTAATTCCTCAAGCTCACTAGAAGCCCCACGAATTCTAAGAGACATGGTGCGGAGAGCTGCCGCAGTAACATCTGCATCCTGTTGTATTAAGTTTCCTGCTGTAATTAATCCTAGCGCTTCATCAAGTGTATTTCCACCAGCTTTTAATGCAGCACCAGAACGTTCCATTGCAGAACCTATATCTGCTGAACTGATCGCAAAATTATTCAATCTGTTACTTTCAGGTATTTACCTTACTGACCATAAATAAATTATGGCGCATAGTCATTTCTGGCTATGTCTCACGTTTCATTTTGT
Organism: uncultured Bacilli bacterium; assembly: GCA_944332505.1. The sequence goes on from CALVKC010000012.1 coordinate 11,816, forward strand.
TAGATTATAACGTGAGATCGGACTGGATCTTCTTCCTTTCTATTTTATTTTTAAATAGAGTAGGAGAGTAGCGGAATTTATTATGTTACCATAATAAATTTTACAGTCTCTAAGGATCTTATAATATTATTTGTTTTATTTAAAATATATATTTTTAATTATTTTTTAAAAGATGCCTATAATCATCTGACTTCATATCTTGATAAGGAATAATTATTTGATTACATAAAAATAAATTACCATCTTTTAACTCCCAATTAAAAGAATGATAATTGTCTAAATTTCCATTATTATTAATATATTTTAATATTAATTTCTCACATAATTCTATATTATTATTTATATCATTTTCCCATAAGTATAAAATTTCTATATTATTATGTGTTTTAATATATGTATGCTTTTGTTTATCATGTAATAATCCATTTTGTTGTGTTTTATTTATCAAATATTTATTTTCATTATATTTCAATGGAGAAACATGCCAATAATCACCCATAACTTCAATCATTAAGTTATAATCCGTCAAATAATTATCAATAGCATAATATTTTACTATGTATTCTCTTTCATAATTTATTTTATTTTTTTCTAATATATTGTTAACAGATAATTGGATATTTGAATCAAATCGTTTTGACGATCTACTATTTTTTAAAATATTATTTCTTATTTTTTCTAATTGGTCTTCAGTATATTGATAATTTATCATTGTAGATTTTTCACCAACATAATATTTTTTACGATATTCCCAATAACATTCTTGACAACAAAAATTATGATTATCTCCAAATGAATTTGTTTTCTTATAATTATATGGTATTATTTTTATTTCTTTCCCACAATTTGTACAATTTGTCGTAATTCTATTATAAAATTGACTCTCTTCGCCATGATCCATTTTATTTGTTTTATCTTTCCAATAACATTCTAAACTACAATATGAATTTTGACTTAATTTATATACATTTGGTGATTTTATTATTTCTTTTCCACAATACTCACATATAACTTTAACTAGACATTTTTTATTTCCTATTTTTAATGCTTGAAATAAATCTATTGTATCATTTAATGATCTCCCTAATTCATCTGCCAAATCATTTATATATATAGATTTTTCATATAATAAAAAATATAATGCTATAAGAATTTCATCTTTTGAAAATCCATTAATAGTTGGAACACCATTATGTCTTTTTATCCATTCACATACATTGCATCTAGCTATATCTCCATTTTTATAAACTTTTTTATAATTAATATGTATTTTAGGAACATCATGTCCACAAGTTCTACAATGCAATAATCCTTTATAATTATCAAATTCTTCTTTTGTCATAATAACATCTCCTGTAATTAATTTTATCTAGTTTTCTTTCTCATATAAAAATAAAAATCTAATGCTTCATATAACACATCAGATTTTTCAAATAACCAATATTCATTTTTATTTTTATCCAGACAAGATTTTCTATCAAATCCTAATGAATATAAATATTTTGACAATCTTTTATTTTTAACTTTATATTTATTTTCCATATAGTTTTCTCCATTTTAAAACAAATAATATTATAATCTTTCCTTGGTCTTGACCATCTCTGGCTTTTAACCAATATAGCTACTTTTTTACAATATAATTTTATATAGTTAAATAATTATATATATTGTTTTACTAATATATTTCTATATTATTCGGCAATTTCACATACCGATTTCATTATAGCGATCAATTATTGCTTCAGAAGCTTCTACTTCACTTTCAAATTCACTTCCCCAAGCTTTAATAGATGAAATCATATGTTCTGTAGCTTCATCTATGTCCATATCACCTACATTCGCATATATATTAGCATCCTCTGCTAACTCACCTGCTTCTTGTAATGTGTACCCTAATCTCATAAAATCTGCCGTTGAATTTTGGATTTCTTTAGCAGTAGTTCCTATAGCATCTGCTGTTGCAAAACTCACTTCTTGAAACTCTCTTAAACTTTCAACAGTTTCATCAGAAACTTTTCTCATTTCAGTAAGAGCAGTATCAAGTTCTTTTACATATGTAACACCTTGCTTAATTTGGCCCCATATTTCATAGAATCCAACAAATGAAAGTAAATAACTACCAAGATTTCTAAATTTAGCCCCTAATTCATCTATAAATTTTGAAAATGTTGTCGCTGGTTTTTGTGCATTTGTAAAAGTTGCCGTAATAACTTTTTCAGCAGTTTGAGCATTTAATGTTAACTTTTTCCATTCTCCATTTTGATCCTGAAATATTGCCGTTAATGATTTATTTCCAGCACCCCATTTTATAGTGTCTTCTCTAAGTCCTGGTAATTGTTGTGCAAGATCTTTCATTTGTTGTGCAGTTTTCTCCATATCACCAGGATCAAAAAATGCAACTGCATTAGTTTTCTTGGATAAAGATGTCGTAATTTCTTTAACTTTTTTATTATATTCAGTTAAAGTAATTTCACCTGATATTAATTGTTGATTTAAATTATTAATTTCATTGTTTGCATCAGAAAATGCCTGCTTAAATAAATCAGTTTGACCTAATTTCTCTAAATCTTCCATTTTCTTTTCTGCTTCATTTAAAGCATTATTAACTTTATTTGCTTCTTCATAACCTTGATCAACATCATTATTTCTAAGAACTCCACTAACTCCAAGATCTTTTGTAATTTTCATGCTTTCAAGCACTTTAGAAATAGCAGATGTTTTATTTTGTTCTTCGGTTAATGCTTTATTAATTCTTTCTATTAAATCTAAATATTCTTGTCTTAATTGCACTAACCTTTGTTCTTCTTCATCAGTCCTATTACCGCCTTTTAACTCTAACTGAGCTTGTTCACTAATATTATTAACATAATCATTATATAATTTGTTAACACGATCTAAGGTATTATCATTTACTTGTTTATCAGCATTAGCAGCAATTTTATCAAGTTCATTAGATTGTTTTTTCTTATCAATTAAAGAATCATATAAAGTTAATTCTTTTTCAATCATCGACAACTCTGATTCAAGACTTGATTTTTGAGCATTAAGATTATTAATTTCATCAGCATCATTAACTGGATCTAAATTAGAAATCTTAATTCTAATATTCTGAATTTCTTCCCATTTAGCTTTTTGTTGCTCTAATAAACTACTTGCTTTTTCTAGCTTTTTATTCTCATCAAATTTCTGATTTTCATTATATGCTTCTTCTTCAATTCTAATAGCAGCAACTTGACGATTAGATTGATACTCTTGTTCTTTAGTAGATTTTAATTTATTTAAGGCATTATCTTGTGAAGTAGTATCAAAATCTTTAAATTTTTCATTCGCTCTAAACTGTTCTTCAAGCCTTAATAAATCTTCATATTTTTTCTTTTCAGCTTCTAAAGTAGCAAGTCTTTCTAAATCTTTCTGATTTCCACTTTCTTTTGCCTGGGCAATTTTTTCTTCAACTTTATAAAGCTCGGTTACATACTTAGTAGAATTTGTATAAGAAGCTTTTAAATCAGATGGAATACCATAAGATCCTTTGTCTACTACTTTAAGATTAATAACTTGTTTAGAAATATTATCAACAAAAGTCTTAAAGCTGTTCCATGCCTCACTAGAAATATCAGGTTCAATTTTAATCTTTTTAGTTCCAATTGCCTTTAAAATTTTATCAATTTCTGCTTCCCATTCACTTTGAATAAGTAATGGTTGAAGTTTAATAGAAAATGAATTTTTTAATAATGATTCTAAATTATTTTTAGTTTCATTAACAAGATTATCAATTTCAGAATTATCGTACTTATTATCTGTAAAACTGTAAGTATTTAATGTCTTATCAGCTACATTTTTATTTAATGCCTCTTTATAAGACATATAATATTTATATGCTGCCTCTTGTCCTTCTTGTGTAGCTAATATTTCTTGATTGTTATAAAATTGTTGAAATTCTTTATATGCTTCACGAAGTTGAGCAGTAGCTTCTTTTTTACCACTAGTATCAAAATTTTTACCTAATGTTTCAGAAATAGAAGACGTATTAATATTATTACCATTATCTATTTGTTTTCTATCTAATTCCCCAACTTTTAAGTTTACTTCTTTTTCAACATCAATAAAAGTAAGTAAGCGTTCTGCATCTTCTTTAAACTTATTAGCATCAACTGTAGGTTTTAAATCAACATTTACAGAAGTACCATCTGTTTCTTCATTATTAGTATCTTTATTAGCATCCTTAAACAGTCCACTAGCAATACCTTGTTCAAATTCAGTTTTTATTTCGTTTAGTTTATTCTTTAATTCTTCAAGCTTTTTGATTTCACCATTAACAGAAGCGTACATTTGAACTTCTTCATCTTGAATAGCTTCAGTTTTACTTTTTATAGCTTGTTCGACAGCAGCAATAGCGTCCTGAAGATTTTTATATGTTTGTGTATCAGACGAATCAATAGAAGGAGATTGTTGTGGTTCTTCTTTTGGGCTAGGAGATGGAGCAGGTGTTTTTTTAGGATTAACTTCTTGATTTACATCTACCTTTCCTAAGTCTTCAATCTTTTGTTTTGCTTCTTGAGCTTCATTACCTACTTCTTGAAGTTTTTCTTTAGTTTTATTTAATTCTGATTGAAGTTTATTTTGTTCATTAGAAACAGAAGAATCAATATTAATATTTCCAGTTTCATTTATCTCTTGTTTTAATTTACCAACTTCTTTTCTAACATTTTGAATTTCATCAATATGTTCAGAATATCCAATATCTCCACTTTCTCCTGTAAGTCTACGGACATTACTTCTACCGACTTCTGTATTTAATTTTTTTATAGCTGCTTCTGAATCATCACTAAGATCTATATATCTTTGCATATAGCCAACCATATCTTTAATATCTTCAATATTATCTTTATTAATTTGATTAGTGGCTACGCTTCTTTTTTTAGATAATTCTTTTGCTAATCTTAAAGCCTCTTCTTGAGAAACATTATATTTATCTAACGATTCTCTACTAGAATCCCATCCATTTGCAAAAATTTTTAAATCTTTATTTGCCATTAACCAATTGAAATCTGCCTCAAGTTCTGAATTGATTTGACCACCGCTAGATAATATCTCTTTTTTGTATTGTTTAAAAAGAACAATAAAATCTTGAAGTTTTTTTAACTGATTATCATTTTTAGGATAAGGCTCAGACATGTTCAAATTTTCCATGATGCCTTTCATTTCTCTTTCTAATTCTTTAATTGATTTTACTGCCTTATCTTTTTCTTTTTCTATACTATCAGAATCAATTGTAGTACCAATATTTAAATTTGAAATACCTGATTTTATTTCAGATTCTAAATTAGATATGTCACCCTCAATATTTACTTTTGTTTTTGGTGACGTCCCCTTTTGCCATTTATCTAATTCTTTTTGTAACTCTAATAATCTTCCTGTTTTTCTTATTAATTCATCTATTTGACTATAATCAGCTTTAATAATAATCTCATCATTACCAATCTGATCTCTTAATTTAACAAAAGATTGAATTTTATTTGTAAAAGTCTTAAATGCTTCATCTATTTTTTCTTCAGCACCGTTAGCATTTATTAAATCACTAAATAAATCAAAAGACATTCCCTGAGCCTTTTTACGTACTTCTTCAGGTAATGCCTTTAACTGATTTACTATATTATCTATGACATTTTTATCAATACTTATTTTATTTAATTGATCATTTACATCGTCAACACTTCTAGCAATTTTTTTAGCAATTTCTTTTAATGCCTGGTCAACATCTTTCTCAGTAAATGAACTTACAAGTGCTTGAATACCAGAACTTCCAAGTTGTGGCATATTATACCTCCTTTATATAATCAAATAATGCTATTAAACTGGTAAATATTTATAAGTCATACTATTTGCTGCTTGTGTAGCTTTTCTATCTAATTCAGATAAAAAACTTTTATCAGTCATTTTTTCCTGTACTATTTCTAATGGTGTTGGGGACATTCTTCCTGCTGTATTAAGACCATAAATACCATGCCATCCACCTTCCCATGCACTTGCTACAACAAGCCAAGGATCTCTATCAATCCAACCATCTTCAATACGCTTTTTATATGCAACCATATCTTTAGCACTAATTCTTACACCACCATAATATCTACGTCCGTTATTATGATGATAAAATTCATAAGAATTTCTTTTAAGTTGCCCAGTTCTATGATACCAGTTAGGTTCATAATCATTATAAAATGCTTCAATTGCTGATTTAGCCACTTTTGTTAATTCTATTGCAGCTTCTTTCGTGTATGTATACGCATATGTTTCCAAGTAATCTTTAATTTCTTTTTTTAATTTTTGTTCTAATTTTTGTTCATCAACTGTAAAAAAGTCTTGTTGCCTTTTCGCCATGTTAATACCAACCTTTCTAAAACTACAAATTTAAACAATATTTATAATCTTAAAAAGAGTGGTATTATCCACTCTAATTAAGATTACTTTATAAATTTACCCATTCTATTTAACATTTTTTCAATCTTATTCTCATCTAACGTTTCAATTTGTTTACTTAATTTCTCGATTAATGGCCCAAATGCTTTACCAATCTCAGGAGTAATTCTTGCAGCTCTATCCATTTGTTCATCAATATAAGCATAAATTCCATATCTATTAGTCATTAAATCATCTAATTTCATATCAAGAATAGTCTTAAATGTAGATCTCTCTTTCTCAGGAATTAATGCTAAAATTAGTTCAATTAGTCCTAAACTATCAAGCCTATCATGTTGAGACATCCATTCTTTTTGATTAATTTCAATATTTGTATATGTATCTATCAAAGCATAAATATATAACATATATTTCTTACATGAATCAATATATACCCGTCCATCTTTCAAACATGAAGCTTTAATAATAGTATCTGCTAAAAATATTTTTACACCATAACTAACATAAGGTTTAATTTTAATTACTGTTTTTAAATATTCTTCTTTCATTTTAATAGAAGTACGCTTTAAATAATTATCTATCAATTTATCAATTGTAATTGCATTTTCTTTATGCTTTTGTTCAGATTCGGATACATTATTATTTTTGCTAGTATTCAAATCAACTTCTTTATCTTCTTTATTCGTAATAATATCTGACATATTTTATTTCTCCTTTTAATCTTTTAATTTCTTATATTTGCTACATTCTAAATTTTGTATTTCTTCCTGAATTCTACCTTCTTTGGATTTCTTAAAGATAGAGCAATTTCTGACATATCTTGAACAGGTTTTACATTTATTTTCAAACTCATCTAATTGTTCTTGATTATCAAAAATACCTATGTAATCAACAGGATAAATCGCCAGTTCTATTCTTGAGTTATTTGGATCATAATAAATACGATTTGGTCTAAAACAAGCAACATTATCATCCTTCCAAATTAATTGTGTTTCAGTGATCGTATCTAATAAACACTTATCCGCATTTGATGTATCCTTATCTATACGGTCAAAATAGAAAATTGCATCTACATAGAAATGCTGAGTACTATTTACTTCATAATTCCAATTTTGTAATTTTACTTGTTCCTCAATATGCTTTTTAAATTCTTGTTTATATTTTTTTGCTTCGGAAGTTTCATAACTTACAACTATTGGTTTCCCATTTTTCATAATAGCTCTCCATCCCAAATAATGATTGACTGACGGTGGGATAGGAGAGGTTAATTTTAATACTGGTTTAATATAATTTTCATTAGTTTCTACCATAAATATCTATCCTTTAAATCCTTTTCCACATTCTATATGACTTTGCATAATTTTATATGAGCATCATTATTAATTGTAGTTAATTCATATGCTCTTAATTCATCAACCTCTATAATTTCTCCAGGATTCATATTTTTTTGTAATTGTTCATCTCTATAATATTCAATCACTTCAAGCTTTGTAGTAGAAGAATGAATATTATTATTATTGTTATTTATTTCTACTGGCTCACCTAATAATTTAAACCATTGATTTTTTAATTCATCAAAATGTTCATTATATTCAAAATCTTTTGGAATATTATTTATAATTTTATTAATCATATCTTTATTAACATTGCTCATATCTAATTTAAATTTATATCCATTATAACCATCTATTATAACATCATCAAAAGCTTTAATATCAGTTACAATCACAGGAGTACCATATTGTAAAGATTCATGTATAGTATAACAAAAAGCTTCAGTATCAGATAATTGAACTACATAATCTGCATCTGCCATATAATCATACACATCTAAAGTAGGTTTCATAAATATAACTTCAGGATAATTTAACTTGTCTAATTTCCAATTGTCCGCATCTGAAAATATTTTCCAATCAAATTTAATATTATTATCTTTCAATATCTTAATAAAATTACAAATCCTATCATATCCTTTTTCTACGGATAATCTTGTAAAAGATACTAAATGAAGAATTTTATTTATTTTTTTTCTTTGTCCTAAAATGTTTGGTATTATTTTATTTTTTAACCCAAATAAGTCATAAATAGAATCAGATGCTTGCTTTGATACACATACAATCTCATTCGCTTGTTTAATAACTGTTAAATTAGATCTTAACTGTTCATTAAAGTATTTATAATCAGAATGAATAGTAGTAATACATTTTTTATATTTAATATTTTTTGGAAATTCAGACCAATTGCTTGCAATTAATAATGTATCACATTCATATTTTTTATCCCTATCTCTATGTTGCACCTCAACATATTCATTATATCTCTTTAATTGTTCAATATTTCCAGTATCAAATAATAACGTAATATTATAATATGAATATAAATTTTGACACATATAATAAATCCATGATTCAATTCCACCTATATCATAAACATATCCAACATATATAATTA
>CALVKC010000013.1 GCA_944332505.1 uncultured Bacilli bacterium
TGATGATATGGAAACAATGAATATTGACATTCCAACGTATAAATTTACAGAAGATGGAATTATAATTAACGAATAACACTCAAAAGGGTGTTTTTTTATGAATAAAAAGAAAAATAATAATTTTTATTTAATATATGTTATGAAGGGAAGTGATAACAAATTCTAAAAAACAGTAAATAAATAAAAATATTAGAAAGGGAGGTTTTGGAATTGAAAAAAATAATATTTTTTATAGTATGTTTTTTATTTGCCATTTTTAATCCATTAGCAGAGGAGTTTGAAACAATGATTGGTGGAGATAAAATAGCAAATATGTATATTAGAAAAGTAGATAGCAATGGTAATATTACGAATAAACAAGGAAGATTTATTTTAAGAAGTAGTGATAATACTTTTGTTTATTGTTTAGAGCCATTTATTGGTTTAATAACTAATTATGAATACAAAAGTATAGATAAAAATTATTGGGAATATTTAAATATATCCAAAGAAGTATGGGAAGAAATATCTTTAATTGCTTATTATGGATATAAATATGAAAATCATCAAGAAGATTATTGGTATTATATAACACAAGTATTAATATGGCAAGAAGTAGACAAAAATGCTCGGTTTTATTTTCTAGATTCTTTAGATGGAGATATAAATAATAATTTATATATAGATGAAATTAATGAAATAAAGGATTTAGTAAGTAAACACAAGCAAAAACTTAATATAAGCAATCAAGAAATATTATATGGAAATAGTTTAGAAATATATGATGAGTTACTAAATAATTATAAGATTATTAATGATTATGATATTGTAAAGTTAGATAACAATAAATTAAAGATTAATGCAAATAAAATAGGTGAATACAAGATTGAATTATATAAAGAAAATAATTATTATGGAAAAGTTCCAATAGTATATATTGATGAAGTAAGTCAAAAAGTATTATCTATCGGAGATATTAATACGGATTATTATAGTTTTAACATTAAAGTAACTTCAGGAAATATAAAAATTACCAAAAAAGATTATGAAACAAAAGAAACATTAAAAATTACTGGAATTAAATTTTTATTATATGACGAATTTAACAATTTAATTAAAGAAGAAAACACTAATGCTAATGGAGTAGTAAATTTTTATGATTTAAAAGTTGGAAAGTATTATATAAAAGAATCAAGTGATAATTATATTCCAGGTTATGAGATTAATTCTGAAATTATTGAAGTAAACATTGATTCAAAAGAAACTAAGAGTATAGATTTTTATAATAAAAAGAGTAAAGGAAAAATATACATAACCAAATATTTGGAGGTATATGATAGACTATTAAAAGAAATTCCTGGCAAAAATATAGAATTTGCATTATATGATTCTAATAATAATTTAATTGAAGTGAAAAAAACAAATATTAATGGAGAAATTACATTTGATAATTTAGATATTGGCAAATACATAATAAAGGAACTATCTACGGATTATAATTATGTTATTAGTGATCCAATTGAAGTAGAAATTAAATTAATAGATAATAAAGCATCTACAAATAATTTAACAATTACTAACAAATTAAAGAAGGGAAATATAGTAATTAATAAATATAATGAAATGAATGAAACACTAGTAGATGTAGAATTTAAAATATATAATGATAATTTTTTAGTAATTAAAAAAACTGATGAATTAGGGAAAATAGAAATTAATGATATACCAATAGGTAAATATTTCATACAAGAAACAAAGACAAGTAATGGTTATCAAATATTAAAAGATATAATACCAATAGAGTTAATTAATAATGAAGAAACAATAACGATTAATGTAACAAATAAAAAGATAAGCATTAAAATACCTAATACGAGTATAAAAATAAATAAAATAATATTATATTTTGAGAAGAAAAAAGTATTAAAAAAATAGCAATTAAATTAAATTAATGTTATAATAATCACTAGGTGTTAAAAATGAAACGTAGTGAAGTAGATAGAACTAAATTAAGTCCAATGATGGCTCAATATATGGAAATAAAAGATAAATACTCAGAAGAACTTTTATTTTATCGCCTTGGAGACTTTTATGAAATGTTTTTTGATGATGCCCTAATAGCATCTAAAGAGTTAGAACTAACTTTGACAGGAAGAGTTGCTGGTTTAGATGAAAGAGTACCAATGTGTGGAGTACCTCACCATAATGTAAAAAGATACATTGAAAAATTAGTTAATAAAGGTTATCGAGTAGCAATATGTGAACAATTAGAAGACCCTAAAACTGTCGGCAACAAAATGGTTAAAAGGGGAGTAATAGATGTTATTAGTAAAGGAACAATTACGGACAATGACTTATTAAATGAATTAGATTCCTCATATATTGCGGGCATTAATTTTTATCAAGACATAATAAACATAACCATATTAGATATATCGACTAATTATTTAGCTAATTTAACTATTTTAAATGATTATGAAAAGTTAGTAAATGAAATATTAGAATATAATATTAAAGAAGTAGTATTATTAGATAATACCAATGCTAAATTAATAAATTTACTAAAAAACACATATCATATTGAAGTTACAATAAGTAACGAATTATTAAAGGATAAATATAATGAATTTTTAAATACAATAGATGATTATCGTATTAAAAACGGTATACAACATTTATTTTATTACTTAGATAGTAGACAATTAAAAGATTTAAGTAGTATCAAAAAGATTGAAATAATTAAAAAGCATGATTATTTAGAAATGGATGTTCATACAATTAGAAACTTAGAATTAGTAGAAACAATTAGGTTAAAAGAAAGAACATACTCATTAATATGGTTAATTGATAAATGTATGACAGCAATGGGAAGTAGAAAATTAAAAAATTGGCTATTAAATCCACTAAAAGATAAAGAAAAGATAAATCAAAGATATTTAAAGATTGAAAAATTAAACAATGAATTTATATTAAAAGAAGAACTTAAAAATAATTTAAATAAAGTATACGATATCGAAAGACTATCAGGTAAAATTACAAATAGCAATTTAAATGCCAGAGATTTATTACAATTAAAAGCTAGTTTAAAAGTATTACCAAAAATTAAAGAGATAATTGAAAAACTACAATTTGATTATATAATTAATACTCATGAAAACATATATGAATTATTGGAAAAATCCATTAATGAAGACCCGCCAATTAGTATTAAAGAAGGATGTATTATTAAAGCTGGTTACAACGAAAAACTTGATCAATTAAGGCAAATCAGGAGTGGTGGCAAAGATTTTGTTGCTTCATTTGAAGCCAAAGTTAGAGAAGAAACCGGAATTAAAAATTTAAAAGTTGGATTTAACAAAGTATTTGGTTATTATATTGAAGTATCTAATGGTCAAAAGAGTATGATTAAAGATGAATTTAATTGGCAAAGAAAGCAAACTTTAACCAATTGTGAAAGATACATATCTCCAGAATTAAAAGAAAAAGAAGCATTAATTTTAAATGCCGAAGAAAACATTATCAATTTAGAATATGATTTATTTTGTGAAATAAGAAACATATTAAAAGAAGAAGTGCCTAATATTATAAATACAGCGAACAAATTGAGTGAAATAGATGCGATTTTAGCTTTAGCAATTTCCAGTGAAGAATATAATTTTGTAAAACCCATAATAACGGATAATGAATTAAGCATAAAAAATGGTAGACATCCAGTAGTAGAAGTAGTAAGTCAAGAAGAATATGTACCAAATGATTGTGTAATGGAAAATGGTATTAATACATTTTTAATAACTGGACCAAATATGAGTGGTAAATCCACTTACATGCGTCAGATAGCAATAATTGTAATACTAGCTCAAATGGGTTCTTTTGTACCGGCGGAAAGTGCTAAGTTACCTATATTTGATAAAATATTTACAAGGATAGGAGCTAGTGATGATTTAGTTAGTGGTGAATCGACGTTTATGGTTGAAATGAAAGAAGCAAGAAATGCCATATGTAATGCAACGGCCCAAAGTTTAATATTATTTGATGAATTAGGTAGAGGTACTGCAACCTATGATGGTATGAGTTTAGCTCAAGCAATTTTAGAATATTTGAGTGAAAATATTAAGGCTTACACGTTATTTTCTACACATTATCATGAACTTACAAAATTAGAAAAAAAATATAAAAACATCAAAAATGTTCATGTAAGTGCTATTGAAAATGGTGATACGCTTACATTTTTACACAAAGTTAAACCTGGAGCAGTAGACAAGAGTTACGGAATACATGTTGCAAAATTAGCAAATATGCCGAACAAATTATTAGATAGAGCAAGTGAAATTTTAAATGAATTTGAAACAAACTCTAAAAAAAATATTAAACCAGAAAAAGTACAATTAAGCATGGATTTTTTCCAAACTGAAGAAAAAGATGATATAATAAAGAAAAGAATAAAAGAAATAGATTTAATGAATACAACTCCGATGAGCGCATTAAATTTATTATATGAATTACAAGAAGAAGTAAAAAAAGGTGATTAATTTGAAAACAAAAGAAATGTTTAAATTTTTTAAAAGATATTTTAAAAATGAAAAAGCATATTTAATTAAATCTTTTGTTTTTATATCTATAAGTTCAGTTTTAGGAGTTACTTATGGTTATCTAGTAGGTGAAGCAACAGAATCAGCAACTATTGGTAATTTTAAAATTGCAATTTTAATCCTTATATTATATTTAGTATTAACAGTACTAGATAATTTAGTTTTTGATAGGATAGGAAAAATAAATATAAAAAAGGCTTGTAGTAATATAATGGAAAAAATTAGTTATGATGTATATTACAAAGTAGGATTACTGCCTGCGAAAGCATTTGAAGAAAAAACTAGTGGGGAACTAATAAATAGAGTAGTAAATGATGCATCAACGATTACAGAAACATTTATGCAATTTTTAAGAGTAATAACCACTCTTTTTACGGCATTATTAATATTCATTTATGTTTTATTTAATTCATGGATTGTGGCCTTAGAAATCTTAATATATTTTTGCTTCTTTTATTTATATTCTAAAAAGTATTTACCAAAAATAAAAGAAACGCAAAAAGAAATAACTAAAGAAAAGGATAATGCTGTAGCGGAAGTTAATGAAACAATCCGAGGGATCAGAGAAATTAGAGCATTAGGAATTAGACAAGAGGTAAATACCACAGTAAAAAAGATTATAAATAATACATTTAAAAAATCACGAAAACAAATGGTAGATGAAGAAAATTATTATAGTACAACTTATTCACTAAGTAATGTATTAGAAGTAATAGTATTTATAACTTGTATGATTTTAATATCACTAGGAAAATCAGATATTGGATTTTTTATCTCCATGACATATTACATATATCGTTTTACTTTTTTAGTAGAATGGGTTATGAATTTAAGCTCATCATTACAAAAAATGCGAGTATCAATTGAAAGAGTAGATGAGATAATAGATAATAAATTATATAAAGATATTGAATTTGGAAAACTAAACAAAACAGATATAATTGGTAATATAGAGTTTAAAAACGTTACATTTAGTTATGATGCTAAAGAAGGAAATGTTTTAAATAATTTTAATTTATTTTTACCGAGCAATAAAAAAATTGCCATTGTTGGCAAAAGTGGTCAAGGAAAAAGTACGATATTTAACTTATTACTTCGTTATTTTGAACCTCAAGAAGGAGTAATATTAATTGATGATCACCCAATAAATGACTTTTCCGAACTTGCATTTCATCAAAATATTTCAATAATTAGACAAGACCCATTTATATTTAACAAGACAATATTAGAAAACTTTTTAGTTTTAGACCCATATTTATCTCTTAGAAAAATTAGGGAAGCCTGCAAAATGGCAGAGATTGATGATTACATAATGAGTTTACCAGAAAAATACAATACTAAAATTGGTGAAGGTGGAGTAAACTTAAGCGGTGGTCAAAAGCAACGTCTTGCAATAGCTAGGGCATTATTAAAAAACAGTAAAATTATACTATTTGATGAAGCAACAAGTGCCCTAGACAATGAAAACCAAAGTAAAATAAAAAAAGCAATAGATAATTTAGTAGAAAATCACACTATAATTATAGTAGCACATCGATTATCTACAATAATTGATGCTGACATTATTTATTTAATAGACAATGGTAAAATAATAGATAGTGGAACTCATAAAGAATTACTAAAGAAAAACGATACATACAATACTTTATACAACAAAGAAAAATAAAAAGTGATTATTTAACTATAACCACTTTTTTATTACCCCAAAGCAACATCAAAAATCATCATTACAACAAAACCTAAGATTGTAAATAAAGCCATCAAATTTTTCTTTTTATTAGCTTGACTTTCAGGGATTAGTTCTTGTATTACAACGTAAATCATTGCTCCACCAGCAAAAGCTAGTAATATTGGCAATAAATATTGTATTTTTAAAACTAATATTGCTCCGATTACTGCAGCGATAGGTTCAACAATACCACTTAATGAACCATATACAAATGATTTTAATCTACCGAATCCTTCTCTTCGAAGAGGCAAAGAAACAGCAGAACCTTCAGGAAAATTTTGAATACCAATTCCAATAGCTAGCATAACAGCAGCACTAGTTGTAGCCCCATCAATACCATAAAAAATTGAACCAAAAGCAACTCCAATAGCCATACCTTCTGGAATATTATGCAAAGTAATTGATGAAATTAACATTATAATTCTTTTAGTATTGTTTTTAGTATTTTCTCTTTTTTTAGTTAGATGATCAAAAACTTTATCTCCGAAGAATAATAATAAGCCTCCAGCAAGAAAACCTAATGAAACCACTAACCAAGTAATCATATTTAATTTATTAGCCATTTCAATCGCAGGTGCTAGCAAGGAAAAAAATGTCGCGGCAATCATTACTCCCGCAGCAAAACCTAATAAAGCATCAAGTATAGTTTTATTAACTTTTTTAAATAAAAAAACAACTGCAGAGCCCAAAGAAGTGATTGCCCAAGTAAATAAACAGGCAATTAATGCTTGAATTGAATAAGGTAAATCTGTAAAAAAATTAAACACAATAATCCTCCTATACACTAATATGTTATGAAGTTTAATTTTTATGGTGATTTTTCTTTACAAAAATTGTGAAAGTAGATATAATAAACTTTAGTTTGGGAGGTAAGTATGCAAAACATTCCAGTTATAATATTAAAACAATTAATAATCCTTCCTAATCAGGAAATAAAATTAGAAATAAGCAATATAATTAGTCAAAAAACAGTTGCTGAAGCAACTTTAAAATACAATAATGAAATATTAGTAATTGCTCCGATAGATTCTTTTGAAGAAGATCCTGGAGTAGAAGATTTACCAAAAGTTGGAGTAATTGCCAAAATAAAAAGTCGTATTGCAACCAATAGAGGTATGCAAATAAAACTAAGAGGAATTAAGAGAGTAGCAGTAAATAGATATTACAATGTCAAAGATTCGATATTATTTAGTGAAGTAATGTATATTGAACTACCTAATATAATAAAGGAAGAAGAAAACGCCTTATTAAAAAAATTAAAAAGTGTTTTAAAAAAATATATAGATAATTCTAATTATTTATCTAATGATGTATTAAGTTTAATAAATAACAAAGATTTAAATAAAGTAACTGATATAATTGCATCATTTATCCCATTTGATATTAGTAAAAAATTAAATTATATGCAAGAAATTAATCCTATAAAAAGGGCTAAAAATTTAATAATTGATATGAATGAAGAAATAAAGATTCAAGAATTAGATGAAGAATTAGATAACAAAGTTAATGAATCATTCAGTGAAGATCAAAGAAGATTTATATTAAAAGAAAAGATTAAAGTAATTAATGCTGAACTTGGTGAAGACAGTTTACAAAATGAAGAAATAAAAAGATTTAAAGAATTATTAGAAAAACTTAAGATACCAGTTAAAGTAAAAGACAAGATAACTCATGAAATTAAAAAATTAGAATTCATGAATGAAGCATCTCCAGAATTTAGTGTAATAAGAAACTATTTAGATTATATACTTAATCTTCCTTGGAATAAAAGTACAAAAGAAAATTCTAATTTTAATAGTGTATTAAAAGTATTAAATGAGAGTCATTATGGTTTAGAAGAAATTAAAACTAGAATCACTGAATACGTAGCAATAAAAAATATTAATAAAAACATATCTAGTCCCATCATATGTTTAGTTGGCCCTCCAGGGGTTGGAAAAACCAGCATAGCGATGTCTATAGCTAATGCATTAAACAGAAAATTTTACAAAATAAGTGTAGGTGGATTAAATGATGCAACAGAATTAATTGGTTCAAGAAGAACTTATTTAGCATCAGCACCAGGTAAAATTATTCAAGGTATAAATAAAGTTGGCAGCAACAATCCTGTAATATTAATAGATGAAGTTGACAAGATGGTAAAAGATTACAAAGGAGATCCAGCAAGTGTTTTACTAGAAATACTAGATCCAATTCAAAACAAAACATTTGTAGACAATTATTTAGAAGAACCATTTGATTTATCTAATGTATTATTTATATTAACAGCCAATTATATAAATGATATACCATATGCATTATTAGATCGAGTAGAAGTAATTAATTTAAATAGTTATACATTATTTGAAAAAAAGGATATAGCTAGAAAATATTTACTTCCAAGAATATGTAAAGAACATATAATTGTTGAAAAAGAAAGATTTAGTGATGAACTATTATATTTTATCATTAACGCCTACACCTACGAAGCGGGAGTAAGAGAACTTAATAGAGTACTAACCTCATTAGTACGTAAAATGGCGATTAATAATATAAAGACAATTAATGAAGAAAAAGTAATAAAACTATTAGGAACTCCAAAGTATGAAGATGAATTAATAAGTGAACAAACAATAGGTGTTGCCAATGCATTAGCATACACTCCGAATGGGGGAGATGTTACTTGTTGTGAAGTAATAAGTTATGCTGGGTCAGGGAAAATAATATGCACTGGAAATCTTGGCCAAATAATGCATGAAAGTATAGATGTTATAATATCGATAGTAAAAAGCAAATATAAATATAGTTTTAGCAAAATGGATTTACATTTTCATTATTTAAGTGCAGATATAAAAAAAGATGGTCCATCCGCAGGACTAGCCACAATAGTTAGTTTATTATCATTAATGGAAAAGAAGAAAATAGCAAAAGATATCGCTTTTACTGGAGAACTTTCATTAAATGGTAGTGTACTTAAAATCGGAGGATTAAAAGAAAAACTAATCGGAGCATATAATAAGGGAATAAAGGTAGTTTATATACCTAAAGGTAATCAAGAAGATTTAAAAAAATTACCAGAAATAATTAAAGATAGTTTAGAAATTAATTTAATAAGTAATATAGATGAATTATATACAAAACTTTTTAAATAGAGTATAATTACTATGATAGGAAGTGTTTAAATGACTATAAAAGAAATATATGCAAATGCATTAGTTAAAAAGATAATAAATAAAATAGATGGAAATATTAGTAATTTTACAACAGATACAAGAAAAGTAACAAAAAATAGTTGTTACATAGGGATAGTTGGTGAAAACAACGATGGTAATGATTTTTATATGGAAGCATTTCTTCATGGAGCAACAGTTGTAATACTAGATAAGTATAAGGAAAATAAAGAAGATAAAAAGTATTTAGAAGAAAATAATAAAACGATCATAGTAGTAGAAGACTCCATTAAAAGTTTAGGGAATTTAGCAAGATATAAAAGAAGTATATTTAAAAAAGATGTTATTGCAATAACAGGGAGTGCTGGAAAAACATCAACTAAAGATATAGTATATAGTGTTTTAAATAATAAATATAAAACTTATAAAACGATAGGTAATAAAAACAATCATATAGGATTACCACTTACAATACTAGGTATGGATGAATCTACAGAAATATTAGTATTAGAAATGGGAATGAATCATTTTAAAGAAATAAGTTATTTAACGAGTATAGCAAAACCAAACATAGCAATAATTACCAATATAGGTACAGCTCATATAGGAAATTTAGGAAGTCAAGAAAACATATTAAAAGCAAAATTAGAAATTCTTGAAGGTTTAGACAGTAATGGTTATTTAATAATAAATAATGATAATGAATTATTACACAATTGGTATTTAGAAAGCAAAGACAATTATAATATTATAACTATAGGAATAGATAATACAAGTGATTATAATGCTAAAAATATAAAATGTAATCAAAATGAATGTAGTTTTAAATGTTTAAATGAAGTATATAAAGTACCTATCGGAGGGAAACACTTTATATACAATGCATTAATGGGTATAGCAGTTGGTAAAAAATATAATGAAAGTTATCAAGAAATATATGATGGGATAATGAACTTTGAACTAAGCAGCAATAGAATGAATATAATAAATAGGGAATCAGATATTACAATAATAGATGATTCTTATAATGCCAACTATGATTCAATGAGTTATGCTATTAAGTATTTAAGTGGATTAGATGGAAGAAAAATTGCAGTATTAGGTTCAATGTTAGAACTTGGAGAATATAGTGAAAACTTACATAAAAAAATTGGTAATGAAATATATGAAGAAAAAATAGATTTATTACTAACAGTTGGAGAAGAAGCTAAAAACATAAATGCTGGAGCAATTAGCAAAGGATTTCCAAAAGAAAATGCGATTCATTTTGAAAACATAGATGAAGTAATAAAGTATTTAAAGAAGAATTTAAGAAAGGAAGACAAAGTACTAATAAAAGCAAGTAACTCCATGAATTTTAAAAAAATAGTTGATGCATTAAAATAAGGGAGTGTTATGAAATTAGGAGTTTTATTTGGTGGTGCATCAAATGAACATATAGTATCTATTTCAAGTGCGTGTAGTATAATTAACAATTTAGATAAAGACAAGTACAAAATATATCCAATCTATATAAATAAAAACAATGATTGGTATTTAGTATTAGAAGATATGCCAAGTGATAATTTTGGATATATACCTAAAGTTAAGAAAAAAATACGCAATGTATTTAGTTATTTAAAAAAAATGGATTGTATCATTCCAGCATTTCATGGTAAATATGGTGAAGATGGAACAATCCAAGGATTATTAGAAATGCTAAATATTCCATATGTTGGTTGTAAAGTATTAGCAAGTAGTATTTGCATTGATAAAATGTATACTAAATATGTATTAAAAAGTGCACAAATTCCTGTAGTAGATGCTATAAATATCAAATACAAAGATAATAAATTTTATAATATTAAAGGCTTTAATTATGAAGAGATTAACATAATAGAGATAGATAAATTAATTAAAGAAACTATAAATTATCCAGTATTTATAAAACCTAGTAAATTAGGTTCTTCAGTTGGGGTAAAAAAAGTAAATGAATTTAATGAATTAATAGATGCTTTATATGAAGCAAACAAGTTAGATGAAAACATACTTATAGAAAAAAACATAATAGGGCAAGAATTAGAGTGCGCTATTTTAAATGGTATTCCATCAGTAGTTGGTGAAATAAAAGCAGCAGATGAATTTTATTCATATGATGCAAAATATAATAATAAAGAATCAACTACAAAAATACCTGCTCAGATATCTGAAGAAACAATGGAGGAAATAAAAAAAATAGCCAGTAAAGCATTTAGAGTAATAAATGGTACGGGTTTAGCAAGAATAGATTTCTTTTTAGAAAAAGATACAAATAAAATATATGTAAATGAAATTAATACTTTTCCAGGATTTACAGCCATAAGTATGTATCCAAAATTAATAGAATATAGTGGAACAACTTTTAGTAATTTATTAGATACTTTAATTAGTTTAGCATTAAAAGACTTATAACAAAAAAGGAATAATTATTAATAAAATACTTAATATAAAAGAAATTTTACTTAAAAATAATTCTAATGGTGTAATACAATCATTAGGATTTTTTATATTAATATAAATATTATATATATCTTTTATTTGTGGGTTAAATCCTAATATTTTATATTTAGTTTGATCATTAGTTGTATATTTTTTCTTATTATATTGGTATTCATAATAATAAATATAAATATTTTTTTGATAAGTAGTTTTTTTAGTAATATCAGTAACTACTGCTTCAGTTTTAATAAAGTGTTTCTTTTTTAAATATACTTTTAAAAATTTAATAATTAAAATAAAAGCTATAGAAAAAAACACAACAAATAATAAAATATCTTCATTTTTCATACTATCACTTAAAACAAATTTATCATATCTAGAGATAAAATACAATAAAAACTAAAATTTATGTTATAATTTTATGGGGATGATTATGAATATAGATATAAAAGATGTAAAAGAAGTATTAAAAAAAAGAGCAAACGATTGTAATAAAGGAGATTTTGGTAAAACTGGTTTATTTGGTGGTTCTCTTAATTACAGTGGAGCAATAAGGTTAGCATACTTAGCAAATATTGCAATGAAAAGTGGTACTGGTTTAGTTAGGATAATTACTGATAAAAAAACAGCAAAATTAATAGCCCCAACCATTTTAGAAGCAACAATATGGCCCCTTGAAGATAATTTACTTGAAAGTATCAAAGATCTAGATGTTTTAGTAATTGGTATGGGTTTATTAGAAAATACAACAAATGAAGAATATTTAAAAGTAATATTGGAAAATTTTAAACAAAAATTAGTAATTGATGCTGGGGCATTAAACATGTTAGCTAAAAATACTAATCTTTTAATTAATACAAAAGCAAAAGTAGTTTTAACACCTCACATTAAGGAATTTTCTAGATTAACAAATGTAGATATAAAAAGTATTAAAAAAGAACCATTAAGGTATGCTCAAGAATTTTCCCAAAAATACAAAGTAATAGTTTTATTAAAAGGAGCAAAAACAATAGTTACAGATGCTTCATCATCGATAATTATAGATTATCCCGTACCTGGATTAGCAACTGCTGGCTCAGGAGATGTTTTATCAGGAGTACTAGGAGCAATTTTAGCTTATAATTCATATAATGTTAAAACAATTGCCTCGGCTACATACTTAAATGCAACCGCAGGACGGATAGCAATGGAAAAATATAGTGATATATCAATGGTTGCTAGTGATACAATAAATAGCATTACAGATGCGATAAAAGAAATAAGAAATAAATAAAGGAATGGTTAGATGAAAATAGCAGTAATTGGTGGTGGGCCATCTGGCTTTGCTGCAGCAATAAAATTAGCAGAAAGATACAATGATATAACAATTATTGAAAAAAACAATAAAGTATTAAAAAAATTATCAATTACAGGAAATGGCAAGTGTAATTTCTTTAATGAAGTACAAGAAATAACTAAATATCATTCAAGTTATAAAAATCTTACTGAAGTGATTAATACCAAAAACATTGACAAAGTTAAAAATTTTTGGAGTGATTTAGGAATAATTCCATACATCAAAAATGGATATTATTATCCTTTTACGAATAATTCCAAAAGTATAGTTACTAGTTTAATAAATAAAGCATATAGTTTAGGAATAAAGATTATTGAAAATACTGAAATAGATGATATTATTAGTTATGAAAATAAATTTTTACTAAAAGGAAATAATTATAGTAATTATTTTGATAAAGTAATTATTGCAACAGGCTCTCTAGCATATCCTAAATGTGGAGGTACAAGTTTTGGTTATGACATTGCTAAAAAATTTAATCATCAAATAATTAAATTAAATCCGGCGTTAGTACAATTAGTAACTAATACAGGGATAGAAAAAAAGTGGGATGGAATAAGGTGCCAAGTAAAAGTTTTATACAAGAATAATGAAAATATTATTAAAGAAGAAACTGGTGAAATACAACTAACTGATTATGGCATAAGTGGCATATGCATATTTAATATAAGTAGAGATATAAGTATTGGCTTAAATAAAAATGAATTTGAAGAAGTAACAATTAATTTTATACCTTGGTATAATGGAAATAATTTTTATGAGTTTTTAGATAAAAGAAGTAATGATTTAAAAATATCAAATATCATTAATTTATGTGAAGCGTTTATCAATTATAAATTATTAAGTGCTATACTATTTAAATTAAAAATAAAAGAAGAAGCAGATTGGCAAGATTTAACAAAAGTAGAAAGAGAAAAATTTTGTCAAAGTTTAATATCTTTTAAAGTTCCAATAATTGCAACCAAAGGTTTTGAAACGGCTCAAGTTTGTAGTGGTGGACTAGACTTAACGGAATTAAATTTAAAAAATTTAGAATCTAAAAAGATACCTAATTTATATTTTTGTGGTGAATTACTTGATTTAGATGGTGATTGTGGTGGTTATAATTTAACAATTGCCATTCTTACAGGCATTTTAGTAGGTAAATCATGCTAACATTAAAAAATTTAAAAGTAGATATAAATAATGATTTAAATCTAGACAATATTTTAATCAAATATTTTCACATAAAACCTGATGATTTAGTAAATTATGAAATAAACAAAAGATCGATAGATGCACGAGTTGGCCACAATTTAAGTTTTATTTATGAAGTAATCATTAATCTAAAAGATGAAGAAAAGTTTTTAAAAAGCAACAAAAACAAAAATATAACGAGATATATTAATAATCCTTATCAATTTCCTCAAAGTGGCAGTACACCACTTAATAAAAGACCAATAATTATAGGATTAGGTCCAGCAGGTTTATTTTGTGCTTATTTTTTAGCTAAACATGGTTACAAGCCAATAGTATATGAAAGAGGAAAAGAGATATCACAAAGAATAAAAGATGTTGAGAAATTTTGGAATGAATCCATACTAAATGAAAACTCCAATGTTCAATTTGGTGAAGGAGGAGCAGGAACATTTAGTGATGGTAAATTAAACACTCAAATAAAAGACAAAGAAAATAGAATAAAAGAAATACTAAAGATTTTTGTTAGATGTGGAGCACCAGAAGAAATAATGTATGAAAAAAATCCCCATATAGGAACAGATAACTTACGAAAAGTAGTAGTAAATCTAAGAAATAAGATAATAGATTATGGGGGAGAAATACATTTTAATTCATTATTAAAAGACATATATATAGAAGGCAACAAAATTAAAAGTATAAAAATAAATGAAGAAATAATAGATACAGAATTATTAATATTAGCAACAGGGCATAGTGCTAAAGACACATTTGAAATGTTATTGAGTAATGGAATAGATATAAAAAATAAACCATTTGCAATAGGAATAAGAATAGTTCACCCTCAGAGTTTAATTAATGAAAATCAATACAAATGTATAAACAATAAATTGCCACAGGCATCGTACAAATTGACTTATAACACCAATAATCGAGGAATATACTCATTTTGTATGTGTCCTGGAGGATATGTAGTAAATGCTAGTAGTGAAAAAGGAAGAGTAGTCACAAATGGGATGAGCAATTATTTAAGAGATTCAGGTTTTGCTAATAGTGCAATAATAGTAACAATTAATGAATGTGATTATGGAACAAAACCTTTAGATGGTTTAAGGTACATGGAAAACATTGAAAAAAGAGCATATGAATTAACTCAAGGAGCCATAGCAATTCAAACATTTAAAGATTACGAAAATAATGTTATATCAGATAATTTAAAAAATACAAATGAATTTGTCAAAGGAAAAACTATAAATATTGATATAAATAAGATATTCCCTGAATATATAAATAACTCTTTAAAAGAAGGAATAAGTTATTTTAATACAAAAATAAAAGATTTTAACAAAGGTATTATATTAGCTCCAGAGACTAGGACATCATCCCCAGTTTGGATAAAAAGAACTGATAATTTAGAAAGTAATATTTTAGGTATTTATCCTTGTGGGGAAGGATCTGGTTACGCGGGAGGAATAACTTCTTCAGCAATAGATGGAATGAAGGTAGCTGAGGAAATAGTAAAAAAATATAAGAAAGTAGAAAAATGTTAATGAAAGAAATAAATACAAATTGCAATAATAAAGAATATTTAGATATTTTAGATATTAATGGAAATAAAACAGGGATTATTAAAGAAAGATTACAAGCTAAAAAAGATAAAGATATATATAAAATAGTTTATTTATGGATAATAAATAATAGTAACAAAATATTATTACAAAAAAGGTCTATTAATAGAAACAGTAATGCAGGGAAATGGGATTGTGCTACTGCTGGTCATGTTTTGGCAGGTGAGACATCGATAGATGCATTAAAAAGAGAAACTAGAGAAGAATTAAATTTAGAAATTGATTTAAAAAATTTAAAATTAGTATATTCACAAATTGGGAAAAACAAAGAAAAATATTCGTATCATGATGTATATATTTTAAAAGGAAATATTATGCTTAATAAGTTAAAAATTCAAACAGAAGAAATAGATGAAATAAAATATTTTACAATTGACGAAGTAATTATGTTGTTTAAAAATAATTTATTTGCTAATGATTTTCATAATCAAGAAATGATAAATATAATAAAAAAGGAGATAGAAAATGGAAAAAATTAATATTAAAGAAATAGAAAAAGAAATAGAAAAGTATGATGATACTAAACTAGAAAAAGTAAATTGGACAAAAGTATGGAGCAAAAAATACCCTATATTAGAAGAATATCAAAAAGAGGTAGATATTAAAAAATATCAAAAAGAAATAGGAAAATTATTAGATAGTTTAGAAAAAGAATATAATTATAATAAATTAGATGCAATGCTAGTATTAAAAGATATATTAGCTAAAATATATTTTACTAATAAATAATTCAAAAAGCAAAAATATATGTTATAATTATGTAGTAAGTGAGGTGTTGAGATATGAAAACTTTTAAAAAGAACTTGCCTGAAGGAGTAAAAAAACAATTTGCTAGATATAAAGGTGTAAAAGTAAGACTAATAAATAAAAATAAAAAGAAGGCAAAATAGTGTTAAAGTATATAAATGAATTTATAAAAAAAGTAGAAGAAGAAAATGTATCAAAAGAAGAAATATTAATTAAAATAAATTTTTTTCAACATGAAAGATTTATTCATTTAATAATAACATTATTTTATGCAATAATAGCATTAATATTTTTAGGATTAATAAGTATATCATATATATTTATAATACCAACAATACCATTATTTATATTTTTAATTTGTTATATAATACATTATTTCAAATTAGAAAATCGGGTACAATATCTTTATAGATTATATGATTTAAGCAAAAATTAAGAAAGGGAAGCCACGAAATATAGTGGTTTTTTTGATTAAATGACAAAATAAAACAATATTAGACAAAATGCAAGAAAAGTTAACAAAACCTCCTATGGAACAATGAAAACATTCATGCTAGTATAGATAACCAAGGAGGTGAAATAATTGAAAAAGATATTAATAGCAATAATTATATTTATGATACCCATAATTGCCAATGCCACATCATATTATATAGCAATTGATAAAGGAAATGAAATAATTTATGATAAGTTTGATATAGTATTTAAAGATTGGCATTATTATTTTAAAATTAGTCCATTTGGTAATTATGAAATAAAAGATGAATATTACTTAAACAACATAGCATTTGCTCAAGGATTTTATGATTCACCAGAATATTTTGCAACAATCCAAATGCTTATTTATAAAACAGTTCATCCCAAATATAATATTTATTTAGTTGATGAAAACTTTAATTATTATGACAATTTAGAAATTGAAGAGTATATATTAAATTTACTTGAAATTTTAGATTCTACACCTGATTTTGCAAATAACACATATTATTTAGAAAATAGTGAAGAAGTTACTCTAAGTTATAACTATTTATCAAGATATATAGTTGATGATTATGAAATAATTAATGATTCAATATCTTTTAAATTTACTGAAAATGGTATTTATGAAATAAATTTTGATGTACCAAAATTAGAAATAAAAAACAATTACTATACGGTAGAATACTATTATAGCAAGCCATTTAGTATTAAATTTGTAGTTGAAGATTACTATGATTTAAATATTAAAACATATAATAATGATAAATTAGTAGATAATAATATTTATATTAATGAATTTAATTATACTAAATCTACTATAAGATTACCAAAAAATGATTATGAAATAATAGATAATTATAGTAATAGAAAATACAATTTAAAATTAGATAAAAATAAAGAATTAACTATAAATAATTATTTTATCAATAAGATAAAGACTAATATAGATATTTATAAGATATGTGATAAAAATAAATGTTATGGTTTTAGTAATATAAATGATACATTTGAATTAAGTGAAAGTTTAACTCCAAAAATATATAATATATATACTAGTGATAACATGTATCAAATAGATTTAAGAAATAAAGATAATTATGAAATAGATAATGGAATATTAACTTATAATTTAGAAATTGATTTAAAAGAAGAAATTATAGATGAAGAAATAGAAAATGATAATAATGAAGATACTATATCAATAAATATTCCTAATACTTTAATTACTTACTTAGATAGTTCGTATTATTATGTTAAAGAAAAGTATTATAATATTAATAATATTAATTATAATAATTATTACATGGAATAAAAACTCAAATATAGTAAGTAAAACAAGTAATATAAGTACTGATTACAATGAATATAATAAAAATGAATATATAGGATATTTACAAATTCCTGTAATAAATATGAATTTAGGTTTTTATGATTATGATAGTCCATTTAATGATGTAGAATATAATATTGAATTTATAAATACAAATATAGAAGAAACTTATTTAATCGCAGGACATTCAGGAATAGGAAAGAAAGCATATTTTAATGATTTAAACAAATTAAAAAAAGATGATGATGTTTATTTAAAGTTTAAAGATAAAACAATTCATTATAAAGTAATAGCAATTACAAGTGTTATAAAAACAGGAGAAATAGAAATTAGTAATGAAGAAAATTTATTATATTTAACAACATGTGATCAAATAATTGATGGGTATCAATTAATAATTACTGCTAAAAAGGTTTAGAAAAAAAGGTTTAGAAAAAATTACTCTTAGTACTATTAATTTAGTAATTTATTTGCTATAATTTTAGTTGTTAGGAGTAATTTTTTATGGGTAAAACAAGAAGTGAGTTAAGAGAAATAATAATGACTATTTTATATCAAATAGATATTTATAATGAAAGAAAAATAAACTATGATATAAATAATATTATTAAAGACAATATAGAAATAGAAAATGAATTTGTTAAAGATATGGTATATGGAGTTATAACATATAAAGATGAATTAGATGTAGTAGCTAATAAACACATGAAAGATTGGTCAATAGATAGAATAGATAAATCAGGTAAAGCAATACTTAGAATGGGTATATATGAATTAAAGTACATGGATACTCCGGAGATAGTAGTTATAAATGAAGCTATAGAATTAGCAAAAAAATATAGTGATGAATCAGTAAAAAACATTATTAATGCTGTATTAGATAAAATAATTAAGGAATAACTATGGTTTTAACTGAAGAACAAAAAAAAGATTTAGAATACTTTAATCATAAATTTATGATTATAAATGGTACAAGATATTATGTAAAAGAATGTGAAGATGGATTTAATTTAAAAGAAATAATTGGTAAAAAACTTGCTGATTTATTAGGATTAAGATGTGCTTCATATGATGTAGTTACTATAAATGGTAAAATGTTTTATTTAAGTAAAGATTTAAGTGAATTAGGAAATGCTAGAAATTTAACTTTAATTGGTGATATAAATAATTCATTATATACAATTTGGCACGGATTAGAAAAAAATTTTGAAAATAGCAAAGAATTAATGGAAGAACTAATAAAAATATATTTTTTTGATTTACTATTTTTAAATAGCGATAGAAAAAAACACAATATAGTTATTGTAAGTTCTATATCTAATACCCATTTATATATGATAGATAATTCATTAATATTTTCTAAAATGCGTTCAGAAATATTTAGTAGTATGACAAGATACGATGAATTAAAAAATGTAAAAAAGATAGATTGGTTAAATAAAGATAAAATTCATTTAGAACTTAATATTCATAATTTAGATTATTTTTTTAATACATCATCTCAAGAATTTTATAACACATTTTTAGAAATGTATAAAAAAGCAACACCAGATACGGTAAGAAAAGTAATTGAAGAAATTGAAAGTGAATATAATTATCAAATACCAGATAAAGAAGAAATGTTAAAATTATATAATGAAAATTATGAAGAAATAAGAAAATTATTAGAAAGTAGGGGTGAAAAATGTGGAACAAGAGTACATTAAGATAAGTGAATTAAATAATTACATAAAAAGTTTATTAGATAAAGATATTTATTTAAATAAAGTATATTTAAAAGGTGAAATAAGCAATTTTAAGAACCATACACGTGGGCATTTATATTTTACGCTTAAAGATGATGAATCAAGAATTAGTGCGGTAATGTTTCAAAGCAGTGCAGTAAAGTTAACTTTTATGCCAGAAGATGGAATGAATGTTTTAGTTAGTGGAAGAATATCAGCATATCCTGCGCAAGGAAGCTATCAAATATATGTCGATAAAATGGAA
>CALVKC010000014.1 GCA_944332505.1 uncultured Bacilli bacterium
TTAAATTCATACATGCTATATATTCAAATTTTGACATGTTTATTCTCCTTTCTTTTTATCTTTTATGTAAAAATAATAGAGCCTTAGTTAGACTCTATTTCATAATTAGCGGTTATTAATCCTGGATATAATTTATCAATTATATTAATAAATTTATCATAATTTTGAGCTGTGAATACGTTTGAATATATAGTTCCTTCTTCGGTTACCATAAGAGCCTTGGCTTTATGTTCCTCACTCAATATGTAACCAATTCCGTTAATTCTACCAATTATGTACTCGTTTCCTCCAAATTTATGATCTCTCTTAATTAATGTATTTATGAAATACTTCTTTTCCATATAAACCACTCCTTTCTATTATAGTGGTTGTTTTAACCGCGATTAATAATATCTATTAAACCATTTTGTTTCATTAAAATCTTTCTTTTCATTTAATGTTTTTGATATAGCTAAATCTATACCGCTTCTACTTTTTAGATGATAATAATATAAATCTTTAAATGGTGTATTAAGTCTATCTATTCTTCCAGATGCTTGTTCCATAGTTTTATATGAATAGTTTTGACTATAAAATATAATTGTATCAGTATCTACACAATTCCAACCTTCAGCTCCTGCAGAATATTGTACTAAATATACCCATTTTTTTGTCTTTGGTATCTGCTCATGTTTATGTCCATTCCATTCTGCTATAGTTCTATCATCTCCTAAATTAATAGTTCGTAATTTTTCTAATTCGTAATCAAAATTATAGAATATAATTGCTCTTGGAATATTTTCTAATAATTCTAATAACGATGCAAATCTATAATCAGAATCATTAACAACTCTTCTTAAAATATAACATAGAGACGATATTTGTTCTATTGGTTCGTTCATATACGGATTCCATCTAGTTCTAGTAACATCTCTGTATAATGTTTTATCATAATTGACATAAACATTTTCATGATGAGATACTGTTTGACGCTTAAAGTCCATATCAATTAAAATCTCATTTCTTAATTTAAGAAGTTTACCGGTTCCGACATATCTATCAATTTTAGGATATTTAGTAAACCTTGAATATATAACATGCTGACGTACAAAATCTGTTTTATTTTTATAAAAACCATTCGCAATAAATACTGGCAAATAATCCATCCAATTATCACCAGGTGTAGCAGAAAGCATTATCCAATCATTATGTTTTGCTATTTTAATAAAAGTTTTAGCCCAAATTCCAGAACCGCAAGCTCTTTGCTCGTCAAATATAAAGAATTGATTTTCAATATTTGAATATTTTTTAATGTTATTCCAACTATCAACATAAATATAATTTCCATAACGTTTGTACTGTTTTTCATCAGTACTTAGCAAATATTTTGATAGTTCGCCTTCCCATTCTTTAGTATCACGTTTTCTAGCTGTTGTAATAATATATAAATCTTTTGGTCTAGGTTTAACTTTCATAGCTTTATATGTTGGAATCATGCTTCCGCCTTGTTCTTTATAATAATAATATAAGCCAGTCCTAGATTTTCCAGAACCGACCCCACCATTTAATATACAACCATTATGCATTTTATTAACAGCATCAATTTGATAATCATATAAAAAATTTTTACTCATAATTACTAATCCTTATGACTAAATATACCTTTTAGTAATAATATTATTAACCATATTCCAGTGGCTATTGCAGAACTATATGACCATCCAAAGCATAAACATATTAAAAATATAATGCCACAAGTTAATAGCCAACTAAGTATTAATGCTGCTAAAAATATCAATATTGCCAACATAATAATCCTCCTTTATTCTTCGTTATTTATATTATTTCCTTTATCTATTTCTTCTTTTATTCTCTGTAAAATATCATCTACTCTGATTCGTGTATAGTCACTTATTTTAATATATTTAGAACGTGGTTTGTACCAATTAAATAACTCATTTAAATCTCCTTTTTCAACAGAAAAGCTCATCCAATCACAAATCATTTCAATAATATAATTATCTGGCATATCTATTAAAATTTCACCTTCATCTGGATCGTCGTTATTAAGAATCCAATATTGCCAGTGATGAGGATTCATATGAATATGATGTAACCAAGCTCTTTGAAAATCATTAACCACTTCAGATGATCTATTACCATAAAAATAATTATCATAAGCATCATATTCTTTCTCTGACCATTTAGATCTATCATGTTCATATCTTACCTGATGTTCAACTAATGCTTTAAATTCGTTTGTATCATTTTGGTCACCTCTATCAAAAATATCAGGAACATTATTAACTAACCAAACAAATGCTGTATAAACATTATCGCGATGCATTTTTAAATATTCATCATACTTTTCGCTCATTAGATTCTCCCTTCTGCTCTTAATTTGTGCCAAGCACCTTTAATTTTATTTGAGCCTAATTTTTTCTTTAACATTTGTCTCAATATTTTTCTACAATATATACCTTTTCTTTTATACTTTGTATAATCAACTTTTTGTCTTTTATTAGCTTTTTCAGTTTCTTTTATTAATTTAGAATTATCTTCTTGAACACTCATATTATTTATCCTCCTCTGTAAAATGTACTTTATCAATATTAAATAAATATCTATTTAAATTATATCGTTCAGCTGCTTGATTTTCTAACCAGCAGCCATTGTAATCTGTATCATAACCCATATCAATTCCAATAAAGAAATCAGCATCAGCCATTCTTTTAATCGATTCACCAACATAATATAAACCTTCATTTTGTCCTTCTGGTGCACTTTCTTTAATATAAGAATCGATAACTTCAAAGTCTTCTTGTTCGAAGACTACTTTAGCCATTGCTAACATACTTTTTCTTAAATCATTTACCTCTTCGTCTGTTAAACCTTTCATAGGTAAACTAATAAATAATTTTTTCATAAATATAAATACCTCCTACATTCCTGCCGTAACTATTACTCCTATAAATAATAAGAATAAAAACATTACTATAACTTTAAATATAAATTTAGCTGCCCAGATTATTCCTATTATTAAAAACATTATCAAAAAACTTATTATCACATCTTTCGTCATTTGCATCAATCCTCTCGTATTTTAGTTTAACTATTTCTATTTGTGGTATTATTACATATTCTTCATCATATTTAGTTAAAGGTGAATCATCATATCCTCTATGATAATTATATAAAACTGGGATTCTAAATGTATTGACGTTATTTACTCTACATGTTCCAACTTCTGTTAGTATTTTATTAATCCAATCTATTAATTTATTATTTTGTTTTAATAAATCTCCAGCATTTATTCTATCAGATTTTAAACAATCATATCTTAATTGTAATTCAGTCTTTTCATCTGAAACATCATTTAGTTGTCTAATTAGTTCTTTCTTTTCTTCTTCATATTGATGTATCATTTTATTATACTTTTTCTTACTAACAAAAAACATTCGCGTTTACCTCCTAAAATATAAATTAAATATTAGGTAATGTAATACCTTCAATTTCAGCTCTAACTTCTAATTGTTTCATATATTGTTCCATAAAGTTCTTTTGATTCATTAAAACAATATTAGAACATTTTGGTTTAAATTCTAAAGTTCCAGCTTCTAATTTAATAAGCATTTTCCTTAAATTATTATATCTAATTTTTAATTGCATCCATTCTGCTATGAATCTAGCTTTATAATCATCACTATTCATTAACCCAACAGTATTAGCTAATGTTATTTCGTCTAAATTTTCAATTATTTTTATTTTCTCTTCTAATGTTGTTGATTGTATATTTTCATTATTTTCCATATTATCATTTCCTTTCTTTTTAAAAATATAAATAAGCCCGTCCGTAGACAGGCCCTAAAAATTATTTCATCCTACTAAGAAAACCTTCTGGTATTAATTCTTTAGTAATGTTTACAATTGGTAATTGATCAATATTATTTACATCAATAGTAATCGAAATATTAGTTCTAGTTTTTTCATCACCAACTATACTTTCTGCATTATTAATTATTGATTGTGCAGCTTCTTTTATTCTTAATACTGTTTCTTCTTTACTCATATCTTCTCCTTTCCTAGAATGGTAATTCATCTTTTTGATATCTTGCAGCAAATCTGTCAATATTTTGAATAACATTTAATGCTTGTAAATATGCACTTCTTCCTCTTTTTCCATTAACTTCCCAATCATATGGTCTAAGATCTACATCTACACTCTTAATATCTACTTCGTCTAACATATCAATAGTATCTTCGTTTAATCTAGTAACTTTATCACCACTCACTAAATATATACCTGGTCCTCTATGATTAAATTTTATTTTTACTGGCAAATACATAAATGGTGAATCACCATCTTCTCTTGGTGGTTTAATCTTTACAGACCACCCATCTTCAATTAATTTATTTGCAATATCCTCATCTGGAATAAGTACTGCAAAATTTCTATCACCTTCTCTATTGTATTTACTGCCTTGACCAGCAAAATTTCTAAATATAATTCTTGCATCTTCTATTTGAAGAACACCCCTTACAAAATCAATTTTCATAATTTTTAAAACTCCTTTCTTTTTTATAACTCTTGAATAAAAAATTTAGAGTCTTATTCAGACTCTTTAATGTTATCTTGAAGTGCTTCTAAATTTGACTCCATTTGTTTAGCAAGTTTTTTAAATTTATGTTCTCTATATTTATTTCTTATACCCTCTACTGCTGATGCACCTAATTGAACTGTAACTCCAACAATTGCACCGGCCACAGCCATAAGTCCTAAATATTTTCCAGTGTTTAACTTACCATCTTGGTCATAAATTTCCATTTTTTTCATATAAATCACTTCTCCTTTCTATTATAGTGCTAGTTTATTACGCGTTTACATGTCCTCTAATATCATAGCCTATTTTACATTCGTGATTTTGAAATTTTGGACAATCCCAACATGTTTCATATTTATTATCTCCACATGGAGGATATGGTTGTCTCTGAACAGGAGACATATCGTCAGAAACAAACCATTCAAAATCTCCATATTTAGATATTGTATCGACTGCCTCATCTACCAATTTATTATAATATGATTTGTCGATAAATTTTTCATTAGAACCTCTTACTATTTCAGATTCTAACCATCTATATCCTTTTGAACCCGTAGCTGAATAATATTTACCATCTTTTTCTCTAACTAATAAACCACCACCATGTCCTGGAAGTATTGGACAGAAACTACCAACTTTACCGACAAAACGATAATCATGTCCTCTATCTATTAATGGCTGAAGTTCTTTCTTTGCTGAATTAAATTCTTCTTCAGATATAAGATTTTTCTTATATTGAGATTCAAATCTTTGTAATTCTTTTTCGTATTGAGAAACATCTGGCAAATTCTCATTTAAATCCAAATATAAACTAGATGTAACAGACTTGGTTTCACACATATCTTCAAAATTAATTGGTTCTTTACTAAATAATGTTTTAAACACATATGGTATTTGAAATTGTGTACCAGTTGCAGTCCATTCACCATCTTTTTCTTTTGCAATATATACTGCATCATTTACTAGACACATCTTATCATATGTAGCCTCATGTTCAAATGTATATCCGTATTTCTTACCAAAATCCATAACGAATTGTATAATTTCCGGTGTTGCATTTGGTATTTTAATCGAATCGGTTTTAATATGAGCAACTGTAAATCCTCTTTCCTGCACTTCGTGTTTTAAATCTATCATGAACAAAGCTCCACGTTTCGCAACTATATTATCTTTATTTCTAATATCTCTAAAAGGATTATCAAAGTTTGCTGCTGTTAAACCATAAACCGAATTTATAACTGTTTTCAACGAATTCGATAATTGTTTAGATGTAATTTCGCCACTCTTTACTTTTTCTACATAAGGCATTAATTTTCCATCCATAATATTTGCTAAATGATCCCAATCTTCATGTTTAATATAAACTCTTCCTTCAACTAAATCTCTAAATCGTTTAGTATAATATGGACCAAATAAGCATTCAGCAATATCACTATGTGGATGCATTGACGCTACATCTAATAAAGCTACATTGCAATGTATACCTGGTTCAGCATAAACGTAACCACCTTCTCCGACTTCTTCTCCTCGATATGTAGAAACCCCATTTTCATATTTGTATCCAGGAAAATATGGAAGAAGTGATTTTGCTTTACCATGTTTTTGACTCATCATATCCGGACAAGCTATTTTTAAAAATGATTCTACTTCTGGATCCAAATAATCAACCGGTTCTGCTAAATTTCTATAACAAAATTGACTTTGTGGATTTCTCTCATGTCCAAATATAATTTTTGTTGACAACGTATTTGTCGTATCATTAACTGACATACCTGCTAAATCAGCTAATATTTGTCTTGCCAACCAATCACCTGATAAATAATCAAAAGCTGCTTCGGTTGCTATAACATCGTTATCACAATATTCTGCTACTTTAAGCCATAATTCTTCTGGTACTGGTTTATCCCATGGTAATCCTAATTCGGCATGATGTATACCCATTTCTATCTCTAATTTCTTAAGAGATTTTTTATTACCAGCAGAAGCAAAGTCATAAATATCAGTATATGATAAATTATAAGCTTCACCGAAGAAAGCATTTCTTTCTCCATTTACTATTCTTTGAGATAAATTAAATAATTGCATATTATCATAACCCATTAATCTTGCATATAACATATGATTATCATATCGTCTGCAGTTAAATCCCACTAATTTATATGGCATTAATTCTTCAATATCTTGTGGTGTTGGGTTAATCATTCTTACAACTTTATTCTTTTTACCTCTTTTCTTCCAATTAACTAAAAATAAGTTTGGAAATACTTCCACATCATAAAATATAATTTGATCTTTTTTACTATCAACTGGTTCTGATGGTTCATCAGATTTAAAATGCATTTGTTTAACCAACTTAATACAATAATCTGCTTGATTTGTACTATTAGCTGCAAATGCGTATATTTCGTTTTTCATATCAGAAACGTCATATTTCATACCTCTCTCATATGCATCTTCCAATATTTTGTAGATAAAGTCTACACTCGGCTTAGTTCCAGGATGAAATTCTTTTTCCATATTTCGTAATATCATCCTTCTTAAACCCTTTTCACTTTTTATTACATTCGCGTTTACCATTTTCTTTTCTCCTTTCGTCGGTAATCCTGAACTAATTGTAGTTATCGGTAAGTCGTTACATTTAGTCAGTTTTCTACGAAGTGAGCTATTGCCAGTAAATACTTTTATTTCTATGTTATCTGCATATACTCTACTTAATTGTGCTACATCACCAGTATAAATATAATGCAAATGTATACCAGCTCCACTTTTTGATAATTCAGCGTATGTAGCCGGCCATTTACTAGCTGCTTCCAAATTCTTTTCAAATGATTTATTACCATCTTTATCCTTTATATCAAAATCAATAACTATATGATTATCTGGTATTTTTACATAATGTATTCGTCCTGTGTTTAAATCTTTTAATTTTGTTGTAACATCAACCCATTTTTTATTTGGAGTTTCTTTTTTGTTAGCATATTGTGCTGGACATTCTGAACACTCCTTATCAAATAGAGATTCTTGTTTCTTAAAATCAATAAGATATTTAGAATCATTTTTTGAATTTTCTTTCCCG
Organism: uncultured Bacilli bacterium; assembly: GCA_944332505.1. Next base: position 7,657 of record CALVKC010000014.1, read on the forward strand.
GGATTTTTTTTTAGGTTGAATTTTATCATAATCTTCAAAAATATTTGTTTTAAAACCAATATAAATATGTCTTGGTCGATCACCACTTAATGGATCATTATATCGCTCATGATATTCATTAAAATAATTTTTAAGTTCCTCTTTAAATACTCTTTTAGTAACTGGATAAGGAACTTTCGAATCTGCACAATAATTTTTATACATTTCCCAAGCTACATTTAAATTAGTCATATCTTCTTTTTTAAATATATGATATGCGTCTGCAACAAAATTATAAAAATCATTTGAAGCACCAAGCATAGATACTGGTATATAATTATCATATGCGTTTGGATTTTCTTCATACACTTTTTTACAATGATATGCGATACCTCCTAATTCAAAGTCTATTTGTTTAATAAGTTTTTTATACTCAGATGTTGGAACCTTATTACCAGTTGGACTAACATCTATTAATCTTCTTATTAAACCAGATTTTGCATCTGTAATTTTTACAGGTTTATTAGTACCCATAAATAGAAAACATTTAAATCTGTTTGAATATGTTGACTTAAATTTTTCATTTACAGTCATTAACTCATGAGATACTAAACTATTTAATCTAGTATTATCTTCAATTTTTGATAAATCCCCATCATGTTGTATTGCAACTAATGGATTCGATTTAAATGCCTCTAATGCAAATGAATTACTAGACGAACCTAATGCCTTCGCATCAAATACCGAATAATATCCATCGAATAATTTTTGAATAATATTTAATACTGTTGATTTTCCTGTTCCGGCTGATCCATATAATACTATAAATTTTTGTATTGTTTTTGAATCTCCTGTAACTATACTGCCAATTGCCCATTCTAATTTATGTCTTTCTTCTTTAGAATATAATACAGACATAAGTTTATCATAAGCATCGATATTACATTTTTCTAATGGATATGATAATTTTTTGCTCGCATAATCCTGTTTTGTTGTTTTGGTATTTGAAAATATCAATGATTCATCTAGCATTTTAAACGAATCTCTTTTTTGTTTTTGACAATATTTATGCCATAAATCTATAATTCCAGAAGATGAATCCCATGTATATAACACATTTACTTTTAAATCTTGATGTGCTTCTCTATATTTTTCAGCATATTCTTTTATTTCATCATCGATTAAAGCTAGTGCGTCATCTTCATTTGTAGACCATAGTCCTGTTCTTTCATTCCATATAGCATAAAAATCGCCACCTCGTATCATGAGATCTTGAGATTTAGGATAAAGTCGAAACTTTGGATATATATCTACTACTCCGTTTTTTGTAGTTTTTGATGATATCATTACAAAATCTAGCATTATGATACCCCTTTCTTTTAAAAACTTCGACTTTTATATAAATTTATTTAAGTACCAATTAACTTGAGTACCGATTTCGATTTGTGTTAAATCTTCTTCACAATTTCGTATATAAAATAATCCACCTTTTCCATCTGGGCTATATTGCCTTTCTAGAAAAGTATATATTATATCATTTGCTTTTACTTCATCAAATACATCATCGGTCATATACTTAAGTCCAAGGTTTGACATCATTAACCAGAACCATTGATTTGTACGATCTCCATAACGTGGATCATCCATCATTGTTTCTTCTATTCGTATAGCTAATGCTATCATCATTTCTAACACACTACAGGGATCGTCCAAAATATCAATAACTCTACTATCTTTAACAACATTTTCAAATCTATATCTAAGATCAATCCCGTCTCTAGCTCGGTTGAAATCATCACGAATATAAAAAGTAAATTCCGTCTCATGCAATAACATAAATAATTTTCTATAAGAAATACTATTTGCACGTCCTCTACAGACATAATTATATAACCATTCGAAATATTGATTTCTAATTTGATCTTCGAATGTTGTCATACATTATTCCTCCTCATAATAAGCTTCTCTGAATGTCTTATCAACCTTAATGACTTCATAATCTATTTGATTCATATCATCTCTAACATGAACGGCATCGTCTTCATATTCACCAATATGATCTAATGCTTCTTCACCCAATACATGTTCCGGAACAGCTATTGTATGATCTTCGTTATCTACTAATGTTCCATCAGAATATAATGTTAAACTTCTAATTTCATAATCGTTTTCACCAAATTCTTCTGGACTTATTACATATGGTCCAACCAAATCTTTTTCGTCTTCTCTCAATTTTGCTTCTTCATATTTATTATTTGGTTTATAATTATGTGCTATTTCGTTATATTCATTTTTATCCTTATCTTCATTTTCGTCTGTATCAATATTTGCTATTTCTTCATCATCTTTTTTGAATCTATCTTCTAACTCTTTAAATCTATTAACTACAGATTCTATTTCTTCATTCGCAATTTGTCTATAATAATTTTCTGTTATTTTCCATGTAATAACAGAACCTATTCCAAGTCCTGCTAAAAACCATAAAACATTTTTCATTTTATTTACCTCCTAAATATAAATATGGAAAATTAAACATATCCTCTTCAATATTACCTGAAAGAATACTATCTAATCCCCCTCAAATTTTATCATATATTACTCCATCGACATTAAAATCTAATAATATGTTTCTTTCTAAACCATTTACAAAATCTCTCTTTTGTTGATCATGTAAATCGTAAATACCGAAATCAACATAATTGTCTCCTGTTGGATTGTTTTCATCATATATCCATCCAACGACTTGTCCGGCTTGAGTCCTTGGAATTCCTAACATATCATATACTTCATTTAAGAACAAATATCCTTGATGTTTCAATACTTCATTTGCATAATCTTGTTGTTTTCTTAAAAACATTAAGTTATATTCTGGGTCCTTTGAATGTTCGTCTGTATTCCATTCGTCAAAGAATTTCGCATATTCACTAATCCCTTCTCCTGGCTTTTTATCTTCTGATATTTCATAAACTTTCTTTTTTCTAGTTTTTTCATTACCATCTTTATCTATATATTTTTCTTCAATTTGTTTTGCTTTTATATTATGTCTTAATTCTCTATCTACTTCCTCACCAAATCTTTCTACTACATTTTTTCTATAATTTTTGAATCCTTTATCAACAACCGTATAAGCTGCTGCTAATGCAACATTACGTTTATTTAATATCTTATATCCAGATATTATACTAGCTATAGATAAAGCTCCTAGAGCTATTGATGGTAAATATAATTTTGCTAATTTAACTCCTGTTTGTGCATATAATATTGTTAAATCTTTTTTCTTATCTTCTTCATTATAATCTACAGTTTCATCTTCAACACAATTATGAATTTGTTCTACTGTTTCATTTTTTTCATCTAATATATCTTTTACTTTTAATGTCGCTTTACATGCTAATACTGTACTAACTACAGAACCAGCTATTCCAACACCCATTAATATTTTTGGACTATTCTTTTTTAATATTAATCCAATTTTATTTGTTGTTCTAATTAAAGTTTGTTTATTCATTATTATCTTCCTTTCCTTTTTAATCTTATTGGTACTGGCATTTCTAAAACCCAATTATAATCATCATTTGGATATATTCTAGAATACCATAAATTTTTCCATCTTAATTCATCATATTCGTTCTTATAAGTTCTTTTGTCTTCTTTAAGCCATACATATCTCAATTTTGTATAAGACATAAATCCGTTTTTCTCTTATTTCTTGAGATATTTTTTTATGAATATTAAAAGCATCTTCAAAACTATCGAATATAAATTTTCTTTTTATTCTTTCTATATTCATATTTTTCACCTCTTAATCAATAGGTACTGCTCTAGGCATTTTTATAACATAACCATCTCTAACACGCATTACTTCACCCGCTTTAACGTTTGTCCATCCGTATTTATTATCAGTATAATCACCACTTATACCAATTAAATCATTCAAATCTGCAACACTTGCTACTCCATAAGTATCAATTAATTCATCCATTCTAGCTAATACTTCTTCACCCTCACCTCTTGATTGTAATACTACATTATTAAATGCAAAAGTATTATAATTTGCTACTGGACGTCTGTAAGAATCATTTCTATCATAATAACTTCTATATGATACTCTTTCTGCAGTTGAACGTCCGCGTTTACCTCTTGATTCTCCATATAATATAATATCTATACCGTCTGTAACAATATCAGATATAGCTTTTTTCATTGCTGGAATTAATACATCCATAAATACATAAGATTTTACATCTTTTGCATCTTCTGATATAAAACCTTTAAACATTTTTGAAAAGAAACCTTCTTTTTTCATCATAATCTTTCCAGTTACTACCTTTTCTACTTTTTTCTTTTCAACCAATGTTTTTTCTTCCTTATATTTATTAGAATTTGGTTTGTATTGTTCTAATGAATCCATTATTTTCTCCTTTCGTTTAATAAAAATAAAAAAGAGAAGCATATCAATTATACTTCTCTTAAATGATTAATTTTGATTATCATCGTCAATTACTTCATAATCTTCGGCTTCATATTCATTTGAATTTTTACCAACTTTATATCCAAATAAGTACCCAATTAATCCAACACCAGCTACTAAAGCTGCTTTTCCTACTGTTTTAGCAACACTAATAACTTTTTGTTTTTTCTCAATTGTTTCTACTTCTTGAACCTCCTCAACTGTTGATAATTGATTCTCAACTACTTGATCCTCCAATACTTGTTTTTGTTCATTAACTTTTGACATAATAATTACTCCTTTCTTTTTTAATCTTTCATTATAGTGTACGTTTATTCCGCGTTACATTAATTTATCAAATTCATATCTTGGTGAAATATCATAATTTATTACGATACATGGTTCATCATTATCTGCTAACGCTGTGTCATATCTGACTTCAATCAATCCTTCATCAAGATTCCAGCCCATAAAACTTCCATTTTTAGTAGATTTTAGTCCTAACTCATAATATAAATCATTAACCGATAAATAATGTTCAAATACTAAACGTCTATTTAATTCGTTTATTGTTTTTTTAATCTTATCAATATCTGATCTAAAATATCTTCCAGATAATGAATCCATAAATAATGTATTTCCTTTTGATGTTATTATTACTTGATTATCTTTTAAATTATTATTATCTACTTGATCTTGAGCTACTTTTTCTTGTATTTCTTTTTCTTTTTTATCTCCTAAAGTATCAATTACTTTATTTCTATAACGTATTAATGCTCTTTCAGACATTGTATACGCAGCTGCTAATGCTGCCGTACGTCTTCTATTTATACTAGTTGCTCCAATAATACAAGATGTAGATGCAATAGTCAATAAAACTGATGGTAAATATGGTTTCCATGTGACTTTTATTTTTTCTATTGGCTTTAACTCTTCTTCACCAAGACGTAACTTCTGATCATCAATTAATGATAACGCTTTAGGTGTAGCTTTTACAGCTAATATTGTAGATGTTATAAATCCGGCTATACCTAATCCAGTTAATATTTCAGGGCTATGCTTTCCTAAAAATTTTCTTGAATTATAAAAAATATCTTCAATTTGTTGTTTCATATTTACTCTCCTTTCTAAAAATTTAGAGTCTATTCAGACTCCTTTGTATTTTGAGATTTTTCCTCAAGCATTGCTAATCTGTTATCAATGTCATCAATTCTTTGCTCTTTTTTCTGATTATTAATTTCACCTAAAAACGCTACGCATGCTGCTATTCCTGCTGAAATTAATCCTATTATTTTGCTATGTTTTGATAATTTTTCTAACATGTTAATGCTACCTCCTCTCTATTATAGTCTATGTTTATCTTGCGTTAACAAAGATATTCTAATGATTTTGGATATTTTATCGTTATAATTGTACATTCTAGACCATCATCCATAGTTATTGGTTGATATTCAAATCTTAATTTAATATCATCTTCTGAATATATAGTATCGCTATAAATATAAGACCATCCTAATTGCCAACCATATGGAGTCTTTGGTAATTCTAAAAAGTCATACATTTCATTTAAACAAACATATCCATCTTCGGCTAAACAATCATTTAAATGTTGTTCTGCTTCTTTTACATCTTTTAATGTTGATTCAAAATATCTCATAGATTGATAATCAAAGAATAATTGTTTATCTTTATCTAATTCCATATTTTTATCAAACTTAGATTTGATGATTTCATGTTCGAAATCCACTACTTTTGGATCGTCTGGATACTGTTCTTGTATCTTTTTTCTATATTCTTTATAAGTATTATCTAATAATGCATAAGCAGATATTAAAGATGTCTGCGTACGTTTATTTAGATGATGAATACCAAATATACATAAAACAGTTGATAATCCAGAAACTGCTACAGGAATATATTGTTTCCAAGTATAATATAAAATATCTTTTTTAGTAAATTTTGGTGGAATTGCAACTGTATATGGGTTATTATCAGCATAAACTTTTTCATGTTTTGTTAATTCCACTGTTTTGTCTTCGATTATTTTTACAGCTTTAATTGTAGAATTAATTGTCAATCCGGTTGTAATACCAACCCCAATTATACTTATTCCTGTTAAAATTGCAGATGAATGTTTTTCAATAAACTTTTGTAAATTATTCATGTTTACTCTCCTTTCTAAATATAATATTTATAAAAACAATAGAAGTACCTGTTTGATACTTCTATTTATTCTTATCTTTTTTCTTTGAGATAATCTTTTTAATTATCCATGCTATTATAAGTACACATACAATAACATCACCAAATATAATTATGAAACCAGCTCCGAATATACTAATAACGAATGCTGTTATCAATATTAATATAACTAATGTTATTAATAATACTAAAAATAAAAACATATAAATTACCTCCTATCTTTCTATTATAGGGATTGTTTATTACGCGTTATTTAAAAACAAATAGGAGAACAAACGTTCTCCATTACAAGGACTCTTATTTTTTAAACAACTTAGGCATAAAATTACTTAATATACCTCTACCCATAGTGCTAGTCATTGTTGATTCTTTATCGAAATCAAATGATTTAATTGTAAAATAAACGCAACCTATAAAGTTTATACTAAAAGTTCCGATAGTAATTAGATTACGAATGAATTCGTTTTTCTTGTCAATCTCGAATTGCATATTCTTAATTTCTCTGTCGTTTCTTAATTGCTCAAGTTTTAGAAGTTCGTTTCTAATCTTATCGCGTTCCTCTAATTTAATCTCATAGTTATCGTCATTTTCTCCGATACTTTTGATCTCTTTTTGAATCTCATCATAATTAGCCCATATGGCTTCTCTTATGTTTCTTTCTTCCATATTTTATACCTCCTAAAAATTTAATGTGACAAATAATGCCCTTCTATTATAGGACATCTTCTTCACGCGAAATATCTGCGTCATGTGATACTAAAAATGTTACTTTATCAATTTCTGAATCAGCTATATGCTCATCTAGAATCGTAACCCTACACATTTTTGTTTTTGGATCGATTTGAATAACTCCTTTTATCGATCTATTTTGTTCTTTTGCAAAATTTAAGACCCAACCTAATATTAAGCCAAAAATAAAAGAAACAATAATTAAAAGCATAGACATCTCTCCTTTCTAAATATTTCTATAAAAACCAAAAGGATTTGAAATCCGATTGGTTAGTCAACTATAACATTTTCTTTTGCGAATATTACTGGTAAACCGAATAATAAAGTTATTATCAATACTGTAATATCTCCTGTTAGTTTTAATGTAACAAGACCTATTAATATTAATAAACTTCCATATAGTTTATTCCTAAATAATTCGTGTTCTGTTAATCTTTTAACTCCCATCATAAATTTTCTAAATCCTTTGTTTCTTCCTAATTTTTTCATTTGACATTTCTCCTTTCATATCTTTCTATTATAGCATATGTTCATTACGCGAAGAAAGAATAGAGCCTAAGCTCTATCTACTAGTTTATCTAGTTTATTGTTAATATCAGTAATTGTATTAACTAAGTAATCGTTTTGCTCAGCTTCATGAATTAGAATTTCTTTATAAGCATTTACCATTTTGAAAATACGTTTGTACATCAACAAAGATTCATCATCCCAATCAGTTATCTCTTCTTGAGATAAAATGTCTTTCATTAATTTTTCAACATCCTCATATTCTTTGATAAAATTCTCAACTAATTCTTTTTGAGTTTTCATAATAATTACCTCCTTAAATATCTTTCTATTATAGCCTATGTTGATCACGCGAAAAAATATAGAGCATTTGCCCTATATACGTTCGATGTGCATAACATCTTCCCTATCTTTAATTACGAGACGATATTTATTATCAACACAATATTTCAGAATTGTTACCCATTGTTTCTTTGTGACTTCTATTTCAATTAACCATAAATCATGTTTACCACTAAATTGATATCCACTTAATTCTAATTTATCAATTTCTAATGATCTAAACATTTTCAAAGTTGTTAATAAATCACACTCCTTTACTACAAATGATTTTTCTGAACTTGTAAATTTGTCAATAATGTTCATTTTATAATACCTCCTTAAATATCTTTCTATTATAGCATATGTTCATTACACGAATTGTTTTTCAAAAATTCACCCCTGGGCAATTTTTTGGACTAAAATATCAATTTTATAGAAAAAATGACTAAATATAGGCTAAAAATAGGCCCAAAAATGGTCAAATCGCCGTATACGTACGAGGATCGATTCTAATCAAAAATACCCCTTTCATAAACAAGTTATATTCCTAAAAAATAAAAACGGCTTAAAATCGATTCTCATGCGTCGTTTTTCTGACGATTTGAAGAAAAATGGAAAAATAAGAGGATATGCCCGAAAGCATACCTATTTTGAATTATTTTATCTATAGATCTTTAACTTTTGACCTATAGTTATTAAATTAACATTATTGATTCCATTATCTTTTGCTATCTTATCAACAGTTGTTCCAAATTGTTGAGCTATTTCAGATAAAGTATCACCAGATTTAACTATATATGTTTCGTATACTGGTTGCTGTGGTTGGTCTGTATATATCTTTAATACTTGACCTGGATGAATTAAATTAGGATTACTAATATTATTGTCGGCAGCTATCTTTTGATAAGACACTCCAAACTTAGAACCGATACCAGATAAAGTATCACCAGATTTAACTGTATATGTTTGATAAGAATGTGCAGAGTTAGATTGATTTGAACCTCCATATATTTTTAATACTTGACCTGGATGAATAATGTTTGGATTTGCTATTCCATTATCAGCAGCTATTTTTTGATATGTGGTTCCAAATTTAGCAGCTATACCAGATAAAGTATCACCAGATTGAACAGTATATGTCTGATAAGATTCAGAAGGTTGTTCTACTGGTGCAGATGGTTTTGGGTTTGATGGAGTAACTACTCCTGAACCAGAACCAAGATATTTATCCCATGCTGTAGCATCTCCATAAAATACATCTAAATCAAGATTTCCATTCCATCCATTTAATCTACCTGTTGATGTCCATTGCCATAACGCCATTGTTGACCAATATTTGATAGAAGGCATATTTCCAGCTTTAGACATATCATAATTATAGTCTGGAAGATTGTCTCTATATTTTGCTACCCATATTCCATAATTAGCATTAGCAACTGAAGACCAGTCATGTCTATTTACAACACTTTCAGACATATATATCATGGGTTTACATCCATAAGCTTCTTCTACTCTTTGAAGCCATTCTAATGCCCATGGAACATTATCGGTAATATTGTCCTCCCAATCTAACACTGGAATTGCTTTACCTATATATCCACGAGTATTTTGTATAAACCAATCTGCTTCTTGTTGAGCAGTGTTATCTGAGTTATTAGCAAAATGATAGACCCCTAACTTCTTTCCTAAACTTAACGCTTGTTGAAAGAAAGTATCGCATGATGGATCTACATATGATTTACCCTCAGTTGCTTTTATTATTACAAAATCACAATCTATTTTGCTTAAATCTAATCCTCTTTGATGATTTGAAATGTCAATTCCTTTTAAACTCATAGTTTATTCTCCTTTCTGATTGTTGATACAATCTTTTTTGTACTTTTCTTTTAACATTTGATAGTATAAACTAACATTAGGCTTTGAATCATCTATTCTTATTTTCATTAATTCTTCATATTTTTTCTTTCTAGCACCATTACCCTTATTAGCGGCGTATGCTACAAAGACTCCTTCAATAGTATTACGTTGATCAGTAGTTATATAACCTTGTAACATAATTTCACTATAATATCTGTCAATCATATAACCTAATATTTCTTTTATACCCAATGTAGTAGCACTCTGCTCTATTTTAATATCTTTTCTTTCTGTTCTTTCTTCTTTAAGAAGCCAAACTAAATATCCTAATAATACTGGAAGTATTATATACATAATTTTAATTATGACATCAATTACTGTTGACATTTGTATTACTATCCTCTTTTCTTTCTATAAATTTTGTAAATGCTTGATGTAAACCAGTTGATGCTAATCCCATTAGTCCACCATATACTATTGATTCTACTGATAAACCACTTACTATACAATTTAATATTGCACCTAATACTGCTAATACGCATGGTATATCGTTATTATTTAACCATTTCATAAAACTTGCATGTTTAATTATATATCCAACTATTAAACAAGCAAGAACTACAACTAATACAAAGTGTTCTGTAACTACTGAAAAATCCATTTTGAAGTTCCTCCTTTTTTATTATAATTTTGATAATGCTAATAAAATATAATTATCTTTTAAACCTTCGTCAGTTATAACGTCTCTAACTTGAGTCATTTTAAATAAGCCCGTATCTATTTCTATATTTTCTGTAACAGGTTCCTCTTGCCCTTCTTCTGATTCTACTGGAGCTTGTTGGATTTCAACCTGTTTAAATAGTATATAATCATTTACTTCTATCTTATGTTCTTCGTCTTTAACTATTATGTAATCGTTTTCATTAAATTGATTGAAATTTGAAGTAGTTAATTTTATTTCATGCGTCTTTACCATTTGATAATCACCTCCTTAAAATATTTTGGAAATTGTACTAGCGGTACATGGGTGGCC
>CALVKC010000015.1 GCA_944332505.1 uncultured Bacilli bacterium
AGATCAATAATTGGATGACCATAATCTTTTAATAATTTTTTTGCCAAAAAAGTATTAAAAATCAATTTTGTTTTCATCCTTTTACTCCTTTAATATTTATTTAATCTATTACTTTATTTTTATTTTATATAGTTAATTTATAAAATATCATCAAGCGTACAATCTTCGCCAATAATATAATCTACGCATCCTAATTCTTTTCCTTTATCATTAGCATACATCCAATACTCCTGATCATAATGTGCGTCATAAAATTCTTCTGTCATTTTAGTATATTTTAACACATGCTCCTTAGTTCTTCTTTCCATATCTTCAAAGAATCTCATTGTATCACGAACTTTTGAAGTTGAATTCTGAAGTGTTAATTCTCCGTCATGTTGTAATAGTACTGAATTAGGAAATGCAAAACGTTCTTTACAACATATAAATAAATGATATGCCATTGAACAAGCCATTGACATACAAATGGCTCTAATAGGAGTGATAGATTCTGTAACAACGTCTACAAAATTAAAACCGCTAAAGGCATCCCCACCTCCAGAATTAATAATCAATGTAATTTTTTTTCTTGATTCTACTGGAATTCCTGCTTCTTTATCCTCACGATTCCATTTTAAAATATATAAAATATAATTCTCTAAAACAGCTTCGTTTACTTCGTCATTAAAGACTAAAATACGTTTACTAAGATTTTCACGAATAATTTCTTCATAAAGATCATCATTTCCACCAGTTAATGCCGCTAAAACATCTGCCATTAATTTATTCTCCTTTAGTTCCTGAACGTAGTTGTACGTTCCATATTTTTATATTAATTTTCTTCAATCCATTTTAAATCTCTATATAATTTATTTGTTCCTGCAAAATAAAACACTGCCTTGGAACTATCATGTTGATTTTTTCCTATTCTTACAATAGAATTTCCCATCTCTAAAAGTCTACTTGCAGTACCAATCTTAAATACTGCTTTTTCATTACATTTACTCAATTACATCACCTTGATATATTATTTTTATCCTTTTAATCAAAGTTTATAATCTAATAATCATATCTTTATTACTACAAACTACTTTGTATGTATTATTATTTTTAGATATAGCTTTCTCTAAATCTTTTTTTAAACATTCTTTTGATTCTTCTGAACCATGCACAAGAATTAATTTATTTGTTTTTAAATTACTTCCATATTCAACAAGCTCTTGATGATTGGCGTGTGAAGACATTGTTGATAGAGCAATTGTATCTGCCCTATTAGGAATTGGTTTTTTATTTATATTTATTGTTTTATTTTCTTTATAATTCTTAATCCTATATGAAAGATAAGATGGATTATCTCCAACATACCCACTAAATACAATCATTGAATTATAATCTCTTAAATATTCCTCTAAATAACTTATTATTCTACCATTTGTACAAAATCCAGAGCTAGAAATTACAATTTTAGGAGTTTTATCTTCCACACAAGCTATAGATTCATCCTTTTCTTTAATAAATCTAACATTTTCCCAATTATATACTTTTCTCCATAATTTTAAATGTTCTCCTTGTAATATCTCATTATAATCATTACTAATATCACAAGTTAGTTTAGAATCTACACAAATTTGTGTTTTAAAATTTTTATCATTATGAAATAATTCATATATTATAGTTAATAGCTCTTGAGTTCTTGAAAAACTAAAGGCGGGAAATATCAAACTCCCTTTTCTTTCTAACACTGTTTCAATCGCTACCCTTAGATGTTCAATGTCAAATTCTCTAGTTTTCTTTGTAATTCTTGTATTATCACCGTAAGTAGACTCCATGATAATATAGTCGTTGTAACAACTTGGAATTTCAGTATTCTCAACATAATGATTTTTTGTATTCATTGAGCCAATATCAGATGTGTATAAAATCTTTTTTGATTTTACTCCATTATTTAATATTAACTGCAACTGTGCAGCTCCAACACAATGAGAATTTTTTAGCCATTGAAAACTAATAGTATCATCTAGCTTATAAATTCTATCATACTCATCATAAGCATATACAAAATCTAATGTTCTATAAACATCATCTTCAGTATAAATAGGAGAGTAATTGCGTTTATATTTTTTAGACAATAATTTTGATTCACTATCTAATATAAACGCACTATTTAATAATAATTCTTTTATAATTATACTTGTCTCATATGTACAGATTATTTTTCCTTTAAATCCTTCTTTAACAAGTCTTGGAATCAATCCGCAATGGTCTACATGACTATGGTTTAAAAATACATAATCTATTTCTTTTGGATCAAATTTAAATTTTGCAGAATTAACCTTGTAAGCATCCAAATATGAATTAGTTGAACTTTGATGCATTCCACATTCTAACAAAAATTGTTTATCTCCAAAACGTCCATATATACAGCTACCAGTCACATCTTGAGAATTCATTCCCACAAAGAATAATCCATCTGTTGTCATTTTCTTTTTAGCCAAGTGGTTATACCCACCTTTCGATTAGTATAGTTATCTTTTGTATTTTAATTTAATTATTTTTCTGTCTAATTTCATTTTTGTATTTTTCAAGTAAAGACATTACTCTATAATTTTCAGTTGCATAATACGTGGTTTTTTTACCTGTACCAACTGTCTTATGAAGATCACGTTTAAAAATACAACCGTTTTCTTCCAAATAATCTCTTTCTAATTTTGTCACTTGAATCATATAATCTTCCTTTTCATTTCTATATTTCCCTCATGGGATGAAAGCGTCAGACGAGGTTCGAACTCGCTTCCTTCTGATCGGAGGTCAGATATGCTTCCACTTACACCTCTAACGCAAAATAAGCCCTGTATATACAGGACTTGTTACAAGTTTTATGCTGCTTGTCAGCCTCACTACCCTATAGATAGTAACTACAGAGTCTGCATTTTATACACTTCAGCTTGTGTTAATATCCCACATTTTAGCTTATGGTAGTGGGACACCATTTTGAAAATCAATACAAATCCTGATAACCCTATCAGGATCTACTTTGTTAAAAAATTTATATAAAAATATTTAGTTGTCATATCAGTGAACTTTTCTTTTATTTTACTTGGTTGCGTTCTACAACCAAATCATCTGATTGAACTTTCTTTATCCTCACGTTCTATGAGCTTAAACATGATATTGTTCAACAATGTTTTTGAAATCATTATAGAATTTATCTAATTCTTTATAAGAATTATTACCAATTGTAATTCTAATACTATGTCTAGCTTCGTCTGGAGTTTTACCAATTGATAAAAGAACATGACTTGGTTCATCTGAATAACTATGACATGCACTTCCACTTGAACAACAATAATTTCCAATCATATCTAATATAACTAAAAATTGTTGCGAATTTAATTCGATATTTTTTATACAAATATTTATATTATTTGGAAGTCTGTATTTTAAATTACTTGTTCCATTTAAACATACACCATCAATAGATAACAATTTTTCAAGCAAATAATTTCTTTTGAGTTTGACCTCTTTTTCTTCTTCAAATGAAATTAATTCTACTGCTTTAGAAAGTCCTGCAATCGCAAAAACATTATATGAACCCCCATTTAAACCATTGTTTTGAGTGCCATATATAATAGGAGATAAGCGAATACCCTTTTTTACATATAAGAATCCAGCACCATATCCTCCACCAATTTTTTGACCTGTTGCACTTAATAAATCTACATTTAAGCCTTTTATATTGATAGGTATTTTACCAAAAGCAGCAACGGCATCTGTATGTACTATATTGTTATTTTTATGTAAAATTTCTATTATTTGTTTTAAATCTTGAATTACACCAATTTCAGAATTTGATATTTGAAGAGAAACTAAAGAATCTGTTATTTCATTAATAAAATCAGTTTTATAAAACCCTTGTTCATCACATAAAATAATTGGTCTTGCCTTTGGATTATTTAAAATAGAAGAATGTTCTAATACAGATGTCACAAAATAATCTGTATTGTAATTATTTTTATTAGCTTTTAACCATCCATCAATAGCTAATGAGTTACTTTCAGAACCACCGCTAGTAAAAATAATTTCATCTTCAGAACAATTAATTTCATTGGCAATATTTATTCTTGCTTGATTAATAATTCTTGCAGATTCTAATCCAAATTCATAATTTGAACTTGAAGGATTTGCCCAACTATTTTTCATTACATGAATTATTTCATCTATTACTTCAGGTTTTGGTTGTTGAACCGAGGCATTATCAAGATAAATCAATATTTATCACACTTTCTTTTAATTACTATATTTAGTTATAAAATAGCGGATATGGGATTTGAACCCATGATCTCCGACTTATGAGGACGGCGAGATAGACCTCTTCTCTAATCCGCAAACTGAAATGACAGGACTTGAACCTGCGACCTCCTGATCCCAAATCAGGCGTTCTAGCCAAACTGAACTACATCTCATAAAAACTAATGACACCAACGAGATTCGAACTCGTATTATGTCCTTGAAAGGGACATGTCATAAACCTACTAGACCATGGTGCCTTAAAATAAAACCAATTCTTGAGGCGTTTGGTGGGTGATTGATACTATACCTAATACTAGAATTTCTAATACTAAACATAGTTAAGAATTGGTTTTATTTATATTTTGAGGTGTTTCGGTGGTTGAACAATAACATTGTGGTCTTAGCACATGATATTGTTCGAATACTACCGTAAGATTTGACTCTTACGGTAGCAATACATGTATATTTAACCTTAGACAAATTGAGGTGAGGCTTATGCACTCTTTACGGCACTCTTGAGCGCACTAGAAGCTCTAAACTTAGGCACACAACTAGCAGGAATATCAATCTTAACACTAGGATTCTGAGGATTTACACCAACTCTAGCAGCTCTCTCTACAGTTTCAAATTTACCAAATCCTGCAATTGAAACAGTTTCCTTCGCAGCTACAGCATCAGCAATTACATCAAACACAGTATCTACATACTCGCTCATTGCCTTCTTAGTAACCTTAACATCCTTCTCAGCTAAAACTTCTACTACCTTTGATACAATATCAGTCTTATTCATAATCTTTTTTCTCCTTTTACTCATAAAATATTTTTTTCTTTTTGTTTTGTTTTTATAATTTTATTTAGTTTTTATATAGTCCACTTCCTAAATAGGATAGTAGCTATCAATTTAATTTCGGATATTCAAATAAGTAACAACTTGTCATAGGAATGCGAACATTCCTACAATTAGAAATATGTACTTTATTAATAGAAGGAACTTATTTATGAGCCGAAATTTAAAAGTTATTAGTGGATATTGAAAATTGTAATTTCACCAATTTTATATAAATTTCCTATTATATCATAGAAGGAACAACTTTCTGAGCCACTTTAATTTTTTCACGGATATTAAGATATGTATATTAAAATATTCGCAGTATTTTCTTTTTCATCTGTTAGAAGGAACATATCCTTGAGCCGTAATTTTTTGTCGGCTTTGTCAGCCAAATAATTATTTTATTTTAACTAGTTTTGTTAAAAATAAATTGTAAATATTAGATGTACATCATTTACGTTTATTATTATAACTAGTTTAAATCAATTTGTCAAGTAGTTTTAAAAAATTTTTCTAGTAAATTTTGTTCAATCATACTCCGCAAAAATAGCTTTTGCCTTTTCAGTATTTTTCTCATTCAAAAATTTGTAAGACGGAGAGTATCTTACCTTAGTTTCTCCGGTTTCTGAATCAACATATTCATGTTGAACTCCACGACATTCTGGATTCTGACATACCATTACAGATTCACCAATCCAAACCATAGGCTTTTTACAAGCTGGACATAGGTTTTTACTACAGAAAAATTCTCTTTGTTCTTGCAATTTGTCCTTATTCTTGGTTTGTTTAGTGACAGGTTTAAGTCCCCAGGCAGCACGTAGCTCTTCAAAAGAAGTATAGTGTTCTGTAACTCCTTTTGGAAGTCTGTAAGCTTTCATAATTATTTTCTCCTTTAATCATATGATATTCAAACACGATTAAAGAATATCAGGGGAGATCATTAATCGTGTTCTTAAATTTTATGTTTACATTTTTATACTTCCCCTTATTGTAATTTTGACATAATTTTATTTAGTTTAAAATATTGCTAAAAAATATATATAGAATATACAAAATTGCAATTTTAAAAAATATCAGCCTGTAGAAAATCATTATTTTTTTCTTTTTTCTCGTATCCATAGTGCTTTCTGCTTTTTTATTATTTTTTCTGCACATTCGTTACAATATTTAGGTTTTGTTTTGCAATTATGATTATACTCAAATCTTACTCCACACACTTCACAACGTTTAGTATTCTTTAAATTATTTTGTAAATTATTATAAATTACATCACCAAACAACTTCCAAAGAGTGTCTTTATTAGCATCATCTTGAAGTAATTTTATCAAAACGTCTGTAATAAATTCTTTAGGTTTTCCAATCATTTCAACAAAATTATCCCTTTGTTTAATAGAATCTTTTTCTAAAAACATTTTAATTTTTTGTTTTTCTTTAATATCAAATGATTCGAAATCCATTCTTCTTAGCATTCTTAACTTTGCTTGTTCCAATTCTCTATATAATGAAAGTATTTTATTTGCTTCTTCTTTTGTATATTTAATATTAGGATCATTCATTAATGTTTTATAACTATATTTTGCTTCACCTAATACATTAGCATCATTAAAAACAATTTTTGTGTTTTTTATAAGATTGGAAATCCTATTAATATTATTATTAGTTATTTCTTCAACTTGATCTATTTTTTTATCTTTTGCATATTCAAAAAACCTTGGAACTTTTCTACCACTAAACTTTTTATATCTTGATAGAATATCTTTAGGAATAAATGGCTTATATAATGTTTTTGCATAGTCAATTGTATAATTTACATCCATTACTCTTAAGGCAATTATTTCAATAGCTTCTCTTACCTCATCTTCAGTACTATTTGGATTTAAAGTATCAAATATTTTTGTAATCTCATTGCTTGGAGTGCCAATATTTCCATGATGATATGCCATTACAATTCCATTAAATAGACTATCATTATTTAATAGCTGTGGATTTGCTTTTGGCATATCATAATAATTAGGTATCATTTGATATTTTTCTTGGAATCTTTTTGCACAGTCAATTATAATTTTATTATTATGTACTAAAGATATATCTCCATCATTGTCATACATAAGAAGTTTACTCATTATATCATCTACACCAACATATAATCCACTAGATTTATACCATGAATTAATTTCTTTATTATTAACATTTTCTCTAATACAATGAGTGTGGTCTAAATGAGGAGAGCGTAAACAATCCAATTCTTCATCATCATTAAATAATCTACAATGAACTTGACCTTTTCTTAATAAACCTAGTTTGTTAAAATCTCTTTCTCCAGTAAACCACCATTGTAAACATGCTAATGGTTCAGGAATAATAAAAGTATAAGTACCATTAATATTAAATTTTCCACTTTTAATCTTTTTTATCATACTATCTTTTGTATTTTTTAAAAGTGTTTTTACATAATAATCTTTAAACATTTCAGGATAAAATATTAATGATTTTTGAAAATAGTTAAGCTTATCATTCTTTTCTTCATTTGCTCCTAAAATATTTAACATACATTGTAAATCTTTTCCTATGCCATTTAAATTATTAAAATCATATTCTGCAAGCCCTTTAATTTCTTCGTCTGTCATTTCCGTAGTAAGAGTTTGTAATACTTGATAATTTGTTTTTGCATTTAATTTTACTTTTTTTTCAATATTGCATCTATTTGCTGTACATCCATATTTTTTAAAATTTTCTCTATATACATCCCATCCAGATTTTATCATGTCCCCATTATTATCATAAATATTTTGATAATATTTATGCATTTTAAATTGACTTTCTGTAAATAAATAATCTACATCATTGATATTATGCGACACCCCATAAATATCAATTACTTTATCTATTTTTATATTATTTGATTTACAATATGAAATGAATTTATTTTTTGAAATATAAGATAATAAACCTTTTACAAATGGAAGTCTTATCATTGCATTTGGTTCTCTTTTAAAAGTAATTCCAAAACCATCAGTAAATGGAATAGTAACATCCATTTTTTTAATTTCAGTTTTATGATATTTACTTCTTATATAATTAATTTCTTCTTGTATTTCATTTTTCTTATTTTTTAAATCTTTTTCAGTTTGAACTTCATTTTTTGTTCTTCTATGGCCTTTAGAATAAGATTTTTTTTGTTCTTTTATTTCTTTTAACTTTAATACAATATCATTAAGCTCATTTTGGAGTCTTTCAATTTCTTTTTTATCATCTGGAGTTTCTGCATAAATATGTCTAACTTTTTGATTATGAATAGAATATTCAATATCTGGAACAACAATCGCCCTATCAATATCAAAATCTTTCCAAATAGAAGTATTTGATTGACATAAACTCGTATAAGCAAGATATTTATTAGTATTCATACCACCTTGATTATTAATTTCTTCTCTAGTTAAGCCACAAAAAAATTTATTAAAATTTTCAGTTAGTTTTTCTTCTGAAGTAAAAGTACTTTTTTTGTTCCTTGTTTGTCCAGCCCCAGCAGTAAAGAATACAAAATGTTTATTTTTATAATTAAACCCGTTATGCATAATACTGTTAAATATTTCAGTATAATATGTAACTACACTAATAATATCATCACAATGCTCCATATCTTTACAGCCAAATGATCTAGTTAAATCGCTTTCAAAAATATTAATATTTCGAAACTGATCCTCATGTGTCCATTCTCTATTATCAATTATTTCTCTAGTAATATTAATATTTTTCTCTAACATGTTTTTAAATTCTTTATTTTTTTGAGTTATTAATCTCTTTAATACAAGTATGCGAGTCTCCATATATAATCTATGTTTCTCTAACCATTTATAATATATATCATTATTTTTTATGTCATCAATATTTATATCTTCATCAAAATTATCATCTATTTCTTTGACAATTAACTCTTGCTTTAATTCTATATAATTTTTTGCACATTCTTTATCAAATTTATCATTTTTTAAATTTTTAATTTCTAAAAAAAGTTTATATTCTTCTTCAGTTAATAATGGTTCAAATCCAATGTTTAATATTTCAATAATAGATTTCCCATCTCCATAATTATCTTGAGAAGTCATATTTTGATTATCATTCATTATTCATACTCCTTTATTAAATCTTCATAAAAATAGATATTTGTTAAACCATAACTATTAAAATCTTCAATTACTTCATTCTTATAATTTCTAACTTTATAATCACTAAACCATCCAGATTTTATTTTATTATAAGGTATCATGAGAATAAAATCTTTTGCTTTAATTTTATTTAAAAAATTTAATTTATTTAATATATTTTCTACATTGTCATCTTTATCATCATAATAATCTTTAATAAATTTAAATCTAATATTTTCAGGGACTTTTTTATCTTTATCCTCCACAAATAATAAATATATTTTTCTATTTCTATATTTTTTAAACCTATTAAGAGTATCATAATGCTTTCTTGCCTTATGAGAATTAAATGATTTATTATAAATATATCTTACCATTTGTTCTCTACTAAATTTTTCAATATTAAATTCAAATTTATTATTCATTGTTCCAAGTTCTAATAATGATATTTCTGGATAATTTTCAATTGAAATAAGCATATAGCTATCAAAAAAACAAAATCTTAAATCATTAAAACCTGATATAAATTCTATTTTATAAAAATATTTATCATAAAATGTTCTAAAGACTTCTTCAAAATAATCTTTAGTTTTTATTACATTATTATCATATTTAATTTTTTCTTTATTTTTTGAATAATAATAATTGTTTATATTTGCAATAGCATTATTAGAAAAAACAATATTATTATTTTCAAATACTAAATTTTCTAATTTAACAAAAATTTTATCATTACAAATTTTTATAATTTCATCATTAATTTTTCTATGATTCATAGCACCATATGAATTACTATAATCATAATAAAAAGTATCTTTAATATATTTATAATTTATTACATCTTTTATGTTTGAAACATAATTTTTCATAATAAATATTTTATAATTACTGTCATAATAAAATTTTGTATTATATTCAATTTCTTTGGTTCGAAATCTTTTAGACTTTTCATTTTCTTCTTTTTTCAAATATTTATCTGTACCTAATATCCAATAATCATTAATTCCCGCAGCCTGATATAACTCATGTCGTTCATAATATTCCGTAGATATTGGACTACATTGGTACTCAAGTACACATTGTCTACCTTTATATTTAAACATAATGTCAGGACGTTGTTTTGTCTCAGGAATCCATCCTTCAAGAATAACATCTGTTACATCATTTTGTCTTTTTAACCATTCATATAAATCACGTTTACCTTGAAGATGTTCTTCTGTCTCAGGTTCAGAATATTGATCTTCGCATTGATTTTTATCTTTATGTCTAAAATAAGGTTGAATAACTTTACCATGACAATATTCATATGGTTTCCCACATGCCGGACATAATAATATTCTTTTATTCGACCATTTTTTTAATTGATCTCTGTTATATGTTCCATCAAAACAATTAATTCTTTGACCATTTAATAAACAACTTAAAATACAAAATCACCACCTATAATTTTAACTAGTTTTATTCTTCTTGTACTTTCTTCTTACGTCCTACTTTACCTTCAGCATGTAATTTTTTAAATCTTTCACTAGCAGCTTCCTTCATTTCTTCAGACATTTCTTTTTTCTTCTGCCTATAGCTTACTAAAGTCTTATCTGAAATCTTATATTTTTTACCATATTTAGTTTCTTCAATGAGAGAATAATACTCAGGACTATTCTTGCATAACTTATCAAACTTAGTCATCATAGTAGTATCAGAAGTATACACAATCGCATAATCTTGATCACGCATACAGCTAGTTAATGTCTCTTGTTCTGAAACTGGTAAACTATAATTACCTTCAGTTCTCTCAATTTCACCAGTTTCTTCATTAATATTAATTTTAGGTTTCCTTCCCACTTATTTCACCTCACCATTATTATCACTTTCGTTATCACTCTTAATAATATCCCAATTCTGATTAATACTAATAGAGCTTGAATAATGAATCCATAAATCCACTTCTTCAATTTCATCATTATATGTAACATCAGAAAATGCATGGATAGTATATTGCCTACCATTATGTTTAAGTTCAAACACATATTTGTGATCAAACTTAAATCCTAATATTTCTTTACCTTTATACTCTCCAGTAAAAATACCCGGTTCCAAATAACATCACTCCAATTGCTTATATAATTTTAACTAGTTTAGCATAAATAATATATCACAGGTTAAATTATTTGTCAATAGCATCTACATTTTCAACATTTGTATTAGCAGCTATAATCTCTTCAAATGTTCTTGGAGTATAATTCATATACGACATCATACAACCTACATTATACATATTACATGGTTTAGTATATAATTCTTCCATCTGATATTTAATATTCATCATCATATTATATTCAAAACTTGAATGCACATGCCCAAAGAAATGATAAGATCCATAATAATGATTTTTAAAACATGGAATAGGATAGTGAGAGAGTACTAAAATCTTATCATTACCTAAATCCAATTCTTTATAATCACAAATTTCAGCAAATAAATTCCTAAGTTCTCTATTCTTTAGAATCTTATTGTCATGATTGCCTTTAATCCAAAACAAATTGCGCCCATTTAACTGTTTTATGATTTCAATAGTCTTAGTTGAATTATACCAAGAAATATCACCTAATAAATACACATCATCATCTATACCAACAACGTTATTCCAGTTATTTATTAAAGCTTCATCATGTTCTTCAATAGTCTTAAATGGCCTATTATCAAACGATAAACAATTTTTATGGCCCCAGTGTGTATCAGCAATAAAATAATTAGCCATCTGACTCACCACCTTCAATTTCAAATTCTTTCTTCATCTTTTCAAGTTTTCTTAATTCTAATTCATAAGCTTTTTACATATCTCAATTTTTTGTTCTTGTTTCTTAATCTCACTTTCTTTGCTTTCTTCTTTTAATCTTTTTTTAATTAAAGATAAATCAAACTCTTTTAATTTATCTGTTTCAACAAAAAAAACAGAAGTAAAATAATAGTACCGATAATCAGGTTCACTATTTATATATTCAATTGCTTTTTCAAAGCTTTCTTTTACATTCGTCCAAAGATTAGAAAAACTAATAGATTCAAGATAATTTTTTCTACCTATCTTAAAATATACAACTTCATTATTAATATATACAATCGGATACTTCTCAATATGGAAATTGTCATGCTCTTTATAAATCCTGTAAACATATTTGCATTTACTTAAATTCTTTTTAATCTCTTCAGTCATATTTTATTCCTCAACTTTATTATTTTCTTCATCTAATACAACATATTTCTTCCAAATATTTTCTATATATATTTTATCTAAATCTTTATATTTTTCAAATACTTCATCAGTATCCAATACTCTATAATATCCGTCTTCAGTT
The DNA here is from genome assembly GCA_944332505.1 of uncultured Bacilli bacterium. Next base: position 12,594 of record CALVKC010000015.1, read on the forward strand.
CGCTCTGTTTCAAAGAAGTTACAATCTCCAATCTTACCACATATTCTACAATATGTTGCTTTATATGGACGGTCGTTGTCTTTTACAAATAAGCAATCCACATATTCATGTTTATGTTTTGACTTCATTTTAGATTTAGATACTGACGATTCTTTCTTTTTTATGTATTTAGGAACTTCATCTCCATAATCATTCATTAAATCTCCTCCGGTAAAATTCTTATAATCTCTTTGCCTTTCTTTTCAGCATACTTAACACAATTATATGTACCACCCTTGCTTCCATCCCAAACGGCAATAACTTTATCTGCTAGATCAACCATGTATTCATTACGTTTTTGCATTAACCAAGGTTTATAATCTTCATCAGTTATCAGTTTTATAATATCAGCTTTATTCAAAATATAATTATACAAATCTTGATAAGATTTAGTCCATTTGCAACTATGATTCCTACATGGGATAGCACAGTGCAGCTTTATGTCACAACCCTGTTTCTTTAACTCAAGAACAGCAATAGCAAATATCATATCTGTACCTAATGCCATGCCTGTAATTGCTTCAGTGCAATTATTTTGAATCAACAGTTCTTTAAATCTTTCTTTTAATTTTATATACTTTGAATCTGAAAGTTTATAACCATATAACTTATCAGGTCTATGACCAGTATAACACATATTTTCATTTAAACACCTTTTACTTAGATTTTGATCCCAAGATCAGTTCTTACTTGTTCATAAAACATTTTATCATACATTTTTATCATAGAATTTGCTGATTGTTCATCTTGAATTAAATGCTCTAAAATCGTCATATTCTCAAGATGTAAAGCATGTAAAGCCATTATCACAAATGATTCAAAATTATTTAATGAACAAAATACTTTATCATAATTATTTTTTATATAATTAATTTTATCAAATTCTTTCAAACTTTCAACTTTATCATGACGAATTTCTTCAATCTTTTCTTTTAGTAATTCAATATTAGCCTTCTCAACATCAATATCTTTACTTAAACAATATTGATATCCATCAATAGCAGTATTATATCTTTTTTCTAAATCTTCAAGTCTTTTCTCAGCAGCATCTAAAGATTTTTGTAAACTTTCTTCTGTAATATTAACACTCATATATTATCCCACCTCATTATTCTTAGTACATCTTTTCAAAATATTATTCAACATACTATATTCTTTTTCAGTTATTTTCTTCAAATCTTTAAATATACTCACAGGAAAAACTGCAAATTTAATATTTGGAAAAGTTTCACTAAAATTATTCATCCACTTACAAATATCATAAAAGCTCCAATCGTCATTATCATCATCTATAAAGAACAACAACTTTTCATTACCTTTAAGCTGCATAGGTTGAACATTATTATTAAATTTTATCCTTCTTTTTCTCCAAGGACGTTTATACATATTATTTTTCATCTTTCAACCTTTCATTAACTCCTAATGTACAAATATTTAACACCGTACTATCATCATCACTAATAGTTACATATCTATCATGGATACAATGATCACAACAATCCATATTATAATCACGCTTCTTACCAATAGATTTTAAATATTGTTTGCACTTTAGTTCAGCATTCTTTCTTAATTTTGCTCTATTTTCATATCTATGATATAACAAATTAATTAAATCAAAATCGCAAATATGTGCATGATTTAATGTGGAATATTGCCCGCCTTTAAGAACAGATTCTTCACACGATCTTTCCCACATTTCATCACATAACTTTTCTTCTTTCTTTAAAAAATCTAGTTCATCCATAACTCATTAACCTTTCAATACTATATTCATATACATCCTACATAACTGTCTGATCCAAACACTATAAATGATCCAGCTTAACGGTTTAAAAATCATACATTTACCATCTATTTTTACAACATTATAGTACAAACAAACAACCTCTTTACCATTTTTATCATAAAAGAATAAATCCGAGTATTTACTTACTCCAAATTTAACATTAGGATTATCTTTATATTTTCTAAACGCATCTAAAAATGTAGTAAAGTTTACATAATCATATGGCAAATTTTGTTCTTTAGTCATATCTACATGTATTAAATATGATATTATAAATGCTCCAATTAATAAAATAATCAAAAATAATAATATCATAATAATTATAAATAAAACATCTTCCATATAACTACCTCAATTTATATTTCTATTCTATGATCAGTATCTTCGTCAATTGTATATTTTCTAGTAATAGTTTTTTTATTGCAATCTGGACAAATTATATAATAATAGCAGTCAAAATTATCTGAATATCCAATCGTATGACAATTTTCATCAGATTGTAAAAAACTTAATTCAGCACCGCAATGTTGACATTCTGTTTTATATTTTTTTAATTTATTTCCATGACTTAATACTTTAACCATAATTACTCCTTTAATATATATTATTTATTTTAATTAATATAATATTTACAACCTATATTAAAACATAATTTATTTTTCACATTCTACAATATAAAATAACTCACTCCACGATCCTACATCAACTCTAGTTTTACCCTTTTCTATTTCACAAACATTCTTATAATAACTCTTGAAATTATGTTCTTCCAAGAACTTATCAATTATTTTATAAGCACCATTCATATCAGCGGAAGTGCCAATTTCTCGTTCTTCTTTTCTTGAATTTTCAAATATTACTTTATACATTTTAAACACCTCAATAATTTAATACAGGTTTACAACTATCAGACCATTCTTTATCTTTATACTTATCTATGAATTTATAACACTCATTCCAATCATAAATATATCTAAAATAATATTTTTCACAATCATTACATTTCAACTGAATTTCTAAAAATCTAATTTCATTTGAATTATATCCATGAGTCCAGTGCCAACAAATAACTTCGCTATTTTTGTGTTTACAAAATAAATTTAGTATCATTACTTAAATCCCTCTTAAGCACCTACATTCTCTACACTTAGAATCTGTTCAGAATCTAAGCTAACTTCAGTTACTTTTAACTTTGCCTTTTTAAAACCATAAATGTTCATCCTTGCATATCTTTCAGCGTGAAGAACATCTTCAGCTACAACAACTGCTTTGTAATTATCGCAATATGAATATTTATCAGTTCTATCTATTACAAATACTTTCATAATTTATCACATCACCTTAAAACATATACAAACTTCAACATTCCATGGATTATTATAATCTATCACAACCGGAATACCATATAATTCATATCTTTCTTCTCTGTTTTCTCTGTCATCAACATACCGTAAGTAATCTAAAAAATAAGATCTTATCCAAAACGAAACTTCTGCTCCAATTATAATTTTATTTGGTTCTATGTTATAGGTATATCTTACGACATCAATTTCATATTGTATATCTTTCAAAATTTTAATAATATTATTGTCATCCATATTGATTTCCTCAGTCTCCGGTATATTCTTCATCACATCCATGACAAACAAAGACTTCTTTACCATCGTCTTCTATATACTTACTAAACACATTACATCCACAACTACACTTGAAATTATGTTCATAAGGCGTTGTGAGAGTAATAAGGACATTTCTATCTACAAGTTTTCTATCACACATTATTTCTTCATCCCCATCTTTACAATCTCAATATGTCTCTCTGTCAAATCATTTACCATATCCACAACCCAATTATTACAAGGTTCTATAGTATCACTATCCACATTTGGCTCAATATCTTTAGACAATGCTTCAACAACACTATCAACACTATAAGCCGCTGGCATTGCTATAATATATTGAGAAAGATCTGATAATTTAATTTTATCATTAAATACCTTTTCAATAAGTTTAAGTACATCACCTTTTTTAATTAAATCATTTTCCATAACCATATCTCTACATCCTCATCATATCTAAAATAATATCCTAAATTTTCCCATGATTATTTTTTCATTTCCTTCATCACTATTTTCAGTAATTACATTTTCAAGTTTATTTTCTTCAGAGACATCTTTTAAATTTTTTCCTATAAAAGAATGATATTCATCAAATGTTTCATATCCTAACATCATTTTTTTTATAAAATTAATATCTAAATTGTTATTTTTTGTAATTCGATCTTGCATAATAGCTCCTTCAATGCTCATTGATCCATTTCTTATATTCGTCAAAATCTTCTTTATTCATCACGATTTCTGAATAATAAAAGTCTTTATTTCTAATAATGTCACAAATCTTCTTAATCTTATCTAATAATCCAGCCTGTTCTTTATACCAATTCCCACTAATGTAAGTCTGATAGCAGTAGTCTCCAAAAGATTCATCAATCTTTACCCTGATACCTTCATCACAGCCACATCTACATGTAATAATCATTTCTTTATTGTCACTTGATTTTAAAGTTGCCATATCTATACTTTCTCCCAATTCCAATCAATTTGCGACATTACCAATTCTGCCATTGTTTTTTCAATTTCTTCATCTAAAACATCATCTTCAAATTCCTCTTCAAATTCCATGTCTGTTCCACAAAATCCATAATTTGCATATGCTTTAACTTTAATCATTTTATTCAATCCCGCCTTTTTCGACAATCTTCCTCGCTCTAAACATTGCAATAGAATATCCTCTGTCTAATTCGAATTGCATACGCTTAAAATGTTCTTCATCATCTGCTTTTTTATCATACAAAAGGTTCAATTGATGAAGTTCAGCAATGTCTCCTTCTTTTTGTATTTCCTCAATCACCTTTTCCTTATTAAAGGCTGTCTTGACTTCTTCCAGAATCACAGAGATATCATCGTCCAATTTCCCATCCTCAGTAGTATGTCTATCAACAATCTTGATAACATCTGATTCATCTATTAGTCTCATTCCAATCCACCTTTCTCAACGATCTCTAAGCAGTTACTATATGCATCTGCGTAAGTATAAAATTCGTCTGCATTTTCAATAGATTTCTTAGCCCACTCTTCAGCGTCTTCTTTATATTCTTTTATTTCATTTATAACCTTTTCTTTTTCAAATGCTATTGGTGCTTTCCGAATAATATCTTTTACATCTTTAATAGAAACTGTTATTGGAAAATTATCAATATCGTATTCTGGTATTCTACGTCCATCTTCAGAAATACAAAATTGTTTCATTAACCATTTCCGACTAATTAAATCATCATTCATACCATTTCACCCATCTGTTCTATTAATTCAATTATAGATTCAGAGATATTTTCTAAATCATCCCAATAATCTTCATTTTCTTCTCCTCCTAATGCACGTTTTAAAATGTCAATGTGTTTATTTTTTAACTCTACAGCAACTAAATACTTGTCATTACTCATTTGACTTCCTCCTGTCTACTCTATTTATTCTGTTTCAATATACGGAACATAAGAAAACCGTTTCGAACATATATTACATAGGTGCGGAGTTTGGTTTTTATCTCCAAATAAATAATAAAGTTGTTTATTATACTTTTTACAAATTGTTATATCATATAATCCAGACGGATATTGCCTTTTAGTTACATACCAATATGGGCACTTATTACAATGGTGATTTTTATCCATCATTTTGCTCCGAATTATCATTCGCCTGCTTCTCCACAGCTTCCCGGCATTCTTCTACAGTTCCGATTTTGCTATATAAGAGCCACTCGTCAATGATTTTAGCCAATTCTTCCTTTTCTGCCATATTGACTATAGACGCCAATTCTTTGCATTCTTCCACGGTACCGATCTTCCGGTATTGCTGTACTTCTTTAAGGGCTTCGATTGCTTCTTCTATTGCATAATCTTCTGGTTCTTAATATACATATTTATATCCATATGCAAAAGCAGGAGCACCAACAAGTTCAGCATAATCTATCACTTCATTTTGCATTCCTTTTAAAAGCTCAATCGTTTCTTCTGGTGTCATTTTTTATTCTCCTTATTTAATTTTAAATTTTAATATGTGCTACCTT
>CALVKC010000016.1 GCA_944332505.1 uncultured Bacilli bacterium
TATTTGTTATATCATGTATCATATGTTTTCTTGCATTTCTTATTTTTTGATATAATCTTTGTATTTTTAATTTCATTATCAACCACCCTGCACTGAAAGTGCATGGTTTATAGTGATGACCGAAAGTCATACTATGTTAAAGCTTACTATCTTGTCTAAAAATGTCATCAACATTATCATTTTGATTTTCTATATATTTTTCTATCATATCTTGTGTTACTTTTCCTACACTTCTACAAAAATATCCCATCACCCACATGTGCTGACCCCAAAATTATTTTCTGAAACTCGGAAATTCTTCTTGTAATTTTTTTGAACTTCTCCCTTTAATATATTGCATAACTTGAGATACAGAAAGTGATGCTGGAATACTTAATAGCAAATGTACGTGTTCTGGTTGGATGTTTCCTCTTACAATTGTTATTCCTTTTGCTGTGCATCCTTGCATCAACAATATTTTTAATCTATTTACTATTTTCCCTCTTAATATCTTTCTTCTATACTTTGTTATCCATACTACATGTACTTCCAAATCATATTGTGTGTGGGCTCCTCTTCTCATTTGTATCACCACAATGTGTTGTAATACTTTTTGTTTGTTTTTCCAGTCCTAGATGGATTTATGTGGCTAAAGCCAATGGATATTATCCTCCAGTGCTTAGCATATTATATTTGCAAATAACTTTTTGCAAACTTTTACCTTTTGTAAAGAAAATTCCTAGTATATTAAAAAAGAATTATCTATTCAATAATTCTGGTTCTATAATAAATAGTGTTGGTGAGTAAAAATCACTAATACTATTTTTTGTATAAAAAATGAGTCATAACCAGAAACTCATGATAAAATATTAATTGGAAAAACATGAAAGGATCTGATTAAATGACTCATAATGATTATACCAAATTAATCTTAAATATTAAAGATGATAATATATATTTTTATGATAATTTGTTAACTATAGAAAATATTAAAGGTATTGATACTAAAGTTTTTCATGCTTATCTTACTTATATTCCTGAATATTGTCCTAAATGTGGTCATATTAATGAAAGTACTGATGATATTATTAAATGGAATTTTAAGAAAAATTGTGATATTAAAATCACTAAAGCTTGTGGTTATAATACTATTCTTAGACTTGATAAGCAAAGATTTTATTGTAAAAACTGTAATAGAACCTTTATTGCTTCTACTTCTATTGTTGATTTTCATAAACAAATATCTAATGATACTAACCTAAATATTAAATTAGAATTAATGCAGAAAGGTGCTGAAAAAGATATCGCTAAAAGAAACAATGTTTCTACTAATCATGTTAATAGAATTTTAGACAGTATCTCTGAAGATAAATTAGTTAAAAATAATGGCTTTTTACCTGAAGTTTTAGGCATTGACGAGTTTAAGGCTACTAAAGATACCAAATCTAAAATGGCTTTGATTATTGTCGATCAAATACATGCCAATATTTTTGATATTAATAATTCTAGGTTGTCTAAAGATATTGAATCTTACTTTAATATGTACCCTAAAAAGGAAAGAGACAAAGTTAAATTTATAACTATAGATTTATATAAACCATATTACAAATTACTTAGAAAAATCTTTAGAAATGCTATTTTAATTCCTGATAGATTTCATATAGACATTCAAGTTAGAGATGCTTTAGATCATACTAGAATTAAGTTATGTGTTAAATCTAATCCTAACTATAGAAAGCTTAAAAAATACTGGAAATTAATTCTTAAAAATGAAGATGAGCTTTCTAATAAAAAACATTATTCAAAATGTTTTAGAAAAGAAGTTTCACAGGTTGATATAGTAACTTATTTAATTAATACAAACGAAGAATTATATAATACTTACCAAATATATCAAGGTATTATAAAAGTCATTGACACTAGAGATAAAGATAAATTTTTAAACATTATTCACCATCATCCTAAAGATATTTCTAAATATATGAAAAAGGCTTTAAGAACATTCAGAAACATGGAAAAATATATTGTTAATGCTTTTGACTACGAATATTCTAATGGTATTACTGAGGGTATGAATAATTTAATTAAACAAATCAAACACACAGCTTGTGGTTATAGAAAATTTAAACATTTAAAAGCTAGAGTTATGCTTATTAAGGGTTTACTTAATCCAATTAAAGCACAATAAAAGAAGGCCTATTTTTGACCTCCTTATCAAGTTCATTTATCATTAGTTTTTGGTTCCACCAACACTACTTGACATTGAACCAATAATTCTATTCACTTGTTTCATTATTTGTATCAACACCATTAATAAATTTCTTGCTACAGCTCCAAATATCGCTAACAGTAGTACCATCTGGATTAGTACTATCTTCAACACCTGAAATTAAATTAACAGCAAGTTGAACAATAAATATAATCAAAAATACAACTAAAGCAGAAATAAGACGTGATACGAATGCTTTTTGATATTTTTTTATATCTTCTTCTTTTTTTGCAACTACAGATTTAGCAAAATCAAGCATACCCCAAATAATAAGTAATATTGGTACGACAATTTTAATACCTGTAATAATTGTTGACACTACATTAAATAAAACATTTGGCACTAAAATACCTTCACATAATGTTGAGTCAGCAGCATCTAACACATAGAATAAATCCATTCCGATTCCCACTTTCTATTTTAAAAATTAAGGTTGTCCATTAATTAAGCTCTTAGCACAAGTCCAAGCATTATTAGCATCATTACCTTCTCCACCAACACTAGCAGCTAAGTTAATAGCAAGTTGTACAATGGTAACAATTAAGAATACAACAACAGCTGCAATCAATCTTTTTATAAAAGTCTTTTGCCCAGCTTTTATTTTATCCTCATCTTGTCCAATAATCGCTTTAGCAAAGTCAATCATACCCCAAATAATAAGTAATATTGGTACTACAACTTGAATTGCAATTACAATCAAATGAACAACATTTCCTATTCCTTCAGGAATACCTTGACCAGAAGTACCTAAAACACCAGTACAATAATCCAAAACGTTAACTAAATTCATAATTTAACCTCCTCTTAACTTATACTATAAATATACCTTTAATTACCATTTTTGTCAATAGAATACATAACTACTTTAGAACAAAATGTCAAAATTTACTGATTAGATAGATCGTTTCAAATATAATACATACTTTTTATAAGCCTTTAAACATTATATTAATTGTGGCATCATAATCTCGTTTACTCTCTGTATAACACACTAGGAATTTCCATTTTCTCAACTTCAAATCTTTACCTTTTACAAAGCAAATTCCTAGTATATAAAAAAGAGATTATTTAAATAACCCCATAAATCCTTTTTTATTACTTTCCCCACCAGAAACATCTTGTTTATAAAATCCTAATTTAACCAAAAATTTATCTAGATCAGCATTATTAGAACTTTGATCATTAAGTGGTGGAATTTTATAAAACACACTTAAACCAGTTTCATACTCAAAATCAGAAACATCTTGATCACTAAGCATACATTGATTTAATACAATTTTCTTATTTTTACTACGTTCTAAGACGTTCGGATCACGTGCCAATAACTTGTTAAGTTGAATCTTAGAAGGCTCTAACAAATAAATTGTTTCACTAGCAAAACCCTCAGCTACAGAACTACTATTCGCATCAATTAAAATAACATCCGAATTACTATACTTAGATATAGTATTACCAAGCTCATTACTAGACACACTATACATCTTGTCTTCATCAAAATACATAAAATCGTGTTTATCCACCTCAATAGCCACAACATCATAATTACGGGCTAATTGTTTTTTTGCAATATATGTTAAAGTTGTTGAGCCTGCTCCAGGTGTAATATCTTTAAAACAAATAACTGTATTATTTTTAAACTCTTGATAAGGACTAGAAGATGGTACTGCATTATTATAAGATGCTCCATGAGTTGTATCTAATTGATGATATTGAGCAACATCACGATAACTATTCGGATGTTCATAAAGCCATTTTACACCTTCAACATTCATAGTAAAATTATATATTCTCATCGAAATTAAATCAGATAAATATTCAGGATCTGAAGTTTCAGGTGAACCATCTAACAGTAAAATAACTTTATCTACATCAAGCGACAAAGACAACTTTTGTAAAGTTTTAATATTTTTATAATCCTTTAAAGCTGTAACATCCAAAATCATTTTATTAAAGAAGAAATTCTCAAATGTCCCAATAATCTCATCAACAGTATATTCTCCTTCTAGTTTTTTAATAACTTCAATATCTAAACCAGCTAATGCATCACGATATTTGTTAGCAACTATTACATTCACTTGTTCCTCACCTCCCTAACTATCTACCTCGTTAAATATCATAGTCTCACCACTTACAGGTAATTTTAGCAAACCACTTAAAATTGGTACATCAAAATACATATAAGCTGTAACACGATAATATTTACCACATTTTGCTTTATCAGAACCAGCAGTACATGTATCAAACTCATAAACACAATACTGATAATCACCATCAGTATTTACAAGTTTTCCCGTTTCACCACCATTACCAGTTACTGTAGGACAATTTTCGGTATTTCTAGTATTTCCTGTATTAATTCTATAACCAATACTTGAAATCCATTCTTCTACTCTATCCTCAGTAGAATCATTAATCCCAGTTGTATATCCCTGATCCTTTTCAATTTCTTCAATTATCTTATTTTTAACTTTAAAAGCCTTTGAATAAGAAAGGGAACCTATAAAGAAAGCAAGCAAAATTATAACAAATATAATTACCAAGTTATAAATGCCCGCATTAGCAATTGCCTCTTTCATATTCTCGCCCCCTGTTCTTGACTATCACTGAAATTATATATCCTCTCGCCTTTAGTATAAACAGGTAATTTAAATGCACCAACAATTGGTAAATCAACATAAATATAACTAGTCAATGCATAATTATAGTAAATTGGTTCTTTATCACCATTAAGTCTATTCTTTTCGTTACTACCTCTATCATCCGAAAAATAATAAACACAATATAAATGTTTAGCACTATTAGAGCGAATTAAAGTTCCACCATCTTTCTCCTCAGGACAAGCATCTTGACCAGTAGGACTATAAGTATAACCAATACTCACCAAATAATCCTCTATTTCTGCCTCAGAAAATTGATTATATCCCTCAAATTTATCCAAAGAATAAAGTATTCTTTCGTTAACTTTAAATGCTTTATAGTAACTTATAGTAGCCGAAAGTAAACCAAAAACTATAATTACAAATAAAATAATTATATTGTATAAAAATACACTACCAATACTTTCACGCATTTAAATCACCACCTTAATATCCAAGAAAAACTTGCTCTAAAGCAAGCATATTTAAATCTTATTGATTTGATGTAGCCTCATTAACACAATCACGATAACCAGATGCATCATATGCACTACTACCAGCTTGACAACTTCCATTCCTCCAAATTCCACCAGCATCTGAGCAACAAGCTTTTTCAGCAGAACTACTCATTAAGCTTGTAACGAGTGGAGTAACAACAGCAACAACAACACCAATCAAAATAATAGCTACAACAGTTAAGTTAGCCTCACCAGCTGCTTCCTTCATAACTAATCACCTACCCTCCTATTTTTAATTATAACATAGTTTAAAATATTTTACTACATTTAATAATTCATCATCATCATCATTGACAAAAGTAGAAAACCTAAAATTCCTCCTCCTGTACAAAATAACATCATCATTGTCTTGTTTTCCATCTTTTCTAGACGTTCTTTATATTTTTGTTCACGAGCTTTATTTTGTAAAGAAGAAATTGTACGTGAAAACATAAGTAATTGTTCTTGTTTATTTTCTTGACTACCAAGTCCTAAACGATACAAAAGTCTCATCATTCTCATTGAATCACGAACTGGATATTCACTAGCGAAATCCATATAAGGTTGTACAGAAGAATCACCCGCATCAATTTTAGCCACCAATTTTTGCAAACCAGGTTTAAAGATCTCTGGTGCTGTTTCAATTGATCTTGCAAGTGCTACTGGGACTGTATAATGTTGAATTAAAATTTCTAGTCCCTTTAAATAGTATGGAAGCATTAAATTAATTTTATGCAAATTTTGCTTATAATAACTACTTAACTGCATATAAGGCAACTTAAATAAAGCAAAGCCAATCAATAAAGAAAGTAAAACATAAGCAAATGAAAGTTGATCCATAAATATAAACAAACAAAATATAATTCCAATAATTCCATTACGAACCCTTAATCCATACATTTTGTTTACATCAACATCTCCACCATATCTTACCTTAAGTAAAAATTCATAATCAGATTCCATCATAGTTCTAAAATATGGCGCAGTTTCTTTAATAAATTTATTAGAGCTGAAATGGTTGTTGTATTCAAGCAAAAATATCACAATAACTGCAATAATTATAAACGTTAAACCTATACCCATTTATTCCGCCCCCACATCTTCATTATAATATTTTTCACCAGAAAGTAGAAAGAATGTATTTAGCCAAATAATACCATGTAACAACACTTGAACCCACCAATCTCCAAGCATTTGATTATAAGTTTCCATACCTAACATAAATTGAACAAGCATGACCATTAAATAAAGTATAATACCAAATTGCAAAAACTTCTTGTGAAATGTGGCTCTATCAATTCTATCACGATAAACACCTTCAACAAGCATATCTATATCCTGGCTCATATTTTCTAAAGATTCTCCAGAATCTCTAGCACCTTCATTTGTAATTTGTAAAAACAATTGATGCATATTTCTTACTATATAAAAGTCATATTTTGAATTCATATAATTAAGTGATTGATCAATAGTACCATTTTCATAAGCCATGTCAATCATCATTTTAACATCAGACTTAACAGGGTCTTCAAGCACATTTGAAGCATATACTCCTTCTAATGCTTTAACAAAAGATTGTGTAGTTGCAAATTCCATTATTGTATTTGTTGTATAAACTTGAATTTGTTCAAATATAAATTCACTATAAAGTCTTTTACACCTTAAATAAGTTAAATAAGGAATAACTAATACAGCCAAGGCAGCATAAATAAGTGAAACTACAATATTATAGAAATATAAATATGTAACTACAGCCGCACTCACCGCAAATACTACAACTTGAATAGCATACTGTTTTGGAGTATATTCTTGACCAAGCTCCTTAACCTTTTCTCTAACTACTTTAAATGAATAAGGAGCATATTTATCATAAATTACACCAATTTTCTTATTTACAAACTTATAAACATTGTTACTATTACTATTATTTCGATATAAAATAACAAATATTGCAATTGCCAAAACAATTAAAAATATTATAAATGTCATAGCTTCCCCTCCTTTATTCAAATAAATTTTCTGTTTTATTTTCTGCAGTAGATGAAGGTATCGTACCATCAGAACTAATTGTCTGATTAGTATTTACATCAACTTGAGAATTACTAACTACATCATTAATTGAAGTAACTCCATTATTAACATTAACTTGAGGTGAAACATTATTATCCTGTAAATTTTCTGTTTGAACTACTTGTCCATTGGTAAAATCATTCATTAAATTAGTGGAATCATTTGACTTCAAATTTTTTTCAACTTGAACTTCAGCATTACCCTTCATTGAATTGCTTTCAACATAAGACTCTCCAGCCATATTTTGAAGCTCTTTTGGTAAAAATACCCCTTGTACTTCAAGATAATCGATTAAATAAGGACTCGGATTATTTCTAATGACTTTTCCATCCGCTCCTTTACGATAAATAACATTATGACGAGCCTCATTTGTATCATTAGTTACATAAAATTCAGTAACCTCTGCTATTTCACGTCTAAATTTTTTGGTAGCCTTATCTTGATATCCTCTAACATATATACCAATTTGAATATATCTACAAATTGAACTCATAAATTGATCCAAATCCTGATTAGTCTCAAGCAAACTATACATACGATTAGGAATAGAAGCAGCTTTATCGGCATGAATAGTAGATAAAATATAATGTCCAGATGAAATAGAGTTACGTACAGCAAGTACTGCCTCAGCACTTCGTACCTCTGAAAGCAAAATCCATTTTGGATTTTGTCTCATACATGCTTCCAATATATCTGTATAAGAAGCAATATTATTTGTTTTTAAAGCAACTATATCTCTATGAGGAAAAATCTTATCCAAATGAAGTTCCAAAGTATCTTCAATTGTAATAACTTTTTCATTATCAGCTATTTTAGATGCTAAATACTTAACTAACTCAGTCTTACCAGAACCAGTCTCACCACACACAATCATATTACAATGACCTAATACACATTGTTCTAGAAAATCAATAATATCTAATTCAACATATTTATCCGCAACTATTTTTTCTTTTTGCAAACGTATTTTAGCAGGTGTTTTACGAACAACACAAGCAATACCGTTTTGTGCAACAGATTCATGAATAAAAGCTAAACGTAACTCCGCACTCTCGGCATCCAAGAAAGGATGTGCCATGTTAAAAGTCTTACCCATAACATTAGAACATTGAAATGCTAGCTTTTCCATAAATGCATTATTAATAGCAGGATTTTCGATTCTAAATATTCCTTTAGATAAAGTCTTTAAATGTATCTGTCCACCATTATCATAAGAAATATCAGTAATATCATCATCTTCCAAATAAGGTTTCAAATGACCGAAATCTATTTGGTCAAACATATTATTCATTATTATTGCCCCGTTGTAGTTGAATTAGTCATTGGTATATCAGTCGTAATTGAATGAGCAGTCCCATCTTCTTCCTGAACTGTTGCAGTCAAAGTACCATTTGCAGTATAAATAATATCTTGAGTATTTTTAGTTACTCTTCGACTATCCCCACCATCTTTTACATATGTACAAGTATATGTACCATCACAACCATCAGGGAAAGTTATTGTAACAGTATTAGGATTTCCTCCAGTTTCCTCAATTGTTGGTATTAATGGATCTTCTTCAGTTGTTGGTTCTGGTTCAGGAATATTAACAGAATGTGCATCGATATAATCTACCAATTGTTGAGTAGAAACTTGAGTTGCACCTTCAGTATCAACTTGTCCACCATGTGGTACTGGATAAAGTTCAACACCCAAACCATCCATATATGAAGCTTTCTTTAAAATAGTATATAAATTGCTCTTTAATCCAAATATTAACATAGCAGGAGTTCTCTCTTCACTAGTATTTTCAAATACGGCTCTACCAGAAGAATCCTTAACAGCCAACACTTCAACATTTTCAATTAACTTTCCTAGCATTATTCTTTCATCAGTTCCGTCTCCAACTTTCATATAAATGTCAATATAATTACCAGGAAAAATAGAATTACCATAAGTACTTTCCATATCTACAGGAAAATTATAAACAACCTCACCAGATTTAACTTTTGTAAAAGCCGCATCAGGTAATTCTTCTTCAGAAATTACTGTATCAGTATAAAACATACTTCCCTCAGGAATTACTGAATTTACATTTGAATATTTACCAACTATTTGTGTTCTTGACCTAATAACATTATCACTAAGTGAAATATTTGGCATATCTACCAACTGCACCATATCATCAGTGATTTCTGTTCTTGGTTGTATTGTTTGTGTAGCAACAGGAACTTGTACTGGTTGTACTGCATTGTTGATTTGTGTACTATAACCAACATATAACAAGATTAGAATCACAACAACTCCAATAACCGTTACCACATTTTTGTTTTTAAAAAACTTTTTGGCTGACGCCACTACATTATTCATAATCTCATCCTCTCTTTTCTTTTATTTTAATAAGGTACTTCCAAAATAGCATCGATTCTATTTTGTAAATCAAATGTTATTTGGGTGCTACCTCCAACACCTACCACTCCGCTTTGTACACTCAAGCTTACTTTTGGTGGTTTTTCATTAATATCGTAAAACTTAATTGTATATTGTCTAGACATACTAGCACTTTCAGCATATCTTCTAATAAAGTTTTCGACGAACTTTTCTCTATCTATTCTAATTTCACCAGAAGTCCTATAAGAAGCATAATCAAATGCATCCCACATAGATGCCTCGGTTACTTCTTTTAATAATTGTGAATTGTGCTCATCAGTATTAGTCAAGTTTTGAAATAAAACAATAAAGAATATTGACATAACACCAAGGCCTAACACAAATATACCCCAAAATGATTCCTTCATGCTTTATTCCCTCCTAACTAAACATCCTCATCACAAGTATAAAAATTACTATTAGTTGATGAAGCACACTTTCCGCTAACTTTACTACCTAAATAATCTCTTAAAAATTCACTTTTACAAGCCCTTCCATAAGTGACACGCGAATCATTTGTTACTTTACTATCTTCTTCGTTATAACAGTTTAAAAGCCAATCATCATATTTATGATCATCATTATAATCTCTAATTTGACCAATCGTACTAGAATCTAATGTAACTTCATATAACACATGATCCTCACGGTAAACCTCTCCACCATGCTCAGTTCCACCCTTTTCTCTAGTAATATAATTTTTAACCGTTTGATTATTATATTTACAATCAATTTTCTGTGTTCTTATATTATAACTACACCAGTTAGCTCCCGTATTTCTCTGTTCGGCATTTTGACCAGGGAATGGATTTACTAAATCAATAGTTCTATAAATAACATCTATACCACCTGATCCTGGACAAGTTCCATCCGGCATTGGAGCACATTCTCCAGAAGGACAACATCCATATGGGCAATCACCATCAGTTTCACATGTAGGTGGTAAATTAGAAGGACAAATTCTATCATATTCCTCTTTAGTTATTTCATTACCATCAAAATCGTAATATTTGCCGTTTTCTATTCGGCATGTATCACCATTTTCAGAATTAGGACAAATTCTATCATATTCCTCTTTAGTTATTTCATTACCATCAAAATCGTAATATTTACCATTTTCTATTCGGCACGTCTCATTATTAGATTCACATTTTCCTAAGGTTGGATTATATGTTGTTCCAACTGGACAACAAGTCTGATTATATGGATTCCAATCAAGACCTAATCTATTTGCATCATCCTCACTACTACAATCATCAGTTTCCTTAGGAGTTAACACTATACATGAATAACCTGACTGGGCAGATGTAGTTATCTTACTATTTACAATACAATTAGCATTCTTATCAATATCACCAATCGAATTGTTTTGTCTGCTATCTACACAGGTTTTAAAATTTTGATTACCAACACCAAACATTTTTGCACAAGCACTATTCTCTATGTTTTCTCCTTCATGCAATTTACCGGCTTTATATCTTTTATATATATTGCCCTCGCTATTTTGATTAAGCAAATAAGAATTATTTTCTATATATGCCTCATCTAATTTTGAATATTGATCATTTGTAGGTAATTCAAATAAAAATTGTATATCAGCCGCAATACCATTATCACCAGTGTTATTAAAAGAAACTGGTAAATTAGAAATTCCAACATTTATATAATATCCTAAATTGGTTGATGGTTTCACTTTCATAGAAAGCCCATCTTGCTTTCTTATATACTGATAATAATTGCTAGGTAAAGTATAATATCTAGTAACCTCCATATTCAAAGTACCATTATTTATAGAATATGTATAATTATTTGGTTCATCATACACACTCAATTCTTCCATATCATCCATATTATAACGACTATCTTCATATCGTTCATTATATTTAAAACTTACTGTTCCAGTTTTACCTTTAAAATCATATTCAGATTTTCTTCTAAAGCTATCTAAAACAGTAGTTGAATTAGAAGAATTTTTTTCAGTATTAACTCTACATTGTCTTTTTTTCACAACCCTTACAGGTTTCATATTTGGAATAGCTGCAGAAGAAATAATTTTATCCAAAGCTTTAGCTGAAGGATTTAAAGTAAAGTATCTGCCAGGTTCAACGTAAATCGTATTGGTTGTATTTGGAAAATAAACAATATATTCTTCTCTACAATAAACTCCATTTCCTTTGTGATAATAATTTTTTATTTTTTTATTTTCAACATTACTACTAGCAAAAATAGCTTCCCAATCTAATATATCTTGAATAATATAAGTTTTGTTATCAGCATCATTTGAATTACAATTAACACAAGCCGCATCAATAGAATAATCATAATTTGGAACAAAAACAGATTCATCAAAACCAATAATATTATATCCTTCACCACGGTTCACATCAGCAAATGCCCTACCAAGTTCACTTCCATTACCTGTAGTTGAGTACCATCCATTTCTTCTATTAGCAGCATTTCGAATACCAATATCATCAACTGTCGTATATAAATCACCTTGGAATGAACCTCCAAATAAACCTAAACTAGGATTTTGAGCAGCCCATGATTTTCTAGGCCAAAGTACAGCACACCAAGTACTAAGATTAGAAGAACTATAACCAAAACAAGTTAACTTTTGAACTAATATTCTATAACCATACGAATTGTAAGTTCCAGGAGTTGATCCAGATAAATTTAAATTATCATAATCAGCCCCAAATTCACTCACCAATTGTTTTGCATATTCTTTTTCACTAACTACAGGTACATTATCTAAACCACCCTTGTTTTGAATTTGTTTTGCTAAATTCAAAAGACTACCATTTGATCCGCCATAAGTACATCCGTTTGAATCAGCTGTACTTCTAGCTTTTCTATCAATATCAGCAATTCTATACCTTCCTTGTGAGCCAGTATTTATAACAACACACTTACCAACTTGATAATAATTCTTATTTTGAGGCCTATATACTAACTGAAATAAATATACACCAGAATCAAATCCAGAACCACCATCGGTCATAGCATTAATACTAGTGCCACCACCAGCAGAACCGCCACCACCAGTATATCCACCAGTTTGCCAAGCATAAACAGGAACACCTATCAAGCATACAATTATAACAAACAACAAAGAAAATATTTTTTTCAAATTCTCATTCATTTAATGCTTCCTCCTTAACAGCTTAATTAAAATAAGGCTAATAATAAGCATAATTATAAAAACAAAACCAATTGTCAACACTGCCCTATTATTTTCAAAATAATTAACCAAGACTTGCCAAAATCCTTCATCAGAAGAATTAGCTACCTTTTTAGTTTCTCGTATTGTTTTATATTTAGTGAACTCAGTTTCAAATTGTTTATCAGTTAAAGTAGTATTAAGCCACAACTGACAATATTTAAAATTTGGAAATTGTTGACACTCATCATAAGTACTAAAAGAATTATAAGTGGGGGTTGTAATATATTTATTTAGTAGTAAATTTCCAGAACAATTAGGATCATTAGAATAAATTTCAAAATTTAAAGTCGTGCCCGCACCAACTTGTATATTTTTTTCACCAATACCACTCAATATTTCATTTGATAAACTACTAGGATTAAAATAACTCACATAAATATCATCAGTTATATTAGTAATATTAATTGTGAAATTAGCACTATTATCATAATTATAACTAAACTGAACATTACTAGCTAATCTAGAAAGTTCAGCTTGCCTTTGATAATCACATTCAGCATGTGTGATCAAAGGAGTAACGCACATGCATATTAAAACAAAAATCACATATTTAATTTGTTTAACCACTTTTTGCGTCTCCCCCTTCCTATTATAACACATCGTTTTATTATTTTAAAACATATTTATAAATATAATTTCGAATTTTAAATGTAAAATTAATCTCACTAGCATTCTTAACTTCACTAGGAACTTCAATATAATAATTATTATTATCTTTAGCCACTTTAGGTTTTACTGATTGAGTATTAATTTTAGTAGATGACCAATTATCATTTACTTTATAATTAATAGTTCCAAAAGTATTTAGAAAACTCACAAACGTAGATATTTCTGAACTATTAATATTTTGATCAATAGAAAAATCTGCATTTATTTTCATTAATGTTTTAAAGTAATTGCCAGTTGCTGTTGGTGTAACATATTCAGTAGAATCAATACACTTATCCGTTCCATAACAATATTTGTAACTTAATTGAAATTTATCACCAACTTCAAAACTGTTTATTTTTAATGAAGAAGTGCCAAGTATACTATCATTAAAACTCTCTTCTTCACCAAGTTTTTTAGAACCACCATCTACATTTTCACTTAAATTGGTAGGATTCAAAGTAACTAAAATATTTTTGGCTCCAATCTCGCCTTTTACATAACTAACATTATCATTAAATTTCAAAATCATTTTTTTATTTATATCTTCTTTAGGAATTAAAAATGTCAAAATATAACTTTTAAACTCATCAGTCAATTCTTGACTAGTATATGGTGAACCTAAATCATATAACTCTTTTGCATAATTAACATCTTGTCCATATGATTTATCATCAATTCTAACAGTTGCTAACCCTGTATTTAAAGTTTGATTTATACCACCTTGACTCTTAATATCCACTTTAACAACCAAAATCATATCATCTGTAAGTGAATTACCTAAAGGATCTTCTTGTGTCAAATAAGTGTCTTTTACATTCATAACAACTCCACTAGCACTAAAAGAAGATCCTTGACTATACGATGCTGTATAGACACCAATATTAAAATATATTACAAAAGCAATTATAACTAGTGCAATCGCACCAATTGTATTAATTAAAAACTTATTTTCAACATACACATACTTAAACTGTCTAAGTTTATACCTAACTTGTCTATTAATTTTATTTTTATCAAATTCCAAAGCAACTTCAATTTCTTCGCTATCTTTTTCATCAATATCTAATTTTTGTAAATCTGAGCCAAAATCAAACTGCTTAATGTCAAAACCTGTCGATCTAACAATATACAAAATCAAACCAATAGCTTGTACAACAATTGCGATTAAGAAGAAATCACGTAATGCACTAGAAAAACGAATATCTAAAATAGAAGCACTTATATCTCTTAATACTGGATAAGTCACACCAAATAAAATAATTACAAAAACATAAACAATCAAACTATAAATATAAAGAAATTTTGGCTTTTTCTTATAAATCATTACAGACAACAATATAATAATTACTACAATTACCCCCAATACCATCAAAAAACTATACATATTTAAAAGCGAACGGGGATTTAAATCATTTAAAGCCGAACTATAATCCGTTACATAAGTTCTAAAAAAATTATAAAGTGTAAAAGAACGGTACAACAAAAATGCCACTAAAACCGCAATAATAGCATGTAGCAATTTAAAATATTTTATAAAAAACGCATAAGGTTTTCTTAAAATCATCCTAAGCCGCCCCTTCCCTATAATATAATTATAACCTATTTTCCAATAAAAAAAAAGAAAAATATTATTTTTTCAAATATTTTATAATTATTTCATATTTCTTCTTTAATTTATCATAACTAAAAGCACAATTTGCTCCACTAGTCGAAGGTAAATAAATAGCTTTAATTAAAACATTATCATAACAATACCTATCATATAATTCTAAGGCTTTTTTACCAGTCACAAAAATATATCTAACATCGGTGTCTTTAATCAGTCCATTAATATCATTTACTATAGGTGTTTTTATTGAACTATCACTCGATCCATCTATATCACAACTATCAAGCACATCCCATAAAGCAATTTTGTGCTTATTTAAAAATTCTTTTTTTTCATTTATTGTTTCAGGATAATTATCGCCAAATACATCAGTTATTATTTTCCAAAACCTATTTTGTGGATGCATATAATAAAATCCACACTCTCTAGATTTTACAGATGGAATAGAACCTAAAATAAGAATTCTACTATCTTTATTAATATATGGTCCAAACTCATGACTAACCTTCATTTATTATCCCTCCTACCATTTAATAATATGTTTAAAATTTACAAAGATTTTTTCAAAGTCTATACAATAACATTATTTTCCTTTTAATCATCAAAATTATTTCATTAAATCCAGTTTATTATTTTTCTCAAATCTTTTAAGTTGTCTATTTAATCTATTCATAATAGTCGAACTTTTATATACATCTATCAACTTACTAGTGTGTTTTGAATAAAAATATTCATTATTTATCATATCTATAACCTTTCTTGCTTGCTCTACTGATAAATTTTCTTTACATAATAGATACATAAAAGCTAAATCCGCACTACGCAAATTATCCCTTTCTCTCTTATCCGAAATAGTATCTAAATAACTTTCAAACCATACAATGCTTTCGCACACTTTAAAAGATAAATTTAAATCAAAAGGTTTATTAATATTAATTTTTTCTAATTCTTGATTAAAAGCATTTTTCCAACCACCTAAATTTGTAGTAATTACAGCAAAATATAGTTTTATAAAATCAGACAAAACTATTACCTTATTTCCATAAATACTATTAATAATATAATCATTTTCCCTATCACCTGAAGAATAAATCTGCAAAAAATATTCTCCATCATCAAAAATTTTTTTCTGTATATCACGAATAAAATAATTGACAGACAATCTATCCACTGGTCTTACAGGCTTTTGTTCATTAGTAAATATAGAAATATTGCTTTTCACAATTAAATCACTTTGATTTTTTACATGTATACAAAGCATAATTTTATCTAAATTTATATTAGTTTTAATTAACGACATAATAGTCTGTTGACCATTATTAATAATAGGATTCTTTATTTCTAATTGATAAGACAAATCTCTTACTTTTCCAGTAATATCAATTCCGACATTATAATTAATAAAATTATTAGGATCTTCAATTATAGTTTTATAAATATTTTTATTAATAGGCATTGCGCCACGAATATTATCACAAAAGAATCTAGAAAAATCAACTGATGATATATCATTGTTTTTAGGTATTTCAAGTGCATTAAGCATATCTTTTATTAACTCTTCAGCGTTCAAAAAGAAAGTATAATTCTTGTCCTTATAAGAAGCAATATTATATACCGAATTTAAAACAGGTTTTTCAATATATAAAGTTAAATTGTTATCTCTATTAGGTAATAGTTTGTTTTTAAAAAACATATTATAAATATCAAGTGGTGTTATATTTGAATCTTTCTTAGAATTCCAAGAAATAGTTTTTAAATTCATTTTCCTATTTTGAAGTAAAATCTTTCTTTTTAAAATAAATTTGCACAAATCTGCACCATTCTCTGGCACCACATCATCACTAACACATAACGTATAATTTTTATTCATAATATCATATGCCACATCAGAAATTTCATTTAACTTTATTTGATATATATCCACCTCATCGCTATCATTCAAATAAACTATTGCATCAATACCACCGTCATAATCCCCATGCACAATATATTTATTAATAACAATTTCATAATTCAAATTATAAATAACAGCAATAGCAAACACTTCAAATGCTGTCCCATATCCCTCCTCACATTTATCAACTTTCTTCATACTTCTTAACAACTCACGAATTTTTTTTAACTCTAAAATTATTATTTTGGCCTTACAAATTCCAATTTGTTCTTTTAATTTTATTTCATATAATATATCAACATTATTCTCCAAAACATATTTTCCATCTACATTAAGTGCTTTATAAAAATGTTCCCAATTATCATTAGTAACTAAATAAGAATTTTTAATATATCGAATATATTTAAAACAATTTTTTTCATGATTATCTACGTTTTTCCATAATCCAGAACGTAATTTTTTAGTTTCAAATAAATTCTCACCAATATATGATTTTGTTTGTATACAATTTTCTTGCAAACGGCCTCTAATTTGACTTTGCAGTGTTATATTGTTTTCCTTTTTTAAAATATAAGCAACTTCTAAATATATTTTTTTCAATTCAGCATATTCAGTATTTTCTCTTTCAATTATATTATTAATAGCTTGTCTAATTACCGTTTTTAAAGTGTCGACTCTATACATAAAATCACCTCTAAAAACAATATATCACAAAAAGCAAAAATGTTCTATATATTTTTTAAAGATCTTTAAAAAATGATGATCTATATGTTTTTATATTAAATTTCGTTCAAAAATATGATATAATTTATACATGCACATGTGGCGAAATTGGTAGACGCGGCAGACTCAAAATCTGCAGAAGAGTAATCTTCGTATGGGTTCAAGTCCCTTCATGTGCACCAAAAAAAAATTACTTGAAATTTTCAAGATTTATTATATTTTTAAAGAGACAATATTAAAATAATTTGTCTCTTTTTT
>CALVKC010000017.1 GCA_944332505.1 uncultured Bacilli bacterium
ATAAATCAAAAAAAATATAAATAGAAAGGGATCAATCAAATAGATTAATATTTCTATAAGATTGATTATACGTGATTCGTATGGAAAAAAATAAATATCAAAGAGCATCTAAAAATACTAAAAAAGAAGTAGCAAAAGAATTTTTTAATACAGAATATGGTCATAGTTTAAAAGTTAGACTAACTCGCTTATTGATATATAGTGTATTGTTGTTTGGTTTTTTCATTTATTTTTTAATCGATGGTATAATGGATAATAATAATGTATCAGAAATTATTTTGGGAGTTGTCTTTGCTTTGTTTGCAATTTTGTTCTTAGTGGGAAGTTACTATGCTAAAGTTAAAAATTGTAATACTTATATGATAAATAATCCTAAAAAAACAAATAAAAAGAAAAAATAGCATATGATTAAATATGGATGTATTTAATCGCTTAAATAAATTAAATAATGAAAATATAATTTGGATAATATATTTTTTTATCGCAGCTTTTGCATTACTTGCAAATTACTACGAAAAAGATTATGTTTTAAATAAAAATAAAGATTCTTATGGCAAACAAAAAGCAATTCATATTGCTATTTTTTTGATTGCTTTTTTTATATATCTATACTTTGTATTAACAATTACTAATGATTTAAATAATATGGAAAAAAATTTTAATAATAGTAATTATCGAAATACTTTTTTAAAACTAATTGCTGCTTTATTGTTTCTTATCGGCGGAGCTATTTATTTAGTACAAGAAGTGTCTACTAATGAACTTGATGAAATTGGCTTTGTTTAAGAAAAATAGCGATATGTTTTATGAGCTTCTAAAGTTATGCCATTAACATTTGCTAAATCTGATATTGTAACTAATTGATAACCTTCAACATATAAATATGGTAATAATTTTTCTATTGCTGATACACTAGTTTTATGAATGTCATGAAATAATATTATTGAATTTTCTTTTACATTATCTAATACATAGTCTACTAAGTAATCAATATTTTTATATCTCCAATCTTCAGTATCTATATTCCATAATATAAATGGTAAATCTAATGATTCTTTAATTTTGTTATTTATAGATCCATATGGTGGTCTTATTAATGTATAACCACTACCAATAGCAGAGATTAATTCTTCATTGCTTTTATTAAATTCCTCTTTTATTTTTTCAATATCTTGACGCAAGAAATTTTCATGATTATATGAATGATAACCTATCTCATTTCCATTAGTAAAAGATTCTTTTAACACATCTTCGTATTCTTTAATATTTTTACCTAAAATAAAGAATGTTGAATTTGATTTGTTATTCTCTAAAATATCTATTAAATTTTTAGTATACTTTCCTGGTCCATCATCAAAAGTTATAGCTATTTGTTTTTTTGCTAGATTTATTGCTTTTCCATCTTCATTTTGATATTCACTATCTAAATCCAAATTAATACTTATATAATCTTTTATTTCATTGTAATTGATAGTTAGATATAAATCTTCCTTTACAACAGGTGTTATCTCATAATCATAATAATATATTATTAATTCATTGTCTTTCATAAAGTATACATTGTTTTTATCACCATTATTTAAAACATCTGCAATAAATGTAGGATATTTTAAGTATAATAATTCTTCAATCTTATTATTAAAGTCACTTTCTCTTCCTTCTTTGATTAAATCAAATATACTTATTTCTTTACCTGTTTGATAATCAAATAAAATTGATGTATATTGTTCATTTTCTAATAATAATATTGATGTTACACTTAGTTTTATATCTATTACATCAACTATAGATATAGATCCATCATCTATACTTGCAATATATTCAGCAATTTTTTTGTTTCTTTCTTTATTTTTATCAGTCTTTACTACTGTAGTAGATTCAATCAATGTATTATCAGATAATTTATGCAGATAATTATTAGTAAATACACAAAAAATTAAAGCAAGGCCAAAAATTATTGTCCAAAAAACACTAATATATTTACCTTGCTTTAATTTAAATTTCATATTTACTACCTTCTATACATTTTTTACATCTTTTTTCTTAAATACTATAAACATAGCTACTATCATTATTACTAAATATACTAAACAGGTAATTATCGAATGCGTTAATGAATTACCAAATGTCGATACCCCACCGAATAAAAAGTCTGAAAAATTCCAATTTGTTGTTACAAAATAATTTAATATTTTTGTATCATAATATAATGCAAAACTATTTATTAATTCACTACCAATTATTCCACAGAATGTTAATGCTATTGAAAATGCTGTATTATTAAGAATTACTGAACAAGCAAATGCTAGTGTTGTAAGTAATAATATTTTTGGAGCACTTGTAAGACAATATAAACCAAAATATTTAAATACATTAACAGTTTCTATTTGATTATTTGCTAAATTATATACTACAACTGGGATATTTAGAGAACTATATCCAAAGAATATTCCCCCGATGATTAATTGACTAATTAATAATACTAATATTATAAATGGTATGAATAATATAGCACTTAAGTATTTTGCTAATAATATTTTTTCTCGTTTTTTAGGAATAATTAGTAAACTTTTTATTGTACCCTTATTAAATTCTTCACTAACTAATCCTCCAGCTATCATAATGACAAAAACTAATATTAAAAATGAATATTCACCAAAAAAGCTTATTAATATTCCTCTTAGTGTTTGCCTATTATTAATATCCTCTTTTTCTTTTAATATATACTGATCTTTTTGATAATTTATATAATCTTCTTTATAATCAGCATTTTTACTTATTACGTATTCTGCATAACCATATAAAGAGTTTCTAATATCTGCAATAGCTGTATTTAAATAATCATGACCATAACATAAATTTTCAGTAATACGGTATTCATTTAATTTTATTTGTTCATCTATTTTTAAAAGTTCTTTTTTGTAATAAATTATTTCATCATTGTTATTTGTATTATTAAGTAATTCAGTGTACATTTTTTTATTAGAGTTTAAATCATCTATTTCACTATTTACAAAATATTTCCAATTATTGTTTGTAATATTTTCTTTGATTTCCTCTAACTTTTGTTTGTATTCTAAAATGTCTTCTTCATAATTATAAATGGTTGAATATATATAATTATTATCTACTACTCTATATTCTTCCATAAATTTTTCATATTGCCAAGATTCTTTATCATAATTAATTGCTAGTTCATAGGCATCAAGATATGATTTATATCCTGCATATTCTGATGCATTTGCTTCAGTTGGTGAATTGTCATTTATATAATCTTTAGCAAATTCATAATCATAGTAATTATACTCATCAAAATAATACATACTACTATTTAATAAATCACTTTTTTTGTATATTATATTAGTTATTAATACATATATTAAAGCTATTATTAGAAATATTATAGTGCTTTTTTTATGCATTATTCTATATATTTCATTTCTTATTAATCTTATCATTTGTCACCTCTAGTTTTTTTCAAGAATGCTTCTTCAAGAGTAATCTCAGTTTGTTTTACTTCATATATATCTATATCTTCTTTTACTAGTTCTTTTATTGTTTTTGCAATTAAATCTCTATCGCCATTAATCTTAAAAGTACTTTTAGTTATATCATAAGCACCTTTTATATTTATTTTAGAAGTATCACTTACTTTAAATATAAATTGGTTTTCATTCTTTTTAAGTGCTGTTACTTCATTAGTCTCAATTATTGTTCCACTATCAATAATACATACTTTGTTACAAAAACTTTCGAGTTCCGCTAAATTATGACTAGATATCAAAATGCCCATTCCTTCACTAGCAAGTCTTTTAAGTAATACTCTTAAGTCTTTTATTCCTTTAGGATCTAGTCCATTAGTTGGTTCATCTAATATTAATACATTTGGTTTGTTAAGTAGAGCTCTTGCTATTCCTAATCTTTGTCTCATACCTAATGAATATTTACTTACTTTATCATTTATTCTTTTTTCTAATCCAACATATTTTACTATTTTATCAATTTCTTCATTGGTTATATTATCATAACAACTTGCTATTAATTTTAAATTTTGATATCCTGTTAAATACATGTAAAAATCAGGATTTTCAACTATTGCTCCCACTTTATTTATGGCTTTTTCAAAATCTTTTTTGATATCATAGCCATTTATAGTTACTTTACCTGAATTTATTTTTTGTAACCCTAATATTAACTTAATGGTTGTTGTTTTACCACTACCATTTGGACCAATAAATGCTAATATGTCCCCTTCACTAATCGTAAATGATACTCCCTTTAATATCTCTTTACGGCCAAATTTTTTGTGTAAATCTTTACATTCTAATACTTTTTCCATATCTTCCTTCCTACCTATTAAAAGTCTTTAAATATATTTCTTTAATCCGAGCATTTGATACATGAGTATATATTCCTGTTGTATTTAAACTTGAGTGACCTAATAACTCTTGAACAGTTTTAATGTCTGCTCCATTGTTGAGCAAATGTGTAGCAAAAGTATGTCTTAATGTATGAGGCGTCACATGTGTTTTTAATGCTAAGTTTTTAACAATTTCTCTTACCATGTATTCTATTTCATGAATATTTAATTTGGCATTATCCTTATTTACAAATAAATACTCACTTTTATGCCCTTCAATATATTTATTCAAATAATATCTTGCATATTCTCCAAAATAAACTATTCTTTCTTTATTTCCTTTTCCTAATACTCTTATTGAGTTATTACTAAAATTTATATCTTTTACTTTAATATTAGCAATTTCACTTACTCGACATCCTGTTGCATAAAGCATTTCTATTAATAATCTATTCTTTAATCCTTCTTTAGAAGTAGTATCAATACTATCAAATATTTTTGCTAATTCTTCATAATTTAAATAATTTGGCAACTTTTTTTCTAACTTGGGATTTCTTATACTGCTAAATATATTAAAATCAATTAATCCTTTATTTAATAAATAATTATAAAAACTTCTTAATGCACTTATTCTTCTAGATATCGTTGTATTTTTTAGTTTTTCTTCATCTAAGTATTTTAAATATTTTCTTATATCTTCATTTGTTAATTTTAAATAATCAATTTTATTTTTTTTAGCAAAAAGAAAAAAGTCATTTAAGTCTAATTTATAACTATTTATTGTATTATCAGAATAATTTAATTCTTTCTTTAAATAAACTAAAAAATTACCTACTTCTACCATGACCTTCACTTAACTTTTGTTCAAGTTCACTAATTTCCACTTTTAAACGATGAATTGCAACATAGTCTTCCATTATATTATGATATGATTCAGTTTTTACTACACTATCTGTCCTTCGATTACTAACTATTCCATCTAAATAATTTATATCTTCTTGATACGATGCAATTTCTTTGCGTTTTTCAGCAATTAAATTTTGTATTTGTTCTCTTTTATCTAAAAACTCATGTATTTCTCTATCTAAATTTGTTGCTGGGTTCATTTGAGCTAATTCTTCATCGCTTAAAAATGCTGTATCATCATATTGTTTTTGATATTCTCTATTAAAATATTTCTGTAAATTATCCATTACCTCTTACACTCTCCATTTTTAAAACCCCATTAAAATCATTTCCTATATTCATGTATTGATTTGTATCTAGATTAACTAACGTTACTTCTACTTTCCAATTATGTACTACTAAGGAATTAGTTGAAATTTCATAATTTTGTGCTATGTAAAAATCTCCATTTTTAGTTGTTATATCAAAACCTTTGTATCCTTGACTCTCAACATATTCTAAACCAGGAATTTCTGTTAATTCTTCTCCATTAGGGTCAATTACTTTGATAAGCAATTCTGCTTTTTCATCTGGAGTAGTATAAATAAATTCATTGTCCTTTATTTCTAATTTTAAATTATAATAATATGTTTTAGTGACTGTACCATCACTTTCTACTTTTAAAGTAGCACTTGCAGAAATGTCAGATGTTAAATTACCCATGTCTTTGCCAAAATTATAATCATTTGCTAATATATAAATGGGTTTTCCAACATCAAATGTTAGCCAGTCTAAAATTGTTGCTGCTTGAGCATCTATTACTGGTGATACATTTGATACATTTATATACGTAAAAAAAGCCATAGTTGCACTTGTTATCATTGAAAATATTGCTAATACATAAATAATCAATAATGTTATCTTTGTTTTTTTATTCATATTAATCTCCATATTTAGAATAACAAAAAAGTCTAAAAAAATCAACTCTTTAGACTTATTTTAATTAAGTTTTTTTATTTGTTAAAAACAATTCTACTATTAATACTTTATTTTACTGGGCTTATTGGTTTTTGCCATTATTAAATTTAAATTCTATAAACATATTATAAATATCTTTATTACTTAATATTTTAAATAGAACCATTTCTTTATTATTACAATCTTTTATTATTATTTTTTGGGTATGTTCATCTTTTGGCAACCGTTCTCCATTTTTAGATTTAAAATCTCTATCAATTATATTTCTTAATGTTTTTACATCTTCATATAATCTATCTAAAATTTACATTATTGTCTCAATTGATTCGTTATCAAAGTCTATTCCAAAAAAGTGAACCGAATTTGCAATATCTTCTACTGTCAAAGTTTTTAAAAAATTTCTTATATTTTGTTCAGTTGTAATCATTTCTATTCATCACCTTATAAAAAGTGTATATTAATATACTAGAATTGTCAATTATTATATTTATTTTTAATCATGTTTACAATCCATACCCATATTGGGATAAATAAATTCAATGTTAAGGTTAATATACAAATGTTATTTAAATCTACTTTTAATAATAAAGTTATAATTATAATTATTATTAATAGTATAATTGCTAAATAATTAAATATTTCATTTCTAAATTTTATTTTATCTAATTTGTAGTTATCAGACATGTCATATAAAACATATACTATATTTGTTATAATAATTATTACATATAAATATGGTAATAATCTATTATCGGATAAATTACTATATATAAAATATACTATTAAAAAAAATACACTATCTATTCTTATTAAATGAAAAGGTTTATTAATAATCATTTTAAAATTATATTCTTCAATATATTTATTCTTCCTTTTTATTTCTCTATTCATAAATAATATTAAATATATAACCCATAATATAAATCCAAAATAATCTATTGTTTTATACATCTTTTACTCTCCCAAACTCACAGCCACAATAATTTTGGCGATATAAATTATATTTATTACTTAATTCTATACTTTTTTTATAACCATCTTTTTTCTTAAAATCACTAAATAAAAAATTTATGCCATATTCTTTTTCTAAATAAGCACCAATTTCATTTATCTTTTGACTATTTTTATAAGGACTAACCGTTAGAGTTGTTCCAAAATAATCATAGTTTAATTTCTTACCTTCTTTTGCAGTCTTCTCTAATCTTATTTTATAACAAATACTACATCTTGCTCCATTCTCCGGCTCTGATTCAAGGCCTTTAACTTTTTTTCGAAAAACTTCATTTTCATAATCACAATCCATGAAATGGACATATGGATTATTTAGTTCTTTAATAAATCTTTTCTGTTCATTTTTCCTTTTTGTATATTCATCTAAAGGTTCAATATTTGGATTATAATAATATACTGTTATATCAAAATAATCTTTTAAAATATCAATCACTGCTGTAGAACAAGGACCACAACAACTATGTAATAATAATTTAGGACGATTTTCTAGTTTATCTATTAATTCCCATAATCTATTCTGATAATTCATCGCTTTCACCTTCATTTACTTTGTCAAATGGAGTAAATATAATGGTATCTGCATCAGCATATACATTATCTAAATGAATAATTCCTGATTTATCTAAATTAGAATATATCGTTTTGTACATCTTTAAATTGCTAAAGTTAACTATGTCTATATATACTAAATTACCATCATTCATCTTTAAAATAAATCTATTATCATTGATCGTAATATCCTCTTTGACATCTGGATTATACTCTATTTCACTAATTAATGCAATAATTTCACTATCTATTTTAGTCATTTGTTCAATTAAATTGTTGTATATTTCACTAGGTACATAATTAATTAATGTAGGTATTCCACTATAATTTGTACTTTCAATTTCTTTTTTATTGGATAGTACTAGTAAATTATTGGTTTTATTTAAAAATAATATCTTTGCTTCATCTATATTTATTGTAATTGTTCCAAATAAATTTTTTGTTACTTCAACATCTATAATTAAATCTAATTTTTTTAGTTTTTTTTCAATTTGCTTAGATCTTACTTTAAATAAATTAGGATAATCATCTAAACCTGCACTATTAATTATCATAGAATCACTTAATATTGTATTGCCATTTATTATAATATTTTTAATAGGCATTTTATAAACATAATAAAAAATCATTATAATTAAATATAATATTAATATTACTACAATTAATGCTTTCTTATTTAATCTCCTCTTTACTTTCTTTTCCATGATTCTCCCAATTAACTATTACTTGCTCTAAAACTAATTTTTCATCATACTTTTCTTCAACTTTTTCTCTTATATATTTAATTAACATTTTTATATCTTTACTAGTCGCATTATCATAATTTATTATAAAATTAGCATGCTTACTTGATACTTGAGCTCCCCCAATAGTATAACCCTTTAAGCCACTATTTTCAATTAAATATCCCGCCGCAGCATTTAATGGGTTTTTAAATACTGAACCTGCATTTTTATATTCTAATGGTTGAGTATTTTTTCTTTTAATTAAATTTTCTTTAATCTCTTCTTTACTCTTGTTTATATCTCCTTTTATCCCTTGAAATGTTGCTTCAAGTATTATATTTTTTTTATCTTTAAATTCTGTAGAACGATAGCCATAATTAATTTCATCTTTTTTTAATACTTTAATATTGCCTTGTTCATCCATAATCGTTACATCAATTAAATAATCAAAAATTGCAACTTTATATGCTCCAGCATTACCTATTATTGCTCCCCCTAAAAGACCTGGTATTCCCATTAATGGAGCATAATTAGTAAATCCTATCTCTAATAACTTTTCTACAAACTTGCCTAAAGATATTCCAGATTCAGCTTTTATTATTTCATTATCTATAGAAATATTATCTAATTTATCTAATTTTATTATAATGCCATTAAAATCTTCATCAGGTAAAATAACATTTGAACCATTTCCTAAAATATACCATGGCATTTTATTATCTTGTATCCATTTTATTAATTCAATTAGTTTTTCTTTTGAATAAGGCTTTATTAAATATTTGGCTTTTCCACCAATACCATAGGTGTTATATTTTTTTAAATCAACATTTTCTAATACAATACCATATTCTTTCATTTTAACATTTCCTTTATTTCTTCATAAATTATTGTTGATGATGGTCTCATATTTAGTTTATTTAAATTGCTTTTAATTTCATTGTATTTCTTTGTATCCATTAGTTCATTAATTGTAATTTCGATTATATTAGCATCTAATTTCTTTTCTTCAATTAATTGAGCCACATTCATATTTACTAAATCTAAGGCATTGTAATATTGATGATTATTAGCTACATATGGACTAGGTATTAATATACTTGGTATCTTAAGGGCTAAAATTTCACTAATAGTACTTGCCCCTGCCCTAGTAATTATTAAATATGCATCTTTCATTAATCCTGCAAGATTATCTACAAATGGTAGTACTAATACATTTTTAGGAAATACTGTATCTTTAATAAAATCATCATAAAAATTTTTACCCGTTATGTATATTATTTTGTATTGTTCTTTACCTACTAATTTTAAGAACGTTTTAAATTTCTCATTTAATGAACTGCTACCTTGTGATCCTGCAACTATAATTATTAATTTATCACTTTCTTTAAATCCATATTTTGTTTTAGATATTTTAGGCATTGTTAATGCATTTTCACCACATGGATTTCCTGTATATACTACCTTTTTAGCGGATTTAAAATATTCTTTTGAGTTTTTAAATGATACTCCAACTAAATCAACATATTTTGCTAAAGTAATATTGGTTTTACCAGCAATACTGTTTTGTTCATGAATAAATGTCTTTATTCCTAGTTTATGCGCCGCTTTTATAACGGGATATGTTACATAACCACCTGTACCTATTACTACATCTGGTTTAAATTCTTTCATTATGTTTACACATTTATTAATTGCTTTTTTTATTAAAAATATATTTTTAAAATCTCGAAATATCTTTTTTTTGCTAAAACCATATATTTCAATCGGAATATATTTTATATTCATGTTAGGGATAATGTCTTTTTCCATCCTATCATGGGTACCTATATATAATACTTCTAAATCTTTTTCTTTTTCTTGAAATTTTTTTAGTATAGCTAATGCCGGATAGATATGGCCACCTGTGCCACCGGCTGATAAAATTATTTTCATAAATCACCCTTTACTTAATTATACAATAAAAATATTGTTTTTTATAACCATTTTCTTTTTTATCATAAAATATGTGTTTTTCTAACTCTAATTTTTTTAAATATTTTTCAAAATTTTACACAAATTTGACAAATAGATAAAAATATGCTAAAATTATATACATCAAAAGGGGGTAAAGAAGATGAGTGTTATTAGTGTACCATTTGATAAATTTGGTAAAGTAGATGATACATATTTTGATATTCTATTAGAAAATTCTAATTTAGGTGAAGATTTAAGTGTTGAAGAAACCGATTATTTAATAGAAAGAATTGAACTAGATAATAGAGCTAGCAATTTATCTTGTAATCTTGAACCAGAATTTGCTGATAGAGTTAAACAAGAAAATAATACATTTTATGAATTAATGCAAGCATTTAAACCTAAAAAGGAAAGTGAACCAACACCTAGTATGAGTAACATCTTCCAAAAAAAAGTTTTAGAAATTTGGAGTAAATGTGTTGTAAAAGGTGCTAAACCATGGGAAGATAAAAATAATGTTATCGGGGAAACTTTAAATAATGACTTTTGTTATTATCCTGATAAATTAATGGAATATAGTAATGAAATTATGAGTTTATTATATTTAGTTAATAATGCAACTAATTTTGAAGAATTAAAAAGATTAAATAATGGTGAAGAATGGACTAAATTAAGACAACAAGTTGGTTTATTAATGTCTTTAGGTAATGCTCTTAGTTTAATATCATTTAAAAATAGTAAGGCAAATTGGGATATTCAAGAAGCTAGAAATCCTGAAATTGCTTTTAACTTAAACAGAGTAAAATAAAAAATGGTGAAAATAATCATCATTTTTTTATGTTTTCAATTGCTTTTAATATTCCAATCTTACCATATTGATATGTAAGACCACCTTGTAAATATGCTATGCATGGCTCTTTTATTGGTCCATCGCAAGAAAGTTCAATTGATGAACCTTGAGTAAATGATCCTGATGCCATAATTATATCATCATCATACCCCGGCATTTTATCTGGAATTGGTAATACATTACTATCTATTGCACTACCCATTTGGATTCCTTGAATAAATTTTATCAATGTTTCTTTATTATTAAATGTTATTGCTCTTACTATATCAACTCTTTCTTCATTCCATTTAGGACTTACAGTATACCCCATATTTTCTAAGATATATGCTGCAATTAATGTCGTTTTAAGACTAGATGCTACTACTGATGGGGCAAAATATAAGCCTTGATAAAATAATTTGTTAGCTCCAAGTGAAGGACCTACTTCTTTAGCTTCACCAGCAACATTTAATCTCTCACTACATAACTTTATAAGATCTTTCTTACCAACTATATATCCTCCATTTGGAGCTATTCCACCACCTAAGTTTTTTATTAAAGATCCAATACATATATCTGCACCAACTTCAATTGGTTCTTTTTTACTAACAAATTCACAATAACAATTATCTACCATTATTATAACTGATTTATCAATTTCTCTTATCTTTTTAATTACTCTTTCAACTTTACTAATACTTAAACTTTCTCTTGTGCTATAACCTCTTGATCTTTGAATATGAATTACTTTAATATTGCCTTTTTTTAATCTTTTTTGAATTTTAGGAATATCAAAGTCATTATCTATTAAATCAATTTGCTCATAATTTATTAAGTATGATTTTAAAGAACTAGGATTGTTATCTAATCCTATTACTGAAAGTAATGTATCATATGGCTTTGAAGTAATAGAAAGCAATGTATCATGAGGTCTTAATAAAGCAAATAAAGCAGTGCTAATAGCATGAGTTCCTGATATAAATTGCATTCTTACTAATGCATCTTCACTTTTAAATATTCTTGCATATATTTTTTCTAATGTATCACGTCCTAAATCACCATACCCATAGCCGGTGGTTTCAATAAAATGCTGAGTTGATACTTTTTCTTGCCAAAATGCATCTATTACTTTTTGACTATTAAAATATTCTATTTCTTCTATTTTTTTAAATTCTTTTGCTACTTTTTCTTCAATTTTATTAATATCCATATCCACCATCTACTCTTATTGTTGTATCATTTATATATTTAGCATCATTACTTGCTAAAAAATATACAACGTTTGCTATATCTTCTACTTCTCCAAATTTCTTTAATAATATTTTGTTTTCTTCTTCTTTTTTATACTCTGAATATATATTTTTATTCATATCGGTATTTATCCAACCCGGACAAATACAATTTACTCTTATATCAGGTGCTAAATATTTTGCAAAATCATGAGTTAAAGAAATTATCCCTGCTTTAGATGCATCATAATCTACAGAATTTATAATGTTTCCATTAAATACATTATTGCTAGATATATTTATAATGCTCCCTTTTTTTAATAAATTCATTCCATGTTTACTAACTAAATATGTTCCTAATAAATTAGTATTTATAACCTTCATAAATTCATTAGCATCTTTTTTATTTAATTCATTGTCTAAAGATATACCTGCATTATTTACTATAACATCTAAACTATTAAACTTTTCTTTAATCTTTAAAAACATATTCTTTACTTCTTCTTCTTTTTTAATATCACATTTAATCCTTAAAACTTCAATATTATATTTTTCTAATTCACTTTCTAATTTTTCAGCAGCACTCTTGCTATTATTATAATTTATAACTACATTCCAACCATTACTAGCAAATTTTTTTATTATTGCTGATCCAATACCTCTAGATGAACCTGTAACTAAAACATTCATTAAAATCACCATTAAAAATATAACATATTTTTAAAAAAATTGCACTTTATCATGCAATTTAATTATTATTTTTAAAATTTTGATACCAATTATTTAATTTGTCTTTGGCACTATTAAATAAATTACTTCCTACATCACCAATAAAATTAATAGCGTTTTTAGTATAATAAACTAATTCATCTTTAGCATCAATTATATCATTATAGTACTCTTCACCTAGTTTTTCTTTAGCAAAATCATTTATATTATTTGCTCCTTTTTTTATTAATTCACTTGCCTTATTAAAAGCACTAGATGCTTTTTCACTGATTGTTTCTTTATATCCCGGGGCTTTTTCTTCAATAGCATTATCTATTTTATTAGCTAATTTTAATACTTCTTGTTTACCATTTTCTGTAAGTTCACCAAATGATACACCACTAATTTCACCATCATAAAACAAAAAATCTACAATGGTAATAAATACTCCTTTAGCACTATCTATAAATTTACTATCAGCTCTCGTATTTTTTACTTTTTCTAATGTGTTTTCTAAACTATTTATAACAACTGAATCATTATTGGAATAATTAACTGTTTTTTCTTCATTATTTATTTCAGTATTACTTTTACTTTCAGTAATAGTACTATCTACTTTATCTATAGTTTCACTATTTTCTACTACTTTTTTAGTAGTGTCATTATAAACAGAATTATATTCTTTTGAAGTATCTTCATTAATTTCTACTTTGCTGCCTTCAAAAGTGATACTTTCTTCTTTATTTTCTTCTGCATGTTTTTTTATATTACTCTTTGCTTCTTTAATATCAGTATCAAGATATTCCTTTTTTTCAGTTATTTTAAAAGTAATTACTAAACCTATTGCTAGAAATACTAATCCCCCTAAAACTAGGATAAGTGTTTCCATTTTTTTATTTTCTTTTTCCATATTTATACACCATCTATATTATACTATATTATATGTTTTTTTCAAATTTAAAATTTATGCTTTACTTTTTTTCTTGGGTTTCCTAAATTTATAAAACCAAACAATAAAACCAACAAATATTATTATTAATAAAATTACTACTACTAAAGAATATCTATCAAATATTTTTAATATTGTTTCCCAATTTTCACCAACCCTATTTCCTATAATTATTAATACTGTATTCCATATAGCAGATCCTACTATTGTATAAATTAAAAATTTAAGCATTGGCATTTCACTCATCCCCGCAGGAATAGATATTAAACTACGTACAATAGGAATAAAACGACAAAAAAATACTGTTATGTTTCCTTTGTTATCAAACCAAGCATCGGCCATATCTATATCACTTGTTTTTACTCTTAATATTTTTCCTACTTTTCCCGATACTATCTTCTTTAAACGATCTTTATTTAATATTTTACCAATATAATATAATACTATGGCTCCAATTAAAGAACCAAGGGTAGCAAATAAAACCATTAAAACTATATTTAAACTTGTTTTAGTAGTCATAAATCCACCGAATAAAAGTATTACTTCTGATGGTATCGGTGGAAATATATTTTCTATAGCAATTAAAAAACATACACCAAAATATCCATAATTTTCCATTACTGTTAATACAAATTCTTGCATTTATTACACATCCTTCAATCAAAATTTTAGCATTTATATAGCATTATAGCAAGAATTTTTTTAATTTTTCATCATCAATTATGTATATACTATCTTCTTTTATGTCAATTACTCCATATATTATAACTTCTATTTTCCTTTTCTTAAAAGAATCTACTATTACTTTTTTATTTATTACATCTAATAAACATATAAAATCAAAATTATATTCACTATCACTATTTATAATATAATTTAATACTCCAAGTTTATATTTAGTATTTAATTTCTTAATCTTATTAATTATATTTGTATCAAAAGACATTAACATAACATTTCTTTTATATTTATCTAATAATTTTATTAATCTATTTATGTTAATATTAAAATCTTTTATTTCTATTAATATTATTTTATTAGTATTTATTTTTAATATATCTTCTAGTTTAACTATATTTTCTAATTCATTATAGAAAAGATTTTTAATTAATTTCCCATTATATAAAGCATCATGATGTAATATAAAAATGTTATCTTTAGTAACTCTTAAATCCGTTTCTATACCAATATATAAACTACTCATTAGTCCATTATATAATGCCTTATATGAATTATCTTTAACTAATTTATTCCATATACCACGGTGAGCAATAAACTTTTTCATAAAAAATAATATGTTTTATTAATTATAATAATTACTTTTTTTATCTAGTTTTGTCGAATTACTTGCATAATAAAAATTAATCTATATAATAAATACCTGTTACCTATATTGGTAAGGCATCGTGTTATCCAACTTTCTCCTTCTTCGGGGGTTAAAAAAAGTAATCCTTTTAAGGAGTGTGGTAATGCAATGAACGAAGATATTTTCCTTCAAGTAATTATAATTTTAGTTATCATCATTTATGGTGGTAGCCCAAAAAAAGACGCCAACAAATAATGTAGCGTCGACAACAAATCGATGCTACCCAATATGGGTAACACTTACATATATAATATACCAAAAATTTTTAAATATTACAACATTAATTTTTATATTTTTTATTGTGTGTTTCAAATAGATCCGTGACATATTCCAATTTGCCGTAAAATATCAGGTACCCAGGTTGTGATTAGATTGCAGAAAGGCAGTAACAATACTGCATATCACAAAAAAGTGTATCACAACCTGCCTAATATTTTACGTTTTCTCGGCATATAGTCACTCTATAAGGAATTGAAACACACAGTGTAGGTTTGACAACCATATACGTTGTCACATATGTTTGACAAACCTACAACAACATTAATTTTTATATTTTTTTATCTAGTTTTGTCGAATTACTTGCATAATAAAAATTAATCTATATAATAAGCAACTGTTACCTGCTAGTGGTAGTGCCTGCTTTAAATCCGAGTAATCTATTACTACTCTTAAATGGGGGGTTTTGGATAAAAGGAGGCGAAGAG
The DNA here is from genome assembly GCA_944332505.1 of uncultured Bacilli bacterium. The sequence continues at coordinate 16,247 of CALVKC010000017.1, forward strand.
ATGAAAGAAGAAAAAATGTTACTTCTAGTAATCATAATTATATTACTTTTAATTATTATTAAATTAATATAAGAAAAAGACACTAGCCTAAAAAGGTATAGTGTCTGATAAACACAGGCATTATCCACTAGGGGTAACGCTTTCATTTATAGTATAGCAAAATTTTATATATATTACAATATTTTTTCACTTAATTGCTTGTTAAATCAAAATATACATAACATTTATCTGTTAAACTAGAATTTAAAGTCAATGTTTTGTTTTCTTCATTCCAAATTAAATTACTACCATTTTCACACCAAGATAAGTTGTCATTATAAGCATAACCATCACCTGGCCAAAAGGATTTGCTAGATTCAATGTATTCTCCACTACCTATGGCAGTTTCAACCATTATTGCTAAAGTATTATTGCTATTAACAATTGTATTTTCTTTAGAATTATCAAAATATTTTTGACTTAAAATGGTACAACAAATAACACAAATAACAAATAATAATATAATTAACTTCTTCATAACTACCTCTACTATAGTTAATTGTATTATAATTTTTAGATAAAAAAATAATATAGATAAAATTAATCTATACTATTTACATTATCTTCCTTTACCTTTGTGTTCTTCTATTTCATCAGTTAATTCCATTACATGAACTTTTTTTAATTCTAATTCTAAAACATATAATTTTTTTAAATATTTATCAATAAATTCTTTTCTTAAATATTCATGATATCTGTATAACATAATATTTCGTAAGCGATCAAGTTCAGTATATGCCGCTAAAACATCACCACTTGTAGTATCATCACTTGATATTAAATCAAAAATTATTTTTATTAATAAATTATATTTCTTAACTATTTTATCTTCTAATATTGATGAAGTCATATCTTTATCTAATACTGTTATTTTTTTTACTTTTTTATATCCTTTTTTAGGAGTAAATGAATAACTTTTCTTTTCTTCATATAATAGCACTTTCTTTTCTTCATCATCATTTTTCAATATAAAACTATTCATCTTTTTCCTCCCATAAATCAGGTCTTAATTCTTTTGTCTTTTTTATTTGTTCTTCAATGCGATATTTATTTATTAATTTATGATTACCACTTAATAAAATATCTGGTACTTTTAAACCTCTATATATAGCAGGTTTCGTATATTGAGGATAATCAAGTAAATTATTGTTAAAAGACTCATTTAATAGTGATTCTTCATTAATTACTCCCGGAATTAATCTAATTACACTATCCATAATTGCCATGGCAGCAACTTCTCCACCAGTAAGTATATAATCCCCTATACTAATTATTTCATCAAC
>CALVKC010000018.1 GCA_944332505.1 uncultured Bacilli bacterium
CCATTTGTAACTGGTACACCGGCGACAAATGGAGCAATTCTGTTTGAATCATATTTTCCGGCTAAATCACTATTTAGAATACTAAATAAAATTATAAATGGCCAATAGTTCGTCTTAACAAATTTCTTTTTTATTATATAATTGAAATAAAAAGGAGAATTTTGTATGACGAATAATATTAGGAATAATATAATGTTAGAATTAAAAATGAATTTTACTACAGAACAACTTCAAATGATTGATTTAGCCGTGGCAAAATCAATTAAAGGATATAAAATTGAAAAAGAAGAAACTCTTCCTATAGTTTGTGAACAAATTATACCTATTGAAGTAAATGAGTTTTTAATAAGAAAACAAATAAAAGGATGTTCAGATAAGACTTTGGAACAGTATAAATATTTAATGAAAGATTTCGTATTATGGCTAAATAAAGACATAAAAAGGGTTACTGATATTGATATTTTATCATATTTAGATTATCGTTTAAAAAATAAAAAGGTTTCTAAAAAGACATTAGATAATAATCGTCTTATATTAAGTTCTTTTTATTCTTTTATGCGTGATACAGGAAAAATATCATATAATCCAATGTCAACAATTGATCGTATTAAATTTAAAGAAAAAGTTAGAGAACCACTTTCAGATATAGAATTAGAAAAAGTACGTAATGCTTGTAAAACATTACGTGAAAAAGCTATGTTTGAAGTACTTTATTCTACTGGTGCAAGAGTTAGTGAAATTGTCGAATTAAATTATACGGATATTAATTTTACTAATCGTTCTGTCTTAATTACAGGAAAAGGAGATCAAGAAAGATATATATATTTTAATGCTAAATCAGTTATAGCAATTCAAAATTATATAAAAACAAGAAATGATAATAATGATGCGTTATTTGTTTCATATCGTAAACCATATAAACGATTATCTAAAACTATGATTGAAAAAGAAATAAAAAATATAGGTGAAAGATCAGGGATTGGAAGAAATATATTTCCACATTTATTAAGACATACATTTGCAACAGATATGTTAGAACATGGTGCAAATATTGACGTTGTATCAAAATTATTAGGCCATAAAAAATTAGAAACGACACAAATTTATGCAAAGATAAAGAAGAAAGAATTAGAGTTTTCACATAATAAATATATTATATAAAATATGAATAACTAAGAAAGGAAGGTGTTTCTATGTTCTTAGGAACTTCATTTGCTGGTACTGCATCCGCAAAATCGCATAATGTGCCATATATATCAAATATTACTGAATTTACAATTAAAAATGTAATAATTGATGAACTATATGCTACTAAAGATGTATTAATAGATTTTGATTGGGAAATACCTGATGCTTGGACTTTTAATACATATTTACATGGATTATTCCAGGGAGATACTTATGCAGGAAATGTTAGTTTCTCTGAAAGTGTAGTAGATAAAATAAAAATTAAAAAGAGATATAAAGGCGATTTTACATGGAAAACAATATACGAAAAAGAGATTCGGTCTAATGAAGATTTCGCTGTAGAAATTTATGATTATTATGAACCTTCAAATCGTGATATTGAATATGCATATGTTGCTGTAATTTCCAATGCTGATTCTGATGCTATTTCTACTACTGTACATTCTGAATTTGACTATTATTTTATTGTTGAAAAAGATGAAAGTTATCCTATTATATTGGATATATCTAATGAAATTACGTATAACAGAGAAACGGCAACAATTACATCTCCTGGTAGAAAATATCCTTACGTTGTTAATAATGGTATTTCAAAATATTATTCTGGTACTATAAATGCAACCTTTATTGAATTAAAAAATTGTGAATGGGATGTAGAAAAAGGTTGGGAATATAGAAATAAAATAGACCAGTTCCTTACAAATGGTAAACCTAAAATACTAAAATCATTTGAAGGTGATATGTGGATGATTAATATTGTTGGCAATCTCCCACGTACTGAAAATGATCATTATCAATATGTTTCACATAAAATAGATTGGGTAGAATGTGGAAATCCAACTTTAATAAGTGATTTATATGATAATAATTTTATAGATACTGATACTGATAGAGAATAAAGGTGGTGATATTATGTACTACTCTCCTACTCAATCAGATTTAGCATTAATAAAACAACAAAGCAAAGATGTTTTTGTTAAAATAGAATTATTAAATAAACAATTTAAAATATTAGAGTCCATTCAGGGTAATCTAATTTCTGATAATCTTAGTGTTGATAGTGGATCAAAACAACGTAGAACATATTCTTGTAATTTATATGTTACAGATGCATCTTTTTTAATTGGTGATGATAAAAAAATATGGATTGATAAATATATCCGTGTTTATTATGGTATCAAATCTGTTAGAACTGATGAAATAACATGGTGGTTGATGGGAACATTTACTTATATAAATGCAGATTATACTTATAGTGCTACAGAAAATAATTTGTCACTTTCATGTGCAGATAGAATGGCAGATTATGATGGTACAAAAAATGGTCAAATATCAGGATATTCTTTAACTGTTCCTGCCGGAGAAGATATTAGGTCTTCAGTAATAGCGTTATTAGATGATGCTGGAATAACAAATTATATTGTTGAAGATATACAAAAAGAAATACCTTATGACTTAGAGTTTAATGGAACGATAACATATTGTGATGTGTGGACAAAAATATGTGAATTATATGATTCATGGGAATTCTTTTTTGATGTTGATGGAACTTTTATTTGGAGACAAATACCTACTGGTTTATCTGAACCTGTAATATTAGATGACACATTTTTTAATGATATATACGTACAAGAAACAACAAATAACTCTTTCTCTGGAATTTATAATGTAACAGAAGTTTGGGGAAAAGTATTTGAATTAGAATTAGAAGATAGATATGCTGATACTTCTACTTATTCAAATGGAGTATATAGTATTACATTAGAAGGTGTTGAAAGTTATGAAGATATTGATCATCTTGATCAAATAGGGATTAAAATTTGTGCTAATAATGCTGCTGGTGCAAAAGTAAATATTAATGGACTTGGAGACATTCCTATTGTAAATGATGATGGTACTGCAATTGAAGCAGATAGAATGAAGGCAGATACAGATTATGTTTTTTCTTACCGAAGAAATATGGGAGAGGTAAAGCAGAATTGTTTATATTTATTAGGACAATATCAAGCATATGCAATTTATAAAGAAACAAATGAAGATTGCCCTTTTAGTACTACTAATTTAGGATATGAAATTATAAACAGGCTAGATTATGAAAATTTATATTCTGATGATTTATGTTACAATCAAGCAGAATATCAAACATATCAAACAACAGCAATGTTAGATACAATTAATTTAACTTTATTAATAGTTCCATTTATTGATGTAAATCAAAAGGTCAGATATACATCAAAAATGACTGGTCAAACAAATCAATATATGATTAAAAGTTTTAGTTGGTCTACATTTGATGGAACAATGTCATTAACTCTCTATAAATTTTTAGAGAGTTTTTCTTATGTGAAAAATAAAAATAATTAGTCGAAAGTGAGGTTAAATTCAATAATGAGTATTAATATCGAAGATTATTTAGAACGATATGTAGACACTCCATTGACTAATTTCCCAGTTGGAGAAGATACATTAAATAGGATGAGTGATGTTAATGCTATTACTCTTCCACTTGTTAAGCAATATGAAACTTATTTAGCTAATGATAATATAAATGCTGCAAATCAATTGTTGGCAGCCAATCCATCATTAAATGAATGTTTATTTAATGCAACAAAATTTAATACTATTCGAGACGCAATAATTGCAATGGAAAGATTTTGTTTAGAAGATATAGATTGGTTAGTTACGGAAGTCGCAAAAAATACTATTGGAATTAATGATGATCCTGACGAAGAACAAGCAGGATTAGTAGCATATTCAGCAGAGAAAGTAGATAGTCTTATTACTGAAGTAAAAACAATTATTGATAATAATGAAAAAATAATTCCTGTAACATTTACCGTTTCTGGATGGACTGGTGATGAAGCTCCATATATTCAAACAGTTAGTGTTGAAAGTATAACAGAAAATGATGAACCAACATTAATTAAATATAGAGATGGAGATTTTGTTGTAGATAATGTTAAAGCATATAATAAAGCTTTTGGGATAATTGCTAATGGAGAAGGAACTACTGGAAATGGTACTTTAACATGGAAATGTTTAAAGAAGCCAGCAATTGATATTACTGTTGGATTAAAAGGATTTACGACTTAAAGGGAGGAGGTAAATATGGGAAAAGTGTTGATTAGCGGCGGAGCTGGTGGCGGTGTTAGTTCAGATGAATTAACTGCGACTAGTTCTGATGTAATAAAAGGTAAAACAGCCGTAACAAGTGATTCAGATGATGAAATTATAACTGGTACTTTAGAATTAACTGGTGATGCTGTTGCCGATGATGTTATAGCTTCAAAAGGATTTTATAATACAGATCCTAAAAATAAAGTTGTTGGAACACTTCCTGAACATACTGGAGATATTGGTGCTTCCAATAGTTTTTTATATAGTAGTAGTTATTTTATGGATATTCCTAAAGGTGCATATAGAAGAACAGATTTAAATGGAGCGGGTGGAAGAATTTCAAGACCACAATCAACAGTGGCAACAGATCTTGGTATTACGTCTGCAAAATTAGTATCTGGTCAAACTATATGTGGTGTCTCAGGAGATGCATGGAATGTATGGACAGGAGATTCTTTGCTTGATGCGAGTAGATTAATGTCTGGCTATTCAGGATGGTCAAATGGAGTAAAAGTTGTTGGTACTCTTACAATTAACTCAGTCGTGTCTTTTAGCGTAGCCCCTTACAGTACCAGTCAGGTATTAGCTACATGGCAATGGCCAAGTAAGGGGCCATACAGCACGGTATATATCCAATATAAAGAAGGAGGATATCCAGCAAATGCTTGGGATGGTGTTAGAGGATACACTGGCACAGGATCAAATTCTGCATTAGGTAGTGTGAGTACTGCAATTATCGGAGGACTAACAGCAGGACATACTTATTATTTTAGAATTTGGGTAGTTGCCAACAGTTCAATTGGTGAGTTAATGAGTGGATATCTGGAGACTACGTGTACTGTTACTAATCATGGACAGCAAATATTAACTTCATCCGGTATATGGTATTGTCCATCAGGAGTTCGAACAATTGATGTATTTTTAGTTGGCGGTGGTACTGGTGGACAAGGTGGAGAAGTTGCTTATAGTGCTTCCGGTGGATGCGGAGGTGGATCTGGATATACTACAACAGCATTAAGTTTAAGCGTAACACCAGGGCAAGGATATAATTATTCAATTGGTGCTGGAAGTTCTGGTGGAGGAGGAGGATCAGTCGCAGGAGCAGGAGCAGGCGCAACAACCTTTGCAAGTCATAGTGCTCAAGGAGCAGGTTTAAACGGATATAAATATGGAGCTGGTGATGGCGGTTCTGGAGGCGGCGGTGGCTCTATAGGTTTTGAAGCTGGCAATATTAGAATATGTGGTGGTGCTGGTGGTACAGATGGTGCAAATGGTAATATTGGTGGTGGCCCAGAATCTTATGAAGACGGTCTTGCAGGAGGAGCTGGATCAAATCAAACTACTCGTGCATTTAAAGAATCATGGAATACAATATACGCTGGTGGTGGCGGCGGAGGATGCAATAGTTCAGCGTCAGGTAGTCCTGGCCCTGGTGGTTCTGGTGGAGGTGGTTCCGGTGGTCGAGAAGGAGGAGGTTCGGCAGGAACACCTAATACTGGATCTGGTGGTGGCGGCGGTGGCGCTAGAGGAACCGCCCAAGGTTATTCAGGTGGTAATGGCGCTTCTGGTGTAATTATTGTAAGATGGTAAAAAGGAGAAAATAATTATGTGGTGTAATCAAATATTTGCTCAAATTAATGATAATAAAATTCAAAACATAATCGTATGTGATAATTATGAAATGGCAAATTATTTAGCCAGATGTACTTATGGAGAAAATGCCATTGCTGTAGATACAACTTTATATCCTGTTGGTATTGGTGATCTATATGAAGATGGTAAATTTTATAGAATAACAAACGAGGAAACAAATGAACTGGTAGAAATTACTCGTAATCCAACAGAAGCAGAGCAGATTGAAAAAATTCAATATGAATCAGATGATTTAACTTTATTGGTTGCAGATATGATTGGAGGTGTTTAATAATGTTAAATGACGTTCAAAAATCAATATTAATTAAATCAATAAAAGTAAGATTAAATCGAAAAGAAGACGTTGCAGAAATTTTTAAGTCTTATAAGAATCTTACAGAAGAAGAAAAAACAGAAATATTATCTGAATGTTCTATTGTTTATGATCCAACATTAGAAGAAATAAGAACTAAAAAAATTAACGACTTCTCTTCTATCTGCAAACAAAATATTGAAAATGGAGTAACAATTTCTATTGAGGGTCAAGATGAACATTTTACTTATGGAATTGAAAATGGAGATCAAGGAAATATTGATGATATTTTTAATCTAGCTGTTACAACAGGTTTATCTCAGCCTTATCATAGTTCTGATGGAAATTGTAAACTCTATACCGTAGAACAAATTACAGAGTTATACATTGCTGTAAAATATTTAAAAGCAAAAGAAACAACTTATTTTAATCAGATTAAACAATATATAAAAGATACGGATGACAAAGAAATTATTAAATCAATTACATATGGACAAGAATTAACTGGAAAATATCTTGAAAATTATAATAATATGATGGAACAAAGTCAAACAATTATTTATGCACTTACCAAAACCACCAACTTAAATTTGTAATTAAGATATTAATAAATAAGAAGGTGTAAATTAATGAAGATTAAATATATATTTGAGTACATCATATTAATTTTAGTATATGCCACAGCTTATTTTTTAATTGAATGTATTTGGAAGCAATCATTATCTGATTGGAGAATGTTTATATTAGGTGGACTTATGGGTTTTTTAATAGGATTGCAGAATAATATATTCACATATGATACAGATTTTGTATATCAAATGATAGTTGGTTCTTTAATGGTAACTTTATGTGAAGCTATATTTGGATATCAATGGAATATTGTTGAAGGATTAAAAATATGGGATTATACAAATACAATAATTTATGGTGTTGGTGGTAATGTGTCACTACTCTTTTCTCTGTTTGCTTGGACTACGTTATCTGGAGTGGTTATATTGCTAGATGACTATATTTGGCATTATGTTTTTAAAAATGGAGAAAACCCGTATTATATTGTGTTTGGTAAAAAATTTAGTTATAAGAGTTAAAGTTTACAAAGGAGAAATGCGTGATTTATTAGTGAATAATGAAATTAAAAATATTTTATCTAATGAATTAATAGAAAAAATTGAAACTAGTGAAAATAATAATATAAATAATCCAGAAGCATATTGGACTTTATATGTTCATGTTGTTCCAAAAGAAATAAACGGATATAATTGGGATAAATATTATGTTGGTATAACTGGTCAAAAACCAGAAATACGCTGGGGTGGAGAAGGTCATGGATATTTTGGTCAACCATTTTATAATGCAATTAATAAATATAAATGGGATAATATTAAACATATTATAATATCTAATAAATTAAATGAAAAAGAGTGCTGTGAATATGAAAAGATAATAATTTCTTTTTTAAAATCAGCCACTCATAAATATGGATATAATATACAACTTGGTGGTAAAGAAAATTATGGCGGAACATCAAGTAATTTAAAAACTCAAATACAGGTAGGAATGCAATTTGGAAAATTAACTGTATTAGAACAAGTAAATGATTATATTTCAAAATCTGGGAAACATATTAGTCAATGGAAATGTCAGTGTACTTGTGGAAATATTGGTATATATACTAGTGAGGCGTTATTGAGAAAAAATAGAAAAGATTGTGGTTGTGGAAGAAGTGACATTATAAAAGAATCTAATCATCAAAAATACTTAAAACTTATATCTTTTGAATTTTTCGATAAATATTTTATTTATTACTTTTATTCTAATAAGGCAATTTTTGATTTAGAAGATTATGATAAAATAAAAGACTTAACTTTAGCTAAAGTCAATGGAAATTATTTTTATAAAAAGGATTATTTGAAAGATAAATATAAATATATATATCAATTATTTGGATATTCTGAACAGCCTGTATTTTTAAATAAAATTAAATATGATTTTAGAAAAAATAATATGAGAATTAAACCTAAAAAACCAAAGAAAGAAATTAAACAAAGCAACAAAAATTTACCAATTATACAATATGATTTAAATATGAATTTTATTAAAGAATATCCATCAATTGCAGTTGCTTCTAAAGAAACAGGAATAAATAAATGTAATATATCAGCGTGTATTAAAAGTAGGCAAAAAACAGCAGGAGGGTTCATTTGGAAATATAAAGATGAATGTTATAACATTTGCACTCAAACTCGAAAAATTAAATTATATACATTAAATGCCGAATTTTGTTATTTATACGATGATATTAGAGAAGCATCAAAAAACACAGGAATTAAAGAACATATTATATATAAGGCACTTAATAAAGATAGTCATTATGGTGGTGGATTTTTATGGTGTTATGAGGATAAAGAAATTACTACACCATATTTAAGAAAGTGATTAAAATAATATTTAACAAAGAGAGGTGAAAAATATGAATATTAATAAATTATTAACGCCATACAATTATAATTCTGGCAATATCAGCAGAATTAAATTTATTGTGATTCATTATGTTGGTGCTACTGGTGATGCCAAAGATAATTGTAAATATTATGCCTCACAAAAATTAAAAGCATCAGCACATTATTTTGTAGGATTTAATGGTGATATTTGGCAATCAGTAGAAGATAAAAATATTGCTTGGTCTGTTGGTGGAAAAAAATATCCTAATACTAAAGGTGGTCAATATTATGGTATTTGTACTAACGCAAATAGTTTAAATATTGAAATGTGTGTTAGAAAAAATGGAACATCTTGGTATTTTGAAGACTCTACTGTACAAAGTACAATTGAACTTACTAAAGAATTAATGAAGAAATATAATATTGATGTAAACCATGTTATTAGACACTATGATGTTGTAGGTAAAGAATGTCCTTATCCTTACGTTTATGACAATACTAAACATACGTGGTTTGATTTTAAGAAAGCCATTGTTACTTTTGATGGGAAAAAATCTGGTTGGATAAAAGAGTCAGATGGATGGCATTTTTATTTAGGTAATACTGGAAAAGATGTTTGTAACGATTGGCATTTAGATGATAATGGTAGATGGTCATGGTTTGATGGTGCTGGAATTGCAATTCATGACACATGGAAAAAGAATAAAGAACTTTGGTATTATTTTGCTGGAGATTGTTATATGATATCTTCTCAATGGTTAAATTATAAAGGAAATCAATATTATTTAACAGCAGATGGGAGTATGGCAACTAATGCATATATTCAGTCTAAAGATCCTAATAATTCTAATTTATATTATTGGGTTAATTCTGAAGGTATTTGGGAACCACAGTGGAATACTGAAAACCCCGATTTAACTAAATATATTGTAGTTGTGTAAATTTTTCTAAATAATGAAAGGAGAATGTTTATGAGTATTGAAAAAGTATTTGAAACATTGAAGAAAATCAGGCCTCATACATGGGTGAGTTTAATAATGGTTCTGATCGTATTATGTAACTATGTTTTAACAGCAATGGGTAGACCTCTTATAAATCTTGGAGAAGAAGAAATTACTTATGCTGTAAATACTATTTTAAACTTAATATTTATAGGTTTCGCTGCCTATAAAAATAATTCTGTAACAGAAAAAGCACAGATGGCGGATGAGGTATTGTTCGCACTTAGAGACGGAAAGATAAGCAAAGAAGAACTTGAACAGTTTATTGCAGATCATAAATCTCCAGATGTACCAACTGAAGATACTGATAAAATTGAAGGTTAATTAAAATAATAAATTTAAAACCTAAATAAAATAAAAAACAACACAATAAGGAGACTGATTAATTATCAGTCTCTTTTTATATATTTTTATAAAGGATAAAGATGATGTATATTGAAATGTAATATAGATTATAGAGAAAATAACAGGTGGACTGTATATGTACATGTTGTACCTAAAACTTTAAGTGGATATGATTGGGATAAATATTATGTTGGAATAACTAGTCAAACAACATACGAACGATGGGGTAAAAATGGATATAGATATAAAAATAGTTATTTTAAAAAAGCAATTGATAAATATGGATGGAATAATATGCAACATGAAATAATTGCAGAACATTTAACTGAAGATGAAGCAAAAAATATGGAAATAACATTAATATCCATCTTAAAATCTAATGACAAAATTTACGGATATAATATAACAAAAGGTGGAGATGAATATCAATTAAACATTCGTCCAGTTGCAAAATATGATTTGGATGGCAATTTTATATGTGTTTACAAGAGTATTGCTGAAGCTGCTAGACAGAACAGAGTAAGAAAAACAACTATATGTGCAGCTTGTAAAGGTGAGAACAAACGTGCTGGAAATTTTTTATGGAGATATGTTATAGATAATAAAATAGAAAATAAAATAACACCGTATAAATCTAGGATCAGCATCATATTACAATATGATTTATATGGTAACTTTATTAAGGAATGGATTGATTATAAGTTAATTCAAGAAGAATTTCCTAATTATAATATTAACTCAATTTTTGCATGTTGTAGAGGAGAAGAAAAATATGCTTATGAATATCAATGGAGATATAAAGGAGATAAATTTTTTCCTGTTGAAAATATTAAAGATAAAATAGGAAGAAAAACATATTATAGATATACTTTGAATGGTAAATATTTAGATTGTTGGGAAGGTGGAAAATCTATTAAGGAAAAATTTAATATTGCTCCTACATGCATTTGTGCTGCATCAAGAGATATTAGAGATAATTGTTATAAATGGTACAGATGGACAAAAGAATATTATGAAAAACTACCTCCGTTGAAGAAAAATGCTAATATTAATAGAGGAATAAGATATCCAGATAAAATGATGACACCTATTGATTAATATAGAATAAATATAGAAAGGAGAGATAAATAATGTTTAATGAATTAATAAATAAAGTTAAAACTTATATTTCCACAAAAGATAAAAAAGTAACTGAAAATATTAAAGAAATTAAAGGGGTGGATATCTCGTCCTTTCAGGGCAATATTTTATGGGAAAAGGTTGCTAAAACAGATGTAAAATTTGCAATCCTTCGTAGCACAACAAGAAATGGTAATTTAGACACTAGATTTTGGAAAAACTATAGAGGTGCTAAAGTATATAACTTGGATGTAAGTGTATATCATTTTTCATATGCTTTAGATGCTGCAAAAGCCATTTCAGATGCTAAAAATTTAATTAAAAAATTAGAAGGTGAGAAACCTGTTATTTGGTTGGATTTAGAATGGGCAGAACAAGGTAAATTAGGAAAAGATAAAGTAACTGAAATTGCTACTGCTTTTGTAAATACATGTAAATCTTTGGGCTATGAATGTAATATTTATAGTAATGTAGATTGGTATAAAAACTATTATCATTCAAACAAGCTAAAAGCATTGGGTTGTAAATTTTGGATTGCTAGATATGGAACTAATGATGGATTTTTACAAAATAAATATAAACCTAATTTGGGTGAATATATCTGGCAATATACTAGTAAAGGTGAAGTAGCTGGTATTACTGGAAATGTAGATATGAATATAAAATATGAAAATTCTAATTCATCATCTTCTATTTCGTCTGGAACAGAAATTACTAAAATTCAAAAACTAGTTAAAATTATATGCTCTAGTGTCAACATAAGAAAAACACCAAACTCTTCTGCTAATTCAAATATTACAGGAGTTTATAAAAATGGAAATATTGTAGAAGTTATTGGAATTACTAAAAATAAATCTTGGTATAAAGATAGTAAAGGTAATTATTTTACAGCGAATAGTAAATATGTAACTGATTTAATTGGAATAGTTTATAATTGCTATAAATTAAATTTAAGAGAATCTAACAGTACAAAAAGTAAAGTTGTTACTGTACTTGATGTTAATGATAAACTTAATATCCTAAAAGAATCAGGAAAATGGTATTATGTTGAAACATCAAAAGGAATTAAAGGATATGTTTCTAGCAGTTATGTGAAGTTACAATAGCTTTACATAACCTAGTTTATTTAATGTTAAAAAGATAGGCTGAAGAAGGAGAAAAATCCAATGTACAATTTATTTTTACAGACATTAGAAAAATTAGGCATAGTTGCCCCTAAATGGTTTTTTTGGATAGTGCTGGCAGTTATCATTTTAATTGGTGTAAATTTTTTATTAAAAAGATATGTTAGACCTATTTTTGAAGGACTTAATGATATGAAGGAAAAACTTCAAAAAACTGATGAAATTGACATTTTAAAAGAGAACCAACTTAGAAATGTAGAACATTATAAAGAAGCAGATGCAGATTTGAGAAATCAAATAAAAGAAATATCTGATAAAGTTAGTGTTGTTGCTAATATGATTATTGAAATGCAAGCAAAAATTGATGCTAGTAATGTTGCAAGATTAAAATCTCAAATTAGAGAAATATATGCAGAACATCATCGTAGTCAAGTAATTACTAAAATGGAGCTTGAGGCATTAGAAAATCTTATTGATGATTACTTAAATTCTGGAGGAAATGGTTTCGTTGCAAATACCGTTGAACCAGAAATTTATTGTTGGAAAGTTGTAGATGATGATTATTATGAATATGAACGTAAAGAAAAATTAAATAAAGGATATATAAATGAGATATAAAAGGTGATGATATACGAAAGATTTAAATAATTATTGTGTTTATTATCATAGGAATACTAGTAACGGTAAATTGTATATAGGAATATCTAAGGACGTACAAAAACGTTGGGCTTGGCATGGTAAAAAATATGATAGATGTCCCCATTTTTGGAATGCTATACAAAAATATGGATGGGATAATTTTGAACATGTTGTTTTAATTGAAAATATTAGTTTAGAAATAGCTAATATAATAGAGCGTGAATTAATTAAAAAATATAAAACTCAAAATGAAAAATATGGTTATAATGTAGATGGTGGTGGAAATGGAAAATATGGAGTGACTGGAAAAAACAATTCCAGATCTAAACTAATATATCAATATGATCTTAATGGAAATTTTATTAAAGTATGGGAGAATGCCCAAATAGCTTCAAAAACATTAAATATATCAGTATCAACAATTTATCAAAGTTGTAGAGGAACTTTTGATAAACCTAAAATGGCGGGTGGCTACATATGGAGCTATATAAAAACAGATAAAATGGAAAAGTATACTCCTGCTATTCCATATTATTCTGAAAAATATTCTATACTTCAAATAAACAGAAATTTTGAAATTATTAATAGGTATCCAAATATTTACCATGTTAAAGAGCCAGAATATGACAAAGGATCAGTTACAGATTGTTGCAAAAGAAAAAGGTTAATTCATAAAGATTATTTTTGGTGCTATGAAAAAGATTATAATGCAGAAAATTTTAAAGAATATATTTATAGTAATCTTAAAGAAAAGGGAAATATTTATCAAAAAACAATTTGTCAATGTGATTTTAATGGAAAGATATTAAATGAGTATAGTAATAGTATATATGCTGAAAAATCAACAGGGTTTAAAAAATATACTATTTTAGCATGGTGTAAACGTCCTAGTCATGGGTTTAAAAGTGGTTATTTATGGTTTTATAAAATAGATTATGAAACTAATGATATTCAAAAAATTTTAAAAGATTTAAAACCAAAAATTGATAAATTTCAAAATAAATAACTTAAATATAATTTTAATAAACTACATAAAATTATAAATTAAATCAATAAAATATTCAAAATTTAAATATAGCTTTATTTTTATAGCTATATTTAAATTTTTATAAGCTTTAATTTAAATGTAATGATATTCCCTAAGTATCATTATGTTTAGTATTATTATATATAAATAATAAAATAAAAAATTAAGTTTGATATTAGATCTATTTAATAAAAATAAAAATGAAATTACAGAGAATGTTTCAAATATAAATGATTTAGTTAAAGCCTATAAAAATTTAAATATAAAACAAACTGTTACTCAAATGCGATTAGATGATATATCTGAATCATTAATTAAATCAACATTAGAGTCACAGAATTACACGGATGCGGATATTGCTCAAGCTATGGCAACGAAAGCTTCCAACTCAGCAAAAACAACAAATATTGCATTAACAAAACTACAAAGTATAGGATATAAAGCATTAGCTGTTTCAGCAAAAGTAGCAAATGTAGCATTAACGGCTGGAATAAGTATATTTGTATCTATGATGGCAACTGGTTTTCTTAATTGGCTAGATGATTTAATTCATAAAGAAGAAAGATTGGCTGAAGCTGCTGAAAAAGCAAAAAATAAGATTGAAGAAATAAGTACATCATTTTCTAATCAGAAAAAAGCTGTTAGTGATTACGGTAAAGAATATGCAGAATTGGCTCAAGGAGTTGATTTACTTACAAATAAAAACTTATCATTATCCACTGAAGATTATGAAAGATTTTTAGAATTAAGTAATTCTTTGAGTGATACTTTTCCAACACTTTCAACAAGAGTTGATGAAAGTGGAAATGCTATTCTTGATTTAGATGGGAATGTGAATTCTATTGTTGGTTCATTAAATACTTTAATTGAAACGCAACAGAGATTAGCTAATCAAGAAATAGCTGACAATTTGCCTAAGATTTATGAAGATTATTATAATAATTTAGAAAAAGCAAATAGTAAAATTGAAGAACAGACTAAAATACAAGAAAAATTAAATGAAGCTAGAGATGTATTATTGAATTCATCTAACTTTTATGCCAATGATTCTGAATCTCAAAAAAAATATCAAGACGCATTAGATTATTTAGGCTTTGATTATGGTGTATCTATTGGTAAGAATGAAGATGGCGTTATGGGCATGATTTACAATGTTGAAAACTTAGAAAGTGATCAAGATATTGTAAATAGATATAATAAATTATATACTCAATCAACAAACAATATTCAAAATTATAAAGATAGTTTGAATGTAAAGCTTTCAGAGCTTAATAGTGCAATATCATCTTCTTTAGCAACTGAACCACTCTTTAATAAGTTAAGTTCGGAATTACAAGCAGGAATATCTAAATTATTTCAAAGTTTTGATATATCTACATTGCCTGAAACTGTTGATTCTACAGATGGAAATGTAGTTTATGATTATCTAAAATCAATTTATTTATATCCTATAGATCAATTGTCTGAAGAAATACAAGAAAAATTAAGCAAAGTATTTAGTAAACCAGTTAATATGTCGGATGTAGATTATATTGACATGGTAGATGAAATTCAATCTTATTTTGATAGACAAGATATAAAAATTAATCTTGATTTTGTTGTCGAAGATGAAAAAGAATTACAAGAACGTTTAAACAATGTTGTATCTAATATCACTAGTGATAGAAAAATTGATCAAGATGTTTTAACTGGATTTATGGAAACAGAAAGTATTGATACTTCTGATGAAATTGAATTCTTTATAGAAGTAACTAAAGATGCTAAATCTGCATCTGAAGCTATTAAAATGTATAATGAAGCTGTTAAAATATCAACTGAGTATGAAATTATTGATGCCGAACCAATTCATGAACAATTAGATTCTATTCGTAATGCATATCAAACAGTCTCAGGAGCTATTGAAGAGTATAAAGAAAATCAATTTTTATCATTAGAAACAGTTCAAAGTTTATTACAGCTAGATGATAAATATTTGCAATACTTATATGATGAAAATGGGAAACTTACTTTGAATAGAGAAGCATATGATGCATTAACACAAGCACAGCTTAATGAAATGTATGTTAGTGTTGCTAATGATGCCTTAAATACAATAAGCAATTTGCAGTCAGAAGAACAAGCTGTAGCTCTTCTTGAACAACAGATAATTGATTCTACAAATGCCAACTGGGATTTTGTTAAATCTGAAATAGCTAAAGCAAATGCTATTCTTGATACAGAAGCAAAAATAAATGGTGAAGATAGTGTTGCAAAAAGACGAGAATATTTAAATCAACTTGCTGCTTCTACAGAAGCTCAATTTAATCTACTAAATGAAACTGCAAATGGAATAAAATTTAAAGGATTTTACGATTCTCCTTCTACTAATACTAAAAGTAAAACAAAGAATGAATTTAGTAAAGAATTTGATTGGATTGCAAATTCAGTAGAAAATGTAAATCGTGAAATAGATAATCTTAATGAAAAACTAAGTAATACAACTGGATTTAAAGAACGCTTAAAAGTTTATGATGATTTAATTAACGCTGATGAAAGACTTGTTAAGACTACTAAGAATGCTGCTTCTGCTTACGAGAAAGAATGGAATAAAGCTTCTAGCAAAATAAGTAGCTCTTATAAAAATAAGATCGTTTCTGATGAATCTTTTTCTATTGAAACAATTACAAATGAAACCACTGCTGATAATATAGATGCAGCGCAAGAAGCATATGAAGCTTGGCAATCTATGTTGCAACAGTATAATAAAGCTGTAGCACAACAAAAAGATGATGAGCAAGGTAAAATTAGAGTATTGTTAGAACTTGAAGAGTTAAGACTTGATATTCTTTCTTTAGAGAATCAAGAAACAATGTCTGCAAAAGAAAAGAATAAATATATTAAAGACGAAGAAACTTTAAAAAAGAATATTCTTAATTA
>CALVKC010000019.1 GCA_944332505.1 uncultured Bacilli bacterium
AATACCTATAAACCAAATATGAAATTAAATGCTACAAATGAACATTTTAAAATATATCGTGATATGTTAGCAAGTTTTGGTTTGGGAGTTAAAACAGGTATTGATTTGCCAGGTGAAACAACGGGAATTATAGGTTCTAAAGTTGCAGATGATTTACTTTTAAATTTAGCAATTGGACAATATGATACATATACTCCAATAGAAGTTTTACAGTATATTAATAGTATGGCAAGCGGTTCAAGGTTAGAGTTATCAATTATGAAAGAAATTAAAAATGGTGATGAAGTTATTTTAGAAAATGAAATAAATGTATTAAATGATGTCGATTTAGATGAGGAATATTTAGATAGAATTAGAGAAGGCTTAAAATTGGTATTAAGTAAGGGTACTGGTAAAATATATGTACGTGATGATATACTTGCTGTAGGTAAAACTGGAACTAGTGAATCTTTTTATGATTCTAATAATGACGGAGTAGTAGATGTTGCTACAATTACTTCTACCTTTGCTGGTTATTTTCCGGAGGAAGATCCAAAATATAGTGTAGTTGTAATTACTCCGAATATATCACATAATAATGGATCTAGTAGTATTATGTATTATGGTGCTAGTAAAATTACTAAAGATATTACATCATTTCTTGCAGATAATTATTAAATATGTTACCATAATAGTGGTGATGTTATGGATAATAATATTGAATATATTAAAGAATATATAGGACCTAATTATGAAAAAATAATTAATAATACTTTTTCATGGCCGACGTTTTTATTTTCTATATTATATTTTATTTATCGAAAGTTATATTTGTATACTATATTATATCTTATTATTAATGCTATAATTATAATTGTATTTGAATATGTTTTAAATCTATCTATTTTAAGTAGTATATTATCAATTGTGTTATCTTTTATAGTTGCTTTTAAATTTAAAGATTTATATTTTTATAAAATGAATAAAGAATTAAAAAAGGCTCAAGAACAAAATTTAGATATACGTGAAGTATGTAAGAAAAAAGGTGGAGTAAATAAATTAGGTTTAGTAATTGCCTTAATTATATATTTAGTATTGTATGGATATGTTAGTTACGATACTGCTAAAGAATATATAAATGAAATGAATAATAGTTCGAATGATGAAGAAGTAATAAATTTAGAATATAGTGTTCCAGATGGATATAAAAATAATTATGTAAGTGATAGTTATGCATCATATGAATATAAAGATGATTTTAATGAATGCAATTTTATTGTTCAAATTATGGATAATAAATATGAAAGTGAAAGTTACTATTTAAGTAATGTTTATAAAGCAAATATTATTAATGATATCGAAATACAAAATCATAAATGGTATTATATTGATAATCAAACTTCATATATTTATGCTTTAATTTATAAAGATAAATTATTTACTTTAAATTATTATATAACTAAAGATAATGGTAAATGTAGTAATTATTATAATGAATTAATTAATACACTTAAAATAAATGAAGCTTAATAAGCTTCTTTTTTGAAGAAAAAATGATAAATTAGTTGAAAATTCTTATAATTTTGATATAATTATATAGAACTTGTCAGTAAGGAGGGAAATTATGGCAAAAAAAGAAAATCGTAGTGAAGTTACTATGAGATGTTCTGTTTGTGGATATGAATTACGCCCTGTTAGTAAAAATAAAAAAAATACTCCGGATCGTTTAGAAATTAACAGATATTGTCCAAAATGTCGTAAGACTGTTATGGCTAAAGAAAAGAAATAAGAGAAAAGAGTGTGAGTTATGGATATAAATATTAATGATATAAAAAATGGTATGACCATTATTATGGATGGTAATTTATATACAATAGTTGAATTTCAACATGTAAAACCTGGAAAAGGTCCAGCATTTGTAAGAATTAAAAGAAAAAATTTAAAAACAGGAGCTGTTACGGAAGATACTTTTAATACTAATATTAAAATAACTAAAGCACATATTGAAAAAGTTCATGCTCAATACTTATATAGTATGGGAGAAAATTATGTATTTATGAATAATACTACATATGAACAAATTGAAATACCTGCTTCAGTTTTAAAAGATAGTGTTAATTTTATTAAAGAAGGCTTGGAAATAGATATTGATTCTTATGAAGGAGAAATTATAGGTATTACTTTACCAGAAAAAATTGAATTTGAAGTAGTAGAAACAGAACCTGCAGTAAAAGGAAATACTGCTACTAATGCTACAAAAGATGCTAAAATAGAAACTGGTTATGTTGTCAAAGTGCCTTTGTTTATAAATCAAGGCGAAAAAATATTAGTTTCTACTAAAGATGGTAAATACGCAAGTAGAGCATAAAAAAAATCCTTAGTTTATAAGGATCTTTTTAATTTTCATCTTTTTTAGTTGACTTTTTTTCAGTTTCTTTTTTTTCGACTTCTTTTTTATCTTCTTTTGCTTTTGGTGTAGTATTTTCACTTATTTGCTTAGTGTTTTTCCAAATCATTACAAGCATAAGTGATGCTTCATAAATTAATCTTATAAATACTGGTCCTAATATTAAAATTAATAAGAATAATAAGAAATTTTGAGATATTGCACTAAATGAAACTAAAATTACAAATATTGTACTAATTAAATAAACTATTTTTAAAATTGGTTCAATTAGCATTACTTTAAAATCTAATAAATCTCTTATCTTTTTTAATGTTGGAGATAATTTTAAATTTTTTCCTTTAACAAATAGAAAATAAACTAATACACCTCCAATAATTGCTAATATTAAAGAAACTATTGTCCAAATTGCAATGTTCTCAAGATTATTTACACTTTGGCCGTAATTGTAGTTATAGTCGTAATAATTCATATATCTGTACTCCTTTCTATATTAATCTTATCATTATTGATTAATTTTTACAACTAAAATAATTAAAATTATTAAAAAAGCACCTTAATATTATAGGTGTTTAATATTTATAATAATTTGGTGTCCTCGAAGCGATTCGAACGCTTGACCGTACGCTTAGAAGGCGTATGCTCTATCCAGCTGAGCTACGAGGACATCAACAACTAAATTATAGTATAATTTGTTGCTTTTTTCAAGTCTTTTTAACTGGGAAAGTTAAATATTACTTCATTTATGCCATAAGAATCACGAATTGATAAGGATATTGCATACTTTACTTCTTCTAAAATGTCTTCATCATCTAAATTAGCAAGCAAATGGTTATCAAAGGATAGGGTAATACTATTTTCTAATATTTCATAATTAGTTAAATTAGTTGAAGCTGCAAGATAACTTATTAAATTAGTATGATATATTGGGGTGGTTTTTAATTCATTAATAATAATTTCGGCTTTTTCAGTATTTTCATTACTTATTTTAGTTACTGGTACATAATAATAATAATCACTATATTTGCTTATATAATATATTGTTGTTTTACTTGTATCTTTTATAGAATCTAAATTATATATTTTGTTAATACCATAATTTTTATCCAAGTATTCTGGTAATTTTTTATTGGAATTTGGTAAATTAGTTAGAGTATTACCTTCAACTAATATTTTTATTTTTTTTACCTCATCTAATTCGGTTAGAGAATAAATAATTGCTTCTAACATTTTTTCAGAATTTTCTTCATCGACATTTAATAATTCTTTACTAAAATCAAGTGTTAAAATATTGTTTTCTAAAGAAATATTTAAAATCTTTGAATCTTTAGGAATAATGGCTTTAAAACCTTCACGAATGTAATTTGATTTTTTACTATCTATTGTTAAGCTATCAATGATTTCTTTTATTAAATCAATTGTATTATCACTTTCTTTAACAATAGTTGTTCTAGCAATATATTCCATACTATCCACTAAAAATATGGGCATTTCTTCTTTCTCAATATATGAAAGTGATTCAGATATTTGGGGAGAAGTTGGGAAAAAATAAATAATTAAAAGTAAAAATAAAGCTAATGTTGCAAGCATAATTCTTCTAAATAATGATCTTTTTAACATAATTAAACACCTGTTTAATTATATTATTAAAATGAAGAAAAAGACCGAAGTCTTTATTAAATTGTAATTTCACCTAGTTTAATAAGTTCTACTACTGCTTGGGCCCGACCCTTAACACCTAATTTTTGAATAGCATTAGATATGTGGTTGCGAACTGTTTTTTCACTAATTCCTAAACTATGAGCTATTTCACTAGTTGTTTTATTAATTACAAGTAATTCAAAAACTTCTTGTTCTCTTTCAGTTAATATTTTTTTATTCATATTATCCCTTCCTAAAACAAAATACTTCATAGTATTTTATGAAGTATTTTATAATTGGTACCAATAACAGTCTAATTATTCAAATTTAACTGTAATATATTTTTGAGTATCATATAATTCTTGTACTGCTCTAATAATCTTATTGGCAATTTCTTTATTATGATCACTACTAGCAATTATAATATTAATGGTATCACCATCAATTTTAACAAAATTATCATATTTGAATTCATCAGTAATTAATTTTTCTATTTTTTGACATTCACTTTGTTTGCTGTTTAATGCTTGTAATCCTTCATAAGCATCATTTTTTTCTTCTAATGTAGCAGCTTCATCTAATAAAATGTTTTGATATTCATTCATTTGTTCTAATACTGATTCATCATCAGCAACTTGTAGTGCAACAATAACATCTGATTCTTCAACTTTGATAACTTCTGATACATCATTTTCGGCATTTAAAGCTGTTAATGATTCATCTGACATACTTACATAATAAATTCCTAATACTAAAATTAATGAAAATAATGTTACAAACCATAAATTTTGTTTATTTACCATAATACCCTCCATTTAATCTAATTAATTATATGTCCAATATAAAAATATATTAACTTAAAATATTAAAACCTTTAAAAAATAAAAAATATGTGATAAACTAATTATAGTAAGGTGAATAGATATGGGAAGGACAACTTTTTTACTAATTGCAGTTGCTTATTATATACTTACTATTATTATTGTAATAATTGTTTTAGCATTGATAAGTAAAAGAGATAAAAATAAATTAAAAAAAGAAATAGATGAATTAGAAAAAGAAAAGAATTTAATTATTTCTGCAAGTATGCTTTCGGAATTGAATAAAGTTGAAGCATTAGTTAATAATGATGAAATGAAAGTTAAATTAGATGATTGGCATAAAAGATTTAATGAAATAAAAGATGTAGAATTGCCTAAAATTACTGATGAAATAAATGAAATAGAAGAATTATATGAAGATAAAGATTATAAAGAATTAAAAAATATAATGCTTAAAGTTGATTTTGAACTTAATAATTTAAAAACTAAAGCAGAGTTTTTATTAGATGAAATAAAAGATGTAACTTTAAGTGAAGAGAGAAATAGGGAAGTTATTACTAAATTAAAGGCAACATATAGGGATATTTATAGTACATATAAAGATTATGAAGAAGAATATAGTATTATAAAAGTGCCTTTAGAATTGCAATTTGAAAATGTTGATAAATTATTTCAAGCATTTGAAGTTACTATGGAAAAAAATGCTTATACTGAAGTGGGAAGAATTGTTAAAGCAATTGCGGATATAATTGATAATTTAAAAGTGGTGATTGATGAAACAAGACCAATAGTTAATTTAGGAAAGAATTTAATACCTAAAAAAATAGATGATATAAAAAATATTGCTGATAAAATGACTAAAGAAGGTTATAATTTAGAATATTTAAATATCGATTATAATATTGATGAGGCTAATAAAAAAATTCAAGATATATTTCAAAGATTAAATGTATTAAATATTGAAGATTCTTTATTTGAACTTAAGACTATGCATGATTACTTTGATTCTTTATATAATGATTTTGACAAGGAAAAAGTAAGTAAAAGAATTTATGAAGATTTTAGTAGAAGTATATTAATTAAAGCTACTAAATTAGAAAAAATTAATAATGAATTATATAAAAAAATAGATGATATAAAATATAGTTATGATTTAAGTGATGATGAAGTTGCAGTAATTGTTGAAATTAAAGATGAAATAATGAATATTCGAGCAAATTATGATAAAATAGTAGATGTTTCTCGAAGTAAAATAATGGCATATAGTAGATTAGCAAAAGAAATGGAAATTATTAATGCTAAATTAATTAAAACAGAAGAAAAATTAAATATGGCATTAAAGAGTTTAGGTAGTTTAAAAGAAGATGAGCTTAGAGCTAGAGAACAATTAGATGAAATTAAAAATATTTTAAATCAAGCTAAAGAAAAGGTTAGATCATTTAAATTACCAAGTGTTCCTAAAAATTATTATGTGGAATTGGCAGAAGCCATGGCGGCGATTAATGAATTAGTTAAGGCTTTAGATAAAAGACCTATTTCTATTAAAGTTTTAAATGTTAGAGTAGATACTGCTAGAGATTTAGTTTTAAAAGTTTATAATACTATAAATGAAACTGTTAAAACTGCTAAGATGGCTGAAGTAGCTATTGTTTATGGTAATAGATATCGTGTTACTAATAAAGAAGTGGATTTTAATTTGATAAAGGCTGAAAATAATTTTTTAAAAGGGAATTTTAAAAATAGTTTAGAAAATGCTATTAATGCTATAAACATTGTTGAACCGGGGATATATAAAAGATTACTTGAAGAGTATAAGTAAGGAGAGATTATGAAAAAGTATTTAAAATTTATAAGTTGTTGTTTACTTTTAGTTTGTATTTTTACTCCAAAAGTTGTTTTAGCAGCTGATTACGATTATAACACTTGTGTTACTTGTGATACTTTTGAAGATGAAGAAAAAGCAGCAGCTTGTATAAAAAAGTATTGTGATCCTAATAAAAATTGGTTAGGTAATACTTATACGTCGAATGCAACAGCAACTGATACTTTAAAGTTTTGTGAAAGAACAGCTCCAATATGGCAATTTGTTGGTTATGGGATTGTTGCTATAAAAATTGTAATTCCGTTAATAATTATTATTTTAGGTATAATTGATTTTGCAAAAGCCACTGTATCTTCTGATGAAAAGGCAACTGCTAAGGCAGCAGTAGCTTTAGCTAAAAGATTTTTAATTGGAGTGGTTATATTTTTTGTACCACTTTTAGTTGATGTAGTATTTAGTTTGCTTAAAGATTTTACAGGGAATGCATTAAATAATATAACTGCATGTGAAGCGTGTTTACTAGATGCAAATAGTAGTACATGTGATGATTATGTTAATGCTGCAGCTGCTGAGGTAGATAGATAATGATATATTTAGATTATAGTGCAACAACTCCAGTATCTTATGAAGTATTTGATACTATTTCAAAAGTTACAAAGGAATTTGTAGGTAATGCTAATTCTTTACATGCTCTTGGGTTAAAATCAAATAATTTACTTGAAAGTGCAACTAAACAGATCGCCGATATTTTTAATATAAATACTAATGAAATAGTTTATACTTCTGGGGCAACTGAGGCAAATAATATGGCATTGATTGGTGTTGCGATGGCTCATCATAAAAAAGGGAAACATATAATAGTATCAAAGTTAGAACACCCATCTATTTATGCTATTTGTGATTATTTAAAAGGTATTGGCTTTGAAATTAGTTATGTAAACAATGATGCTGAAGGATTAATTGATTTTGATGATTTAAAAAAGAAAATAAGAGAGGATACAATTTTAGTTAGTATTTGTGCTGTAAATTCAGAAATGGGTTTAAGACAACCTCTTAAAATAATTAGACAAATTATAAAAAAAGAAAATGTAGCAACTATTTTTCATTCTGACATTACGCAGGCAGTAGGTAAAGTTCCAGTTAATTTACATGATGTTGACTTAGCAAGCTTGTCAGCACATAAAATTTTTGGGCCTAAGGGAATTGGTTTTTTGTATAAAAGTAGCATGGTTAGGATTACCCCAATTAAATATGGTAGTGGTAAAAGTAATAGCCTTAATCCAGGTACACCACCACTTCCTTTAATTGCAGCGTTATCTAAAGCTATTAGAATTTCCCAAACGGATTTAGAAAAAAGAGAAAGATTTGTTAATTTATTAAATGAAAAAATAGTTTCAGCATTAGAAAAGTATCCAAATATAGTGATTAATAAAACTAAATATTCTATACCACAAATTTTAAATATTAGTATCATGGACGTTATGCCAGAAGTAATGCTTCATGCTTTAGATAAATATGAAGTATATTTAAGTACTAATACTGCTTGTGCTAGTGGTGAAGTATCTCATAGTGTTATGGCTATTTATAATGATTTAAAAAGAGCTAAACATACTTTAAGAATAAGTTTATCATATGTAACTACAACTGAAGAAGTAAATAAATTTATAAAAATCTTCGCGGAAGTTTATGATAGTTTAAAAAGTAAAAAAGAGGGTATATGAAAAAAACAATAATTATAAAATATGGTGAACTTTCTACTAAAAAAGATAACATTAATTATTTTTTAAAAATATTAAAAGAAAATATTGATAGTTTATTAAATTGGAAACATTTTATTAATTATGATCGAGGTAGAATGTTTGTTGATGTTGATGATGAATATATTGATAAAACAATAAGTGTTTTAAAAAAAACTTTCGGTATTCATGAAATAATAGTTGGTTTTATAGATAATGAAATGGATTTTGATAAAATTTGTGATAATGCTTTAGAACTAATAAAAGAAGAAAATTTTAATACTTTTAAAGTAATTTGTAAAAGAAGTAATAAAAAATATCCTTTAAATAGTATGGAGATAAGTGCTAAAGTTGGAGGATATATATTAAAAAATAGAGAAAATATTAAAGTAGATGTTAATAATCCAGAAGAAAAAATTTATATTGAAATTAGAAATGATGCTGTTTTATATTATTTAAATGGTATTTTGGGTTTAGGAGGATATCCTGTTGGTACTTTAGGAAAAGGCTTACTTATGTTAAGTGGAGGAATAGATTCTCCAGTCGCGGGTTATCTTGCTATTAAAAGGGGAGTAAAAATTTCTGCAATATATTTTGAATCCCCACCACATACTAGTGACTTTGCTAAAGAAAAGGTGAAAAAATTAGCTAATGTTTTAGCAAGTTATAGTCCAAATATGAATTTATATGTTATTAACTTCACTAAAATTCAAGAAGCAATTTTAAAAAATATTCCTTATGAATATTTAATAACAATAATGCGAAGAATGATGTATCGTATTTCTTTAAAGATTGCTAATAAAGGTAATTTTAAAATATTAATAAATGGTGAGTCAATAGGTCAAGTTGCTAGTCAAACATTAACAAGTATGTCTGTAATTAATAAAGTTGTTGATATACCTGTTATTCGCCCTGTTGCTTGTTTTGACAAATTAGAAATAATAGATATTGCCAAAAAAATAGGAACTTTTGATATTAGTACATTACCTTATGAAGATTGTTGTACTGTTTTTGTTCCAGAACATCCAGTAATAAATCCTGAGTTAGAAAAATGTGTGTTATATGAAAAGTTAATTCCTTATGAAGATTTAATTAATGAAGCAATAAAAAATGTAGATATTATTAAAATTGGTAAAGAAGAAAAATATCAAGATATTTTATAAAAATTAAATATTTAGCCATAATATAAATGGTGATAAAATGTTTAATGGATATAATTATTATTATAAGGGATATGATATAACTAGTAATAATCATTTAGAAAAAATGATAATGGAATATAATAATCCTTATGGTTATAATTTAGATAGTAATGCTAAAAGAGTAGTTGATTATGAGTATAAAGCATCTCATACTAATCAAAATGATGTAAAAAATAAGGAATATTTGGGAAAAAGATAGCAAAGTTATCTTTTTTTTTGTATAATAGAAGTTGAGGTGAAATTATATGAAAATATTATCTGTAAATGCTGGTTCATCTTCATTAAAATTTACTTTATTGAATATGCCAGAAGAAGAAGTTATAGCAAGTGGCTTATTTGAAAAAATAGGCTTAAATGATAGTAGTTATACTATTAAATATCAAGGAGAAAAAATAAAAAAGGAATGTCTTTTGGAAAATCATTCTGTAGCAGTTGAAAAATTAATTGCGGAATTAATTGATTTAAATATTATTAAATCATTAGATGAAATTGAAGGAGTTGGTCATCGTTTAGTTCATGGTGGTCAAGAATTTACGGCATCAGTTGTTTTAAATGAAGAAATTTTAGAACATGTTGCTAAATATAATGAACTTGCTCCTTTACATAATCCTGCGAATATTATGGGTGTTAGGGCTTTTATGGAAAAGCTACCAAATACTATTCAAGTAGGTGTTTTTGATACAGCTTTTCATACAACAATGAAAGAAAAAGAATATATTTATCCTGTGCCATATGAATGGTATGAAAAATATCAAGTTAGAAAATATGGATTTCATGGTACAAGTCATAGATTTATTGATATGACTATTAGAAAACATCTTAATAATGATAATTTAAAAGTTATATCATGTCATATAGGTAATGGTGGAAGTATTACTGCAATAGATAGTGGAAAAGTTGTTGATACTTCTATGGGATTTACTCCTCTTGCTGGAATTATGATGGGTACACGTTCTGGTGATATCGATGCTAGTATTTTAGAATATATGTCTAAAAAAACAGGTGAATCCCTAACGGAATTAACTGATGATTTAAATAAAAGAAGTGGTTTTTTAGGAGTTAGTGGTATTAGTAGTGATTCAAGAGATATTGAAGCAGCTGTATTACAAGGAAATAAAAGAGCTATTCTTGCTCAAGATATTTATTCACAAAAAATAGCAAATTATATTGCTATGTATAATAATTTACTTAATGGAGCAGATGTTATTGTCTTTACTGCTGGTTTAGGTGAAAATAGTCCTATGATGCGTGAAAAAGTAATGAATAAGATTGCTTCTTTAGGTGTTAAATTAGATGTAGATAAAAATGATTTTCGTGGGGAATTTAGAAAAATTAGTACTGATGATTCTAAAATTCCAGTATTTGTTATTCCAACAGATGAAGAATTAATGATAGCACTTGATACAATGAATTTTATATTAAATAAAAATTAGAAAGTGGTGAGTATAATTAAAGAATTATACAAAAGAATTGTTAAAATAATTAAAGATTATGATGAAATTGTATTAGTAAGGCATATTGGACCTGATCCCGATGCTATAGCTAGTCAAATAGCTTTAAGAGATTCAATTAAATTAACTTTTCCTAATAAAGAAGTTTATGCAGTTGGGGCCGGTGTTCACAAATTTAAGTATTTAGGTAATTTAGATAAAGTTGAACTTAGTAGTTTACAAAATGCTTTATTAATTGTTTTGGATGTGCCAAATTTTGCAAGATTGGATGGAGTAGAAGATTTAGAATATAAGGCTATTTTAAAAATAGATCATCATCCTGCCGAAGATATAATTGGTGATGTTGATTGGACGGATGATACAAAGTCAAGTACTTGTGAAATGATTGCTGAATTACTTATGAATTCTAAATTAGTGATGGATCAAAAAATTGCTGAAAATTTATATATAGGAATGGTTTTTGATAGTGATAGATTTTTATTACAAAATACAACTATAAATACTTTTAAAACTGTATATGATTTATTAAATGTTAGTAAAATAAACTTTGTTCCATTATATGATAATTTGTATGAAAGAAGTTTAGTTGAAGAAAAATTTAGAGCATATATTATAAATAATTTAAAAGTTAGTGAAAACAAATTTGGGTTTATTTTTGTTGATGCTGATGTTTTGAAAAAATATGGAGTAGAACCAACTATTGTTTCTAATCAGGTTAATGATTTTTATTTTATAAAAGAACTTATTTGTTGGTTATTTGTAGTATATGATGAAAGAAATAATATTTATAAAGCAAATATTAGAAGTTGTGGGCCTGTAATTAATGAAGTTGCAAGTAAATATAATGGGGGAGGGCATAAATTTGCTTCTGGTTGCAGAACTACAGATTATAAAGTAATTGAAAAACTTGCTAAAGATTTAGATGAAGCATGTAAGAATTACATAACGGAAGAAAATAATTAGATGGAAATAGTAAAATTAATAAAGAAAAATAAAAATGTTTATCAAGTTAAATTTAGTGATAATACTTCACTAAATTTTTATGATGATACAATAATTAATTATAATTTGTTAGTAAATAAAAATATAGATGATTCACAACTAAAAGATATAATTAATTATAATAATAAAATAGATGCTTATTATAAAGCATTAAATTATATTAATGTAAAGTTAAGAACTAAAAATGAAATAAAAAAGAAATTAAAAGATTATGATAAAAATATAGTTGATGATGTTATAAAAATGTTAGAAAAGCAAAAATATTTAAATGATGAAATATATATTAAAAGTTTTATTAATGATCAAATTAATTTAACTTTTTATGGTCCAAAAAAGATATTATATGATTTAGGAAATAAAGGTTTTAAAAATTTAGATAAATATTTATATTTATTTGATGATGTAAATTGGCAAGAAAAAATTACTAAAATAATTGCAAAGAAAGAAAAAAGTAATCATAATTTGTCTACTAAGTTTTTAAAAATAAAAATTGAAAAAGATTTATTAAATTTAGGATATAGTAAGGATTTATATCAAGATATTTTAGATAATTATGAATTTTTAAATAATACTGATATTATAAATAAAGAAATTAATAAATTTAAAAAGAAATATATTGATAAATATAGTGAAGATGAATTAAATAACAAATTAAAATATTATTTATATCAAAAAGGATTTGATATAGATAATATTGATGATTTACTAAATTAATAATTTTTGGTATAATTTAGTTGAAAAGGTAAAGGAGTAAATTATTGTGAAAAAGAAATATATATTTGTTGTTGCAATATTGGCATTGTTTTGTTTTATTCCTAATGTTTTAGCAAATGTTAGTGATAATCTATTAGTTGCAGCAAATGAGATTCAAGAATTTAATTTTTGTGAAAGATCTGAAGTTTTAAAAGTATTGCGAGTTTTAGGTTATGTTATATATGTTGCTAAATTAGTAATCCCTTTATTATTAATAATATTTGGTTCAATAGACTTTGGAAAAGCAGTACTTTCTAGTGATGATAAGGCAATTAAAGAAGCAGGTGGAACTTTGGTTAGAAGATTTATTGCTGCTGTAATTGTATTCTTACTTCCAACTATATTAAATTTATTATTAGATTTGGTATATAATTATGAATCGTTTAAAGAAAATGAAAGTTTTAAAAAATGTACCGAGTGTATATTTAATCCTAATGAACCAACTAGTTGTAAATAATAATTGTAAAAAAAAATCCTTTAAAGGATTTTTTTATTCATTATCGATTTCTGCTTGTTGAATAGAAGCTTTAGCACTTTGAACATAATTTGAATATTGTTTAGCAAGTTCATCATCAACTATGTCCATACCATATTCTTTACAGTAATGTTGTAAAGCATTAAATGCTATACTTGTATAATTTTCTTCGGTATATTCTTCACCTAAAATACTAACTATATCATCTTTTAAATCTTCTAATGACTTTTTATCATCTTGAGCAGTTTTTAAAATAACATGATATCCAGCTTCAGTTGTAATAACTTTTGTTGAATAACTACCAACTTTTAAATCTACAGCAACACTAATAAGTTCATCATATTTATCATCAAATGATCCATAATTAATTTTACCAATAGTACCACCATCATCTTTGGTTGATTCATCTTCAGAATATTCTTTAGCAAGTTCTGCAAAAGTTTCTTCGATGTCATCACCGTTTTTCTTTGCTTCATTAAGTTTTGCAATTATTTCTTCAATTGTTTTTTTAGCTGCTTCTTCAGCTTCTTTTGTTTCATCATCAGTTGCATCATCATCAACGTCTGGTGTAATTAGAATATGACTAATTTCCATATCTCCGATAGCTGTGTTGTTATAATATTCTTCAATTTCTTCATCAGTTATTTGTAATTTTGCATATTCTTCAATTGCATGGCTTTGTAAAACTGATAAATACATTAAATCACGATAAGCATCGATTGATTGATAACCTTTTTGTCTTAAATAACTTAAGAACTCATCTTCTCCTCCGGCACTTTCGATATAAGAATCTACATATGAATCAGCTGTTTCTCTAGCTGTATCTTTATAGTCTGAAAATTCAGTTTCTAAAACATAGGTTTCAGCTAAAGTCATTAAAGTGTCTAATCCATAGGTTTCTTTTAATAAATCATAAAGTTCATTGACACTGATTTTATGGTCATCATTAAAAGTAACAACCGCTTCATCACCATTTTCTAGTGTTGGTATTTTACCACAACCACTTACTGCAAGTAATATTGCACATAATCCAATTATTTTCTTTTTCATAAATCTCTCCTTACCTAAATTATTATAGCAAGAAAATACTTTAAATACAAGTTAATACCCATAAAAAAGCACTCACATTTTTTATTGGTAGCCATACAATACTAGTGAAAAGACAAATAAAAGGAGGATCGTTTATGAACAATTGCGGAAATGGCCTTGGAGCTGCTATAATTTTAGTATTATTCATTTTATTAATAATTA
Source organism: uncultured Bacilli bacterium (assembly GCA_944332505.1). The sequence continues at coordinate 14,538 of CALVKC010000019.1, forward strand.
TAGTAGGAGCATTTATTTAAATAGATTAAAAATATAAGGAGGTTAAAATGAGTTGTTGTAAAAAAGACTTTGACTCTTGTGGTGGCAATGGGTTTACTGCTAGCTATGCATTTATAGTTTTAATACTATTTATATTACTTGCCATAATCTGGGGCGGAGCATTTTATTAGAAAGAGGAAGCCCTCTTTTTTTTTTTGAAAATATATTGCCATAAAACTATATTTTTGTTATGCTTATAGCACAAGGAGGCTTATATGTTAGAGGTTAAAAATATTGTAAAAAAATATGGTAATAATTTAGCAGTAGATGATTTGTCTTTTACAGTTGCTGATGGTGAAATTTTTGGTTTGCTCGGAGAAAATGGAGCAGGTAAAACTACTACTTTTAGAATTATTATGGGATTGCTTGAACCAAATGCTGGAGAAGTATTTTTGGATGGTGAAAAAATAGATTATACAAAAACTGATAAAATAGGGTTTGTTACTGAAGAAAGAAGTTTACTTACAAAACTGACTGTTCAAGAACAAATAGAATTTTATGGTACTTTAAAAGGATTAAATAAAGAACAAATAGATAAATTATTAGATGAATGGTTAGAAAAATTTGAAATAACTGGTTATAAAAATCGTAAGATTAAAGAATTATCTAAAGGTAATCAACAAAAGGTACAGTTTATTTCTGCTGTTATACATCATCCTAAATTACTTATTTTAGATGAACCTTTCACTGGATTAGATCCTATTAATGTTAAATTATTAAAAGATGCAGTGATTGAACTTAAAAATAAGGGTTGTTCAATTATATTTTCATCACATCAAATGGAATATATCGAAGATTTTTGTGAAAAATTAATTATTCTAGTTAAAGGTAAACCAATTTTAAATGGAAATTTACAAGAAATAAAAGAATCTTATGCTAAGAAAAATATTTTAATTAAAGGTGATATCAATATAGAAGAAATAAAAAATATTGAAGGTGTATTAAGTGTTAGTAAAGAAAAAGGGGAATACGTTGTAAAAATTGCAGATATATCTGTTGCTAAAAAAGTATTTGCCAAAATAAAAGATAAAGATATTACTAAATATGATGTTGTAGAACCTAGTTTAAATGAAATATTTATTGAAAGCGTGGGTGGTATTCATGAATAAAAAGTTTTTGTATTTAACTAAATTAAGTTTAAATAAAAAAATAAAATCAAAATGGTTTTATGTCACTAATATAATTTTAGCTATTGTAATTATTGTTTTAATTAATATATCTTCTATTATAGAATTTTTTGGTGGAGATTTTGATAAAAATACTAATATTATAGTAGTAGATAATACTAATCAATCTTTTGAAATATTTTTTAATAATATGAGTACTTATAACGAAGATGAAAAAATTAGTATAACAAAAAGTACTGAAGATATAAAAACTTTAGAAGAAAATATTGAAGATAATGATTTATTAATTGTGTTTAATTATGATGATGTAGAATATTTAAAAGCAGAAGTAATTAGTGAAAATGCAATTGATTCTTTAACTTATCAAATTATTTTTCAAGTACTAAATTCTACAAAAACAACTGTAGGTATGATTGAAACTAATATTGATGCTAATATTTTAGCTAACTTATCAAAAAATATTACAGTTGATCGAGTTATTTTAAGTGAAAAAAATTCTACTGACGAAAATATGAATTTAGTTATGAGTAGTGTTTTCCCAACATTAATTTTACCGTTTTTTATGTTAATAATATTTTTAGTTCAAATGGTTGGGGGAGAAATTTGTGAAGAAAAAACTACTAGAAGTATGGAAATAATTATTTCTAATGTTTCACCTAAAACCCATTTATTATCAAAGATACTTGCAAGTAATGTTTTTGTTATAATTCAAAGTGTATTATTAATATTGTATGTTTTAATTGCTTTTGGTATAAGTAATAATATTGGTGCTGCATCAGAGTTACTAGATTTATCTTCAGTATGGGATGTTTTAAAAACTTCTGGTGTTGTAGATAAATTATATATAATTATTCCTATTACTTTGTTAATGATTATTATTTCTTTTGTAGCATATTCTTTAGTTGCGGGTATACTTGCTTCAATGACAGTTAATATTGAAGACTTTAATCAATTACAAACTCCAATTATGCTTATTTCTATGGCAGGTTATTACTTATCTATAATGGCTGCAATGTTTGATGGCTCTATATTTATTAGAATTATTTCTTATTTGCCATTTTTATCGGTATTTATAAGTCCAACTCTATTTATATTAGGTCAAATTACAATAGTAGATATGCTTATATCAGTTATTGTATTAATAGTTTTTGTTTAT
>CALVKC010000020.1 GCA_944332505.1 uncultured Bacilli bacterium
TTTAAAAGTTTAGTTTTTTTTCTATTTATATTGTCAAAGATAATAATATTTGATATAATTAAGATACCTAGAAGGTAACCTGTCATTATAAAACCGACTAGATATGATATACGGGAATCTAATTGAAATGTGGTGTAGAATACTTGTCCATTAAGTGAATAAGGATCCTAAAGCAGTTCATGTGATGCCCACCTGCCGAGAGCGGGTTTTTTATCAACGCAGGTTTATCTTCTAGGTTTTTAATTGTTTAGAGGTGTAGAGTTATATGTTTGATAGATTAATTAATTTAATTGGCGAAGATAATTTAATTAAAATAAAAAATGCTAATATAGCACTAGTTGGAGTAGGCGGTGTTGGTGGTTTTGTTCTAGAAGCCCTTATTAGAAGTGGAATAAATAAAATTACAATTTATGATAATGATTATATATCTTTATCTAATCTAAATAGACAAATAATTAGTAATATTGATAATATTGGTCAAGAAAAAGTAAATGTTGCTAAGAAAAGAATGCGAAAAATTAATCCAGATATTAAAATAAAAATTTGTAATACTAAAATTACAAGTAATAATGTTAATGATTTAAATGGTTTTGACTATATTATTGATGCAACAGATGATGTATTAGCTAAAGTAGCAATGATTAAATATGCTAAAGATAATAATATTAAAATAATTAGTGCACTAGGTACTGGAAAAAGATTAGATCCTACTAGTATTGAATTAACAATGTTAGATAAAACATATAATGATCCATTAGCTAAAAAAATGCGTAATTTACTTGGAAAAGAAAATATAAAATTAAATATACCTGTAGTATATGCAAGTAATAAGCCTTTAAATAACGATGTAATTATTTCATCTAGTATTTTTCCTCCAGCAGTTGCAGGTATTTATATGGCTTATTATGTGATTAATGACATAATAAAAGAGTAGCAAAATGCTACTTTTTTGTTATTAAAAATTTTGCTAATTCATAGGGATTATGATAATTATAAACTATATCATATATGACATTTATTAATTCAATGTTAATATTTTTCTTTTTTAATAAATTATAAACCGTTTCTAAAGTATAATATCCTTCGACAGTATTATTTTGTAAAAATTCATTAATCTTATCTTTATTTTTAGTTTTACCAATGCAATAGCCGAAAGAAAAGTTACGACTTTTTTTACTAGAACAAGTAAGTAATAAATCCCCAATACCGGCGAAAGAAAGAATGGTTTTAGGATTTCCACCTAAATATTTTATTACGTGTTTAATATCATGAAGGGATTCATTTATTAAAAAACTTCTTGTTGAATCACTATATCCTAGACCTTCCAGAATACCTGAAGCAATAGCAAAAATATTTTTTACTGAACCACATATTTGGACACCAATTAAATCATCAGAAGGTCTTAATTTTAATGTATCTCCTGGTAAGGTTTTTAAAACAATATTTTTTGTTTTAGTATTAGTTGCTGCAAGAGCAAGGGCAACGGGTTCATTATTTGCCATATCTACTGCAAAAGTAGGACCAGATATTACTGCAACATTCTTAGTATTTAATTTATTTATAACTATGTTTGATAATAAATTTAAAGATCTTTCTTCTAATCCTTTTGTAGCAATACAAATTGGTATACTTTTTTTATAAAATGCACTCATACCATCACATACATCTGCAACATATTTACTAGTTGTCACTATAAAAATCAAATTTGTTTTATTTAATACTTCTTCATACGAAGATGAAATTTTAATATTATTTGGTAAATCGACATTTAAAACAGACTTTAAAGATTTAGTTTCTTTGTATTCCAATTCTTTATTTAAGTTTTCTGTCCATATTATTACATCATGACCATTTTTTGCTAAAGCTAAAGATAAAGCAAGGCCATAAGCTCCAGCACCGAAGACACTAATTTTCATGTTTTTCCTCCATTTCAGCATGTATAGCATTTAAATTCTTTTCAACTTTATTATTTTTCGGTATGTAATATTTACAACCTTTTAAGTTTTCGGGCATATAGTTTTGTTTTACCCAGGAGTTAGGATAGTCATGAGGATATAAATAAGTTTTAGAAGTTGTTTTAATATTATCAGGTACATTTCCTGTATTTCCTTTATTTATATCATTTATAGCTTTATCAAGTGCTAGATGGGAACTATTACTTTTGGGAGATAAAGCCATTTCTACAACTATTTGTCCTAAAGGAATGCGTGCTTCTGGTAAACCAACTAGTTCAGCTGCAGAAATTGCTGCCATAACTTTAGGTCCAATACCTGGATTAGCCATACCTATATCTTCATAAGCAATCACTGCCAAACGCCGATAAATGCTATCCAAATCTTCTGCAACAATTAATCTTGCTAAATAGTGTAGGGCAGCATCTACATCACTACCTCTAATTGATTTTTGAAAGGCACTTAAAACATCATAATGCCCATCTTCATTTTTATCATGAAAAAATATTGGCTTAGAATTAATAGTTTTAATTGTATCAATAGTTATATTTCCATTGTTAGTTGAATAATAAGCCATTTCTAATAGATTTAAGGCATAACGTAAATCTCCACTAGCAAGAGTAGCAATATAATTAATTGTCTCATCATCAATTTTTATATTTTCTAATTTTGTACAACCTTTTTTAATACCTTTAATTATATCATCTAATGTTAATTCATGTAACTGAAATATTTGACATCTGCTTCTTATCGCTGGATTAATTTTATGATATGGATTACTTGTTGTTAAACCTATTAAAATAATTGTGCCATTTTCTATATATGGAAGTAATAAATCTTGTTTATCTTTATTCATTCTATGAATTTCATCAACAATTAAAACTAGTTCTTTATAAAATTTTGCTTCTTCAATAGCCATATCAAAATCAGCTTTATTATTTACAGTTGCATTTAACATTTTATATCGAATATTTAATTCATTTACAATAGCAAAGGCAATACTGGTTTTACCAATTCCGGGCTTGCCATAAAAAATCATAGAAAAAATTTTCTTGTTTTTAACAAGATTTGTAATAATTTTATTTTCTCCGATTAAATGACTTTGACCGATTACATCATCTAATGTTTTAGGTCTTAAAATATCTGCTAAAATTTCCATGCTATCACAAATTAATTATAGCACAGATTAAAAAAATAGGATATAATAATATTGTGGTATTATGAAAAATATTATTGAAAATATTAAAGATAAAAATGTTATTTATTTTTTAGAATATTTAAAGTATGAAAGAAGATTATCTATAAATACTATTGATTCTTATGGTGAAAATTTATTAAAATTAACTCAAGGTACTAAAAAAGATATCTTATTACTTACAACGAATGATATAAGATATTTTTTACAAAATATTGATGCTACTGCTAAAACAAAAGCCCATTATTTGTCGGTTTATAATTCTTTTTATAATTATATGTTATTTAATAAAAAAATAGATAATAATCCTTGTGAAGGAATAAAGATGCCTAAAATAGAAAAAAAACTGCCTAATTATTTAACTGATGAAGAGATTGATAGATTATTAGATATTAAACTTATTAAACCTATTGATTATCGTAATAAAGCAATGCTTGAAGTTTTATATGCAACAGGGATTAGAATTAGTGAACTTATAAATTTAGAGTTTAGTCAAATTGACTTAAGTGATTGTACTATTAGAGTTTTAGGAAAGGGGAAAAAAGATCGTTTAGTACCTTTAGGTAATACAGCAATTCATTATTTAACTTTATACATTGAAGAATATCGAAAATTTTTACTTAAAACTAAAACTAGTAATTATGTATTCATTAATAAAGATGGTAATAAAATAAGTAGGCAAGGCTTTTTTAAAATTCTAAAACAAATAGCAAAGACAAGTGGTGTTGAAAAAGATATTTCTCCTCATACATTAAGGCATTCATTTGCCACTCATTTGCTTAATAATGGAGCAGATTTAAGAGTTATACAAGAACTATTAGGACATGAAAATTTAGTAACAACTGAAATATATTCACATTTAAGTAATAAAAAAATTGAGGATGATTATAATCATCATCCTCGAGCTCATAAAGAAAAAGATATTAATTAATTACATTTTTCATTACGAGCACTTGCATTATTACGTGCTTTACTTCTTGAACTAGAAGATTTTGAACTTCTAGCAGAACTTCTTGCTTTACTCATTGAGTTTCTTACCTCCCACTAATATTATGGTATAAAATAGATATATTACTCATAAAATAATTGGTAATATTTAGAAAGGATTAATATGAAAAAACCAATAATTGGTATAACTTTAAGAAATGTAAAAATAGAAAATAGAGATATATTAAAAGTAAATAAAAATATTGTTAATTATTTACTAAAATATAATGCAATACCTTTATTTATTACAAATATGGATAGTTTTATTAGTATTGCTTCTATTTTTGATGGTTTTGTTATTCCTGGTGGTAATAATTGGGAAAATATTGATGAAGAGGTATTAAAATATGCATATGTAAATGACATACCAGTTTTAGGAATTTGTGCTGGTATGCAATTAATTGGTAGTTTTGATGGTAAAAATATTATAGATAATACTACTCATATTGGTAATAATAATCATCAAAGTATGAATCAATATGTACATGATATTTATCTTAATAATGGTTTATTAAAAGATATATTAAATAAAGATATTATTAGAGTTAATAGTAGACATAATGACAAGATAAATTTTTCAAATAATTTTATAATTGATGCTAAAAGTAAAGATGATATAATTGAAGCAATACATTTACCTAATAAAACCTTTATTTTAGGAGTACAATGGCATCCTGAAGATATAATAGATGAATTTAGTGATAAATTATTTTTATATTTTATTGAGCAAGCAAAAAAATAGTGGTATAATTAAATAGAGCCACCCGGGTTACTCTCGGGTGTTTTTATTTTTTAACAAATTATATTTGTTTTTTGTAGAAAAAGGGAGGAAAAATGACAAAATATGTATTTGTAACTGGGGGTGTTTGTTCAGGTCTTGGTAAGGGAATTACAGCATCAAGTATAGCTTTATTATTAAAAGCAAAAGGATATAAGGTTTTTATGCAAAAATTTGATCCTTATATGAATGTTGATCCAGGCACTATGTCACCAATTCAACATGGTGAAGTTTTTGTAACTGCTGATGGTTGTGAAACTGATTTGGATTTAGGACATTATGAAAGATTCATTGATGAAGAATTAAATTATACTTCAAATATTACAAATGGGAAAATATATTCTAGTGTAATTGAAAAAGAAAGAGTAGGTGACTTTTTAGGTTCTACAATTCAAATTGTACCTCATATTTCAAATGAAATAAAAAATAAAATTTATGAGGCTGGTACTAGTAGTGGAGCAGATATTGTTATAACTGAAATCGGAGGCACAGTAGGTGATATTGAATCTGCTGTTATGATGGAATCATTAAGACAATTTCGCTTAGAAATGGGTGTTAATAACTCATTATTCGTTCATACTACTTTAGTACCATTTTTATATGGCTCAAATGAGTTAAAAACTAAACCTACTCAAAATAGTATTATTGAACTTAGAAGATTGGGTATACAGCCTGATATTATTGTTACAAGAGCTCCTTTAGATTTAGGAGAACATATTAAAGAAAAAATTGCTTTATTTGGTAGTGTTCCGATGGAAAATATAATTGAAGCCAAAGATGAGGCAAATATATATCAAATTCCTATTAATTTTCACAGACAACATATTGAAGATATTATATTGAAACAATTTAATTTAAAAGTTACTAAAAGTAATTTAAAAGATTGGGAAGATTTAATAGAAAAAGTTAATAATTTAGATAAGGAAATTGAAATTGCTTTAGTTGGAAAATATGTTGAATTAGAAGATGCTTATTTATCAGTTAAAGAAGCATTAAAATCTGCTGGTTATAAATATAATACTAAAATTAAAATAAAATGGGTTAATAGTGAAGAATTAGAATCTAATAAAGTAAATTTAAAAGATGTATTTAAAAACTCTCAAGGGATAGTTGTTCCTGGTGGTTTTGGATCTCGTGGTATCGAAGGAATGATTAAAGCATGTAATTATGCTAGAGTTAATAAAATACCATATTTAGGTATTTGTTTAGGTATGCAAATAGCAGTAATAGAGTATGCAAGAAATGTTTGTGAAATACCTGATGCATCAAGCAAAGAATTTGATGAATTATGTCCAAATCCTGTAATTGATTTAATGGCTGATCAAAAGGCTATAATTAATAAAGGTGGTACTTTAAGACTTGGTAATTACAAATGTAATATTAAAAAAGGAACATTAGCATATAAAGACTTTAAAGAAGATACTATTTTAGAAAGACATCGCCATCGTTATGAATTTAATAATAATTATAGATATGTTTTTGAAAGAAATGGTATGATATTTTCTGGTATTAACCCTGATGCTAATTTAGTAGAAATAATTGAATTAGAAAATCATCCACATTTTATTGCATGTCAATTTCATCCTGAATTTAAAAGTAGACCTACAAGACCTCATCCATTATTTGATTCATTTATTAACTCAAGTATTGCATATAAAAAGTGATTTTGATATAATCATTTTGAAAGCAATAGCTTCATTATTATCTTAAGCGAGTCGTTTAAGTAGGTATTATAGCCTTATATTTTTATAAATATTTCATGTACTCTCCATAATTGCATTATGTATTGTACTATTTCATATTTATAATATTTAGTATTGCTTTTGTAAGGGAGTGAAAATTATGTGGTATTATTTAAATGATGAATTATACGACCAATTTTTGCTTTCTTTTAATTTGTTAAAAGATAATGATATAAAGAAAGTTAAAAAGACTTTATATTATTTAGTTAATAATATAAATAATAATTATATTTCTTTTGAAATACCAAAAAGAAATGGTAAAATGCGTTTAATTAATGAACCAAGTTATTTATTAAAAAATATTCAAAAAAATATTTTGAATAATATTTTATATGATATGAAAATTTCAAAGTATGCTACTGCTTATCAGAAAAATTTAAGTCTAATAGATAATGCTTTACCTCATATAAATAAAAAAGTAGTTTTAAAATTAGATATTAAAAATTTTTTTGATAATATAAATTTTTATCTTGTTTATAATAAATGCTTTAGAGAAGAATTATATCCTAAAAAAATGGGAGTTTTATTTACTAACTTATGTATTCTTAATAATAAATTACCACAAGGAGCACCTACAAGTGCATTTATATCAAATATAGTTTTAAGAGAGTTTGATGAATATATTGGAAAATATTGTAAAAACTCAGATATAAGTTATACTAGATATTCTGATGATTTAACTTTCTCTGGTGATTTTAATATTAATGAATTAATTAGAACTGTTAAAAATGCACTTGCAAAATATCATTTTAAATTAAATTATGATAAAATTAGAGTAATTTATCATAGTCAAAGACAAATAGTTACTGGTATTGTTGTTAATGAAAAATTAAGTGTTAAAAAAGATTATAAGAAAAAAATAAGACAAGAAGTATATTATATAAAAAAGTGGGGGATAGATAGTCATTTAAAGAAAATAGTTTGTTTAGATAAAAAAGAATACTTAAATAAATTAATTGGAAAAATAAACTATGTATTACAAGTTGAAAAAGATAATTTAGAATTTAAAGAATATCTAGACTTTTTAAATTTAAAAATTGTTTCATAATCTTTTTTTATTATAAATAATATTAGAGTAGGGGGGTATATATTATGCAAATCCTTCTACCTTTATTAATATCTACCATTGCTGGATTATCCACTGTACTTGGAGCATTAATTATAAATTTAAAAATAGATAGTAATAAATATAGTAAATTTATAACTTTTTGTTTAGCATTTTCTGCTGCAGTAATGATAGGTATAAGTATTTTTGATTTAATACCGGAATCATTTTTTAATTATTTTCAAAATAATGGTTTTTCTAAATCATTAATATTACTCATAATTGCTTTTATATTGAGTTATATTGTAATTACTTTTTTAAGTGGTTTAATCAATAAAGAATCTAAAAAAGAAGATTTATATCGTTTAGGAATACTTAATATGATTGTCCTTATTATACATAATTTACCTGAAGGGATTGCAACTTTTTTAAGTAGTTATCAAAGTATTAGTCTTGGTTTAAAATTAAGTATTGCTATAATGTTACATAATATTCCAGAGGGAATAAGTATAGCAGTTCCTATTTATTATGCCACAAAATCAAAAAAAGAAGCTTATAAAAAAGCTTTCTTATCAGGTATTGCTGAACCAATTGGAGCAATTATGGCATATATATTTTTAAAAGATTATATAACTGATACAATGATAAGCATTATACTTGTTATAGTTGCAGGATTAATGATAACATTAGCAATCCAAGAATTAGTGCCTAAAGCTTTAAAATATAATGAAAATAAATATTTATATTTAGGTTTAATTAGTGGGGTAGTATTGGTAATTATTAATGTTTATTTATTTTAATCTCACAATTAAGTTAACATAATATATATTATTTAAACAATAGTTTTTTTAATATTTACAATGATTTAGTTGGTTTTTATTATAAATCTATTTGTTTTTTATTCCAAATTATTTATTATCATAATTATGAGTATTGTAAATCATTTAATTGCAATCTTTTATTAAATTTTTATTTTAGTAATTAATAAATAAAATTTATTTTAAAATGATATAAATTATTATCCTTATTTATATATTAATAAGGATATATATAATATACCCTATTTTTTTATTTTAAATGGTAGGGGAACTTTTTCATAATTATATATATAATAATAGGTACCTAGTAAATAAAATATACCAAACGTTAAACCAGCTAGAATATCACTAAAGTAATGTACGCCTAAATAAATTCTGCTTATCATTACATTAAATGCTATAAATACTAATAAAACTGTTAAAATTATCTTTTTATATGTTTGTAAATTCCCCTTCTCTTGCCATAGCCAAAAAAGTAGTATTCCTACAATTACTACTATCGTAACTGTATGACCACTTGGAAAACTAAAACTATTTTCTATTACTAAAGGATTAATATTTGGCCTTGGACGACCTATAATTATTTTAATTGTTTGAGTAAGTAGGGTAGACACAAACATAATTGCAGTAAATGCTAGTCCCCTACCCTTTTTAAGTATTATTAATATTACACATAAAATAATTACAAATGTTTCTGTTCCAAAAAAAGAAAAACATTTAAAAATAATTGTATTAGTACCGTTAATCATTGATTTAATAATACTATAAACATTGTTATCTATATTTATAAAATAACTATTATTAACTAATAGTAGTTCTCCTATAAATAATGCAAAAAATAGTATTGTTAAAGACATATTTTTATATTTATTCATTTTCTTTTGCTTCATTTTAACCTACTTTTCATAAATAAAAGTAAAGATTTTCTTTACTCTTATATTGGTTCACTAGATACCCAATAATAATTGTCATTTTGTTTTTTAAATACATGTTTGTATTCTGTTCCATATTTTTTTATAAAATCATAGTCTATAAAATCGTAATTTTCATCTTCTGGTAATTCATTAGTACAATTATTATTTGCAGTTTTTCCAGTGTATGAATTATAACATTCATAATTGGCTATTTTAATAAAATAGTCATAAATTATTATTTTATCACCTTTTTTATATGCTTCTTTAATTGCTCTAAATGTATATGGTTCTGATCCAAATGTTTTTGTAAATGTTTCTAAAAGGCCACAATAATATGCATCATCTTTAAAATTACATACTGTACTATAATCTATTAAAAATTCATCTGTTTCAGATATGTCTTTTCCATAAAGTTTATGGTATGTATTATTTAAATCTTCTTTTGTAATTTTAGTTAATGTACATTCATCTTCTTCATATTTGTCTGTTGCATATGTAAAATCATCAAATTTACATACATTTTCTTTATCTTTGTCTTCTTCTATAATAACTTCTTCTAAATACTCTTCTTCTAATAAAATGTATGCATTACATAATCTAGTAGCATTATCTATATCATCATAGGTAATTAATTCTTCACCATATACATTAAGTCCACTACACCTATCTAAATCATTACTACCTAAATAATTATATAATTTGTTTACTGTTGTACTATTAGTATTTAATCTTTGACCATTGATTAAAAATAATGCTAAAGCAATAATTATTAAAACTATTATTATTATTCCTGTTACTATTATGCTTTTCTTTTTATTTTTTTTCATTATACTCCTTTTTATAACTTACGAGATTCAATTTCGGCGATTTTTTCATAAAACTCTGCAGCATTTGTTGAATCAACCGTATCGAGTCCTAATTCTCTCATTGCTTGTAATTTAACAGTATTTAATTGTTGTGTCCTTGATAATTTTTCTTCTTTTCTTTGTTCTATTTCTAAAATAAATTTTTGATGATTTTCTGCTACTTTGCTTTTGCTTGCTCCCCCATTATTATAAAGAGTTAAAGCCGTATATAAGATGCTTTCAAAGATATATTGTTTGTCTGCATCAAATGCATTTTCATCTGGTTTTATAAAACAATTAGATTTTGCAATGTATGCTAAGAAGTATTTTGCCTCAGGTATATTATCCATTAATTGTAATAAATAATATAGATATCTAATAGCAGTAGCATCAGCTTCATCACCATCTTCTAATTTTTCTTTTATAACAAAGATTATATCGTTAAGTAATGTCCTTTTTTCTTTAGTTAAATTGCTAAATTCAATATTTGATTCATACCTATTACCGGTTTTTATTGTTGAATTTAATCTTTTTCCTACTGCCATTAAATATTCTGTGTCAACTACTATGCTATCTAGAGTCTCATCACTAGTGTCTTTAATATCTAATAATTCTAATAATAAAACTTTCTTTTCTTTTGGCCATTTATCTAAACTATCTAATACTAAATAATTGTATACCATTTGCCTTGATACTCCTAAATATTTAGCAAGTTTTACTTTTGATAATCCTAATTCTTGTAATATTTTGTTTAACTTGTCCATAAATCACAACCTTTACTATATTTACAAATTAATTATACATAACTTTACATTTAAAATCAAGTAAACTTTTACAAATACCATAATTTATTATCGTTTTTATATACTTCTTTGATAAAACCACAGCCAAGACATTCTTCTCCTAAATATAAAACACATGCTTGACCTGGTGTTACAGCAGTTGCTCCCCCACTATACTTTACTAAAATTGTGTCATTTATGTATTCTAATTCTACTGGATGATCTTTGTCACGATATCTAAATTTGGCAGTGCAAAAAGTTGGTCTTAACCCAGATATAAAATTAATATTCTCTATTAAACAGGCATCACTTATTAAATAATTATTGTCTTCACCAAATGCTACATATAAAATGTTTTTTTCTGTATCTTTGCCACAAACATAATGTCTTTTTTCAAAACCACTTATTCCGACATTTCTTCTTTGACCAATTGTATAATTCATTAAACCATTGTGCTTGCCAATTATTTTTTTTGTTTCAACATCTACTATATCTCCAGGATTGGGTTTTAAATAATTTTGAGTAAATTTTTGAAAGTTTCTTTCTCCGATAAAACATATTCCTGTTGAATCCTTTTTCTTGGCAACATTTAAGTTGTTTTCTTTAGCAATTTTTCTTACCATTTCTTTGGTATAATCACCAATTGGGAATAATACATTACGAAAACATTCGGGTTTTACATCCGCCAAAAAGTATGTTTGATCTTTATTTAAATCTATTGCTCTAAGTAGTTTTCCATCCTTTATTCTCGCATAATGCCCTGTTGCTATATAATCTGCTCCTAATTTTTTTGCATGTTTTATAAATAAATCAAATTTAATATATCGATTACATAATAAATCTGGATTAGGGGTTCTACCCTTTTTTAATTCTTCTAAAAAATATTTGAATACATAATCCCAATATTCTTGAATAAAGTCTATTCTATGTAATTTTATATTTAAACTATTGCATAATTCTAATGCATCATTATAATCTTGTTCTTGAGGACAAATATTCATTGCATTATTGGGATTCCCTAAAATATCATTGTTTATTGTACTGTCCCAATTACGCATGAATAAACCTTCAATATCATAACCTTCTTTTTTTAAAAGTAATAATGCAACTGCAGAATCTACTCCCCCACTTACACCAACTATAACTTTTTCCATATACATCACTTCTATAGTATACCTTAATTTCTTTTAAAAATAAAGTCATTATATTAATAGAAAATTAAATAAATTTATTATTTTATTACCAAAGAAATATAATACTAAATCATATATTAATATTATTAATAAACATAAAACTATTTTTTTAAATAAATGCATTAATTCATCTTTATTTATTTTTTCTTTATGCACCCAATATTTAATTAATATTAATGTTATTTTATATAATGCTAGTAATAAAAAATATAAGAAAAATAAAAATATAAATTTATTAATTATTACATGTATTATACTATATATTAAACCTTTAAATCCAAAAATTGAACTTAAACTGGAAATTATAAAGCCAATTGAAAAACCATTAAAAAATACAAAGAATATGCTTATAGGTATACCAATTATAAATATTGATAATATAATTATACTTGATAGTATTATGATATCCATAAATATATTGTTTATTTTATAATTGTTAATGTTTTGAATATATTCATTAATATTTAAAAATATCAGTTCTTTGCTTGCTTCATTTAAAAATATTAAAAATAATATACCCGATATAATTCCAATTGCTAATATAATGCTTAAAAATATAAATACTTTTTTATTTAAGCTTGTCCACATAGTATCACCAATTAATTATATTGAAAAAAAATGATAATTATGATAAATTATTATTAGTTGATGAAAGGAATGATTATTGTGAGTAAAAAAACACAAAAAATTGCTGTTTGGTTAATGCTTTTATTAATGGTTGGAAGCGTTATTGCTGGTGTATTAGTTTATTTATTTTAAAAGTTAAATAATAATTCTATTAATAAAACAAATTTGTCATAGTGAAAAAATACTATTAATAAGGCTCCTGCTAAAAAAGGACCATAGGGAAATTCACTATTTTTTTTGAGTTCTAAAGTTGCTATTGCATATGGGAGTGCTAAGAATACTGATAAAATTAATGCAGCAAGACCAATTTTAAGACCTAAAATTAAGCCTATTATAAAAGCGAATTTAATATCTCCTCCACCTAAAGATTCCTTTTTAAATGTAAAATTTCCAAATAAATATACTAACACCATTACTAAAGTTAGTGATATTCCACTTATTAGACTAAATAATACATTATGTACATCAAAATAAATTAATTTTAATATTATAATTAAAATGGTAGAAATTATTAATGGCGAATCTAGTATAATCATATATTTAAAATCACTAACAAATATTATAATTAGTAATGAACTTATTATTAATCCTATATATAACTCATAACCATTAGGAAAATATATATATGTAAGTAAAAATAAAAAACCTGTACCTAATTCTATCCAAAAGTGATTACTTGATATTTTTTCTTTACAAAAGCTACATCTACCTTTTTGTAATAAATAAGAAAAAAGAGGTATTAAATTATACCATTTTAAAACTTTGCCACAATTATCACAATGACTTCGAGCTATTAATACATTTTCTTTTTTTGGTAGTCTTGTACCAATTACATTGTAAAATGATCCCATTATAGCTCCAAGATAAAATATTAGTATTGCCATTTTAACCTCTATTGAATTTGATCATACATACCAAACATTGGCACAATTACAGCTATTATTATTAAACCTACTATAACCGCTAAAAATACAATCATTATTGGTTCTATAAATGCTTTTAAATTATTAACTATATTTTTGTGTAATAATTGATAATATTCACTTACTTTTTGCATCATGGTTGCTAAATCTCCAGTTGATTCCCCAGTTACTATCATATAATATGCAACATCTGGTACAGCCCAATGATCTTTAAATGCTTCTGAAATTTTTTCTCCTTTTATTACATTATTTATTGTTTTATATAGTATAGCTTTATATATTTCATTATTTGTAATTCTGCTTAAAATATCCATACTGTCAGTTATAAATACATTATTTCGTAATAATGATGCAAATGTTTTAGTAAATATTGTTAGTTCATTGTATATAATAACATTTTTAATTATTGGTAAATGCATTAAAAATATTTGCATATATGTTCTAAATGCTTTTACATATTTATATAAAAATATTATTGTAGATATAACCAAAAATATAATTAAAAATATAACTAAATATTGTTCTTTTATAAATGTACTAGCATTTATTACTATCTTAGTAATACCTGCAATTGGGGCATCATTTTCTGCATATATTTCAGTAAATTGTGGTACTACATATACTAATATAAATATTATTACTCCTATTGAAAATACAAATACTATTGCAGGATATGTCATAGCACTTATCATTTGTTTTCTTGTTTCATAAATTTCTGAATAGTAATTAGCCATATCATCTAATGTTTCTATTAGAGTACCACTTGCTTCTGCGGCTTTTATCATGTTTATCAATAATGCTGGAAACATATTACCTTGTTTTTCTAATGCTTTGGAAAAAGTTTCTCCTAAAGTAAGTTCATATGATATTGCCTTAAAAGCATCTTGTTTTGCTTTACCATTCATTTGATTCGTTAAGATTTTAACTGCTTCACTTAATGTTATTCCAGCTTTAATATATGTAGATAATTGAGTTAACCAAAATATTAAGTCTTTGGTAGACATGCTTTTACCAAAAAAACCTGATCTTTGATATAAAAAATCATAAAAAGGTGTAGTTTTAATTACGTATACATCATAACCTTCATTTAATAAATAGGCATTAACATCTAATTTACTAAACCCATTCATTACACCAGTAATGATTTTACCTTTACTATCTTTCGCTTTATAATAATATACATGAGGGGTTTTGCTTCTTGTTGCTCCAGCAGTTTGTAAATCTAGTTGTAATATTTTCTTTTCTTCTTCTAATTTTGCTAAAGTTTTAGCACTATATTTATATACTTTTTCTTTTTTTACTTTATTTTTAGTTAATTCATATATTTTTTCTTCTTCTGATGCAAAATGTTGTTTTGTTTTTCGATATGTTTTATCTACTTGGTAACTTGCTCCATTAAATAGATTTACCCAAAAATCAAAAAATACAAATTTTACTCCTAACAATGCAAAATAAAAAATGTTATAAATAACTATATAAATCATTCTAAATACTTCTATAAAACTTGTATGATTTTTTTGTTTTAACTTTTTATCATTTTGAGTTATTTCTAACATATTAATCTATCCTTTACTATTATTAAGTATAACAAAAATCATAACTAATTACAATTAGTTATGATTAATTTTATTAATTTATAAGAATTGGATCAGAACTAGTCCCAGATCCAGAGACATAAGTTGT
>CALVKC010000021.1 GCA_944332505.1 uncultured Bacilli bacterium
TTTACTGGACTACCTTTTATTTTTTCAATTATTAAGAAAAATACATGTCCACCATCAAATGCTGGGAATGGTAAAATGTTTATAAATCCAACATTTATTGATAAAAAGGCAATAATATATAGCATGTAAGATATTCCATAACTAATAGATTCATCTACTACTTCATACATTCCTACCGGGCCAGATAGGGCTTGAATAGAAATTTTACCTGTGAATAAGCCTTCAATCGTTAATGCCATTGAATTAACTATGCTGCCAAATTTAATAAATGAATATTTAATTGAGCCCCATAATCCTGTCATTGTTTCTTGTTTAATATAAATTCCAAAGACTTGGGTTTCTATTCCTGTTTCTTCATCTTTTTCAGTTATTGGTGTAACATCAATGTTTTCTATTTCTCCATCACTGTGTTCTATTTTTAAATCATAAGTGTTATCTTTACTTTTCATTATTAAAAGTATTTGAGCACTATCCCAATTAGATACTTTTCTTCCATTTATTTCAAGTATTTTATCACCTGCAGTTATTCCAGCATTAGCCATCGGTAAATCTGGTACTACATCCTCAATTTCTGGTATGTTTATCGTTCCACCCCAAATAAGAGAACTTATAAATAAAATTAATATTGCAAGTAAAAAGTTGTTACATACCCCTGCAATTAAAATAATTACTCTTTGATACCATGGTTTGTTGCACATAAATGTTTTTTTATCAATCTTTTCGTCATCTTCATAAACTTCTCCAGCCATGGATACAAATCCCCCGATGGGTATAGCTCTTATGTTGTAGTCAACTTTATCTTTGCCTTTGTGAGTAAATATTATTGGACCCATTCCAATTGAAAATTCATATATGTGTACTTTAAATATTTTTGCCCATATGAAATGACCAAATTCATGAACAAGAATAATTATTCCTAAAATAAATATTAATACTAATAAAGATATAAACCACATATGCATCTCTCCTTTAAATAATTAGTAAAAATATGTATGTTAAAAAGACAAATATTGTACTATCTAATCGATCTAATATTCCACCATGACCAGGCATAATATTGGAAAAATCTTTTATTCCATTTTCTCTTTTTATCTTACTCATTACTAAATCTCCGATTTGTCCCATGCAAGATAAAATCATCGTTACAAATAATGACCTTATACTAAAACTACCAACTAAGTATGTATAAAATAATACACCTATAATTGTTCCAAATATTAATCCAGTTATTGAACCTTCCCATGTTTTTTTAGGGCTTAATTTTGGACATAATTTGTGTTTGCCAAAATATTTTCCTCCCAGCATTGCAAATGTGTCTGTTATTATTGGTATTAATATTAAGTAGAAAAATAAATATAAACTTCTTGTACGAATTATAACAAATATATTAAATATTACGCCAAGTAAAAACACTACTCCTAGTAAATAAAAGGCATCTTTAGTTGTATATTTATCTTCTTTATAAAAAATTGTAGGTACTAATAATAAAAGTATAGCCATTGTTATAACTTGATATGTTAATCCATGATAAACTGTTAAATCTTCATAATTTGATAAAATAAGAGATAGTATTGAAAACATACCAAAAATTATTATCAATGGTGGATATTTGTTATGTGATTTTTTTAAATCAATTACTTCCTTATATCCTAATATTGCTATTAAACATATGCCTACTGTAAATGGATAACCACCTAAAATTATTAGGGGTATTACAATAATAAGCGCTACTATGGCACTAATAATTCTTTTTTTCATAATCTAGCCTCTATTAAAATATATCATACATTGCTTAATTTTACAATTAAAAAAAGTAGATTACTCTACTTTATCATCAAAATTTTCCATTTCATCTAATTGATCTTCAACTAAAGCCCTAAATCTTCTTTTATATACCATTACTTTTCTTCTTAAACTTTCCGCTTCAGTTTCTATTCTTTCAGCTTTAACTAATGCATTGTTAATGACTTTTGTTGCATTACGTCTTGCATCTTCTAATATTGTTTTTGATTCATCATATGCGGCTTTTTTAATGTTGCTAGTAGATTCTTCAGCAACTAGTATCGCTCTATTCAATGTAGATTCTATATCTTTATAGTGTTTTAATTCTTTTTTTAACTCTTCACTATATTGATAACTCTTTTTTAATTTAACTAACATGTTTTCATATTCAACTATTACTTCTTTGACAAAGTTGTTAACTTCTTCTTTGTTGTAACCTTGAATACTTGTACTAAACTTATTTACCATAAGAACCTACCAATCTAGTTCTTCATCAGTATTGTTTTTACTTACTTTTTCCGATTCATCACTAATTTTTCCTTGAACATTTACATTTTTAGGTGTACATAAATATATTCCTACGCCGATTTTTTGCATAGAGCCCCCGATTGCATATATTACTCCACTTAAAAAGTCTATTATCCTTTTTGCTTGATCGGATGTAACCCTTTTTAAATTTACTACTACACTATTTCTATTTTTTAAATGATCTGCTATTTGTTGAGATTCAGAATATGCTCTTGGTTCTAAAAGAATCATTTTATTACCAGATTTGTCTGCTTCTTTAATGGCTTCTTCTTCACTCATTGCATAGTATTCATCTTCAGTTCCAACTAAATTGTCGTCATCACCATCATAACTAAATATTTTCTTTAAGTTTAACCCCATATGGATTCCTCCCTAGTCTACTATTAACATTCTATCAAATTTTTCTTGTCTTGACAATACTTAAAATTCTAATTTGTTAAGAATATAATCTTTTATTTCATCAACACTTAGCGTTATTTGCTGCATTGTATCTCTATTTCTTATAGTTACTGTGTTTTTTTCAAGAGTAGAATCATCTATAGTTATTGCAAATGGTGTTCCTATAGCATCACTTCTTCTATAACGTTTTCCTATTGAACCAGTCTCATCATAACTACATGCCATATGTTTGCATAGTTGTGCGTATATATCATTTGCTTTTTCAGCATGTACTTTTTTTATTAATGGTAATATCGTTACTTTATACGGAGCAAGTGCAGGATGTATTTTTAAAACTATCCTTTCTTCTTCATTTACTTGTTCTTTTTGATATGAATTAACTAAAATTGCTAGTAACAAACGATCTAATCCTACTGATGGCTCTATTACAAATGGTAAGTATTTTTCATTTGTTTCAGCATCTAAATATCGTAAATCTACTCCACTTTTTTCTTGATGAACCGTTAAATCATAATCAGTCCTATCTGCTATACCCCAAAGTTCACCCCAACCAAAAGGAAATAAATATTCTATGTCTGTTGTTGCTTTACTATAAAATGCTAATTCTTCTTTAGCATGATCACGAAAACGAAGTTTTTCTTTGTCTAAACCTATAGTCTTTAAAAAATCCATACAATAGTTTTTCCAGTAACCAAACCATTCTAAATCCGTGTTGGGTTTGCAAAAAAATTCTAGTTCCATTTGTTCAAATTCTCTAGTCCTAAAAATAAAGTTTCCTGGAGTTATTTCATTTCTAAACGCTTTACCTGTTTGAGCAACACCAAATGGTAATTTAAGGCGCATGCTTCTTTCAATATTTTTAAAATTGATAAAAATACCTTGCGCCGTTTCTCCACGTAAATAAATAGTATTTTTAGTGTCATCTGTTACCCCAATTGATGTTTCAAATAATAAGTTGAATTTTCTAATCGGAGTAAATTCAGTAGACCCACATATTGGACATTTTATTTTATTATCACTTATATATTTTTCTAACTTTTCATTGTCCCAGCCATCTCCAGTAACTGCACCTTTTGTTGCATCTTCAATTAACTTATCTGCCCGATATCTACTTTTACATTTTTTGCAATCTATTAAAGGATCAGCAAAACTAGCCACATGGCCTGATGCTACCCATACCTCAGGATTCATTAAAATCGCTGAATCTAAACCATAGTTATATGGGTTTTCTTGAATAAATTTCTTTTTCCAAGCATTCCTTATATTTTCTTTTAAATTTGTTCCTAATGGACCATAATCCCATGTATTTGATAAGCCATTATATATTTCACTTCCTTGAAATATAAAACCATATTGTTTTGCATAATTAACTAATTCTTCCATTGATAAGTTCATATAATCCACAACCTTTCAAATAATATTATATCATTTATTTTAATTTATTACCAAGTACATATTCTAAATAGTGATCACTACATAGCGGAATGTATTCAACTTCTGCATTTTCACCATCTATTACTACTTCTTTACCACTTGATATATATTTTCCATTTACTCTTCTTGCATTAAACATTGCTGGTTTACCACATATACAATTTACTGTAAGTTCATGTTTTTCATCACTTCTAGCAAAAAGTTGAGCACTGCCTTCAAATAAATCACCTTTAAAATTGCTTTTAAGAGCATAGCATATTACTGAAATATTAAATTTGTGAGCTATATACCATAGTTCATTTATTTGATTTTTAGTTAAAAATTGGGCTTCATCTACTAATATAAATTGAGCATATCTGTATTTATTAAAGTATTTTTTAGAAAGTAAATTAGCACTTTTAGGTATTAAATAATCCGCTTTAATACTAGAACCTGTTCTATTTATTACACTTAATCCACCTTTAGTGTCTATCTTTGGTTTCATAACTACTAAGTTAATTAAATATTTAGAATAATTATAATGGTCTTGTATAAGTTTTGTGGTTTTACCAGTTTCCATTGTGCCATAATATAAAGTTAAGTTTGCCATAATTAATTTCCTTTGTATTTAAAATAATACGAAGGTCGATGCCCTCCCCCTGTTTTTATTTTATCTGTTTTTATTACTTTGTCTTCAATTATCCTTCTAAACGCCGGATCTAAAAGTTTTTTATTTAATATTATTTCATATACTTGTTGTAATTCTTTTAATGTAAAATATTTAGGCATCATATTAAATACTATGTCTGTGTATAATACTTTATTTTTTAATCTTTCTATACCTGATAAAATTACTACCGGATTATCAAAGGCTAAATATTTGTTATCAACTATTTCAAATGAATATCTATCTGTAGATAATTCTTTTAATGTCTTTTTAATTGTAAAATCTATGTAGTCTTGACCATTGTTTAAATAAAATTTTACTAAATTGTCTTTTTCTTCATATGTTACATCAAACCATGATGCTTCTTCACTTATTTGCGTATTAATTGTATTTTTATCTATTAAAGAAATATAGGCACTGCTTATTACACGCATTCGGGGATCTCTATCTACTTTGCTAAATGTATATAATTGTTCTATAAATATCTTGTCTAAATTAGTTTCTTTTTTTAATACTCTAGTTGCTGCTTCATCTAAAGTTTCATCCATCTTAATAAATCCCCCCGGCAAACACCATTTGTCTTTGTAAGGATGGTTTTTCCTTTTAACTAATAAAATATTAATCTTCTTTTGGTTTAGCTTACGATAGTTAGTTGTTAATTCATCAGCAACACTAACAACTAATATATCTACTGTTACACTTGGTTTTTCATACTTATCAGGATTATAACTTGCTAAAAATTCTTTTTCTGTCATAATAAATACCTCAAATTTATTATATCATAAATCATTTATAATTTAAAAACTTATTATTAATTCTTTTAATAAAATCATAATTACTTTGTCTTAATATTTTGATGTATTCATTACTAATAAATGTCTTTACTTTTATTACATCTTTAATGTATTTGTTCTTGCCATCTATAGTTATTACTATATCTTTTTCTGTTGGTTCTATTATTATAAATTTTTCACTAGGAATAATTAATGAATTTGATAAAGAAATGTATTTAGTGTTGTTAATTGTTCCAAGAGGAGTTAGTTGTAATGAACGAATGGTGTCAAACATAATTGCTCCATTTAAACTTTTGTTATAACCTGTTGATCCAAATGGTGTGGCAATTATTAGTCCATCTCCAGCATAGTTTTCTAAATATGAATTGTTGATACTAATACGACATTTAAACACTTTAAAATCTTTATATCTTATTACTATTTCATTTAAAGAATATATGTTTATTATTTGTTTTTTGGTATATACTATTGTTTTTTGTAAATATATCTTTTGAGTTTTTAACTTATTTTCTTTTAATTCTTTAATAAAATTATTGATATCTTTTATTGATATATCTTGATAATAACCTAATGTACCAGTATTTATTCCTATATAATTATAATTGGTATTATATTTGTTTTTTCTAACACAAGATAAAAATGTTCCATCTCCCCCGATTGCTATTTTTAAATTTTTTAATTTTATGTTTTCTTTTAGTAGTTTTTGTTCTAATAAATTTTTAACTTTGATAGATTTAATATTATTATTTGCATATATATTCATTTTATCAACTCTTTTCTATTACTATTAATAATGTTGAATTTGGTAAATTACATATATTTAGATTTTCATCATATATGGCTATTTTAGATAATAAATTTACATTATAACCTTTTTGTAAATATTCTTTTTTTACTATTATTTTACTATTTGGTAATATTTCTTTAATAAATTTTGTATATTCTTTTAATGTAAAATAAGCAAATTGTTCTTGAACTTCCATAGGATATGCTTCTTCACCCCACGTGTATGTGTATAAAAATTCTAAAGCATCATTTACTAATAATTTCACTTTATTTTCACTTAGTTTTGTATATTTAATATTACGTCCTTGAAAGTCATGGCAAAATCTATTTAATATTTCTATGTCTTTGGGATTATAAAACTCAATAATTCGATATGCATCTTTATTTTCTTCCATAACTCCATCTCGTATAATTATTCTGCCACCTTTTCTTAAAGCTTTATAAGCTTCAGTTAATACTACTTTTATTGTTTCAGTGTTAAACTTTTTACCATTAAAAGTAATATAGGAATATAATTCATGAATAATTGCTGAAAATATTATTGTGTCTTGACTATTATTTTTAATATATTTATTTAAATTTAAAGCATCTCCTTTAAAAATATTCCATTGATAGTTTTCTTTTAATTTTAATGTTTTTAACTTTTCTATTACATTTTGGGAAATATCCATTCCTGTTATATTTAAATTGGGATTGTGTTTTTCTAATAAATTTAGAATAATACCCCCACCAGAACCTATGTCTAATATATTTTGACCTACTAAATAGTTTAATATTTTTTCTTTATCACTTTTAGAGTGATTCATTTGTTCAAGATATGTTGTTTCTTCAAAAAAACGATCAAATTTGTCTTTACGAAAACCAAATAAATCATATAACATGTATATTGCTTTTTGATAATTACTATCATTAACAGATGCTACTTCACAAAATTCAATTAATTTTTTTATTTGAATAGAATATTTAAAATTAAATATTAAATTGTTATTTTCTATTTTAATATTGGTTTTGATGTGTGGTGATATTTTTATCTTATTATGTAATATGTCTTGATAACTTATGGTATTTAAATAATACTCTATTACTCTTTTTTTGTATAAATTTAATTCTCTTTTTTGATGATAGTTAAAGTATAAATCTTTCATTAGTTTTTCAAAAGTAACATTATCTATTTTTTCTGTTAGGTGTTTTTGAATTATTAAAAGAATTTTTATTTGTTCTTTTAAAGAAAAACTTTCAATGGCTGATTCAAAATACCAAATGTCTACTTTGGAAAATAAATCTTCTAAGCATGTTTTTACTTTATTATTTAATATTGTTAAATAATTTAGCTCTTCTTTACTTAATGTTTTGTTTAATTTTTCTAATCTTGTAATATAGTTTTCTTGATTGTTAAATTGATTGTTTATTATTAAATCAATAGTTTCTATTACTTTAGGTTCAATATTTTTATATAAATTTTTTGATACTCCACTAATTATACATTTATTTAAAACTATTAATACTTTCCTTAATTTGTTTTTGGTAATTAATTTGTTTTTAATTAATAAATATAATTCATAATTTTTATTTAAGGTTGTTTCTCCTTTTAAAAATTGACCAACCAAACCATGAGTTTTAATTAAAGTATTTATAATTATATTATTATTGGTTTCTAAGTATATTTGACTTGATCCTATATTATGAGCATATAAATCATAACCTTTTTTTCTCCATAAATAACGTTCACTTTTTCTTCCACATTTTGCTACTTCACTCCATTTTAATGTTTCTTCAACAAGATATAAAATGTCTTTTGCTAACTTTTCTTCTTTGTTTATTTCATCTAATACTTGTAATGTTTTTAAACAATAGTTTAATACACTATGATTAGTTATTTCTTTTAAGGAAGAAACATTTAAGTAATTATAATTTTTTTCTAAAGTATTATATAAATATGTAAGCCATAATTCACTACTATTTTTATTAGCATTATTGATTGATCTTATAGCTTTTAACATTTTTTACCCCATATAAATTATTTTCTAATATATATTTACATACTTTTTTATCTAAATATTTACTAGCTTTTTTTAATTTGTTTTCTTTTAATAATTTTCTTATTTTACTAGATGAAATAGCACTTTTAAATTTAATTATCTTATAATCATTAACTTTATTTAAAGTATTTAAGTGCTTTTTAATATTAATCTTTTTCCTTTGCATAATTATTAAATTATATTTTAATAATTCTTCATATTTATACCATTTGGCAAAATCTATTATGTTATCTGCTCCAATTATAATGGATAATTTAGCTGTAGGATATAACTTTTTTATCTCTTCTAAAACTTCATATGTCTTACTTAAATGATATAATTTAGTATTTATTGTTATTTTATCAGTTGCTATTAATTTTAACATAGCAATTCTTTTCTTAATAGATACTTCACTTTCTTTATCCCAATATTTTTCTGTTGGAATAATTATGATTTTATCAACATAACCTTTTTTTATTAGTTTTTGACATATCTTTAAATGGGCTTTGTGTACTGGATTAAAGGTACCATTATATATTCCTATTTGCATTTCTTTATATAAGTTGCTATTTTAAATTTATGGGCATTATTTTTATGGTACTTTTCTATTAATTCAGCACTCTTTTTATTTATAGGTATTTGGTTGATATAATCATCAATTTCTCTATATGTAACTTTTAATTTTTCTTCATCTGTTTGACCACTTAAACCATCACTTGGGGCTTTATATAATACTTTTTTAGGTACTTTTAATACTTCACCTAGTTTAATTACTTCACTAACTGTAAAATCAGCTATTACTTCTATGTCTCTAACTGAATCACCACCCTTAGTAAAATAACCTACATATGATTCTGATTTGTTTGCTGTTCCTGCAACAATATAGGTTTTATTGTATAATTTTGAATACATTGCTGCACTATAATACATTGCAGCCATCCTTAAACGTGGTTTTAAATTAATATCACTATCTACTAAATATTTTTCATCTACTAAAAAGTTTTTCTTAAATTCATCATACGTCTTTGTTAAATCAATGTTTTCAAGTCTAAAACCATAAAAATCACTAATTAGTTTGGCATCTTCTTTGTCTTCTTCTTTTGAATGAATCGGTAGGGTTAAACCAATAACATTTTCTTTTCCTAAGGCACTAACAAATAAAGCCGCAGCAACTGCACTATCCTTTCCTCCACTTATTCCTAATACTGCTCCCTTTAAATTGTTCTTTTCATAATATTCTTGAATAAACTTTACAATGTTTTCAACTTCTCTTTTGGCATTAAACATTTTTTTCTCCTCCTTCTTATGTTATTAACTATTTGTTAATAACAACGTTTAATAAAAAACAATTAATTGTTATTAACATTATATTAAAAACAAAATTATTTGTCAATACTTTTTAAAAAGTTTTTGCTATTTAGATATAAACCTGTATATTTTTCATAATATATATCTAAAAAATTATTAATTGTTTTTTTAATGGATTTTTCTACTTTAATGTCTTTTATACTCTCTATATTAATGTAGTAATACATTCTTATCATCTTTATTACTTTGGGATTCACCGGTATTTCGTTAGTTAAACATTTTTGACATACAAAACCTCCAGCATCTGCACTAATCGTGGCTATGCCTTGTAAGCTTTTGCAAAATACACATTCATTTAAATCAAATAGTACTCCTAGTTTTTCTAAGTATTTTATTTCTAATATGTTAGTTAGTACTAAAGGATCTAAACCATCTTCTATTTTTAGAATCGTTGTTATAAAATTGTCATATATTTCTTTTGATTCACTTTGCTTGTATACTTGGTATGTTAATTCCGTTATGTAACTTACATAACTAATTAAAAAAATATCACTGCGGATATTTTTTAGGGGATTTATTATATCAGCACTTACTAATGTAGATAGTTTGTCTTTTTTGTAATAAATGTTAAATTTGGCATAACTAAGTCGCATTGTTGCTACCCTATTTTTGCTCTTAAGTGATGCCGCACCTTTAGCAAGTATTCCTATTATGCCATATTCTTTTGTTAAAACATTTATTATTTTACTGCTTTCTTTGTATGGCATCTCCGTTAAAATAAAACCATCTACTTCTTCTAACACATTATCCCTTCTTAATTTTTGTATATTCTAAATAATCTTCTACTTTTCCACTTTTAGCAAATTTTTTCCATGCTTCCTTTTTATTCATTTTTATCACCTAATTATATATTGGGTGATTTTTTTAAAATTTATTCATTGTCGATGAATCCTAGTTCAATTAGATATTTTTCCTTTTCTTTCCAGTTCTTTATTACTTTTACAAATATCTCTAAATATACTTTTTGATTAAGTAATTCTTCAATGTCCCTTCTTGCAAGTGTTCCTACTTGCTTTAACATACTGCCATTCTTACCTATTACTATCTTTTTTAATGACTCACGATCTACTATTATATCAACATTTATGTTGGTAATGCCTTTTTTTTCTTCATAAAGTGTTGTGTAGCAAGTAATGCTATGTGGTACCTCATCTTCTGTTAACATTAGTAGTTTTTCTCTTACAATTTCACTTACCATAAATTTTAAACTACTGCTCGTGTAATAATCATCAGGGAAATATTGAACATCATCATGTAAATACTTTTTAGTTACTTCAATTAGTCTTTTTATGTTATCAAATTTTAAGGCTGATGTTGGAACTATTTCTACAAATGGATATATATTTTTGTATTTGTCAATTGTCTCTAAAAGATAGGCATCTGATACTTCGTCTATTTTGTTAAGTACTAGTATTACTGGTACTTCTGTTTCTTTAAGAGCATTTAATATAAATAAATCTCCTTTACCTATGCCAGACGCTACATCTACTACAAATAATATGACATCAACATCTTTGGTCATAGAATATGCTTCTTTGTTTAACACTTTACCTAATTTATTCTGCGGTTTGTGTATTCCCGGAGTATCTACAAATACCATTTGATAACCATCTTCATTGTATATCCCTTGGATTAAATTTCTTGTTGTTCCAGAAATATTGCTCGTGATAGCTACTTTACGATTGATTATAGCATTTAATAAAGTGCTCTTACCAACATTAGGACGCCCTATTATGCTTACAAAACCACTTCTCATATTCACCTAAAATAATGCTATGATGTATGGTATGAATATGAATGCACAAATTATCCCCGCCATAATGCCACTTACAAATGCCGCTGCAGAACCACAATCTTTGGCAATTTTTGCTAAAGGATGTATTTCACTAGTTACTAAATCTACCACCGCTTCAATAGCTGTGTTTAAAAGTTCTATCGCAAGTACTACTACAAATGCTACTACTATTATTGCCCATTGAATAAATGTTATGTTAAATATAAAACCCATTATAATAGCAAATAAAGATCCCACTCCATGTAACCATAAACTTTGTTCATTGCCATATGCATAAATTAAACCTTCAATCGAATACTTAACACTGTTCAAAAATCTTTTAAAACTCATTTGTTTGTGTTCTTTTTGTCTCTTCAAAATCATCTAATACCAACTCCTGCTTACTAAACATAATCTTTTCTTCTTCTATTCCTTTTGTGTGATCATATCCTAGTAAATGTAATAAACCATGGACTACTAAAAATGCTAATTCTCTTTTTTCACTGTGATGATACTCTTTGGCTTGTTTAATCATCTGCGGAATAGATATGTATATCTCTCCAAGTTGTCTAATATTATAACAAATTTTGTTGTTATCTTCAAATGCAAAAGATAATACATCTGTTGTTCTATCAATCCCACGATATTTTTTGTTTAATTCATGCATTAAATCATCATCTATAAATACTATACTTAAATTTGCTGATTTAACTTTTTCAAGTTTCAATGTCCTGTTTATTATTTTGTCTAAATAACTGTAATCTTTTTCATATCCATATTCATCTACTATTTTAAAATCATTCATTAAAAACTATATACTCCCATCACACCTAATAAATATATTACCATAATTATTATAATTATTAAACAGATAATATTGTATATTCCTTCATTTTTTATTACCCCCGGCAAATGCTTATAGATTGCACTACCTCCTACGTATAATAAATAACCAAGTAAGCCACCTAGTACATTTAGTATTATGTCATCTACATCAAAACTTCTTCCTATGTTTAATTGAACAAATTCTACTGTTGTACTTACAAATAAGGAAATTATAAATGGAGCTAAGCAGTTTTTGGGCTTTATGTAACATGATAATATTAAACCAAATATTAAAAATGCTAATATGTTTCCACCAACATTGTATATAAATAATCTACTGCCAAATTCATAACGCATTATTTCTTGAAATGGTACTATGTTATAACCACTTCCTGAATTCATTTCTACTTTTGTTAATAGTTGAAATAGTAAAAATATATAACATATTGATATTAACATTAAAAATTCTTTGTAAAAACTTATTTTATTACGATGATTCCTAAAATAAAAGAATCTAACTAAAACCATTGTAATTATAAATATTATTAATACCGGCCAGTTATCTTTTAATATAGATTTAATAGTGTTTAGAAACATAATTAATCAATCCCTTCTTCTGTAATTGCTATCTCTTTTTGTGTACTTATTAACTCTTTTACTATTATAAATACTTCTATATCCATTGTACTATTATTTACTACTTTTTTCAAAACTTTTTTATCAATTATTTCATCTTTATCACTTAATTTTATTTTAATGTTTTCTATTGCCTTGTTTATTCCTACTTCTAATGCTTCTTCTTCAGTGTATGTCTTTGTTATTTTTTTAGTTTCTTTTTCCGTTTCTAAATAAAGATTAAAATCAAATATTTTTAAAATGTTTTTTAAATAACTATTATAGTCTGTAAATCTTTTTCTTAATAATAAATGCTTATTATCATTGTTTTCCCATATGATATTATATTTCTTCTTGCCCGTTTCTATATATTCATTGTAACTAAATGGTATTTTTACATCTACTGTGTACCAAGTTGTTGCATATACTTCACCACTTGCACAAGTTAATCTTTTTTCTTCTTCATTGTATTTAATTATACCTGTTACTAAAGTATCTCCTTCTTTTACATAATCATTTATATTTACTAGTACTTCACCATTTTCTACTAATATATCATTTATTATCCCCGATTTTGCTGCAATTAAATCACATACTTTGTCTTCTTTGGTAGTATCAGTTATAATCCTTTCTTCTATCCTAACATTTATTATTAAACCATCTACTTCAAATTCCATCCAATCTAATTTGTCCGGATACTTGTCTAATATCTTTTGCCTTATTTTATCTAATTCTTTGTAACTTTTCTTAAAACTTAATACCTTTATTCCATATTCATCTAATTCTTCTTTTATTATTTCTCTTATCTCTTTGTTTTCATGAATAATATTTATCTTAAATACCATGTTACTTAATATTATAAATAATACTATTCCTATTATTATACTAATTATATAAATGTAATTTTTTTTAATCTTGTTTATTATAATATAGATCCCTAATTCTTTTACTACTTTAAATTTGTAACTAATTAAATACTTGTTTAATTTTTCTAAATACTTACTTTCTATCTTTAAATATATATACTTGTTTTCATATCTTATTTCTAAAACACTTATTCTTAAATATTGTAATTTGTTAATAAATTTGTAATAATCATCACATTTGCTTTTTACCCAAATAATCTTATTCATAAAAGAAACCTACTTTGGTAATTTGACCTTTAATTAATAATTCATTGGCACACATCTTATTTATAAATAAATTGTTACCATCTATAACTAATCTGAATTGTGTAAATTTTAATTCTATCTTTTTGCTTGATAAACTAATTAATTCAATATAGTTAAATACATGAACGTACTCTTCATATATATTGATAAAATAAGATTTGTCATATAAAAAATTAATAAGGTTCTCTTTCATGTGCATGATTATCACCTTATTAATTATATGTTTTATTTTTAATTTTAATTTAAAAGGAGAACCTTTTGTCCTCCTTAACTTAATTTTTCTTTAACTAAACTACTAACTAATGACATATCAGCATTTTTTGATGCAAGTTCTTCATTAAGACGTTTCATTACTTTGCCCATTTCTTTTATGCTTTCAGGTTTAACTTCAGTTATTACTTCATCTACTACTTTTACTATTTCTTCATAAGACATTTCTTTTGGTAAATAAGTAGATAATATTTCAATTTCTTTTTCTAATTCTTTAACATTGTCAATCTTATTGTATTTTTCATATTCAGCAATTGAATCTTTTCTTAACTTTACTTGCTTTTTTATTACACTAGATATTTCATTATCATCAAGTTCATGTTTTTTAGAAATTTGTTCTAATTGTAATGCACTTTTTAGCATCCTTAATACGGAAAGTTTAAAAGTATCATGTTCTTTCATGGCTACTTTTAAATCATTATTAATTTTTTCTAACATTTATTATCCTCTATTCTTTTTGTGGGAATTTTTTATTCCTTCTTTAATTTCATTTCTTCTTTTTACACCAGGTTTTTCATAGTGTTTTCTTTTTTTAATTTCAGAAGGGAC
>CALVKC010000022.1 GCA_944332505.1 uncultured Bacilli bacterium
GCATCAATTACCACTTTTTTTAAAGCTCTATCCATGTATATCACCTAGAATATTATATGTGTTTTTTAATTAATGGTTAAATTTAATTAATTTTATTCTTTTTTACTATCTCCTGTTTTATAATCTATAATTATTCCTGGTTGTACATTATAAATAAATACATTAAATTTTAAGCCTTCACCATTATCTTCAACTGAATATGCTTCTATCATTACTCCAGTGGCTACTAAATTATCTTCTTTAAAATACGGTGTTACTCGATATAATACATGATTATTTGTTTCTTCAATATAGGATGTTACTTCATTTTCAAATTTTAACATTGTTGTTGCATTCATATATCTTGTACAAGTAATTAAATTTTTTTCATTAGCATTTTCACCAGTCAGTTGAAAACCAATTAAATGACAACGATTGTATAAATAATTTCCACTTACTATATCATATTTAATAGTATGCCATCCGCTAGGTTGAATATTTCCAATACTTTCTCTTTCTTCCGTCGGCATTGTATCTTTACTTACATTAGCATAAGCAACATTACACCTACCTAAATAATCTAAATCACTATATTTTTCAAAACTCTTTGTTGTTTTATCTTCATCAGTAAAATAAGGTTCATTATTATTAATGTATATATATGCTTCACCACTATATTCAGGTATTTCATCAAAATTATAATATTCTATTGAATTATTATTTTCTAATTTTATATACTCTTCTTGTACATAATAAATAAAATATGCTATTAATATGCATAAAATTATACTTAATATTTTATTATTTCTTTTCTTTTTACTTCTTCTACTCATAGTTATATTATACCAAATTTGCTTTATACCTTCAATTATGTTAAAATAATAAGCAATCTGGAAAGGAGATCATATTAATGGTAAATTTTTGTGGAGAATGTGCATTATATGATATAAATGGCCCTACAAAATGGGGTAATGAAAAATATTGCAAAAAAAAGGGCAAGTATTACCCTCAAGATAGAGTTGCATGTGAACATTTTTTAAAAAGGATTCAAGAAAAAAATGGATTTCATCAAACAGGATGTTATATAACAACAATTGTTTGTAATATTTTAGGGTATCCAGATAATTGTGATTTGTTGGAAACTTTAAGAGAATTTAGAGAAAAGTTTTTAAAACAGCATCAAGAATATATTGGCTTGTTAATGGAATATGATCAAATTGGACCTATAATTAGTCAACACTTAGAAAATGACATTGATTCTGTAATTGAAGCAAACCAAGTTTTAAATAATTTTTTATTACCAACATATCAATTAATAAAATTACACGATTATGAAAAGGCAGTAAATACTTATCAACAAATGGTTCTTTTTCTAAAATTAAAATATTATTTACTAAGAGATTCAATAGTTGATCATACACAAATTTATTCTAGCGACACTTTGGGTAAAGGTAGAATAAGATTAAAAGAAAGTTGATAAATTAATCAACTTTTTGTTTGCCAACATCTATCCATTCTTTATAGTTTGAATATTTTTCTAATTCACTAATACTTAATTTAATTGCACTGTTGCTACTTCCACACGCCGGATAGACAAAATCAAATCTTTTTAAAGATTCATCTAAATATACTAAAACATTTTCTTTTATAGCAAATGGACATACTCCACCTGCAGAATGACCAATTAATTCTTCTAATAACTCCGGTTGAATCATTCTAGCTTTACAACTAAATTGTTGTTTAAATTTACTATTATCAACTTTTGTGTCTCCTGCTAAGACTATTAGAATTGGTTTATCATTCAATATATATGACATAGTTTTAGCTATATGAGCTTCATCACAACCAAGAGCAATTGCCGCATCATGAACTGTCGCGCTTGATTCAACTAGCTCAATTACATCTTTTTCTTTGTTGTATTGTTTAAAATATTCTTTTACTTTATCTATTGCCATTTTTACACTTCCTTTATTTCAGTCTTACATATTATATCATGTAATCCTAAATGTTTTTTGCTTAATATTATCATAAATACATTTATATAAAATACTATACTCGCTATTATACTTATTGCAATATTTACATATAAATAATTATTTTCTTTAAATATAAATAAAGCTAATATACTTAAAATTTCAAAAAATATATTATATAAAATTATACTTCTAATAGTTAATTTTCCCCATGATATATTATTACTTTTACTACTTATTTTAATATTAAATACTTTTTTCCCTAACGTTTGATAATTGTTCCACTTTTGAAAACCAACAAAGTATAATAAATATACTATAATAGAACTTATTGATATACTAATGCTATACTTATCTAAATTATAATAAGTCATTTTATATTCTTTAGAGTCTATTATGGAAATATTATTATCTAATATTTCTTCATAATAATCATAATAATCGTTGTAAGCACTAACATATTCATCATAATTAGGATTTAAAAATCTAATTTGACTAATTAAAGTTATTAAAAGTACTATAAATATATAATCTATTATATATGCACTTATTCTTTTAATCGTTATATTCATTACACATCACTTCTATATTTTATAATTTAATTTTAAAAAAAGCAAACATTTTAAGTTGTTTGCCCACTACTTCCTAAAGTAATAGTTAGTGTTTCTTCTTTGCCATCTCTATTAACTGTTATTTTTATTTTATCACCAATTTTTTGTTGGTACAAATAGTATTTTAAATATGCTGTGCTAGTTACTTCTTTTCCTTCAATTGCTACTATTATATCGTTAGCTTTCATACCACCATTTTCAGCAGGACTATTTTTTTCTACACTTGTTACTATTACTCCACTATCTAATCCAGAATTTCTGATTATACTATAGTATTGAGTAAAGTAAGAATTAGAAAAGTCTAACATAGTTACTCCTAAATATGGATAGTTTGCTACTTCACCATTAATAATTTCTTCAGCTTTAGAAATAGCATCTTCAATTGGAATTGCAAATCCCATTCCTTCAACTCCATCACTTACTAGTTTTAATGAAGTTATTCCTATTACTTCTCCATTGGCATTGCATAATGGTCCTCCACTGTTTCCAGAATTAATGGCAGCATCTGTTTGAAGCGTTTTCATAACGTAATCGCTTGTATTAGAACTATCAAGCGATACTTCTACCATACGATCTTTGCCTGATATTATTCCTCTTGTTACTGTCCATGAATAAGCATTGTCAAGTGGTGCTCCAACTGCAAAAGCAGTGTCTCCTACTCTTGTTTCTTCATTGTTACCAATTTCTGCAACTTGATATTCTCCTTTGCTTTCAATTGATAATACTGCTATGTCTTGATACTTGTCAAAACCTACAATTTCTGTTTCTACTATAGAACCATCAGTAAATGTTACAGTTACATGATTTCCATCTTCAATAACATGGTAATTTGTTAGTAAATAATACGTATTTCCATCTTGTTTGTAAACAAATCCTGTCCCTGATGCAATATATCTATCATTACTATATGTTGATACAACTACTACTGCATCGTATATTTTTGACACAGCTTCTGCTATTCCTGTGTCTGTTATAGTTACTTTTTTATCTTCTTTAATTACAGATTCTGTTATTGATGTTGGAAAAAAGTATATAATTGCATACATTGCTAAACATCCTACAAAAAATATAATTATGTGTGTTATTATTTTTTGTGAAACATTCTTTTCTTTAGTTTTTTCCATATTAAATTTTTCATTCATTTTAAACAATCCTCACTATCTCTTTATAATTGTTTGGTAACCCCATTTCATGTAATACTTTTTCTATTCGTATTACTTTTAGTTTCCCTTCTAAACGATCTATTTCATAACTTATTTCATTCATAAATAATGTGAAATCATCATTATTTAATATTGACTTTAATATAATAATTAATGCAAATAAATCATTTTTTCCATAAATGTATTCTCCTTCCGATTTAGTTATATATAATAATTTATGATATTTTGTATCTTCAATAGATTTTTGAATCTTATTACAATAACAAATATCTTCATGAGCACATAAATTTCGATAATTTGCTAGTATTGGTAAATATTCTATCATACTATAAACATCGATATTAAAGGCTTGAGCAATTTCTAGTTGATCTTGATACTGTAAAACAGTATATAATTCACCTACTATTCCAAATGATAATACTTTTACTACTACCCATAATGGAATGTATCCATAATTTATTAAATAATGGGCCGTTGCAGCATGTTGTTTACCATTTACATTAATTTGTCTTCGCATCTTTCTTATTAAATCATTAATTTGCTTTTTCTTTTTTGAATCTCGAACAAAATTATGGGGGTTTAAATAATTATTTTCTTTAAAACCATGGTTCTTACTCATTACATATGATAATATACTCTTTAAATTGTTTTCAACAATGAGAATATTTTTAAAAATTATGTTTCTTATTTGCCTATCAAAAGTAAACATTGCATAGAGCTCTCTAAAATTTGTTCCCTCTAAATATGTTCTGTTATCACTACCTAAAAAAAGATGCCGATAGCCGCTTAAAAAGAAATAGTTTTCTCTAAGTAATATTGATTTTGCACTATCAATATCATCTATTATTAAACCTTTACTTTTTAAAATGTCAATTTGTTCATCTAATGTTTTAAATGTCTTGGATTTCACACAACAAACCGCCTTTACTTTAAACATTATATCACAAATGACATAATAAATATACTATTCTTTAATGTCTTTAATGTAAAAAAATTGTGAGAAAAAAGTGAATTGTTATTTTTTCCCTAATATTAATTTGTAATCTTCAGCTATTCTTTTTTCATTTATATTAAAATTTGCGGCATTATTATCTAATAAAAAAGGAATTTTATGTTTTATTAAATAATTTTCATCAATTACTACTACGCCATCACTTCCAACATTATACACTTCATATCCAAGCATTGCTAAGTATTTCCCAAAATTAAAATGAATCCCTTTGTTTTGTGAATCTACTATGTTGCCATGAGTAATAAATATTTTCTCTCTATCCACTAAATGAATAAAATCTTTTAGTAGTTCTCCGTTTTCTTGCATATATCCGAAGTCTTTGGTTAAACTTTTATCTAATGTATTTAGTAATACTTGGGTAAATAGTGAAGGATTTTCTAAACTGTCTAGTAAATCTTTGGAATATACTAAAAAACTACCTTGTATTGAAGGATGAACTGCTAGAACTTTTGAAACATTAGAAAATTGTGAACAATATAATGCAATTGTTCCACCATTGGAAAACCCTAAAATATCTACATTTTTTAATCCATATTCTTTCATTGCTTTATATATCGAATAAGCAAATATCATATTTGTAATGTTTTTATTTGTTATATCATAATCATATACCCATAAATATGGTGTATGGTATGTTTCATCATAATAAAATTTCTTACTAAGGGTTTTAATACCTAAACAATTTAGTAAATATTGAATTTTAGGGTCTAACTGACCATTAATAAATATTAGTGGTTTTTCTAAAGTACTACTAGCTTTATAAAATCTACCAAAACTATCTTGATATATTAGTTCTAATTCATTTTTATTAATTTGTTTCATAAATAATCACTTGGTTGATATTATATCACAATTTTTAATCTAGGGATTATAATATTTAACTAGTGAATCCGCTATTGTTTTAGCTAACTTATTTTGATATTCTTCAGTTATTAGTTTTGCTCTTTCTTCATTATTAGATAAAAAACCACATTCTATTAATACCCCCGGCTTTTCTAACTTTTTATACATGTATGTTGATGTCGGTATTTCTTTTACTTCTCTATTACTTTTTAAATTGTTATTTAAATATTCTTGAATGCTAGTTGCTAATTCATAATTATCTTTATTGTAAAATACTTGAGCTCCATAATACTTTGTATTTGTTAAATAATTAAGATGTATTGATAAATACATATCTGTATATTTATTATTTATAATTTTTATTCGATTATCAAAATCTGTTTTCTTTCGATGATTCATTTCTCCATAACTTAAATCTGCGTCACTATCTCTCGTTAAAATAACTGTTGCTCCATATTCACTTAAATATTTTTCTAAATTAAGTGCTATTTTTAAATTTATGTCTTTTTCAAAAATTTCTTGATAACTTGTTCCCGGATCTTTTCCCCCATGTCCAGCATCAACTACTATTACTTTTCCTTGCAATGGTAAGTCTGCTTTAACTGGTAAATTAAATAATAATAAAAACATAATTATAAATGATAATAATATTTTAAAATAGTATTTCATAATATAATATTTATTCTTAAATTTATTTTTTATTAAAAAATAATGTTGATAATTTATAAATTATCAACATCTTCTTTAAATAAACTCCATGGATATTTTTGTGTATTTGGTAAGCTTTTAAAAATCATTGTTTCATCTTTTGTAGGATGTTTAAATTCTAATCTTGTTGCCCATAATGCTAATTGATTTCCAACTTTGGCATTTTTGTTGTATCTAAGATCTCCCCAAAGAGGAAAACCTCTACTAGCAAATTGAATTCTAATTTGATGCTTTCTACCTGTTATTAAATTTATTGATACTAAAGTTTTATCTTCTTTAATATCTAATACCCTATATTCTAATTTCGATTCTTTTCCTGAATCATCTATAGTTACTTTATTATCTTTATTTAAAATTTTATCTTCTAAAACTCCATTGTGATTTAACTTTCCATCAATGATTGCTAAGTATGTTTTTTTAAATTCATGATTTTTTATAGAAATAGATAGCCTTGCTGCTGCTTTGCTAGTTTTAGCAAAAACTATTATTCCTCCGACAGGTCTATCTAAACGATGTACTAAACCTAAATAAACATTCCCTGGTTTTTGATATTTTTCTTTTAAATATTTTTTTGTTTGGGTTAATAGATCTAAATCATGGGTACTATCCGCTTGGACTAACATATTAACTTTTTTTTCTACTACTATAATATGATTG
Organism: uncultured Bacilli bacterium; assembly: GCA_944332505.1. The sequence continues at coordinate 6,947 of CALVKC010000022.1, forward strand.
TCTTCATATAGTATTTTAATTTTGCCATCTTCCATATATACCACACGGTAGAACTAATCCATTTTTGCTTATCGGTAGTCCTATCTCTCCATTGTCTACTTTACCACCATATTTTTTCTCTAAAGTAATTTTTAAAATATTATATAATACTGTACTTGATATTCCTGTTGTATACGCATTTATTAAGAAAAATAATGGTTCGTCACTTAATAATTCACTACATTTTTTTACTAAATATGCTAGGTTGTGTTCTAGTTTCCAGACTTCACCACTTGGACCCCTTCCATAACTTGGTGGGTCCATTACAATCGCATCATATTTGTTTCCTCTTCTTATTTCTCTTTCTACAAATTTCAGACAATCATCTACTATAAATCTTATATAATTGTTTTCTAAATGACTTAATTGCATGTTTTCTTTTGCCCAAGCAACCATTCCTTTAGAAGCATCAACGTGTACTACATCTGCTCCTGCTCTACTGCAAGCAATGGTTGCTGCCCCAGTATATGCAAATAAATTTAAAACTTTAATTTTGCGATTTGAATTTCTTATTTTTTCCATCATAAAATCCCAGTTAGTTGCTTGCTCCGGAAATAAACCTGTGTGTTTAAAATTTGTTGGACTTACTTTAAATGTTAAATCCTTGTAATTTATTGTCCAATATTCTGGTAAAGTCTCATTAAATTCCCAATGACCTCCGCCATCTTTGTAACGATAATATGTTCCACTAACATTATTCCATTCTTCATCTTTTTCTACTGGCCACATCGCAGATGGTTCTGGCCTTCTTAATATAATATTTCCCCAACGTTCTAATTTTTCCCCTTCACCTGCAGCAAGGCATTCATAATCTTGCCATTCATCACTTATTCTCATACTTTTTTTCTCCATTACATTAATTATATCAAAATTTTTGTGTTATAGCATTTTATTTATTAAAAAACCTCGAAATATTCGAGGTAAAATTTCTGTTTTATCTTTTTGAAAATTGTGGTGCTCTACGAGCTTTTTTAAGACCGTATTTCTTTCTTTCTTTAACTCTTGGATCTCTAGTAATAAAGCCAGCATTTTTTAAAATATGTCTATAACTATCTTCTCTAGTTTGATCAGTATTGCTATCAAATTCTAATAATGCTTTGGTAATTCCTAAACGAATTGCTCCAGTTTGACCAGAAAATCCACCTCCGGAAACATTAACATCAATATCAAATCTGTTTTCATTTCCAGTGGCTACTAATGGTTGTTTTAAGTCCATTACTAGTGTTGCATATGGCATGTAGTCTTCTACTGCTACTCCATTAACTGTGATGTTTCCTGTTCCACCAGTAAGTCTTACTCTAGCAACACTTCTTTTTCTTCTTCCTGTTGCACACCATTCTTGTTTCTTACTCATAAATCCTCCCTATTTAATCTCTAAAGCTACTGGCTTTTGAGCTTCGTGTTTATGTTCACTTCCACGATATACAAATAGTTTCTTACCCATTGCTCTACCTAATCTATTGTGAGGAAGCATTCCTTTAATAGCTCTTTCAACCATTTCTTCAGGATACTTTTCAATCATTTCTTTAGCACTTCTTTCACGAAGTCCTCCAGGATAACCTGAATGATTGTAATATTTTTTGTCTTCTAATTTGTTGCCTGTTAAATTGATTTTTTCAGCATTAATTACTATAACATAGTCTCCACAATCAACATGTGGTGTGTATGTTGCTTTGTGTTTTCCACGTAGAACGCTAGCAACTTGTGTTGCTAAACGACCTAATGTCTTACCTTCAGCATCTACTACATACCATTTTCTTTCAACAGTTTCTTTTTTTTGCATAAATGTTTTCATAATTTTTCCTTTCATTATGTTTGCTCTTTAATTTTCCCACGATTAAATAACTCACATAAATAAAATGTACCGATTAAAATTATATGAAAAAAAATGCTAAAAGTCAAATGATTTTAAGCATTTTCTTCAAAATCTGGTAAATTTTTTAAAAATTCATCTAATAAATGAGATTCTTTTATACTTTTATAAAACTCCGGTAGCAAAGTTTTGATTAATTCATGATTATTAACTTCTGTTAATTTATCATTTTCTTTTCTTTGACATATTATAATATCATCGTTTTTTTCTTTGTTTAATAAACAATAATACGTATTGTTATCTTTTTTAGCAATTGATCCTACTATGTATTCTTGATTGTTATCTAACGTTAATACATCTAATAGTTCTATTTCCATTATCTACTTTCTCCTCTTTCTTCTAAGTCCATACTTTTTAAAGTCCTATCTATTTTTTCACTTAATTCTTTTAAATTGGCTCTATCTAATAAACATATTATCATACTGCTTAAACTTATATACTTACCCGCATTCCCAAGTGCTGTAACTATCCCAACTAAATATTTTTCTACACTTCCATAATCAAGTGTTTCACCAAATGGAATAACTAATAATCGAGTTATTAAATGTAAAGCAATTGCTAATAAAGCTGATTTTATTGCTACTTCTTTGCGATCTTCTGTATTTTTACTATATCCAACTTTTTTCGTTATCAAATAACTTTTTGCCTCTTCTTCATCATTTATTTCTAATAATCTTAAATCTGTGTTTAATTTTTCAATATTAAATTTTACATCACTCATCTCAGATAATGCTTTTACTAAGTATAAAATACTACCTAATGTAACTCCAACTATGCCTATGCTTAATAAACTAATTACAAATTCTCTAATATTGCCCATTGAAAAACCTAAATTTGCATAGTTCATTATTGTTACTAATGCTGACGTTAAGATAATCATTTTACTAATTGCTACATTATCTTCTTGTAATTTCTGTTTGTTTTTTTCTAATTTTGTTATTTTATATTCTCTTTCCATAACTCCCTCACCTAAATTATATCAAAAACTATACTTAATATCAATTAAATATAAACCTTCTGCTGGGGCTACATTTAATTTTTTATCTATTTTAGGATTATTTAGCATACTAATTAATACTTCTTTTTCAACTTTGCCTTTTCCTATGTCTATTAAAGCTCCAACTAAATGCCTTACCATGTATCTATAAAAACCTATACCTTTAAATGTAAATATTACTATATTTTTTGCTTTTCTTATTTTTATGCTATTAATTGTTGTTATGTAGTCATCTCGATATCCACTTACAAAATTTTGAAAGTCATGTGTTCCTATAAAAATTTCTGCTGCAGACCGCATTTTGTTAATGTCTAAATCATAATTTATTTGATAAAAATAACCCTCTTTACTTTTATCCTTACCTATATAAATTTTGTATTGATAAGTTTTTTCTATTACATTATACCTAGCATGAAAATCATCTTTTACTTGTCTAATACTATTTATTTTTATCTCATGATTAAATAATTTATTTATTTCTTTAATTTCTTTGTTAGTAACTTTTTTAGTTATATCAAAGTGGGCTCCTTGATTTAAAGCATGAACTTTAGCATCTGTTCTACCACTGCCTTTAATAATTATTTCTTCTTTAAAATAATTACTTAATACTTTTTCAATTGTCCCTTGAACATTTTTATGTTCTTTTTGTCTTTGAAATCCTTTAAATTTTGTCCCATCATAGGAAAATTTTATTAAGTATCTCATGATTTTATCCTATAAATTGCTTTTAATAATTCATCTAATTCCGTGTATTGATCTAATCTTATTCCTTGTTCTTCACTTCTATTTATAAATTCCACTATTTTGGGTAAATCTATGTATTTTTCTAAATATTTATCAAATATTGTAGTTGTTTCATATACTATTTTATCTTCATCAAATACATATATGTGATCTACACAATTTAAAAATATGTCACCGCTTTTGTCAATTAATATTACTTTTCTTCCATAATTAGTTATTTTTTTAAATAAATTTTGAAAGTATTCAATATCCTTTTTTAACATACCTTTTGAAAAATTAACTAATTTTATTTCTTTGTCATGTAGTTTTTTCGCTAATATAACTTTATTTTTGTCTTTGCTTGATAATTCTTCAAATAATGTATTTTCTTTTTCAATATCAAATTTAACCATTTTTAAGGCTTCTTCTTTTTTATAAGTTACTATTTCATTTACTCTTAAACCATCATAGTTTTCTTCTTTTTCTTCTTTTATTATTCCAATAATGTTGCCATCTAATTCCATAAATCCTCCACTAAAGTAGAAATATCATAATATACTTTTTGAAATATGTCATAATAGTTTAATTGAGTTGATAAGTCTACCGCAAATGGTAAACCATATCCTAACTTTTTTAAATCCTTTTCTTTTTTTAATACTTCTTTTGTACTTCCTTCTAGAACTATATTTGAATCTTTATATACCACTAAATTGTTTGCATATAAAACATCTTCTATATTGCTTGTTATTATAATGTAATTAATCTTTTGTCTAATTAATAATTCTAATATTTCTTCTTTTTCTTCTTCTTTTAAATAATAAAATGTTTCCCTAAAAACAATTGTTTTTGATGAAAAAAATTCTATTTTCTTCTTTAAATCAATATATCCTAAATTTTCTATTATTGGATATTCTTTAAATTGTTCCATAAAGGCATTATCTATATTATCATTTAATATTACATAGTTTTTATCACTTTCTATTTTCATGATTTTTCCTACTTTCTTTGTGTCTATTAACTAATTCATTAATCTTTATAAAATGATGATTTATTCCGGATTTACCAATTTTATAATCCATTTCATTGCTTATTATTTCCGCTAGTTCTTGATAACTTAACTCTGGATATTTTAATCTAGCATTGGCTACTATTTTTGTCTTGTCATCAAGCAAATTAAATAAATCTTCCTTTTGTAAATATTTAATGTTTTCAACTTGCTTTTGTCCTGTTTTAAAAGTTTTTTCTTGATTGGCTATTTCACAGTTATTAAGCCTGTTTACCATATTTTTATGATCTTTGTATATTCTTATGTCTTCAAAATAAAATAGGGAATTTGTTGCTTTAAATAATTTTATTAAATCACTGATACTTTCACTGGCTTTTATATAAATGACTATTCTATATCCTCTTTTTATACTCTTTGCATTTAACTTAAAGTAATTTAAAAGATTTAATACTTGTTGAGCTAATTTTTCTTTGGTAAATATAAATTCTAAATGATATCCACTTGTACTTGGATTAGATACGTTTCCAACTGCTAAGAAGGCTCCGGATAGAAAAGAAATTTTTTCTTCATCACTTACTAAAAATTCAATGTTTTTTTTGTTTCCTATATCTATTGAATCTTTTATCTTTTCTATGTCGTCTTTTATGTTTAAAATATATATTTGTTTGGTTTTAAATCTTTTTTGTAATCTAATTGTTATTGCTGGTGTAACATTATATATCATTTTTATTTCTTGATATAGTCTTCTTGCTATACTTGCATTTTCTAATGTTATTGTTAATTCCTTTTTACTAAATTTTCCTAAACAATTTAAAAAAGAGATTAATTCATATTGTGCTTCAATTATATTTATCTCATTTTTAGCCATTTCTTCTTTTAATGATGTTGTAAATGTCATTTCTTGTAGCCATCCATTAAATAAGAGAATATTAAATATGCTGTTTTAAGTGAATCATGTCTGTAATATCCATCTTCTACTGTAAATAGTTTATCAGCTATAATGTGTATCTTGTTATTTTCAAATTCTTTTAAATCAAAAATTACTGGATCTTTTAATTCTTCATTGGCATATTTTGCTGCTAATTTACTACTCATTATTGTATTGTTGGCAATTACTATATCTATTTTATCTTTTCCTAAATATTTTTCTAAATATTTTACATGGTCAAATACTGTAAAGTCATCAGTTTCACCTGGTTGAGTAAATAAATTACATACATACATTTTTGGTGCTTTAGCTTCATTTATAGCTTTAACTAGTGTTTTATCTATTAAATGTGGTATTATGCTTGTTAGTAATGACCCAGATGAAAATATAATTAAATCTGCACTTTTAATAGCACTAAATACTTTAGGATTTACTGTAAAATCTTTATCGTATTTTACATATTCAATTTTGTGAGCACATTTAGTAATTTGTTCTTCACCATATATGCTTTTACCATCTTCCGTAATTCCTACAAGATTTATGCTATCTTCGGTTAATGGTAAAACTGTACCCTTAATATCTAATATATCTGCAAGTATTGGTATAGCACTATCAAATGAACCTTTTAAATCAAGCAATGCTGTAAGTAAAAGGTTTTTAACAGAATGATTTCCTAAAGTTTTAGACTTTGTAAAACGATAGTTCATTAAATCCATTACATCTTGATCTATATTTGCCATACTAAGCATAACTTTTGATACATCACCAACTGCTGGAATGTTTAATTCTTTTCTAAGTCTTCCTGTGCTAGCCCCATTATCTGCAACTGTTACTACTGCTGTAATTTCTATGGGAAATAATTTTAAACCTTTAAGTAGTTGAGAAAGTCCACTTCCTCCACCAAAAATAACTATTTTTTTCATATACATCACATCTCAAGTATAGCATATTTTTCTTTTAAAGAAAATGAAAATTGGCTCTTTTTACTCCTCCATTTACTTCATAACACTTGTTTATAATTAAAAATGCTTTGGAATCTATTTCGAGTAATCTTTCTTTAAATTTGTAGTAATCTTGATTGCTTACTACACACATTATCATGTGTCCCTTTTTTAAAGAATATCCTCCACGGCTAGGTATTATTGTAAGTCCAGTTTTAAATTCATCTAATATTAATTTCTTAACTTTGCGTACCTTTTTAGTATATATGTAAAATACTTTGCTGTCTGATATTCCGAACATTATTTTATCAATAAAATATGTTGATGTGACTAAAATGATAAATGAATATACTCCTTTGTTAAAGCCAAATACTAGCATTCCTATAAATATTATTATGCTGTTGGCAACTATCATGGCTTTTGATTCTCCAACTTTTACATATTTGTTTATTATTTGCATTATAATGTCACTACCACCAGTTGAAAAACCACTGCGATAAATAAGTCCACTGCTTACTCCATATAGTATAATTGAAAATAATAAAATAATTAAAAAATCATCACCAATTAACTTTTCATTTAAAAAATTAGCCATTGGTAAAGTTAATGTTATCATTAAGGGAAACATTATTGAACCTACTATGTTCTTTTTTGTTGTCTTTAAATCTAAAAATATAAAACTAAATCCTAATAATATAAAATTTGTTATGTATATAAATACTTGATTGTTCCATCCAAATAACTTTTGAGTTACTATTGCTACTCCACTAAAGCCTGATACTACTAATTCATTAGGTATTAAAAATAAATTGAAACATAAAGCATATAAAAATATTCCAAAAACAAAAGATAAGCCTTCGAATATTGTTTCTTTTTCTTCTCTTATGAACTTCATACAATCACCTATTATATTAATTATAATGCATTAATCTGTTTTTAGCAATTTTAAAAATATATTAAAGTTATTTTTTTTAATTGTTTTTCATATATATAATTGAGGTGACTTAATTGAACGGAAATTATTATCAAAATCCAACTTTTCCAACTAATAATTATCAAACTCCACCAGGTAAT
>CALVKC010000023.1 GCA_944332505.1 uncultured Bacilli bacterium
TCGTGGTTATTTCTTTTTAATATAGTTAAAATTGTTATAGTAGGTGTAATTATGAAAAATAAAAAAAGAAATTTAATAATATTTAGTACATTTATAATATTAGTAATAGGAATATACTTAATTGTTCCTAAAACAAAAGAAGAAGTAGAAGATAAAACAAAAACAAATGTAAATACAAATGGATTTTTAACTTTAATGTTAGAACAAGATGATGGAACTTATAAAAGATCTTCTGCTAGTACATGGCCGGGGGATGGTTATGCTTTTAATAATGAACTATCCGGTTGTGAAAGAGGTGGAGAATTAGTATATGATAGAGAAACAAATATAGTAAAATTAATAAGTGGTGGATCAGATAAATGTTATGTATATTTTGATAAATATAATGTGGTAGAGATAAGTAATGTAAGTACTTCAACAACTTATAATAGTATAACTGTAACAGTAAAAACCTCTGGAGGAGAAAATCCTGTAGATAAATATTACTTTAGTATAGATGGAGGAAATAGTTATCAAGAAAGTAGTACACCAAGTTATACATTTAGTAATTTAACAATGAATCATGAATACACTATCCAAGTGTATGCAAGGGATACACTTGGATATGAATCAAACGAAGAGATAATAGAAGTAACAACAGATAATTATGTAAATCCTACAGTCAATAGTGTAACTGTAACAGATACAACAACAAATTCAATAAGTATAAGAGTAAGTGCAAGTGGAGGAACAAATAGTGTAGCAACATATTACTATTCAATAAATAATGGAGCATACTCAAGTAGTAGCAGTAATACCAAAACATTTACAGGATTAAGCAAAGGAACAACATACACAATAAAAGTATATGTAAAAGATACCAACGGAGTAGATTCAGCAGTATATACAACAAGTGCTGAAACAGAAAATTTAACATATATATGTACAACAGGAACAAATTTAGCAACATGTATAAAAAGTCAATATACAAGCCAAGGGACAAATGGAATATATTATCATACAAGTAGTCTAGCAAATAGTGCGGCAGACAATAGTTATAGATATGCCGGAGCAAATCCAAATAATTATGTATGCTTTGGTTCAACAGCAAGCACATGTCTAAATGATAACTTATATCGAATCATTGGAGTATTTGGTTCAGAAGTAAAACTAATAAAAGCGGATTATACAACCACAACAATGATAGGCTCAGGAGGAGATTATTACGGAGCATACTCATCTCCAACATCAAATTATAAAGGAAGTATGAATACAAGTAATATAGCAGGTTATTACTGGAATTATAGTAATGGAGAAAGTTCAACAAACACATGGAGTGAATCAAGACTAAATAACACAAATTTAAAGAGTTCATATATAAGTTATATAGGACCAACATGGAGTAATAAAATAGCAACGCACACATGGTATGTAGGAGGATATTCAACAGTAAGTGCAACCCCAAAAACATGGTATAATGCCGAAAGTAGTGGAACAACATATAGTGCAAAAATAGGATTAATGTATATAAGTGATTATGGATATGCAGCAAGCAATAGTTATTGGACAACAAATATTGGTTATTATAGTAGTGCAGTAAATAATAATTGGATGTACATGGGACTAGCCGAATGGACAATTTCTCGTCGCTCGAGTAAATCCAATAGTGCCATTAGGGTGGGCTATATGGGTACTCTCACCTACAATTATGTGTACTCTTACGACGCTGCGGTCCGGCCGTCCTTTTATCTAACATCTTCCACAACATATGTCTCCGGATCTGGGACTAGTAGTGATCCGATTAGGATAAATTAAGGAATTAACTGGTAAATAAATTATTTATCAGTTTTTTATTGCAATTAATAATTATATGTGATATAGTGTAATTGTACTATAACAGATAGTACAATGGAGGATATATGATAGAGATTAAGAATTTGAAGAAAAGTTTTGATGGCAATTATGTATTAGATAATCTTAATTGTAGGATACCTGATAATGTTATTTATGGTTTAGTTGGAGCTAATGGCTCTGGTAAATCGACATTACTTAGGTGTATCAATAGTATTTATAAAGCAGATAGTGGAGAGATACTTGTTGATGGAATAAGTTGTTATGATAATGAAGAAGTAAAAAAAGATATGGTTTTTATTCCTGATGATTTATTTTTCTATCCGGGATATAGTTTATATGATACTGCTAAATATTATCAAAGTTTTTATGAAAATTTTGATTTAGAATTTGTTTTTGATACTGCTCGTAAGTTAAAATTAGATATTAATAAAAGTATTAATGACTTTTCTAAAGGAATGCGACGTCAATGTGCAATAATATGTGCTCTTGCTACTAATGCTAAATATATATTTTTAGATGAAACTTTTGATGGTATTGATCCGGTAGTAAGATTATTTTTTAAAAAATTAATTGCTAAACAAATGGCTAAAAAAGATACAACAATTATTATGACTTCACATAATTTAAGAGAACTTGAAGATATTTGTGATAATTTAGGATTAATAAATAGTCACAAAATAATATTAGAAAGTGATGTAAATGAATTAAAAACTGATATGTTAAAGGTCCAAATATCTTTTAAAGAAGACTTTGATAAAGATAAATTTAATAAATTAAATATTTTATATTATAAAAAAGTAGGTAAGGTTGCTACATTAATTATAAGTGATGCTAAAACTAGCAAAAAGTTTTTGGAGAGTTTAAATCCTCTTATACTTGATTATTTACCACTTACTTTAGAAGAAATATTTATTTATCAAATGGAGGTGTTAGGTTATGCATTTGAATAAATGGGTTAATTTTAAATATTTATATCAAAATTTAAAAAAATCTAAAACTTTACTTTTATTTATACTAGTTTTAGTACCTATTATTAATATTTGGATGGTAGGAACAAATATTATTAGTAAAGACTATGTTGTAGATTTTTCAATGCTTTATAAACTATCTAATATAATTGCTTTTATTTTACCTACTGCTTTAGCATTTATATTAATGGGTTTTGTCTTTAAAAGAAAAACAGTTGATTTTGTAATGAGTAAACCTATTAGCAAAAAACAAATATTTATATCCAACTTTATCGGAGGTTTTGGCTTTATTTTAGTTATATTATTAATAAATTCTATTGGTTTTATATTTCTTAATTTATTTACCAGTTTATTTATTCCTTTTAGTGTAATACTAGATTATTTTTGTTATTCTTTAGTTACTTATATGTTTATTTTTATAATATCTTTATTAGCTATTGCAATATCAGGTAATATTAGTGGAACATTTGTTGTATTTTTATTATTACTACTTTTTGGGGCAAGTATTTCTTATATTAATTATGATATAAAAGATAAAAATACTAATGTATATTATATTTCAGAAAGTGAAAGTTATAAAGCTGATTTAACATATGATTATACACTTATTACCCCATTAAATTATTATAGGTATGAAACTTATAATACTAATAGTATTATAAAAACATTAGTATTAAGTGTTGTTTATTTAGGACTTGCATATATTATTTTTAATAAAAAATTAATGGAAAACTCTGAAGTTAGTTTTAAAAATAAATACTTATATAATATAATAAAAATATTCACTTATATTCCTATTTGTTATTTTTCTTATTTAATATTTAGTAGTGATAATATATTCTTAATTATTTCAATAATTATATGTGTTGTTTATTATATTGTATATGATTTAATATTAAGAAAAAAATTAGGAAATATTTATAAAAAAGGTGGAGAATTTCTAATAGTTAGTATATTTATATTTGGAGCGTTTGTATTAATAGGAAAATTATATGATAAAGATAAATTATTAGATATACCAGAAGTAGTAACTTTAGAATTTAATGATTATGATTTTAATTATGTTTATACTATTAAAATTAATGATAAAAATTTAATTAGTGAATTAATAAATGATAATATTTTTGATAATTATATTACAATGTATTTTGATAATAATTATTTTATATCTAAAGGAATAAGTGAAAGTTTATATGGCAAAATAATTAATTATGCTGATAAAAATGATTTATTAGATAAATATACAACAGATAATATAATACATATTACTTCTGCTAATAATAAAGGGTTAGTTTTGCCATTAGATAATAAATTTAAAAATATGGTAATAGATGAATTAAATAATTATGATAGTGATAAATTAGAACAAGAATATATTTATTTATATAAATATGAAGATCATAAAATTAAATATATATCTTTAGATATTTATAATAATTTAGATATATTAAATTATATAAAAGAAATTTATAATGAAGAGTTTTTAAAAAATATAAATAATAATACAATTTTTATAAATAGTGATATAGAATATTTAGATGAAATTATTAATGAAAATAAAGATAGTTTTATTAATTTTTTAGAAGAACATAAAAATGATAAGTTGACAAATGATACTCTTATATTATATAGTGGACTTGATAGATATTTTATAAATAAAGATGTGTTTTTATTGGAGTATGATAAGTATGTTGCAAAGGAAGAATAATATTGAATATTCAAATAGATTATCAAAGTAGAATTCCTATATATGAGCAAATAGTATTAGAAGTAGAAAAGTTAGTTGCTTTAGGTATTTTAGTATCAAATGAACAAATACCAGCGATAAGGGAACTTGCTTATAATTTAGGAATAAATCCTAATACTGTTAAAAAAGCTTATGATACTCTAGAAAAACATGGTGTAATTATTTCTAAATCTACTAAAGGAACTTATATTACTGATAATATAGATATTGTAAAAAATAGATTAATAAATAATATAATTGATGATATTAAAAGTAAAATAGGAGAGTTAGAAAATTTAGGAGTTAAAAAGGAAGAAATAAAAAAGAAAATAGATGTTTAAAGCATTTTCTTTTCTTTTTTTATGTGATAAAATAAATAGGTAAGAAAAAGGAAGTGAGTAAATTGATTACTAAACCAAAAGGAACTTATGATTTACTAGGTGTTGATGCTAAAATTAGTAATTATATTAATCATGAAATAGAAGACTTTATGATAAATTATAATTATGAATATATTAGAACTCCAGTTTTTGAAGCAACAGAATTATTTCATCGAACAGTGGGTGATGGAACTGATATTGTAACTAAAGAAACTTATGATTTTAAAGATAGAGGAGATAGAAATATTACACTTAGACCAGAAGGTACTGCAGGAGTAGTTAGAAGTGTAATTGAGAATAAGTTATATGGTAATAAAAATGATCCAATTAAATTATATTACAATGAAACTATGTATCGTTATGAAAGACCTCAATCTGGAAGATTTAGAGAATTTACTCAATTTGGGATAGAAGTATTTAATAGTGATGATGCTTTAATTGATGCTGAAGTTATTAGTTTAGGATATAATTTACTTGTTAGTTTGGGTTTAGATGATGTAGTAGTTAAAATTAATACATTGGGTGATGCACAAACTAGAGAAAATTATACTAATGCATTAGTTAGTTATTTCAAACCTCATATAAATGATTTATGTGAAGATTGTCAAAAAAGAATTAAGACTAACCCATTGAGAATACTTGATTGTAAAGTAGATAAAGATAGTGAAGTACTTAAAAATGCTCCAAAGATTAGTGATTATATTTCTAAAGAATCTAAAGAAAGATTTAATAAATTAAAAACATATTTAGATAATTTAGATATTAATTATGAAGTTGATGAAAATATAGTTAGAGGTTTAGATTATTATGATGAATGTGTTTGGGAATATATGCTTGATGATGGTATTGCCCTTGGTGGTGGTGGTCGTTATAATAGTTTAGTAGAAAACTTGGGTGGTCCTCACTTACCAGGGATTGGTTTTGCCTTAGGTATTGAAAGAATAATTCTTAAATTAAAGGATAAAATAAGTGATAAAAAACTAGAAAATATGATTGATGTATATATAATGAGTGTATCTGAAGAAGAAAAGATATATGCATTAAAGATATCTCAAGATTTAAGACTTAATAATGTTATAACAGAAATTAATGGTAATAATTTAAGTTTAAAATCACAGTTTAAAGTTGCTGATACATTAAATGCTAAATTTTTAATTATATTAAAAAATGAAGATTTGCAAAAAGGATTAATTACTGTTAAAGATAATGTAACTAAAGAAGAAGTAATAATAGATGAATCTGAAATAGTTGATTATATTCTTGGTGTGATATAAAGAAAGGAATATTATGGAAATAAAATATATTATTGATAACTATAAAAAACTCATTGATAAAGAAGTAGAAGTAAGTGGTTGGATTAGAAATCATCGTCCTCAAAAAGAATTTGGCTTTATTGATTTTTCTGATGGAACTTGTTTTAAACATTTACAAATTGTATATGATAATACATTAAAAAACTTCAATGATATTGCCAAACTATTAGTTGGCTCTAGTATTAAAGTGACTGGAACATTAGTTAAATCTAGTGGTAATCAAGAATTTGAAATTAAAGCAAATAATATTGAAATTCTTGATAAGTGTCCTGAAGATTATCCGATTCAAGCAAAAAGACACACTAAAGAATTTTTAAGAGATAATGCTTATTTAAGACCAAGAACTAATATGTTTCAAGCAGTATTTCGTATTCGTTCTTTGGCGGCCCAAGCAATTCATAAGTATTTTGGGGAAAATGGCTATGTATATGTTAATACTCCAATTATAACTGCTAGTGATTGTGAAGGAGCAGGAGAAATGTTTCAAGTTACAACTCTTGATTTAGAAAAAGTTGCTAAAAGTGGGAAAGTAGATTATTCTAAAGACTTTTTTGGTAAACTTACAGGTCTTACAGTATCTGGGCAACTTGAAGCTGAAACTTTTGCTTTAGCATTTTCTAAAGTTTATACTTTTGGTCCAACATTTAGAGCAGAAAATTCTAATACAAAAACTCATATGGCTGAATTTTGGATGATTGAACCGGAGATTGCATTTTGTGATATTGATGGTTTAATGAATATTGAAGAAGAAATGCTTAAATATGTTATTAAATATTGTTTAGATAATGCTCATGATGAATTAGAGTTTTTAGATAAATTTGTGGAAAATGGATTAATTAAAAAATTAGAAAAAGTAATAAATTCTAAGTTTACTAGAGTAACTCATGAAGAAGTAATAAAAATATTAAAAGAATCTAAAGAAAAATTTGAATTTGAACCACAATATGGGGAAGATATTGCTAAAGAACATGAAAAATATATAACTGAATATTTTGATGGACCAGTATTTATTTATAACTGGCCAAAAGATATAAAAGCCTTTTATATGAAACAAAATGATGATGGTAAAACTGTAGGAGCAGTAGATTTAGAACTTCCAGGTGTTGGTGAACTTGTGGGTGGTTCTCAAAGAGAAGAAGATTATGATAAATTAATAAATAGAATGAAAGAACTTAATATGAATCCTGAAGATATGTATTGGTATGTAAATTTAAGAAAATATGGTAGTTGCATTCATTCTGGTTTTGGTTTAGGGTTTGAAAGATTAGTTATGTATTTAACTGGTATGGAAAATATTAGAGATGTAATTCCATATTATAGAACTCCTGGAAATTGTGAGTTTTAAAATGTTGGATTTTGGTAATTATGTATTTTTAAATGGCTCTAGTTTAGTTGATGAAGCAAACAAACATTATTATGAAAGAATGCCAAGAGTCTATGGTAAAATAGGGCAAGTTGTATATGTTGATTTTGATGAACCTATTTTGATTGATCAAAATATGAGACAAATAAATGTTCCTGGAAAATTAGTATGTAATATAAATGGTAAAATATTTATTGCTAAAAGAGAAAATAGTGATGGATATTTTATAATTAGTAATGATGGTGAAATAGGTAATAAAACTTATGATGAAATTTTTAGTCAAAATGAAAATATGATTATATTTAAAAATAGGTTTTTTGTAAATGGTCAAATTAGATATACATATACTATAGTAAATGAAAATGGTATTGTATGGGAAGATGATAGATTACCAGATGATTTATTTACCACCGGATATTATATTTTAAAAGATAGTATTACTAGTGGTAAATTTAAGGGTATTAATTTAGAAATATTATATGATAATGCAGGTAATCCAATATATCCAACTATTAAAGGTGATGCAAAAAAATATTATGATAGTATTAGAGATTTGATTGTATTTAAAAAAAGAGAATTAAATTCTGCATCTTTTTTTGCAGAATATATAAAAAAACAATTAGTAGATTTAGGAATAGGCACTATGGATGATAGTATGGTAGATTTGATTATTAATGCTAATTGTTATGATTTATTATTGGTGGTTTCTGTGAATACAGGGAAAGTAGTTACCTATAAATTATCTATGCATAAAGATTTAGTTGATGAAAATAATATGTATTTAAAAAGATTAAGGAGTAATGATGAATAAGATTATAGTTATTTTAGGAATGTGTGGGGCTGGTAAATCAGTTTTTTGTGATTATTTAGTAAAAAAGGGTTATAATAAGATATATTTCGGTGATGTTACTTTTGATAAATTAAAAGAAGAAGGCTTAGAAATGACCCCTGAAAATGAAAGAATGATTAGAGAAAGACTTAGAAAAGAAGGGGGAATGGGAGTATATGCAACTTTAAATTTACCAAAAATTAAAGAAGCAATAAAATTAGGTGATGTTTTAGTAGAAAGTCTATATTCTTGGGATGAATTAAAAATATTACAAAATGAATTTGATAATGTAGTAACCATAGGAATAGTGGTAGATAAACAATTAAGATATGAAAGATTAGAAAAAAGAGATTATAGACCTTTTACTAAAGAACAAGCTAATGAAAGAGATATTACTGAAATTGAAAATAGCAAAAAAGCTGGACCAATAGCTTATGCTGATTATTTTATATTTAATAATGGAACAATTGAGGAATTTGAACAAAGAATTGAAGAAATACTTAAGGTGATGTAAATGTTTACAAAGGAAATGGTTGATGACTATGCAGAAAAATTACTTATTGGATTAAGTGATGCTGAAAATGCATTAGTTTTAAAAGAATTTGATGTTATTGATAAATCGATGTCAATTCTTGCTAATATGAAAAATATAAGTGAGGTTGAACCAATGACTCATGCTTTAGATGACTTTGAAATTGAATTAAGAGATGATGAAGCATCAGAATCAGTACCAATAGATGATTTACTTAGAAATTGTGATAACTATGAAGATAGAGAAGTTGTAGTTCCTAAGGTGGTGGGATAATGACTGAACTGGGAATTGTAAAATTACATGAAATGTTAAAAAATAATGAAATTACAAGTAAAGATTTAATTAAGGAAAGTTTAGAAAAATCTCATAAATTAAATGAAAAATGTAATGCTTTTGTAACAATATTAGATGATGCAGTAGAAAGTAATATAACAGATAATTTATTATCAGGAATACCTTATGGTATAAAAGATAATTATTCTACAAAAGATATTTTAACTACAGGTTCTAGTAATACATTAAAAGATTATATTCCATTTTTTGATGCAACCTCTGTTCTTAATTTAAAAAAGTGTGGAGCAGTTGCTGTTAATAAAACTGCAATGGATGAATTTGGTATGGGTGGAACTGGTACTACAGCTCATACTGGTATTATTAGAAATCCATGGGATATAGCAAGGTCTTGTGCTGGATCATCAAGTGGTTCTGCTGCAGCAGTTGCTTATGGTGTTTATCCTTATGCCTTAGGAAGTGATACTGGAGATTCAATTAGAAAACCAGCAGCTTTTTGTGGAATTGTTGGATATAAACCTACTTATGGAATGATTTCGAGATATGGTTTGTTTCCTTTTGCATCAAGTTTAGATACATGTGGTGTTTTAACAAGAAGTGTTGAAGATGCGGCGATTGTTGTTGATGCAATGAAAGGTAAAGATGAAAATGATGCCACTAGTTGGGATTCTAGTAATATTTCTTTATATGAAAGTTTAGATAAAAATAGTAATTCCAAAAAACTATTTTATATTAAAGAAATTGTTAATTTAGAAAATTATCCTAAGGCAAACGATACATTGAAAAAGCATTTAAATAATTTTTATGATACAATTAATAAGCTTAAAGAAGTAGGTTATACAGTAGATGAAATAAGTATTGATAAAGAATTATTAAATGCTATACCAAGTGTTTACGTATGTTTGTCTTGTGCTGAAGCAACAAGTAATTTATCAAATCTAACAGGCATTGTTTTTGGCCCAAGGGGTAATGGTGATAATATTTATGAAATGATTACAGACCATAGAACTAAAGGTTTTTCACCATTAATAAAAAGAAGACTAGTAATTGGTTCATATATTTTACAAAAAGAAAATCAAGAAAGATATTTTGTAAATGCTGCAAGAGCAAGAAGGTTAATAGTTGATAAAATGAAAGAATTATTTGCAATGTATGATGCATTAATTTTACCAGTATCAACTGGACCAGCACCATTATTAGATAAAATTGGTGATGAACTAAATGAAGATGATACAGCTCTTTTAGAAGAACATTTACAAATTGGTAATTTTGGTGGATTCCCATCAATTACAATACCAAATGGTTTTATCAATAATTTGCCGGTGGGTATTAATATAACAGGAAATTGCTATGATGATGCAAATGTTTTAAATATTGCATATAAATTAGAGTCTTTAATGGATTATAAGGATATGGTGGTTAGAGATGAATAAGCAAAAAGCAGTTATTGGTTTGGAAATGCATTGTGAGATGACTTCTAATTCAAAAGTATTTTCTAATGCACGTAATTCTTATAATGAAATTGCTAATGATAATGTTGTGGCTATTGATATGGGATTTCCTGGAACATTGCCAACTTTGAATAAAGAATGTGTAAGAAAAGCAATTTTAATGAGTAGAGTATTAAATTGTGAAATTCCTGAATATTTTTACTTTGATCGAAAAAATTATTACTATCCGGATTTACCTAAAGGGTATCAAATTACACAAATGCATAACCCAATTGGCATTAATGGAAAAGTAATAATAGATTGTGGGGATTATGAAAAAGAAGTATTTATTCATGACATTCATTTAGAAGAAGATTCAGCATCACTTGATCATTATTCTGATGCAACTTTAATTGATTATAATCGTTCTGGTGTACCACTTTTAGAGTTAGTTACGGAGCCATGTTTAAATTCTGCAGATGAAGCAGTAGCTTTTTTAGAAGAAATGCGAAGAATTTATCAATATTGTGATGTTTCAGAAGCAGATACTAAAAAAGGCCAAATAAGATGTGATGTAAACGTTTCAATAATGGATGAAGAAAGTAATGTATTGGGAACGAAAGTAGAAATTAAAAATGTAAACTCTTTTGCTAATGTTAAAGAAACGATTAATTATGAAATAAAAAGACAAACTGAATTAAAAAAATTAGGTAGATATAATGAAGTTGAACAAGAAACTAGAAGATTTGATGAAGAAACTGGAACTACAATTAGAATGCGAGGAAAAGTTGATGCAATTGATTATAAATATTTTGTAGAACCTAATTTACCTAAATATAAAATTACTCCTGAATATATTGAAAGTATTGAAAAAGATATTCCAATGTTACCAAGAGAAAGAAAGTTAAAATATACTAAAGAATATGGTTTAAGTATGCATGATGCTAATATAATTATCAAAAATAAAGATTATGCTGATTATTTTGAAGAATGTATTAATGTTGGCATTAACCCTAAAATTTCTTCGAATTGGTTAATGACTAATATAGTATCTTATTTAAGAAGTAATGATATAAATATTAAAGAATTTTATTTAAAACCAATGTATTTAAAACAAATTATTGATAAAATTGATGATAATACAATTTCTAGTAAACAAGCTAAAGAAATATTTAATGAAAGTATTGAAAAAAATGTTGAACCAAAATCATTAATTTCAAACAATAATCAATTAAGTGATAAAAAAGTTATTGAAGAAATAATAATAAATATTTTAAATAATAATATTAAACAAATAGAAGAATATAAAAATGGTAAAACAAATTTATTTGACTTTTTTGTAGGTCAAGTTATGAAAGAGACTAGGGGTAGAGCAAATCCTGTTATTACTAAAGAAATATTAAAAGACAAGTTAGATGGATAACTTGTTTTTTGTTATAAAATTATCTTTTAGAGTATTTACTAAAATATAGATAATGTGGTATACTTTTAATAGAATAAAGGAGTATATAAATGAAAAGTGATATTAAAAATGAAAAAGAAAATTTGTTAATAGGTTTTGTTGCATTAATATTGATTATTGCTATTTGTAGTTTTTTATATATTAATGGTTATATTAAAACTGAAAATAAAGATAATTTAGATGTAAATACGATAATGAATTTTGAAGGTGGTACAGATTCATTAAGTTTAGAACTGCAAAATTTAATACCTTATGTTACAATAAATAATAAAGATTATAAAACTGCTTATCAAGATAGATTAGTTACAGTAAATGAAATTAATAATGATATATTACTTACTAAAGGGGTATATAGTGTTAATGCTACTAGTATAACATCTAATCAATTAGTTGATATAATAAGTAATATGTATGGAAATGATATATTTATTGTAAATAAAAGTTTTACAGTTAATGGTAAAAATTATTGTAATTATGATAATGATAAATATACTTGTGAAACTTTAGATTATGATGGAATTCTTTATAAAGCAGATAGAGATATTAATAGTGTAAGTATTAATGATAATAAAATATATTTAGAAGAAAGTATATTATTTTATAGTGAAGAAACTAATAATAATGTAACTTTATATAATGTATATGATAATGGATTATATTCTAATATAGTACTTTCTTTTACAAGTGATGATATTAAAAAAGATGGATTAGAATATGATGAATATATTAATAAACATTTAGGTAGAAGAAGAGTAGAATACCTAAGTAGTTTTGTAATAAATGGTAATAATTATAATTGGGTTAGTACGGAGGTAAAATGAAGCAAAGAATATTTATAACTATTATATCTATAGTTATAGTTTTTATTGCTGCTTGTTTAGGTATTTATTATGGAACAAAAAAAGTTACTTATAAAGCAATAGTTGAAGGAATAGTAATTGAGAAAAGTGATAAAGAGTATGAACCTAGATTAATTACTTCTTATGATGAATATGTAGATTTTTTAAGTGAATATAATATACATGAATTAGTATTTTTAACATCAAGTGATTTAGATAATAATGATTATATAATAGATTTTATAAATTATAATGAAGATTTAAAAATAGATAGTATAGATATAGATATTACAGAAGATGGAATAAATTTAAAATATGTAGTAAATGAAGTTATTGATGATAGTGATGAATATTTAATGTATTTTATTCCAATTGATAACGGATTATTAAATGACTTTGTTTTTAATAAAAGAGAATTTGAAGAAAAATAGGGTGATATTATGTTTGGAAAAATAGTTTA
>CALVKC010000024.1 GCA_944332505.1 uncultured Bacilli bacterium
CCTCCAACAATTATATCTTCATTTGCACGAAGTTCAAATTCTGCTCCTTCAAGTTTAATTTTTTCATAATGATAAGAGTCATCTTCAATGATAAGTTCTTCTCCAGTTTTATTGATTTCTACTTTTCCTTTAACTTGAGTATTTTCAAATTCCACTTCAACAATAGCACCAAATACATCATCATTAATTAAAGTAGAATCATCTCCAATAGCAAATGTTAAGGCTTCTTCATTCCATAAATAACCATCTAACTTTTGGTCTTGTTCTTCTAAACGATAAGTTCCACTTTCTAATGGTAATGGTGTAAGTAAAATTCCCTCATCATTAGTTTCAAAAACACATTGTTCTTTGTCTGTAACTTGACATACATATTCGTTATTTTCAACATCAAAAATTTTAAATTTAATTCCTGCTACTGGAATAGTATTTCCAGTTTCTGAATCAATTTTTATAACTTTTAATCTAGCAGTAATTTCTGCATTTGCAAGCAACTTGTAAATTGGATCTTCTGAATATTCATTTACGACTATTTCAAAATCCTCTACCATTTCATGATCTTCCGTTGTTGTTGCTTGTCTTACAGTATATGTACCGTATGGCAATGTTGCTGTTGCATAACCGTTTTCATCAGTAGTAATACTTGTTACTTTTTCGCCAGTTGACTTTAAATATATATCAAAAGTTACATTAGGCTCACCAGTTAAGAATCCTGTTTCATCACTAGCATAAACTTTAAATATTTTTAAATCACGTTCAATAACTTTCTCTGTAACATCTACCTCTGGATACAAGTCATCTTTCGTAATATTAAAAAAATACTTGGTTTCGTTAAGTTCGTATCCAGTTGAGGATTTTTCTTCTTTTAGAAAAAACGTACCTAAAGATGGCAAATAATCACTTGTTACATATTCTCCACCTTTTGAAATAACTTCGCCTACTCTATTTCCTTCTAAATCATAAATACCATATACTGCACCATCTAAAGTTGCATCTCCTTGAGCAATGCCCAAGCCAGTATCCATGTCAACTTTTTTTACTGATACCTTACCACCTACGATTTCAATTTTTAAATTTACATCAATCGGATCGTAAGCTCCTCTCATCATTAAATCTTGTGATGTAGGATGATAATAAATAATCGCAGGATGTGAGTAATTTTTATCTCTTTTACTGATAGTAACACTACCATCGCCAACATCATTTGCAGTGATACTTAATGTGTTTCCACTAATAGAAGCACTAACATTATCAGTATCAACAACTTCAAACTTATTTAATACATTGTTAGAATCAGTTAATTCTACTGTATCTCCAATAACCATATCAATAGTATCATTAGTTATATTAGGGCTAATATTATGTTCTTCTACCAAACGATTTAACTCATTAATTTCATTTGTGTATTTAGTAATTCGATTTCCATTAAGTGAATCAGTAAAATAAATGTCATAACCATGAGGTACTGTTTGCCATATTAAATATTGAGTTACTGTATACCAATGTATGTCAGTATGGTTTCCATATCCGTAACCATAATATGCAAGCAAAGTAATTCTTCTCCATTGCTCTTGTGTCATCTGTCCTACATAGGATTGGTCAAAATCTTGTCCTGGATAAACAGCTCCATCTGAAACTGGAGTACCAGGTTCAATACAGTAAACGAAACTTCCATCGGAATTTCTAGTAATTACTGTCATCTGTTGGTATTTTCTTGTACTTCCTTTTACCTTTAAGATATAATCTCCACTTATCCATTGAGATTTATCATTAAAAGTTTCATTATATGTTGATGCATTTACTGTTGGCACACATGAAATTCCAATCAACAATAACATCA
Source organism: uncultured Bacilli bacterium (assembly GCA_944332505.1). The sequence continues at coordinate 1,838 of CALVKC010000024.1, forward strand.
AACCATTAATTATCTTATTTTTTATCTTCTTCATAAATTCCTCCTATTTTTACCAAAAGAAAAAAGCCTATCAAGGCTTGGGAATATCTGGATAAGCAATATAGTTATTATTTCCATCAAACATAGTCAACATATAGTACATAACACCACAGTCATCAGTAGTATAATCGCAAAAATATCCGTAATACCCGTATTCTTTTTTATAAAGTTCTCCAACTCTATTACATTCTGCCATAGAATCAAAGTCTGCTCTAAAAACTGTATAAAATTTTTTAGGTGTGCAACTAGGTTCTTCTACTACTGGTGGAGTTATCGTTTGTGGTGGAGTTGGTGTTGTTGTTTGCTGGTTATTAGTGTTAGTATCATTTTTAGGAGTTGTATATGTTTCATTTGTATTAGCCTCACTTTGTGGCATTTCTTCCTTTGGTTTTTCTTCTATTTGTTCTTCTTTATTTTCAGTTTCAAGTTTTTCTTCATTATCATCTTCTTCTTTTTCTTCGGTTATACTTTCTGTTTTTAAATCAGAATTTAATCGTGTTTTTGATGATTGTTCTTTTGAAACATCTCTATTATTTATAATACCTATACCTATTACAGTACCAAAAAGAAATAATGATACTATAATTACCAAAATAACTCTTTTAAGCATCTTTCTTTTAGTGGTCATATAATTATTCAACTCCTAACTCCAAAATCGTTATATTGCCTTTTAATGCACTTTGACAACGGATATAACATATTCTATTTATCACTCTAAAAAAGAAATTTTGCAAGAGTTTTTTTGATTTTTTCTAAAAATTACGGTATTTTCTGTCGTTTATTGAAAATGTGCATTTTCATCACTCCTTTCAAAGTTAGTTTTTTGACAATGAGATCCCTATAAACTCATAAAATTAATGCAAAAAAAAGAGTCCAAAAAGGCTCCTACGGTTACTTTTCAATTTATTATTTATAAACAATTATATTAAATACGATACCAAATCTAATAATTGCACTATTCTTAATAGTATTAAATGCTTCTCTGCCTAAATCAAATTTAGTCCTTAATGATGCCTCTGATTTACCACATAATAAGCAATCATTAATATATGCATTTTCCTCTTTAGACATTATAGAGTATAATTTGTTAAGTTGAATATTAAACTCATTATAGGCTTGCTCACTATCAAGTTTATATTCAACTGCTTTACCAACAGGGTCAGAAACATTATTAGAGAATTGTTCTAATCTTGGTCTATAATTAGCAGTTAATCTAACATGATAGCCATTAATAAACTTATTTCTAGCTATTTTTAGTTCTCTTAACTTTTCTATAACTTTTTCATAAGTCGCTAGTATATCATAGATTACCATTTCTTCTTTTGTTAATGTAAAATTGTCTGCATATTCTTCTTCGTAACATTGTTCATAATTTGTATTCAAAGTAACCACCCTTTCAATATAAAATAAAAGAGAGAAAATTAGAGGGGCAAAAGCCCTTAACTTTCTCTCTTTATAATTCTTAATACGTTATTTTTAGAGACTTTAAAAATACTCGCATTATTATAGCAACTATTTACACTTAAACAGCCTGCTGAAGAACATCCTTTTTTACTAGAAATCATCTTATAACCTCATTTCATAAAAAAGGGGCGAAAAAGTCAGTAACTGTTCTCAAAATAGAAATGATACTGCTTTTTCTACCCTAACAACTCTAAATTTTATTAATAATAGCATCTGCCATTACATCAACAAATAAATTGCCTTATATTCTAACGGTTTTAGAAATAAGTGTCAATAGTTTTTATAAAAAAAACAAACAAAAAACAAAGAAATAATCTCTCTCTTTGCATAATTTGTTTATTTTACATTATTATACCACTTGACAAGATGGAGTCAAGTTTATTCCATGTCTATTTCATGTCGTTTTATGCTTTTTTTATGTCGCTTTTAAAATAACCACTTTTTTAACAATTTAACTCTTTTAAAATGTTTTTTTCAATAGCATCTAAAAGTTTTTCTTCAGACATCATATTTATATATTGTCTTAATTGATTGTATTTATTTATTGCAGTTTCTTTATCTTCCTCAATACCACCAAATACTCCAGAAATATCTAAATCATAATTACCAACTGGGAATGATACAACTGCACCATACTCAAATAATAATCTCTTATTTAAAGGTAATGGCTGATAATCTTTATCTAAAGCAATAGGATCGGTGTGTTCATAATTTATTAAGTATAACCCAAAGGAGATATTACCTTTATTAATATCATCTTTAAATATATAAACATCTTTCAAATCCCTATTACTATGATTTTTTGAAAAATCATCTAAATTAACTCCATCATCTATTTTGGGTATTACTTCATGTAATTCCTTATGTTGCTTATCTTGTAATTCTTTCATCAAGTTGAAAATATTTTTTCTTTTTTCTTCTAGCATACTAAATCCTCTTTTCACTACACAAATACTAATTTGGACTTATGTAAATAATTGTACCACATAAATATGATATTTATAACCCATTTCATAAATTTGTCATAAATTCCCAAACAATAGTATAGATTTTTGTCATTTTAATTTTAGTAAATAAGTAATAAATAACTCCAAATTCAAAAACACTCAATAAAAATATCATATTATTAGCAAACCCCATACTCATAACTGATATTGCTAAATCTCTCGGAATATCACATGAATCACAAACAAAATAAGAAAAATCTATATTAGTTTTTATTAAGAAACAAATTCCAAGAAAAATGGGAACTATTATTAATGATGCAAGTAAGGATTTTAATACAATTCGAACGTAATCTTTAAAATCTAAATAATACACTATATCCTTCCTTTCTGTTCTTATTATATCACGTTTTTAGGTAATACACCGACACTTTTTAAATATTTCTATTTTAAATGGGAAAATTATATTAGAGGTGTCGTTATATGATATATGAAAGAATGAAAGACATAAGAACTTACTTTGGGAATACACAGAAAGAACTTGCTGATATTTTAGGTGTAAGTAGATCAACTTATGCTGGATGGGAAAATGGGCTTGATGCTATTATTCTCCCAAAACTAAATGATTTTTGCAATTATTATGGTGTGAGTTTAGATTATATTTGTGGGCTTACTAATACCAAAAAATATGATGTTATCAATGATAAAATTGATAAAAGTGTTTTAGGTAATAATTTAAAGGAAACAAGAACTAAAAATAAGCATACTCAAGAAAAGGTTGCAAATATCATTAATGTAGATCAATCAAACTACTCTAAATGTGAATTAGGTAAAATGTATATTCATACCTATGCTCTAATTGAATTTGCTAAACATTATAAAGTATCTATTGATTGGCTTTGTGGCAAAACAAAAGACTCGGAAATTAAATAACCGAGTCTTCATTACTCTTCTTTATTTTTATATATCTTATAAGAAATTTTATAACTTATAAAATACATTAAACATGATAGCAAAATAAGTGCAACTAAGCCGAAATTATTTAATATATTTTCTAACTTTTCAATATCTACACTTAATCCTGCTTGCTTTAAAAGAAATCCTGCAATTGCTCCAATTATAACTAGAACAAATAATACTATAAACATTTGTATTCTACCTTTTTCAGCACCCCATTTAAAGATACTAGGAATTTGAATTGACTGAATTAAAGAAATGCCAAACATTCCTCCAACAGATGTAGCAAGTAATGTTTCAATGTTTATATCTATCAAATTATCTGGTCTTAAATAATTCATAACATTACCAACTAATAATGTTACTATAAACCCAAGTATCCCACCTAAGATAGTTGCTCCAATAGCCAAAACATATTTTTCTAAAACAATTTCTTTTCTAGTAACTGGTAAAGTTAAAATATATTTATTAGATTTTGACATTTCATCATAGCTAAATGTTGATAAAGAAATCATACCAACTATAATTCCAATCACTACTGAACCCCAGTATATTGCATCAGTACCGATTATCGCAATACCACAAAACAATACAACAATAATTAATGTGGTTTTATAACTTGCTAAATTGTATAAGTCCTTTTTTAATAATCCTTTTATCATAACTATCTTTCTCCTCTTATATAAAATAACATTATATCTTCAATAGATGGCTTATCTATTGAACTAATATTATATTTCTTTTTAATCTTATTCTTATCCGATGTAAGTACCTCATATTGATATTTACTTTTTCTATAACTGATATAATCATCTTCAGAAATCTTTGCAAACTCTTCTTTACTACATTTAATAATACCATAATTTTCTAACAATTCATTTGTTGGAACATTTAAAATTGTTTTACCTCTATCAATAAAAATTATATAATCAGAAATATGTTCTAAATCAGTAGTGATGTGTGAAGATAATAAAATTGATCTTGTTTCATCTTCTTCAATATATTTTCTAAATATATCAAGTATTTCATTTCTAACAACAGGATCTAATCCACTTGTAGGCTCATCTAGTATTAAAAGTTTTGGATTATGTGAAATAGCTGTTGCAATTTTTAATTTCATCTTCATACCACTTGAAAAATCTTTAATTAATTTGTCACTTGGTAAACCAAATTGCTTTAACAATTTATTGTATTTTTCTTCATCCCAGTTTTTATAAAACTCTTTCATAACTGAATTTATATATTTAGGTGTTAGATAAGTAGATAAGAAACTATCATCTAATACTACACCAATATTTTGTTTTATTTCTTTTTCATTTTGATTAATATCTTTATTAAATATTTTTACAGTACCTTCTGATTTTATAATATTTAATATTGACTTAATTGTTGTCGTTTTACCAGCACCGTTTTCCCCAATTAAACCTACAATAGAGCCAGCTGGAACATCAAAACTTATTTTGTCTAATAAAAATCCATCATACTTTTTAGTAACATTTTTAATTTCAATATTATTCATCTACAATTCCTCCTCAAAAATCATTTTAAATAATTCACTAATTTCCTCTTTAGAAATATTAGAAAGTTTAGATACTTCATAAATCTTTTCTATATAATCCTGAACTTCTTTTAATTTCTCTTCTTTGATTAAATCCAAATTTTTAGGTGATACATAGCTTCCTTTTCCTTGCACTGTTTTAATAAAACCTGCTTTTTCTAATTCATCATAAGCACGTTTAACAGTCAAAAAACTTATTTTCAAATCATTGGCTAAACTTCTTACAGATGGTAACATTTCTCCTTCTTTAAGTTCGTTAGAAAAAATTGCTTCTTTTATGGCATTCTCTATTTGTTCAAATATTGGAATACCACTACTATTAGTAATAATAATATTCATTTTTTCACCTCACTGTTTCATCTGTTATGTTCTAATTATAACACTTTATAACAGTTTGTCAATACCATACAATATAGAAATTAAAAAAACTACTAAATTAGTAGCTTTAATCCATTTTATTAAAATTACTTTTCGGATAAATAATTTCAACTTTAGTCCCTTCTTTGTACTTTGAATATATATTGATTTCAAGTCCTAACTTATTACAAATCTTTTTGGCAAGATATAAACCAATACCAGTAGATTTTGATTTAGTTCTATCACTACCAGTAAAACCTTTTTCAAATACTCTTGCTAAATCACTATCTTTGATTCCACAGCCATTGTCCTTTATAGATAATATCACATTATCTTTATTTTCACTTGCATTTATCTCAATCCTTTTATCTTTCTTATTCATATATTTAATTGAATTTTGAATGACTTGTGAAACAATAAATATTAACCATTTCTCATCACTATATATTTTCTTTTCTAAATGATTCACTTGTACTGATATTTTTTCATCCAGTATATATACCCTATATTTTAATAAAACTTTATGAATAACATCAGATAAGTTTAGTTCTTTTATAAAATAATCTTTTTCTGGATTCTCACTTCGTGCATAATATAAAATCTGATCTACATACATATCAATTTTATTTAATTCTTTTTTTGATATTTTATCTTTACTATTATCAAATGATAAAGATAATGCCGAAATCGGTGTTTTAATTTCATGAGCAAAACTTTCTATATATTCTCGATAATCTAAATTTTCTTGTTCCAATTTACTTATCTTATCATTCATTGATTTTGTTGCTTGTTTTAAAGCATAGATATATGCCTTATTTTCTACATTACTACTTTTAGGAATTATCTCTGATATAAAATACTTTTCATCTAAAGCATCAACTAAATCAGTAATTTGCAAATATTTTTTCTTTTGGAAATGATAATCACAAAATAAATAACTAATTAGTAGAACTAATAAAATAATATCAATTAAAGCAATATAAAATAATGGTATTTCAGCAAAACCTAATAAAACTGATAATACAATGATGGTTGATATTTGAAATAGAATATAAAATATTTTATTCTCTAAATAACTCGACAATTTCATAGTTTATATCCCTTTCCTCTTATATTTGTTAAAAAGTCAGTAATTCCTATCTCTTTTGCTTTATTTCTTAAACGATTAATATTTACTGATAAAATATTATCATCTAAATAATACTTATCATTCCAAAGTTTTTCTAATAATTCATCTTTAGTAATAAGTCTTCCTGAATTAGTGAAGAAATAATAAAGAATACGAAACTCGTTACGTGTTAATTCTATTTCCTTATCTTGATATTTCAAGATGGATAAATGCAAGTCCAAAGTATAACCGTTTTTAGTTAGTTCTCTAAAATTAATAGGATTATTTAATTTTAATGCTCTTTTGATTTTTTCAAGTAAAACAATTTTATTATATGGCTTTGTTATAAAATCAACGCCACCTACCCTAATGCTTTTAATTTCATCTTCTGTTGTATCACGACTTGTAACAAAGATAATTGGTATGTTTGATTTTTCTTTTATCTTTTTACATATATCATAACCATCCATATAAGGTAAATTAATATCTAGTAAAATCAAATTAGCATCTATTTCTAACAAATTATCTACGACATTTTCAAAATTTTCTATCAATGTAGTTTTATAACCAGCATCTTGCAAAAGTATAGATAGTTTTTCTCTGATAATTGGATCATCTTCAACAATTACAATATTCATAACATCACCACATTTCTATTAATATTATACTGTAAAAAGAGTTAGATTACATTACCCTCTAACTCTTATCAATGTTTCTTTTAAAGCCAAAATAAGTTGCAATAAAGTAAATTACATATATCATTATGAATATCAAGATACTTACACCAAAACAACTTAAATAAAATGTTGGACTTGGTAATATTGCTTTATATACTCTATTTAATAAGTACACTATAACAAAACTAATTATAATTGGATAAATTGCTGGTACTCCAAATAAAACGTATAGTTGTTTTCTAATAGTCTTATAAAGTTTTTCATCTTTTGCCCCAAGTCGTTTTAATACTGTGTAACGATAATTATATTTTGTAGAATCACTTAATGTTTGTATTGCAAGTATTGTTCCAACTATTGCCGAGAAAATAAAGGACATATAAACACAAATTGCTGTTACAATGGCAGACATTACATTCGATTCTTCTAAAGTAGTTCCCCTTATATTAATACGATAAGTTGAACAAAACTCATGACCTTCTTCATCCACTTCACATAAATCGGATCTAAGTGCTTCTACAAGTTTTTTCTCTAATTCAGCTGATGTATCTTCTTTTGTATCAATAGCCATAAAATATTGGTAAATTCCCAATCCATTTATCGCATCATCTGGTACAACAACTGCATATCCTGCATTTGTAAGTCCTGCAAATTCAAGTTCTGTTGTCGTACTTTTTTGATTAAGTGTTATTCCATTTGATAATGTAATCGTTTTAATTGAACTATCTTCTGCTAGAAATGAATCTGACCTATCATAAACAAGGATATATTCATCATTATTCAAAGTTACTTGATTTTTCCCTTTTATCTTTAATAAATGATTATAATCACTTAATCTGATAATTTTATCATAAGGTTCACTAGTATAAGAATATGCTGGTAACAGTTTCTCAATATTTGAATTAGTATTCAAATACACATTATATCTAACACTATCTACAATTGTGTAATTTTCATCTACAACATCATAAACTTTTGAAAGAGGTTCTTCTGTTTCAAAGAATGCTGAGACATCAAAAGGTGAAGTCGTTTCATTTATATAATCATAAGATGCTTTATTTAAACTAGAAAAATTTAAAAACAATAAAGTGAACATAATCAAAACACCGAGTGTCCCAAATGTCATTCCCATTGTTCTTGCTTTGGATGAGAATGTTCTAGCTACAAATAAATTATCTTTGCTATACTTGATTTTTTTGCTTTTCAAAACAATAGAAAGTAGAAAATCCGATAAGCTAAACATCACTCCATAAATACTTATGATAAATAAGAATATTCCAACTATGGCGTATGTTAATATAGACTGATTCATCATAACATCATTAGTTAAAGTAGAATGCAAGAAAATATAAGAGCCAATTCCAATTAACATACTAATAACAAACAATAAATTACGATTCTTGTTTTTCTTAATAACTTTTTCTTCATTTTGTTTTTCTAAATACAATAAATTGTAAATATTTATTTTTTTAATTCTTCTATGAGCCAAGAATAATACAAACAAATAAATAAGGAAAAAGTAAAGTAATAATAATACAACAGACATAAAATTAAATTCAATAAAAATTGCTTGCGGTAATTCCATAATTTTTACAATAAATAAAGATATAAATTGACTAAATACAAATCCTATGGGAATAGAAAGTATAAGAGCAATAAAACCAAACAATATATTTTCTAAAAGGAATAATCTTGAAATCTTTTTCTTCTTTATTCCTAAAAGCATATATGTTCCAAACTCTTTACTCCGCTTTTCAAACATGAACTTTGTTGTATAATTAATTAAAAAACATATAACAAAAACAACAATTACATTGATAAATATAACTACATTTTTAAATGTATCATTCATATTGTCATAAAGATCCACAACAGCATCTGACCATGATACTAAATTCATAGCGAACATAAGTGAAAATGCTATCGTGATAGTAATTAAATAAATAATATAATCTCGGCTACTTCGTTTGACATTTCTCAAAGCTAATTTACTCAACATTATCTCGCCTCCTTAATCTTTTTCAACATTTCTTTTAAATCCAAAATAAGTTGCTAAAAAATATATTGTATAAATTAATACAAAGACAATTATATTAATAAAATAATATATCAAATAAACTGTATTTGTTACTAAAACAACATTAAAAACTTTGTTTAAAGATGTTAGAGCAACAAAACTAATTAGAAGTGGGTAAAAAACAGGAAAAATAAAGAACATAAATAATTGTTTAAATATTGTTTTATTTAATGCTTCATCACGCACTCCCAGTTTACTTAAAACTCTATAACGATATTTATACTTCGTACTATCACTTAATGATTGAATAGCGAGTATCGTTCCAACTACTGCAATAAAGATAAATGCTATGTAAAAGCAAACAAAAGATATGATTGTTATAAAACCATTATTAGTGGCTTCTTCTTGACCTCTTACTGTTAAATTACCTGAAGAATAGCACATAGTATATCCATCTTCAGTTTCATTACAAATATCTGGGCTTATAAAAGCTGTCAATTTCTTTCCAAAGGTTTCTGTAGTTTTTTCCTTTGTATTAACAATAAGATTTGTAGCACCCTCTTCTAAACCTGTAATAGCATGATCAGGTACTACGATTATAAAGCCATATCCGACACCCCAAGAATAAGTATAACCAGTAGTAAGAACTTCTTTTTGCTTTAGCTTAACTCCATTTGATAAAGTAAGTGTTTTGATGGAATCTTCACTTGCAATTTTATCTCCTAGCTCTTTTACTGTATTAATCAAATATTCATCATCAGCTAAACGAACTTTCTTATCGCCTCTTAATTCTAATAATTTATTATAATCACTTAGCTTAATTACTTGGTCATAATCTCTCCAGCCACTATATTCTCCTAAAGAATTACTTATATATCGATTTGTTTCTTTATATCCATGATAGCTAAAACTATCTTCAATAGTATAATCACTTTGAATAAAATTTATATATTCGGAAATATTATTTTTATCAATTTCTTTGATACTAATATCATAAGGAGATGCTAACTCTAATTGATAGTCAAACATAGCTTTAAATAAACTAGATAAATTTAAGGCTATTAAAGTAAATGTAATTAATACTGTCAATGTTCCTAAAGTAAAACTCATTGTTTTTACTTTAGAAGAAAATGTCCTTGCTATAAACAAATTATCTTTACTATATTTAATTTTTTTATTTTTTAAAACTATTTTCAAAATAAAATCAGATAGTGTAATAGCAACCCCATAAATACTTATAATAATCAAAATTACAGATAAGAAAATGACTCCAAAAGATGGCTCTATTCCTATTCCTTTAAACTCTTTATCAAAAAGAAACATAGCAATAGCTCCAATAATTAAAGAAACCATAAACGTGATATTTCTAATCTTATTATTTTTAAATCTTTTCTCTTCATTTTGCTTTTCTAAATATAACAAATCATATATTTTTACTTTTTTTATTCTGTGTCTTGCTAAAAATAATACAAATAAATATATTAAAACAAAATAAAGCAAAAATAATAAAGCAGAATTTAAATTAAAGGTAATCTTAACAATAGAATCCAATTCAAACATTCTTGTAACTATGAATGACATAAAAAGACTAAAGATATAACCGATAGGAATTGAAATTAATAAAGAAAAGAAACCCAAAATAATATTTTCAAAAGTAAACATCTTTGAAATTTTTTTCTTTTTAATTCCTAAAAGCATATATGTTCCAAATTCTTTACTTCTTTTGCTAAACATAAATTTAACTGTATAATTAATTAAAAAGCATACAACAACTATAATAAACGCATTAACAAAATACATTACCAATGCAAAATTATTCATCACATCACATAAATTCAATATTTCTTCAGAATTTCCCATTAAGTTAAATGCAAAAATAAAAGAAAAAGCTAATGTTACTGTAATTAAATAAATTACATAATCTTTTGCACTTCGTTTAACATTACGAAATGCTAATTTACTTAACATTTCCTACATCTCCTCCAAGGAGTGTTAAGACATCAATTATTTCATCAAAGAAATCTTTTCTTGATTTATTACCACGAACTATCTCATTGAAAATTTTACCATCTTTTAAGAATAATACTCTTTTACAGAAAGATGCACTAAATGAATCATGAGTAACCATGAGAATAGTTGCTTTTAATTTATCATTCATATCATCCATTGTTTCTAAAAGCATTCTTGAAGATTTAGAATCTAATGC
>CALVKC010000025.1 GCA_944332505.1 uncultured Bacilli bacterium
GAAGTTGATGTTGAAGAAGAAGTAAGCACTGGAGCAACACTTCCATTAGCAATACTTGCATGTGGAGTTGGAGCAGTAGCAGTAATATACATAGTATCTAAGAAAAACAAAAAACTTTATAAGATTTAAGTATTTTTAGCAATCTTGGGTTTCTAAGATTGTTTTTTTGTGGTAAAATATGTTCAGGTGATGAAGTTGAGAGAATTTAGTGAACAAGAATTAGTTAGAAGAGAAAAGTTAAAAAAGTTACAAGAATTAGGAATTGATCCATTTGGTCATCGTTTTGAAGTAACAAGTTTTTCTAAAGACTTAAAAGATAAATATCAAGAAACCCCACATGATGAACTAGCAAATTTACATATAGAAGTATCTATAGCAGGTAGAATAATGTTTATAAGGAAAATGGGTAAAGCTAGTTTCTTTTCGATAAAAGACAAGTTAGGTAATATTCAAATATACATATCAATAAATGATGTTGGGGAAGAAACATATAATTTATTTAAAAGTGCAGACATTGGTGATATAGTTGGTATAAAAGGTACATTAATGAAAACCCAAACTGGTGAAATAACTGTTAAATGTTTAGAATATACTCATTTAGTTAAAGCATTAAGACCACTTCCTGAAAAATATCATGGATTAAATGATATTGAAGAAAGGTATCGTCGTAGATATGTTGATTTAATAATGAATGATGATGCACGAAGGATAGCATTTGCTCGTCCTAAAATTATAAGATACATTCAAGAATATTTAGATAACCTAGGATATGTTGAAGTAGAAACTCCAATTTTAGGAACCATTTTAGGTGGAGCGGCAGCAAAACCATTTATAACTCATCACAATGCACAAAACATAGACATGTATTTAAGAATAGCAACAGAACTACCACTTAAAAGACTACTAGTTGGTGGTATGGATGCTGTATATGAAATAGGAAGACTTTTTAGAAATGAAGGAATGGATCGCAAGCACAATCCAGAATTTACAACGATAGAATTATACAAAGCATTTTCTGATTTAGAAGGCATGATGGACATATGTGAAGGAATAATTAGTACAGTTGCCTACAAATTAAATGGAACATACGAAGTTGACTTTTTAGGAAATCACATTAATTTAGTTCCAAAATTTAAAAGAGCTCACATGGTTGATTTAATAAAAGAAAAAACTGGCATTGATTTTTTCCAAGATATGAGTATTGAAGATGCAAAAAAACTAGCAATTGAACATGGTATTGAAATAGAACAACATTTTTCTTATGGTCATATAGTTAATGCATTTTTTGAAAAATATGTAGAAGATACCATAATTGATCCAACATTTGTATATGGTCATCCGATTGAAATAAGTCCATTAGCAAAAAAAGATCCAAAAGATGAACGTTTTACACAAAGATTTGAATTATTTGTTGCGGGTTCAGAATATGCTAATGCTTTCACAGAATTAAATGACCCAATAGATCAATATGAAAGATTTGCTAGTCAGCTTAAAGAAAAAGAATTAGGTAATGAAGAAGCAAATGAAATGGATATAGATTTTATTGAGGCATTAGAATATGGTATGCCTCCAGCAGGTGGTTTAGGTATAGGGATAGATAGATTAGTAATGTTACTAACTGGTTGTGAAACAGTAAGAGAAGTAATATTATTCCCAACCATGAAACCTAGAGAAAAATAGGTGAAAAATGGAAAATCAAGTAATTAAACAAAATTATAAAATTTTAAATGATCTAATGAATATTGGAAAAAGCATTAAAGATAAGTATGATAAACTTTATTTATTAGAATCAACTGATAAAAAAGGAAGTAAAGAATATTTAGATATTTTACATGAAATAAGAGGACTAAAACATTTTGAAAAAAAGTTATTAGAAGCTCTTCCTAAGAATATAGATGAATTAATGAATATAATTAATTGTTTATATAGACATTATAATTTACTTGCTGATGACACATTATTATATTTAATCCCACGCAGCATACCGTTTAGTCATTATGCTGCAACAAGGTTAATTAATGAAATAATTGATTTAATAATAAAAAACTATAATGAGTTAATGAAAGGCAATTTAGAATATCAAAATATTATTATTGCTCTAGAATTAGAGAAATATTTTTCTGAAGATATAATAAGATTACTTTTATCTATAAATGAAAAAAATACTGAACCATATTTAAAACCCTTAATGCAAAAGCAAAAGTATGATTTTGCATATTGTTTAGGCTTTTTAGAAGAAGAATTATTAGATAAAGTATTTGTTATTGATGGTTGTCCATTAATATATTCAGATATATTTGCCAAAAAATATCAAATCGCAAAAGAACAGATTGAAGAAAGAATAAATGAAATGATTTATAGTATATGCAAAGATGAAATAGCCTTTATGTTAAATATGGATATTAATTATTTAGAAATAGTAAACAATCTATTTGCAATGTATAATTCTCAAAGTCTAATTCTTGCGGCATTATCACTAGCCAGTGAAGAAACTATTGAAGATGTAAGAGCCTTAGCAAAGGCTAATCAAGAAGAAGATGGAATGTATGAAAAGGCAAATCAAGTAGTAGATGAAATATTTAGCAAATTAGACAGACAAGAAATAAATTTATCAAGAATTCAATTCGGTTTTTAAAACTATCACATTTTGATAGTTTTTATTTTATTTCTATGTTATAATGATTATAATAGAGGAGGATATATGAATACAATTAATGTTAAGAGTGAAATTAAACCATTAAAAGAAGTATTAGTACATCGGCCTGGTAAAGAACTACTAAATTTAACACCTGAAACATTACATCGTTTATTATTTGATGACATACCATATTTAAAAGTTGCTCAAGCAGAACACGATGAATTTGTTCAAATATTAAGAGATAATGATATCAAAGTATTTTATTTAGAAGACTTAATGGCTGAAACATTGGATTTTAATCCAGAAATCAAAACAAAATTTTTAAAACAATTTATTGAAGAAGCAGGAGTAAATACACCTAAATATCGGGATTTAGTATTTGACTATTTAATGAGCATTGAAGAAACCAAAGAATTTGTTTTAAAGACTATGGAAGGCGTTCAGATTTATGAATTAGATCGTGAAAAAAGAGTTTTAGAAAAATCATTAGTAGATTTAGTAACTGACGAAACAGATTTTATTGTAGAGCCAATGCCAAACTTATATTTTACACGAGATCCATTTGCTAGTGTTGGTAACGGAATTGTTTTAAACAAAATGTATTCTGTAACTAGAAATAGAGAAACTATTTATGCTGATTATATATTTAAATATCATCCAAAATTTAAAGGCGAAGTAGAAAAATATTTTGACCGAGATTATGATTGGCATATTGAAGGTGGAGATGTTTTAAATTTAAATGAACATGTACTTGCTGTAGGAATATCTCAAAGAACAGAAGCGGGAGCAATTGACAAACTTGCCAAAAATTTATTTAAGAATCCTAATTGTGAGATTGATATAATATTAGCCTTTAATATTCCTGAATCAAGAGCATTTATGCATTTAGATACAGTATTTACGCAAATAGATGTTGATAAATTCACTTATCATCCAGGAATAATGAAGACATTACAAGTATTTGAAATAACTGAAGGTGATGATCCTAACAGTGAGGAAGACTTAAATGTTAAAGAAATAAATGATTCATTAGAAAACATTTTAAGTAAATACTTAGGATTAAAAGTTACATTAATACCATGTGCTGGTGGTGATGACGTTGCATCTCAAAGAGAACAATGGAATGATGGAACAAACACATTATGTATAGCCCCAGGGGTAGTAGTAGTATATAATCGAAACAATATAACTAATGAAGTTTTAAGAGACCATGGAATAAAAGTAATAGAAATGGCTAGTGCTGAATTATCACGTGGTAGAGGTGGTCCAAGATGTATGAGTATGCCACTAATTAGGGAGGATTAATGAATTTAAAAGGGCGAAGTTTTTTAAAACTACTTGATTATACAACTGAAGAAATAGAATACTTATTAGATTTAAGTGTTGACTTAAAAAACAAGAAGAAAAACAATATTCCTCACAAATATTTAGAAGGTAAAAACATAGCCATATTATTTGAAAAGACATCAACAAGAACTCGTTGTTCTTTTGAAGTTGCGGCGTATGATTTAGGAATGCATGTTACCTATTTAGATCCAACAGGTTCACAAATGGGTAAAAAAGAAAGCATTGAAGATACAGCAAAAGTATTAGGAAGAATTTATGATGCAATAGAATATCGAGGATTTGATCAAAGCATTGTTGAAACATTAGCAAAAAATGCCAATGTTCCGGTCTACAATGGTTTAACAAACGAATTTCATCCTACACAAATGCTTGCAGATTTTCTAACTATCAAAGAAAATTTTGGTAGATTAAAAGGTATAAACTTAGTATTTTGTGGTGATGGTAGAAACAATGTAGCAAATTCCTTAATGGTTGCTAGCAGCAAACTAGGAGTAAATTACACACTTGCAGCGCCTAAAAGTTTATGGCCAGATGAAAATTTAATTCAAATATGTAAAGACATAGTAGCAACGACAGGTTCAGTTATAAAATTTACAGAAGATATAATGGAAGCAACCAAAAATGCTGATGCCATATACACAGATGTTTGGGTATCAATGGGAGAACCAGATAGTGTTTGGGCAGAAAGAATAAATTTATTAAGCAAGTATCAAGTAAATAAAGAAGTAATGGCAAATGCCAACAAGGATGCAATATTTTTACACTGCTTACCATCATTTCATGATTTAAACACAACAATAGGCAAAGAAATACATGAAAAATTTGGCTTGAAAGAAATGGAAGTAACTGATGAAGTATTTTTATCAGAACAAAGCAAAGTATTTGACGAAGCAGAAAATAGAATGCATACCATAAAGGCAATAATATATGCCACATTAGGCGAACATGAGTAAGATAGTTATAGCATTAGGAGGAAATGCATTAGGAAATACCCCAGAAGAGCAAATGACTAATTTAGAAAAAGTTGCTAAAATAATTGTAAAACTTATTAAAGACAATCATCAAATAGTATTAACACATGGTAATGGTCCTCAAGTTGGACAAATAAATTTAGCAATGGAATATGCTGCTAAAATGGAAAAGAGTATTCCCATTATGCCATTTGCAGAATGTGGAAGCATGTCACAAGGTTATATCGGTTATCAATTACAACAAGCTTTGCAGGATGAACTTGAGAGAAATAAAATCAAAAAGGATTGTATAACCGTCATAACGCAAGTATTAGTAGATGCAAATGATTCCGCTTTCAAAAATCCTACAAAACCAATCGGAGCCTTTTACACTGAAGAAGAGGCAAATGAATTGGCAAGTAAAAGAGGATATACATTTGCAACTGATGCTAATCGCGGGTTTAGAAGAGTAGTACCATCTCCTAAACCAATAGATATTATTGAAAAAAGGGTAATAAAAAAATTGATTCAAGAAGATGTAATAGTAATTGGTGTTGGTGGGGGAGGTATTCCTGTAGTTAAAAAAGACAAGAAAGAATTACTTGAAGGCATTGATGCAGTAATTGACAAAGATTTATCTAGTGCATTACTAGCAAAGTTAATAGATGCTGATCTTTTACTTATATTAACAGCAATAGACAAAGTATATATTAATTTTGGTAAAGAAAATGAATTAGGAATATCTAAGATGAATGTTAAAGAAGCAAAGAAATACATTGAAAATGAAGAATTTGCTAAAGGAAGCATGTTACCAAAAATTGAAGCATGTATATCATTTGTTGAAAACACCAATAAAGAAGCAATAATAACATCACTTGATAATGCCCAAAATGCATTTGTTGATGGAGTAGGTACAAAAATAATAGGAGGAGAATAAAAATGGCAAAGAAAAGAAAAAAATTTATGTTATCGGCATTTTCAATCATATTTATATTGATAATAGTATTAGCAATAATATCACATTTATTACCAAATGCTGAATTTGTCGATGGAGTATTAGTTGATGGTAGTGGTACAGTAGGAGCCAAATTATCAGACTTTTTACTTTCACCAGTATTAGGATTTATCGATGCAGTAGATGTAGCAGTATTCATTCTAATTTTAGGTGGATTCCTAGCGATAATCACTAAAACTGGAGCATTAGAAACCGGAATTAAAGTATTAGTTAAAAAACTAAAAGGCAATGAAATAGTATTAATTCCTATTTTAATGTTTATTTTCTCAATTGGGGGCACAACATATGGTATGTTAGAAGAAACAGTAGGATTTTATGTTTTACTAGCAGCAACCATGGTAGCAGCAGGAATGGATACTTTAGTAGGCTCAGCAGTAATCCTACTTGGAGCAGGATCTGGGGTATTAGGTTCAACAGTAAATCCATTTGCAGTAGGAGTAGCAATAAGCAGTTTACCGGAAGGAGTTACAGCCAATCAAGGATTAATAATATTTACAGGATTATTACTTTGGATAACAACATTACTAATATCAATAATCTTTGTAATGAATTATGCTAAAAAAGTTCAAGAGGATAAAGGTTCAACATTTTTATCACTTCAAGAACAAAAAGCAATGGAAAAGAAATTTGCTGCTGAAGTAGAAAGTTCAAAAGACAAACAAAAAGAAGTAAAATTAACAACAAAGCAAAAGGTAACATTAATTCTTATGGGATTAACATTCTTAGTAATGATTATTGGTTTTATCCCATGGGGTGATTTCAACGTTACAATTTTTGATAAATTTACAGGATGGTTAACTGGTTCATCATTAGGTAGTTGGTATTTTGCAGAAGCATCAGTATGGTTCTTTGTAATGGCAATAATAATTGGAATTATAGCAAGAATGAAAGAAAAAGAACTAGTAGATACATTTATAGATGGCGCAAATGACATGATTGGAGTTATTCTAATAATTGCGGTAGCAAGAGGAGCAAGTGTGTTAATGAATGTTACATATCTTGATAACTACATAATATACAATGCTGCAGACATGTTATCCAATTTACCAGAAGTAGCATTTGTACCACTTAACTATTTATTACATGTTGTTTTATCAATATTAGTACCATCATCAAGTGGTTTAGCAGTATTATCAACACCAATAATTGGTGGAGTAGCTAGTGCTCTTAACTATAATATTGAAGTAACAGTAATGACTTTAGTATCTGCAAATGGATTGGTTAATTTAATAACACCAACTTGTGGAGCAATAATGGGAGGTTTAGCACTTGCTAAAGTTGAATATACAACATGGTTTAAATGGGCATTTAAAATAGTACTAACTATAGCAGTAGCAAACATACTAATATTAGAATTAATAACCCTAATATTTTAAAAAAAATAATAAAAAAATGGGCAAAAAAGCAATATTTGCTTTTTTTTCTTGATTATGAGTGATATAATTTTATTAAGGAGGTAAGAAATGAAAAAGATAATTGAAAAACATGGGATGTTAAAATGCATTGGAGCTTTAATGGATTTAATAGGAATAATCCTACTTGCGGTATCTTATTTTGTAGATGCAACAACACCTGATATGGTTTTAAAAATTATAGGAATAGATTTTCTAATAATTGGTGTATACTTATTAATGGCAAAATCATTAAGAGAAAAACTAACAACACCAGCATTTATTGGATCGATCTTAGTAGCATTAAGTATAGCACTATTTGCTCCGATAAATTATGTTTTAGAAACTAATCCAAACATGATTTTAAAAATTATATCATTTACAAGCTTTATTGTTGGTGGTTTAATGATATCAATTAATTCAGATGATCATCGTTTAACCAAATCAATATTTGTATTTATCCTAGCAACAATACTATTTACTTGGGTAATTCCATATGGTCAATTCTCTGGTGGAGATTTTTATGATTATGGATTAGGAAGAGTAGGACTAGTAGATGTAAGTGTATCAATGTATAATGCTTTATATTATACAATGGACAAGATTATATTTTTAGTTATTGTAGCAGGAGTATATGGGGTATTAGCAAAAACTAGTGGCTATCAAAGATTAGTTACAGTAATTGCTGAAAAACTAAAAAAACATGTTGTTGTATTTTCAGTAATAGTATCAGTATTTTTATTTATCTTAACATCTTTGTTTTCACAAACATTTGTTGTTCTAGCATTTGTTCCATTTTTTATAAGTATATTATTAAAAATGAATTTAGACAAACTAACTACATTCATTATAACTTTTGGTTCAGTGTTAGTAGGTCTTTTAGGTGTAACTTATGGTAGTGAAGGAATTAGTTCATTTAACTACTACATAGGAAGTGATTTAACTGAAGGCTTAAATTATCGTTATATAATTGCAGCAGTTACAGTAGTACTTTATAATTTCTTTATTTGCATGCGAGTTAAAAAAGTACTAAGTGAAACAAAGAAAAATACTAAAAATAGTGTTATTGAAGATGATCCATTTGAAGTAGAAAGTAGCAAAAAGAAAAATGCTATTCCAGTAGCAATAATATTATTCTTAATGATGGTACTTATCATTTTAGGATATATTGATTGGGAAACAAATTTTGCAATAACTGCATTTAATGAATTCCACGAATGGCTAGTAGGTCTTGCACCAACAGAAGATTACTTTATTATAAGTTACTTACTTGGTCAACAAGCAACAGCCTTAGGAAATCTAAAATATGTATTTATTTTGTGCAATGTATTTGTTTTAATGGCAATGCTTATAGCATTCTTATATCGCATGAAGGTTAATGAATTTATTCAAGCATTCTATGATGGTATTAAGAAAATGTTTAAACCAATATTATTATTTGTTGCATCATACATAGTATTTGGAGTAATAGTAAGCATACCAATTACTTCAACAATATGTAATTGGGTATTCAATTTAGTTGAAGGATTTAATCCATTTGTTGTATCAGCATGTGCCTTTATCAATTCTATATTTAGTCAAGATTTAGGATACACAGGATATGCAGTTGGAAGTTTCTTAACAACAGTATATACTGATAACATGCAATTAGTAAATGCTATATATACATCAATGTATGGACTTGTTCAATTATTTATGCCAACAAGTGCAATATTAATAATCGGTTTATCATTAATGGATATAGATTATAAATCATGGCTAAAATACATTTGGATATTTGTAGTAGGCATGTTAATTATTCTACTTGTTTTATTTACAGTAGTAAGTTATATGTAAAAAAGGACTTAGGTTCTTTTTTTTTACCTAAAACATAAATTGTCATAATTAATTGTATAAAATTCATACTAGTCAACCATTATTAACATAGAATTAATTAGGGAGGATTCTATGTTTGACAAATATAGTTTAGAAATAAGCAACATCTTTAAAACTGCCGAAAAAGAGATGCTTAATTTAAATCATCCATATGTAGGTAGTGAACATTTATTATTAAGTTTACTAAAAAATTCCCAAGAAATAAATAAAATAGCTAACAAGTATGATTTAACATATGCATCATTTAAAAATGAACTTATGTTAATAGTAGGAAGTGCCACTAAAAAAAGCACATATATTTTATACACCCCATTATTAAAAAGAATTATAAACTTAGCCATTGAAGAAGCAAGTGAAAAAAAAGAAGAATTAAGAGATTTTCACTTATTAAAAGCCTTAATAGAAGAGGGCGAAGGAATAGCAATACGTATTTTATATAAAATGGATATCAATTTAGAAAAATTATATGATGAATTAAAGGATAATGCCAAAAAAAGCAATAAAAAATTAGAGATATTAAGTATAGGGCGTAATTTAATGGAAATGACTAATATGAAAGAATTAGTTATTGGAAGGGACAAAGAAATATCTTTAATAATAGAAACATTAATTAGAAAAAACAAAAACAATCCTCTTTTAGTTGGTGATGCTGGAGTTGGTAAAACAGCAATAATTGAAGAATTAGTAAGAAGGATAAAGAGAAACGAAGTACCGACGATGTTACAAGACAAAAAAATAATAATGTTAGAAATGGGCTCTTTAGTTGCGGGGACAAAATATCGGGGAGAATTTGAAGAAAAATTAACTAAAATAATTAGAGAACTAGAAAACAATCCTGATATAATATTATTTATTGATGAAATACACACCATAGTTAATGCCGGAGGTGCTGAAGGAGCAATAAATGCTAGTGACATATTAAAACCATATTTAGCCAGAGGCAAAATAAAAATAATCGGGGCAACAACTACGAATGAATACAACAAATTTATAATAAAAGACAAGGCATTAAACAGAAGATTTGAACTAATACGTGTACTTGAACCGACTACAGATGAAACAATTGAAATATTAAACAAGATAAAGAAAAATTATGAGGCACATTATAATATCAAAATAAGCAAAGAAAACATAAAAGATATAATATATTACACTAACAAATATGTAATAGAAAAGAAGAATCCTGATAAATCACTAGACATATTAGATTCAGTATGTGCAATGAAAGAAGTTAACAACTCATTAATTAGCAAAACAAATAAATTATTAAAAGAAAAAGACAAATTAATAAAAGAAAAAGAAAACATGGTTAAATTAAATGATTTTAAAAAGGCATTAGTATTACACAACAAAGAATTAACAATTAATCAAAAACTAAAGGTACTATCTAAGCAAACAAATAAAATAACAAAAAATGATATAATAAATTTATTACATCGCAAGTACAACATTCCGTTATTAAAAATAGATTATATAAAATTAGAAAAAGATTTAAATAAAGACATAATAGGTCAAGAAAGAGCCATTAAGAAGATAATAAATTCTTTAAAAAATAAATCTGATGATAAGCCAACATCTTTATTATTAACGGGATCAACTGGGGTAGGTAAAACAGAAACAGTAAAGAAAATAAGTAAATATCTAAATATTAATTTATTAAAAATAGACATGAGTGAGTATACTAATGAAGCATCCATAACTCGTTTGATTGGTTCATCCGCGGGTTACATTGGATATGATGATGGTGCAATATTTGACAAAATCAAACTAGAACCATTTACATGTATATTATTAGATGAAATAGAAAAGGCTAGTGCATCAGTTTTAAATTTATTTTTACAAATATTAGATGAAGGAATAATTACTAATGCTAAAGGTGAACAAATAAATTTTAAAAACGCTTTAATATTTGCAACTAGTAATGTCAAAGGGAATAAAAAGATAGGATTTATGGAAAACAAAATAAATTATAGTGATGATTTTAGCAAAGAATTAATAGCAAGATTTACTGAAATAATAGAATACAAAGATATAACATTAGAAGATATAAACAAATATTTAGAAATAAACAAGATAAAAAATGTTGCAATAGAAAATTTTGATTATCATAAAAATGGTTTTAGGGGATTAGACAAATATATTTTAGAAGAAAGAAAGATAAAGATAAAAGAATAGTAAATCAAAAAAAGCAAATTAAAAAATTTGTTTTTTTTAAAATAGTTATTGTTTAACTAAGAAAGTTATGATATTATAATTTTATTTCAGGGGGAAATAAGATGACAATTAAAATTAATGAATTAATAAAAATAGGTACAAACATAAATAATTATTATGAAAGATTAATTGATTTAGAGATACTTAGACAAAGACGCAATAGTGAATTTTTAAGAACAATTAATAAGCTAAGAGAACAATTAGATCAAGAAAATGCATTAATAAATGAACTAATAAGTAATTTTAATTTAGAAAACATAATGCAAAGAATAAAAGAATTAAAAGAAAAATTAGATATTTTTAGTCAAAGTATATTAGAAAGAATAGAAGTAAAAATTGCATTTTTAACAAATAAGGATAAAGAAAGTAAATTAAATTATTTAGTAAAAAAAGATGTCTTTTTTATTTCTTTAGCAATACTTGATACAACAATAAGTAAACACCCTGAATTAGCAGATCAATTAATAACATCTATGTATTACAGTTATTTTGAAACTAGTAGTGAAATTGAAGATGAATTATTAAGAAATCAATTTTTAGTAGTTAAAAGTCCCATAACAACACTTGG
Source organism: uncultured Bacilli bacterium (assembly GCA_944332505.1). The sequence goes on from CALVKC010000025.1 coordinate 11,999, forward strand.
GGCACACATGGAGTTAGAAAACATAAGTACCGAAGAAAAAGATCAAATACTATTAGAAATGTTTAAAGAAGAATTAAAGATATTATTAATATATATAACTAAAAATGTAGATTTATATTTAATAGAATACAAAATAAGTATATTAAGGGCAATATTAGTAGTATCAGATAATGAAGAAACATTTATAAAATTACTAGAAGAAATATTAAATGATAGCAATTATGAAAAAGCAAAAGAACTTATCAAAAGAATACTTGACAGCATTAATATTGATAAAGAAATTCCAATACGTATAAATATAAAGGTAGGAAGGTAAAATGGTAAATTCATTAATTGTTTTAGAACAAAATATCCAAATAGTATTTTTTAAATTAAGAGAACTAGAAAAAAACAATAAAAAAGACTCTTTAGAATTTAATAGATTACTAAATACATTAAGTATTTTATTTGCAAGGGAAAAAAGTATATTAACTAGTTTAGATGACATTGAATTATTAGAATTAATTAATAAAATACTAGATATTAATAACTATATACCTTTAGGAATACAAATTACTGCTTATTCAAAATTGGCATCTAAAAAGATAGCAACAAGATTATCAAATCTTATTTTGCCAATGGTAAAAATGGATGATTATGAAAGCATGCTAACAGATTATTTAACAATAGATGAATTAATGCTGGCATTAAGCAACTGTCAAAAAGCTTCAATAGATTTAAAATATTACTTAGCATTTATAGTACCTCAAATAGGAAGTAATTTATTAGTAAATAAATTTTCTATATCAAGTGGTGCTTTTATAATTAGTGATACAGTTAAAAAGTTTTATAATAAAGATGATAAAGAACACCAAGAATTTAAGGATCAAGTTATTAAAAAAAGATTTATAAGTTTATTACATGATTTAATAAAACAATATAATGATGATTTAAAAAGCAATTTATATTTTGAATTATTAAAAGAAGTATTAAGAGCAATATATATATTAGCAAGTGATGATTTACAAATTGAATTAAGAGAAATATATTATCAAGAAATTGAAGCAAATGAAGAATTGAAAGAATATTTAGGTAATATATTTGAATATAGTTTAGAAAATATT
>CALVKC010000026.1 GCA_944332505.1 uncultured Bacilli bacterium
GCAAATAATATCCACTATATTCATAATCAACACATCCTTATATTAATTATATTATAATTATGCTGAAAAATAAAGTAAAATATGTTAAAATATTTTTATGTGGTGATTATTTATGACAATTGTATTTAAAGTTAGTGATAATGTTAAAGAAAAAATGATTAAATATTATAATGATTTAAAAAGAGAAAAAACACCACCTTATGCCATTTTTCAGGCTCAAGAAGCTGATACAATTATTACTTTGTATGAAAGTGGTAAAGTAATGTTTCAAGGTGTTTGTGCTGATATTGATGCAAATATTTGGATTGATTTAGAAAAAAAATTAAATAATCGAATTATTGATATTAAAAATGGTAAAGAAAAAAAGGAAAATGATAAACAAGTAGAAACTATAAGTCGCGCATTTGATAAATATAATACCATAGGTTCAGATGAAGTTGGAACGGGTGATTATTTTGGACCAATTGTTGTTGCGGCAACCTTTGTAGCAAAAGAAAATATTGAGTTTTTGAATAATTTGAAAGTTACTGATTCAAAAGCATTAAGTGATGATTATATTATTAAAATTGCTCCACAGATTATGGAAAAAATACCTTATAATGCTTTCATTTTAAATAATGAAAGTTATAATAAATTTTATAATGAAGATCTAAATATGAATAAAATTAAAGCAATTTTACATAATAAAGTTTTATATAATATGGTTAGTAAAAATTATAATTATGATAAGATTGTTGTTGATGAGTTTGCTCCTTCATATAAATATTATAGTTATTTAAATGATGTTTCTTATAAAGTAACAAATATTACTTTTGTTCAAAAAGCAGAATCAAAATGTTTATCTGTTGCTTGTGCTTCTATTATATGCCGTTATATTTTTTTAAAAAGCATGAATGAAATGAGTAAAGAATTAGGTAGTGATATTCCTAAAGGTGCAGGAATTACAGTTGATGAATTTGCTAAAAACTTGGTTAAAGAAAAAGGATTTGATATTTTAAATAAATATGTAAAGTTGAATTTTAAAAATACCCAAAAAATTAAGGAATTTGAATGATTCCTTTTTATATACAAGATTCTAATAAAAAACTTATTAATGCTGTATCTTTATCCCATATTCCCTTTTTTATAGATGTATCTATTTTTGATAAGTCTACTAAATTCTTTTCAATTTCTTCAAATGAATATTTTAATGTATTGTTGTATATCTTATTAATTTGCCAATCTTGTAGTTTTAATTTACTACATATTTCATTTAAATTGCATTTTTCTTGATATAATTTTTTTACATAATACATCAAACGATATTCTCTTGCTAATAAATTTATAAGTGCTATTGGTTCAACTTTATAAATTTTTAAGTCATTGTATAGGTTATATGCTTGTTTTAAATTTTTTTCTATTACTGCATTTACAAAATGAAAATTATTATTATCTAGAGCATTACTTAATGTTTTAATTAAATCATTATATTTTATAGTTGTTTTTTTATTATAATATAACATTATTTTATCTAATTCATTAAATATTATATCTAAATTATCATAACTATTATTTATTAAATAATTTAAACATTTATATTCAATATCAAATCCTTTACTTTTAACATATTTATTTATTGCATTTTCATAATCTTTATAACTAAATTTATTTATATTAATGATATTGTGATTAGTTTTAATTTCTTTAGTTGTTTTTTTTCTTAAATCAATTGGATATTCTGTTGTAAATATTAAGATAGTGTTACTTATTGGATTAACTAAATAATTATATAATAATTCACTATCTTCTTCATTTAATTTATCTGGTCCAAAAAAATCAGCATTACTTATAACTATATATTTATTTTCTCCGGTTAATGAGAAATAGTTTGCTTCTTCAATAATTTCTTTAACGCTTATCTTTGCCATATTAAAGAATATATAATTCTTATCTTTAATTATATTATTAATTTCATTTTCTATTAAATGATATGATGGTATACTTATTAAATAAATCATTTTAAATCACAATAATATTTTATCATAAATAAAAAAAAGAAGAAACCAATTTCTTCAATTTATATAACATTATATAATGTATTATATATTATGCAATAATTTTCTTTTTGCTATTATTTACCCTATTATTTCAGGATTTTTCCTTTCTAATTTAGGTTGTTCTAATGTGCTTTCAAAATATTTTTCAAATAAACCAGAATTTTGTTCTTTTAAAATATTTTTTAAATCTTCTAAATTTAATGTTTTTAAAAATGCTATTAATTCTTCAACAGTTGCACTATTTATAAATAAATTTACTAATCTTCTAGAATCATCAACCCTTGGTTCTTCACTATATCTATTCTTTAGTAACTTTAAATAATAATTTTTTATTCCAGGACAATTAATAAATTCTAATGAAACTTCTATATCACCAACTGCTAAGCCTTTAATGGTATCATTACTCCAGTTGATTGGAAAACAAATACTTATTGTATTATCACTATCATTTATATGAATAATTCTACCATCATTTACTAGATAATCTATTAATTCATATATGTTTGTAATATCTAATACTTCATCAATGTAAGATAATTCAACTCCCGTTTGATAAGTATCTGTGCCATACATAATAGTTATGCATGTTTTATCATGATAAAATCTAAATAAAAACGAAATTTTTGGCTTGCTTTCACAATTACCAATATAACTTATTCTATTAACTATAGGACAATACTTTAATAAGTTTTCTATTAACCATTTTACAATTTCTTCATTTACAATTCTTTCTCTTTTCATTAAAACCACCTGGAAATATTATAACATATAAATACTAGTTGTCTATGGGTTATATGTTTTAATCTTTATTTTATTGTTTTTAATCTTCAACTTTATACTACCACAATTATCAGTTCTATATATAGTTGTATTTTTTAAAACTTCTAGTACTTCTTTATTAGGGTGGTTATATCTATTATTTTTACCAACGGATATAATTGAGTATTTAGGATTAATATAATTTATAAATTCAACACTAGTACTTGTATTACTACCATGGTGACCTACTTTTAAAAAATCTATATTTTTTATATTGTAATTTTCTATAATTCTTTTTTCAACTTCAACTCCAGCATCTCCCATAAAAAGAAATTTATAGTTATTTATTAGAGTATATATTACTATTGAATTATCATTTTCATTACTATAAATGTTTCTATTTACAAAATATAATGCATTATTATTTATATTTATTTTTTCTAAGTTTTGATAATAATTAATTATTTTTTCTTTAATTAAATCAATAATTTTTAATTCATTATCATTAAACTTTCCATTATTAAAAATAATATTATTTACTTTAATATTATCTATTATATTTATTGCTTCCCCTAAATGATCATAATCACCATGTGATAATTGTCAATTAGTAAGTCGAATTTTATGCTTTATTTATAAAGAAAAAGAACTATCAGATCGATAATTCTTTTCTATATTATTTCTTTTTTGATTTTCTTTTTGATTTTTTAAATTCTATTTTTATATTCCCTTCTGATAAAATGCTTCCAATCATAGTGCCTAGTAATAAACCTCCAATAGAACCATAACCTATAAACATCATATCATTATAATTAAATGAAAGTATACAACCAACTAAAGTTCCTACCATAACACCAATTGGTAACCATGTACCAAGTGCTTTATCTTCTTTTGATTCTCCAACGCTCTTGTTTTTTTTCTTACTCATAACTACGGCCTCCTATTATTTATATAATAACATAGAAATTTATAAAACGTATTACCAAATTTATTTTATCTAATAATTATCTAATCATCAAAACAATATTCTATGATATTTTCTATCTTATTTGTAGATTTTTTTCTAATTCCTTTAAACTCTTATCAGGTGTTGGAAGACATTCAGGCATAGTTCCTCCAAGTTTCTTAATTGTATTTCTAATTTCCTTCCCAACTTCATAATGAGTTTTGTTTGCCTCATTTTCTAACTTAATGTTTTCATTCTTCAATTTTTGTTCAGTTTGCGAAATTCTAAATAAATTAGCAATTAGTTCATCACTTCCCATATTATCTAAAATGTCTTCTCTATATCTAAGTTTCTTTCTTTTGGATATATCATCAGCAGTTTCTCCATTATATAAACCTTTATATCCCGAATTGTGAAATTTATCAAAATTCTTAACGCCTGCATTTTTAGCAGTAATATTCAAAGAATAATTTCCTTTCCTAGTTAAATTTCTTTGATAAAACCTTTTTTCTTCTTCTGTAAGTTCATTATATTCTTTTTCGCTTAACTCTTGTTTTCTAGTTTGAATTGCAAAGTAAGTTTGTCCTAGAGCAATTATTTCTTTTTTGGGATTACCATTCATCACAATCAAATAACATGCATATCTTGACAATTTGTAATCTACAACATTTCTTGTTGCACCTTTTGCTAGTTTTATCATTTTGCGTTGTACCGCAAAATGATCATTTATATTGTATTTACTTTCTTGACACGCAACTTTAGCTCTTTCAATCAAATCATTTATGCTTCGCCATTGGTGATATCCTAGAATATTTTGTAATTCTCTTGCATACCAATATTCATTACCAAATTTATCGATATGTTTTATATCTTCAAACATTTTCTCATTATATTCTTTTATCTCATTCATTTTAATTCTCCTTTCTATGGTGCACATGTTTTTATTTTTAATTTATCCTTATTAATCTTGAACATAATACTTCCATCTTGATCTGTTCTATATATTTTTGAATCTTCTAAATTATCTAACACATTTTCATTCGGATGTCCATATCTATTGTTTTTGCCAACACTTATAATTGAGTATTTAGGATTAACCTCATTAATAAAATTCTTACTACTACTTGTCTTACTTCCGTGATGTCCAACTTTTAAAACGTCTATATCTTGCAAATTATATTTATCAATTAAATCTTCTTCGACATCTACGCCAGCGTCTCCCATAAATAGAAATTTATGATTATTTAGCTCTGTATAAATAACAGATGAATTATCATTTTCATTACCATAATCTTTATTATTTAAAAAATATAATTTATTATCATCAATATTCAATTCTTTAATATATAAATAATATGATATTTTCTTTTTATCTAAAACTTTAATCAACTCATTTTCTAAATCATTATATGGCCCACAATTAAATATTACTTTCTCTACTTTAAAGTTTTCTACTAGATTAATTGCCTCACCCATATGATCATAATCTCCATGAGTAAGTATTAAATAATCTAATTTTCTTATACCAATGCTTTTTAAAAATTTAATCGTATTATCACTAATATTATAATCTTTACTACTTTTTTGCCACTCTTCTTTTTGATATGTAATTTTTCCACCAGTATCTATTAGTATTGCTTTATTCTTTGGAAATACAAGTAATATACTATCTCCCTGCCCTACATCTAAATAATATACATAATTATTAGTATTAAAATATGGTTTTATTATAAAAAATATAATTATTAATATATTTATAAGTATTAATTTTTTATTGCGTTTCATCAATAATAAAATAATATACATAATTATTATTAATATAATTGGTATTTTAGGTATAGTTATAAATATACTTATTTTATTAAAAAATATATTTAAAAAATTAGTTATTTTTAAAAATATATTTAATATTGGATTTATAAATGGAAAAATAAAAGAAAGTATTGCTAAGGGAAAAACTAAGTAAGAAATTAATGGGACAAAGATTAAATTTATAATTATTGATAATAAATTTATTTCATAGTTTATATAACAGTTGATCGGAAGACTAAATAAAAATGCAATTGTGCTTACTTTTAATAATGCTATAAACTTATTTCCTTTTAATAAATCTTTATAGTAAAGTATTCCAAGACATACACTAAAAGAGTATAGAAAACCTAAATCATATATTGCAAAGGGATTAATTATAGTTATAATACATGCTGTAATTAATAGTATTTGTATACTGGAATATTTTAAATTAAATTTTTTATTAATACTATTTAATATGTAAAAATATACCGCTCTACTTACAGATATTGTATTATTGGTTAAATATGCAAAAAATAATAAAATTAAACTTATAATTATAATACTTTTTAAATCATTATTTTTTCTAAATAAAAAGTTTAATGCTAGTAATATAACAGCAATGTGAGTACCAGATATCGCAAGTAAATGAGATGTGCCATTACTTTGATATAAATTATATTCATCACTACTAATTAGAGCTTTATCCCCTAAAACTAAAAGTAATATATAATCACTATTTTCTAAATTATATGCTCTTTTTATTAAATAATCTTTTACTTTTTCTAAAATATTGTTATTGCCATATATTGTGATCATATCAGCATTAAATATATAGTATATTTTATTGTTATATAAATACTTTTTGTAATTAAATGTATTCGGTATGGTATTATTCTTAGGTTTTGAAAAGCTTCCTTTTAAATATACGTTCTTACCAATTGTTATATCTTCTTTTAACTTTTCTAATTCTTGCTCACTATTTATATAATAATTTATTATTACTTCTTCTTTAGCTAAAATATTGATACTTAATTTATCACCATTAATTTTATAACTTAATATTTTACCACTTATATTATTTTCATTACCATTATAAACTGATTTATAATTTATTATAATTGTAGATACTATTATATAAATTATGGTTATTATAGCTAATATTATTAATAGTTTATTACACTGTAATATAATCTTTAATCTTTTCAAATGTTGCATCTCCAATACCACTTACATTTTTAATATCTTCAATTGTTTTAAATAAACCACTTTCAGTCCGATACGCAATAATACTTTTTGCTTTTACTTCACCAATCCCCGGTATTTTTGTAAGTTCATTTATATCTGCAGTATTAATATTTATAAGACTAGTATCTTGATTTTCACTACTAATATTTTCATTACTACTAATTATACTTATATTTCCCTCAGTACATGTATTAATAATATAAGATTCTACACTACATTCTTGTTTTGTTGAACTATTTTTTTTTACTTCATTTTTGGTATAAACATAAATTACTAGTTCATCTTCAACTTTTTTACTTAAATTAATATTATCAGTATATGCATCTTTAGTTAGTCCACCGGCCTTAATAATAATATCATTTATTATTTCTTGCGTGTTACTTTCATATACTCCTGGATTAACTACTGCTCCCTTAATATCTACATAAACTTTTTCTTCAATAATCTCTTCATCATTAATTACTAATGGATTATCTTCACAAATACATTCTTTATTATAAAAATTAAAACATAAATATGCTAATACACATATAATTAAAGATAAACCCATAATTATGCTAATTACTATATGCTTTTTTTCTAAAAATTCCATAAACCTCCTTTCTAAAAAGTCCTTTTGACCCTTCACTATATATCTTAAAGTAAAAAACATATTATTCTTGTAAAATTAAAAAAAAGTATCTCGCGATACTATTTTAATAAATTTATTGCTTCATCAAATGTTGCTACACTATAAATCTTTATATCTAAATCAAATTCATTTTTAACTTCTATTGCCTCATTATAATTTTCTTTAGGACATAAAAATATATCTGCTTTGTTTTTAACTGCTCCAAGGAGTTTGTATTTTATACCATCAATTTCTCCGACATTTCCATCTATATCTATTGTTCCTGTCCCAACAATTGTTCTTCCTTTAGTTATATCTTCATCACTTATGGCATTATATATTGCTAAACTTAGCATTAACCCACCGCTTGAACCAGATTCACTCGATTTAGTTGAAATATCAATTTCTGGATCTGTAACATATTCATATGTTGTTAGAAAAGATATGCCTATTTTTAATCCATCATCTGTCATATAAACTTTAGCACTACATTCTTTTTCTGTACCATTTCTATTTACTATAATCTTAACTGTATCTTCTTCATTTTTGCTATTTATTATACTTTTTAACTCATCTATAGTATTAATAGTTATACCATCAACACTAATTATTTCATCGTAAATTTCTAAGTCAGTATTTGCTTCATCTGCAATAAATACTATATTATTTACATTTTTAGTAATAGTAATTTCTTTTTTGGCTTTTGTAAATGCTAAAATTGTTGCATTATCAATTGATGATTGCATATATAATTTTTCTAATTCTAATAATTCATCGACTGATTCATCTTCGATTGTTATTTCATCTTTGTCTAATATATCCCAATTGGGCATAATTGTTGCTATTAAAAGCATTGGTATTGTTCCTTTTACTAGTGATACATAACTCATATTTAATGAACCACTATCTTTTAGGGATGTATCATCTACTTTAATTCTATCCTCTAAATTTACTATCCCACCAGGAGTATATATTACATAGGGAAGTTCATAAAAAAACATAAATATAAGTATTAACCATACTACTAAAAATTTATAATTGTTTATGATAAATTCTTTTATTTTCGCATATATTTTATTAAACAAATTTAATCACCTAATTAATTATAGCAAAAAAGGATATACTTATGAAAAAAATTTTATTATATTTGACAATTTTTATACTTATATTAATAATATTTTTAAATTATTCTATTGTTTTAGATAGTACAATTTATGCTGTAAACTTATGGTTATATAAAGTATTTCCTTATTTATTTATTATGATTATTATTAACGATATTTTAATATCTTCAGATTTTGAATCTTTATTTAAAAATAATAGTCTTTATGTTTTTGTTATGTCACTGTTAAGTGGTACACCAACCAGTGCTTATATTATTAGTAATTTATATAAACAAAATAAAATGAGCAAAAATAATGCTAATATTACACTCTTATTCACTTATTTTTCTAATCCTCTTTTTTTATATACTATGTTAAATTCTATATTTTTATCTAAATTTGTTACTATAAAGTTAATGCTAATTCATTATCTTAGTAATTTAATTATTTTTATTTTCTATAATAAAAAATTAGATAATACTAGTAGATCTTATAATAAAATTAATGTCAATATTACAGATTCAATAAAAAAAGCAATGAGTACTACTATTATGGTTTTAGGTACTATTACTTTTTATTTAATATTAAGTAATATTATTAATTTAAATATCTATTTAAAAGGTTTACTAGAAATGACTCAAGGTTTGAATATGTTAATTAATAATAGTATAAATTTTAAAGAAATTATTGCCATAGTTTTTATTTCTTTTGGTGGTTTATCTATTCATACCCAAGTAAAATGTATCTTAGATGAAACTGATTTAGATTATAAATATTATTTTTGGGGTAGAATTTATCAAACTATTATTGCAACAATTTTAACAATATTTAGTAATTTTATTTAATTACAGTAATTTCATTATAACCAATATAATTAATTAAAATATCATCAATAGTATTGTTTTTCCCTACAGTGTTATTTTCATTTGCTGTGTGTATTTCAATGTCTATCAGTAAAGCATATATTGAATCATTCCCTAGTGAATTGTTATAATTTAAGTTAATTGTTATATTGTCTGTATATATTGTCCCTTCATCTAATGTCCATTTTTCTGTTTTGTTATTTGTATCTGTATATTTTACTGTTTTATCCGTTAATGAGATTTTAGATGAACTATTATCATTATATTTTATTTCTATTGTTTTATCAGTGGTATTGTTGGTTATTTGGGTAATAACTTTATCTTTTATGTCATTTTCTATAGTTCTAATTATTTCAGCTCTTTTAATTTGATTTCCTTTGGCATATTTGTTGTTTGTATCTGTGTTATTTATATCTATTAATAATTTTATCATAAATGCTAAAACTATGGATATTAATGCTATACTAATAATTACTTCTACTAATGTAGTTCCTTTTTTATTAAACATTACTACCTCCTATAAAATAAGGGTTGTCTTTTGTACCATCACCACTAATTAATTTAATAGTACTTTTTAAATAAAATACGGGATAAATGTCATATTCATTTGTAACTTCAGCGGTTAAAATATTAGATGTTGAATCTAAATAATAATATTTAGCTAAAGAATCATCATTCATTATTAATTTTGTTATAAACCATGTATTGTTTTCTACTTTAAGCCAGTTATTCCCATCTGCATCACTTGCTCCTAAAAAGTCACTTATATACATTAAACCTACTTCCCTTAAAATAGTTGTACTAACCATTTCTTCATTGTATACTACTACCTTATCAGTAAAATCAATACTATCATTTATTCCTCCGATATGCCAAGTTGTGGGTTTAATTAAATCTATATAATCTTTTATAGTATCAAAATAAGTAGTTGTATCAAGCATCGATGAATTTAAATAATTTATTAATCTAGTTGAACTATATTCGCCACTTTCTAAATCAATTGCAAAATTTTTTATAGGTTCATATTTTATTAATTTTATGTTTCCATCAATTATACCAATCATACGGTATAAATTATTACTTGGACATGGACTAGTATTACTTCCAAAACAAACATAATTATTAGGGTTTTCTCCTACAAAACGATAAGAGTAATCATTAAATGAGTCTTCTTTATTTTGATATACTAAATTGCTATTTTTATCTTTAGCTAAATTGATTAAATAATAATTAAATTCATCACTATATATGTCCTCTTTTATTTGATTATTTATTCTAGTTACTAAAATACGATTGTTTATAAGATTTGATACTATAAATAATAATAACATTAAAAATACTAGAAAAAATGAATAAACTAATGATGTTGATAAAAAACCTTTTTTATTCATTATTATCACACTCCTAAAGATGCAAAATAAGAATGACAATTAGTATCAGTTCCCCATACACATGATGTAATTGATCCATCATCATCTATTTTTTCCGCATATTCAACAACTAAAAGATAATCATGAGTTGTTGTATTTAATGATTTAACATAATTTCTTGTATTATAACTTAAAAATTCATAAGAATTTATGCAAATTTCATCTGTATCTATGCCTGGTCCATCACATTCATTTATCATTTTTTGTGATATTAAATAAATATGTGATACATTATAATAACTAAATATGCTGCCAAAATTTGTTTTATCAATGTCACCTGTAAATAATCCTTCATATTCGTGAGATAATTGATTTACATAAATATTGTTAAAAGCTGTATTTTTAACTTTTTCTATTGTTGATTTGTTTAATAAAAATTCTCTAATGTAATATGTTCGATATATATAGGCTGTATCATCATAATATACTCTTTCTTCTTCATTATTTATTATATTACTATATGAACTATATAAGTATATTAATGCCGCACATAAAATTACAACTGTTACAATAGTTTCAATAAAAACGAACCCTTTTTTCATCATATCCCTCTACTTTAAATTATAACCTAAATAACTTATTAAAACAAGTGTCTATCCAAGAAAAAAATAAATACATATAATATAACAGGTGATATCATATGTATCCTTGTAAAAGGCCTAATTCTGGATTTACAATAATTATTTTGTTAATTTTATCTGTTCTAATTTTTTATCAATTAATTCTTGCTTTAATTTTCCCTTTCAGATGGAATATATTTTTGTTGTTACTTGAATTATTCTTGTTTTTCTTCTTTCTCTTCCGTATAGTATGGCCTTATTAAATCTTCAGTTTTAAATATATAATCAATTACTTTATTATTACTCATACATTGATTAAAAATAGTGTCTTCTTCTTTTATCTCTGGTGGTAATGTTATTAATATAAATAATAATTTTTTTTCATGTGGAAGTAATGGAAATTTATAAAAATATCTTTCTAAGGCTTCACTAAAATTCATGTTTAAATACTCATTTTTATATAACTTTACTATGTCAATTACAGGTGTATCAATTAAATAATTATCCCAACTTATTAGTACTTCTTTGTCACTTTTTAAATAATGGTCTATACTTAAATTGTTGTGAACTACACAAACTCTTATTTTTGTTTCTCCTTTAATTAATTCATACCAATCATCTAATTCTTTACTAGCAAAATTTATCGCGACATTTATCATGTAGAAATTTCGCATGAATTGATATGTCGATGGACTTTGATATACTTCATTAAAACCAATTTCATATAATGTGTCATAATAATTTTTTAAATAAGCAATATTACTTTTAATATCTTCATATATTTCTTTGTATGTATCTTCACTTACTTCTTTAAAATAGCTAGTTTTATTATGCAAACTAGCTATTAAATCAATTATATCATCACA
>CALVKC010000027.1 GCA_944332505.1 uncultured Bacilli bacterium
TAAACAAACTATAGTTTGCTAAAAAACAATTGTATTATTATATTAAATTGTGATAAAATAATTAATGCAAAAAGGAGTGAAAATATGCCTAAAAATGATGTTATTGTTATAAAAGGTGCTCGAGAAAACAATTTAAAAAATATAGATTTAGAAATACCTAAAAATAAATTAGTTGTTATGACAGGAGTTTCTGGAAGTGGTAAGAGTAGTTTGGCTTTTGATACCATTTATGCAGAAGGTCAAAGAAGATACGTAGAAAGTTTGTCAGCTTATGCTAGACAATTTATTGGTGTATCCGAAAAACCAGATGTCGATTCTATTGAAGGTTTAAGTCCATCTATTTCTATAGATCAAAAATCAACTAATAAAAATCCACGTTCTACAGTAGGAACCATTACTGAAATATATGATTATTTAAGATTATTATTTGCAAGAATTGGTGTTCCTTATTGTCCAACTCATCATATTCCTATTACTAGTCAAAGCATTGAAGAAATGACTAATAAGGTTATGGAATATGAAGGTGAAACTGTTAGTATTTTATCTCCGATAGTTCATGGAGAGAAAGGAACTCATAAAGATTTATTTGATGAACTTAGAAAAGAAGGTTTTACTAAAGTTAGAGTCAATGGAAAAATAATGAGTTTAAATGAAGATATATCTTTAGAGAAAAATATTAAAGATAATATTGATATAGTTATTGATAAAATAATGATTGAAGTATCTGAAAGATCTAGAGTATTTGAAGCAATTGAAGCATCTACTAAAAAAGCTGATGGGAAAGTTGTTATTTTAGTTAATGATGAAGAAATTTTAATGAGTGAAAAATATGCTTGTTTGAAATGTAATTATTCTATTCCAGAATTAGAACCACGTTTATTTTCTTTTAATGCTCCATATGGTGCTTGTGAAGAATGTAAAGGTTTAGGAACTAAATTAAAAATAAGTGAAGATTTGTTAATAACTGATTGGAATAAATCTATTATGAATGGTGCTATTAGTGCTATTAGTATGGATGCAACAACTTATTATACACAAGTTGAAACAGTATGTCGTTATTATAATATAGATATGAATTTACCTCTTAAAGATATACCAAGAGAAAAATTAGATTATCTTTTATATGGAACTGATGAAATATTAGAATTTAATTATGTATCTAAAAATGGTAATACTAGAAATACTAAAGGAAATTTTGAAGGTATTATTCCCGCTTTAGAAAGAAGATATTTGGAAACTAAAAGTACTTGGATAAGAGAATGGTTGCAAGGATATATGGTTGAAACAGAATGTCCTGTTTGTAAAGGTAAAAGGTTACAAAAGTCTGTTTTATCTATATATATAAATAATAAAAATATTATTGATTTAACTGATATGTCAATTGTTGATTTGTTAGACTTTTTAAAAAAATTAAAACTTAATAATGAACAAAAGGAAATAAGTGGTTTAATATTAAAAGAAATAATATCAAGATTAGAGTTTTTGAATAATGTTGGTCTTTCATATTTAACTTTATCACGTAGTGCTGGTACATTATCAGGTGGTGAAGCACAAAGAATAAGATTAGCAACTCAAATAGGTTCTAAGTTATCAGGTGTTTTATATGTATTAGATGAACCAAGTATTGGATTACATCAAAAAGATAATGAAAAACTTATTAATTCATTAAAAGAAATGCGAGATTTAGGAAATTCTTTAATTGTTGTTGAACACGATACTGATACAATGCTTGCTGCCGATTATTTAATTGATATTGGGCCTGGGGCTGGAGAATATGGTGGTTTAGTTATGGCTGCAGGTACTCCTCAAGAAGTTATGAAAAATCCTAATAGTTTAACTGGTAAATATTTATCAGGAATAGAAAAAATTGAAGTACCTAAAACTAGAAGGAAAGGGAATGGTTTAAAAATATCAATTAAGGGTGCAAAAGAAAATAATTTAAAAAATATTAATGTGGATATTCCATTAAATAAATTTGTTGTTGTAACTGGAGTATCAGGCTCTGGTAAGTCTTCATTAATTAACGAAGTTTTATATAAAACACTGGCTAATAATTTATATAGATCTAAAGTTGTACCTGGAAAATGTAAAGAAATAAAAGGATTAGAAAATATAGATAAAGTAGTTCAAATTACTCAAGATGCTATCGGTAGAACTCCAAGAAGTAATCCGGCGACTTATGTTGGAGTATTTGATGATATTAGAGATTTATTTGCAACAACAAAAGAAGCAAAGATTAGAGGATATGATAAAAGTCGTTTTTCTTTCAATGTTAAAGGTGGAAGATGTGAAAATTGTTGGGGTGATGGTGTTAAAAAAATTGAAATGCATTTTCTAGCAGATGTTTATGTTCCTTGTGATGTATGTAACGGAAAAAGATATAATAAAGAAACTTTAGAAGTTAAATATAAAGGTAAAAATATAAGTGATGTTTTAGATATGCGTGTTAGTGAAGCAATTGAATTCTTTCAAAATGTTCCTAAAATATATAATAAATTAAAAGTAATGATGGACGTTGGTCTTTCTTATATTAAATTAGGACAACCTGCACCAACTTTATCTGGTGGAGAAGCTGGACGGGTAAAATTAGCTAAAGAATTACAAAAAAAAGCAACCGGTAAGTCATTATTTATTTTAGATGAACCAACTACAGGGCTTCATTCTGATGATATAAAGAAATTGTTAGTAATATTAAATAGAATAGTTGATAATGGAGATACTGTTATTGTTATTGAACATAATTTAGATGTTATTAAAGTTGCCGATTATATAATTGATTTAGGACCTGATGGTGGTTCTTTAGGTGGTAAGGTTGTTACTACAGGTACTCCGGAAGAAGTAGCAAAATGTAAGGATTCTTACACAGGGGAATTTTTAAAAAATATGCTTTAATTAATAATAATTTATTGATATAATATATATAACATATATTAGGAGGAAATATGGATAGATACATATTAACAATAGGTGATTTTAAACTTGAATGGTATTCCGTATTAATAATTATTGGGGCACTACTTGGTATTACTATGATTTTAAAAGAAGCAAAAAGACATAATTATCCAACTGATTTTGTTTTTAATATGTGTTTTTGGGCAATAATTATTGGTATTATTGGTGCTAGATTATATTTTGTAGTGTTTAATTTGGATTTATATTCAAATTTCTGGGATATATTTAAAATATGGGAAGGTGGCTTAGCCATTCATGGTGGTTTATTATTTGGTTTTATAACATGTTTGTTATATTGTTTAAAATATGATGCTAGATTAATAAGATTACTTGATTTTGCTTGCCCCGCGTTATTATTAGCACAAGCAATTGGTAGATGGGGTAATTTCTTTAATCAAGAAGCTCATGGAGCAGCAACTACTTTACAACATTTACAAAGTTTACATATTCCTAATTTTATTATTGAAGGTATGAATATTGGTGGCATTTATTATGAACCTACATTTTTATATGAATCATTGTGGTGTTTACTTGGTTTAATCATTATTTTAATTATTAGAAGAATACCAATAACAAAAGTATCCCAACCAACTTCAGTGTATTTAATGTGGTATGGAATAGGTCGTTTCTTCATCGAAGGAATGCGTACTGATTCTTTAATGCTGGGTGGCTTTAAAGTTGCTCAAATTGTTTCTATAATTATGATTTTAATTGGTCTTGTTATGTTAATGATTTCAACAAGAAAAGGAAGATATGAAGATTTATATAATCAGGATTCTTCAAATGCAGTAAGGTTTTAAGGAGATATTATGTACGATATAATTATTATTGGTATGGGTATTTCTGGGATTACTGCTGGTATTTATGCTAAAAGAAGTAATAAAAAAGTTCTATTAATAGATAAAGGTATGCCCGGAGGACTTTTAAATAATATTGATATGATTAGTAACTATCCAGGATTAATAAATGTAAAAGGAATGGATTTTGCTAAAACTTTGTTTGAACAAGTTAAAACTTTAGATATTTCATATGTTTTAGAAGAAGTCATAAATTTAGATTTAACTGGTGAAGAAAAGAAAGTAATTACTACAAATAATGAATATAAGGCTAAAAAAATAATTTTAGCAATGGGAAGAAAACCAAAATATTTAGGATTAGATAATGAAAAAGATTTATTAGGACGGGGTTTATCAACTTGTGCTATGTGTGATGCATTTTTTTATAAAGATAAAGATATTGCTGTAGTTGGTTCTGGTACAAGTGCTTTACAAGAATCTATGTATTTATCTAATATTGTTAATAAAATATATTTATTAAACCGTAATAGTTCTTTTAAAGGTGAAGAAATGTATATTACTGAAGTAAAAAACAATCCTAAAATTGAAATAATTTATAATGTTAATATTAAAAGTTTTCAAGAGAAAGATAATAAACTTGAATCTATTACTTTAGATAATGATCAAATATTAAAAGTATCGGGAGTTTTTATTTATATTGGATATCGACCTGCTACTGATTTTGTTAATAAAGAAATATTAGATGATGAAGGTTATGTTTCAGTAAATGATAAATTTGAAACAGCAATAAAAGACGTCTATGCAATTGGTGATATAATAAAAAAAGATGTATATCAATTAGTTACTGCAGCTAGTGATGGTGCTAGAGTAATAAATAATATGAAGTAAGGATGGTGAATTAATGGAAAAAGTAGATAACAAAAAATTGATTCTTGGGGGAATATTGCTAATAGTAGTTGTTGTAAGTGTTTTTCTTTATTTAAAATTCTTTCAAACATTTACGGTAACATTTGAAGTTGATTTAGGTCCAGGAATAGAGGCTCAACAAGTTAAGATAAATGAAGTAGTTACTAAGCCAGATGATCCTACATATGAAGGATATGAATTTATTGGTTGGTATGTTGATGATGAAGAATATGATTTTAGTAAACCAGTAACTGAAAGTTTTACAATTACTGCAAAATGGGAAAAAGTAACTGAAAATTAACAAAATGAACCTTAAAATTGGTAGTAAATAGCTACTAATTTTTTTATTATTTATTTGGTGAAGTAAAAATGGATAAATTAAAAGAAATAATAGATAATATTATTACTACAATAAAAATATTTATTTATGTTATATTTGTTTTAGTTTTAATTTTATTTAGTTTGTATATTTTTAAATTTTTTGTATAATATAAAATATACTAATTTGGCAACCAAGTTGCAAATTGCAACTTAATATTGACAAAAAACAACCTAAAGTTGGTAGTTTAAAATAATTATTTATAATATATTTATGGCGAGGTGGAAAAAATGAAATTTTGTGAAAAGTTACAAAAGTTAAGAAAAGAAAAGGGGTATTCGCAAGAACAACTTGCAGATTTATTAGATGTTTCAAGGCAATCAGTTTCTAAATGGGAATCTGGTACTACATATCCTGAAATGGATAAATTGTTAAGTCTTTGTAAAATATTTAATGTTTCGTTGGATGATTTAACTAATGATGATATAACTGACCGAAATATTTTAGAAAAGAAAAAGAATAATTTTAGTAATATATTTAACTCTATGTTAGAAATGATTAATAGAAGTGTGGAAATGTTTAGAAAAATGAATAAATTAGAAATTGCTAAATGTATTACAGAATTAATTATTTTATTTTTAATATTATTGTTATTAAGAATACCTTTTAATTATATTAATAATTCTATTGAAAAAATATTTGTAAATTTTTCTTTAAAAGCATTTAATATTTTAAATAGTATTTGGTTATTTTTATCTAATACAATTTATTTAATATTATTTATTACAATATTCATTTATATTTATAAAATTAGATTTTTAGATAAATATGAGAATAATGGATATGAAGAAAAAATAGAAAATAATATAACTAATGAAGAGGAAATACCAGAAAAAAAAGTAATTAAAGAAGAAAAACATACTTTTGTATTGTTTAGTGTTTTAGGAAGATTATTTAATATATTTATTAAAATATGTTTATTATTAATACTTATACCAATATTATTATTTTTTATATTTACAGTTATTATGTTAGTATTTAGCATAATAGTTCAATTTATTGGTATACATTTTATTGGAATATCTTTAACTCTCTTAGCATTATCAATAATACTTGCTATTATAATTGAATTATTAATTAGATTTTTATTAAATAGTAGATTACATGTTAGTAGAATGTTTATTATATTTATTAGTAGTTTAACTTTATTTGGAATAGGCTGTGGTATATCTACTTTTGAATTAACTAAAATAAAATATATTGATGAAGTCCCTATAAATAATAGTATTGTAAATAATGAATATATTTTTGATATGAATGACAATTTGAAATTTTCTATTTCTGATTATTATGATAAAGAAGTAATAATAGATAATAGTTTAGGTGATAAAATAAAAGTTAATATTGAAAGTTATGAAGATTATGTTAGTTATAATATAGATATTATTAATAACTATTTAAGTATTTATACTTATGTACCTTGGAATAAAGCGATGAATTATTTTGAGTTATTAAAAAGTGATTTAGTTGATAATAAAATATATAATTATAATGAATTAAGTAAAATTAAAATATATATTTATATTAGTGAAGAAAATTTAAATATAATAAATAATAATATGGAAGAAATTAATGCATTAGAAGATTATTATAATGAAGAAATAGAGAGATTAGAAAATGAAAATAGTCTTAAAGATGAAAAAATATATGAGTTAGAATTAAAAATAGAAGAGTTAGAAGAAAAAATAACAAATATAAATAATTTAACTAATTAAGTGCTATTAAAAATTATTAAAATATGATAAACTTATAATAGTGGTGAATATGAAAAAGAGAACTAGTAAATTAACTATAGGAATTATTTTAACTTTATCAAGTTTATTTGTAGTATTGATATTTATTGGAACAATATTTGTATTTAAACACGCATATCAAGAAATATTATTAGAAGATAGTATAAATGAAATAAATGATTTAATTGATTATGATATAAATAATGCAAATATAGATAGATTATTAGATACTTATGTAAGTAGTGGAGAATATTTAAAAGTTGAAAAGGCAGTAAAAGAATATTTTAGTGATTTATTATTTTATTGTCGAAGAGTAGATGATTTAGGTAATGATTTAGATTTGATTATGGTTCTTAGTTTAGATAATTTTTATGTAGATATGCCTAATTTTAATGATTCATTAAATATTTTGGAAGAAAAAAAGATTGAAATAACTGAAGCATTTGAAAATGTTAGTAAATTGTTAGATAAAACAGTAATTAATTCCTATCTTGATCCAAGTTTATCACAATTTTATGTTGAATATTATAATAGTTTATTAAGTACAGATGAAGAACTATTTGAAAATCAAAATGCTATAAATACTGATTTAAATTTTATAATAAATGTTATTGATTTATATCATGACTTTTTTACCTTTTTAAAAGTTAATCAAGATTATTGGATGGTTGATGGGGAATATATTTATTTTGCTAATACTGATTTAGAAAATGAATATAATTATTATTTAAATCAAATGGAAAATATATCTAGGGAAGATTTTGATTTTACTGAAGATTTTATATAAAATTAATAAATAGTTTACTTGTTTTAATAAAATTTAGTATAATTATATTGGTGAAATAAATGCAAGAGTTTAAAAAACTAGTTAAAACTAAAAGGTTGTTTTTTATTATGTTAATAATTTTAACTTTATTAACATTATTTGTATTTATTTATATAAACATTTATATAAATAATCAAAAGGCAGTTTATTTAGACAAAGTAGATGATGAATATACTTTAGCAAATGTTAATGTATATTTACTAACAGATTATTTTGCGACTTTAAATGATTCTGGGGATATAGAAAGATTTTATATAGTATTTGATGAAAATGAAAATATATTTGTAGTTAGATTAGATGATGAGACTTTTGATGAACTAAGTAGTATTCATGAATATACTTATAATGCTGAAATAGATAAAGCAAATAGTGAATTAATTACAGGAAGAACAAAATTGCTTCCAAGTGAAATAAAGAATTATGCATTAGATTATTTAATATCAATGAATTTAGAAAATAGTAATATAGATGAAAATATTATATATTATCTAGATACTACTATTACTAATACTTATATTTTACATAAAGTGTTATATATATTTATTCCTATATTTTTATTAGAATTAGTTATAATAATATTATGGATAGTTAAATATATAAAAAGAAAGAAAAAAATAAATTTAATTACAGAAGAAGAATTAAAAGATTTTAATAATTATGCTAATTGTCATGTTATAGTTACTAATAATTATGTTGTTAATTATAAACCTAGGTTATTAGTAATAAAAATAGATGATATAAAATGGTTATATCCATATGAAGTAAGGAATAATAAAAAAGTTTGTGAGAGAAATATATTTATTATGACTAATAATAATAAATATAATATAGGTTCTATTTCAAAAATTGATGAAGAAAAAGAATCGGAATATGGAAAGCTTTATCAAGATTTAGTAAATAAAGCAAAAGATGCATTAAAAGGTTATACTAAGGAAAATAAAAATAAAGTAAAGGATGGATTAAAATGAAAGCAAAAGTATATTTTATAAAAGATATAAGTAGTGAGAATTTAATAAAAATATTTAATAAATTAGATAAAGAGTTATTAGGTAATGTTGCAGTTAAATTACATTCTGGAGAAAAAGGTAATAAGAATTATTTAAAACCAGAATTTGTGCGAGATTTAGTAAATTATGTAAATGGAACAGTAGTAGAATGTAATACAGCATATGAAGGTGCTAGGAATAATACAGAAAAACATCTTAATTTAATAAAAGAACATGGATGGGATAAATATTTTAAATTTGATTTATTGGATAAAGAAGGGCCAGACTTAGAGCTTGATATTCCTGAAGGTAAAATTTTAAAGAAAAATTATGTTGGTAAAAATTTAGTTAATTATGATTCTTTATTAGTATTATCACATTTTAAAGGTCATGCGATGGGTGGTTATGGTGGTTCATTGAAACAGCTTTCTATTGGTTGTGCATCAAGTGCTGGAAAAACTTTAATTCATACAGCAGGTGTAACAGATAAGCAAGAAATATTATTTGATAATCTACCAGAACAAGATAAGTTTTTAGAAGCAATGGCCGAAGCGGCATCTAGCGTGGTTAAACTTTTTAATGGTAATATCGTTTATATAAATGTATTAAAAAATATATCTATTGATTGTGATTGTGATTCTAATGCATCTTTGCCATGTATGCAAGATATTGGAATAATGGCAAGTTTAGATCCTGTTGCTATTGATCAAGCTTGTTTAGATACTATTTATAATTCTAATGATTCTGGTAAAGAAAAATTAATAAAAAGAATTGAATCTTTACATGGAATACATACTGTTGAAAGAGCAGCAGAATTAGGTATTGGTTCTAGAGATTATGAGATTATAGAAATATAATCTTTTTTAATTAATTGTTGATTAAAAATATAAGAATGGATATAATAGTTATAGTCATTTAAAGGAAGGAAAATTATGTTAGAATTACAAAATGTTTCAGTTATTATAGATAATAAAAAAATTTTAGATAATATTAATTTAAAGTTTGATGAAACAAAGTTTTATTGTATCACGGGGCCTAATGGTAGTGGAAAGTCAACTTTAGCAAAAGTAATTATGGGAATTATTAAACCAACCAAGGGGAAAATAATTTATAATGGAATAGATATTACTAAAAAAGATATTAATAAAAGAGCCCAAATGGGAATATCTTTTGCTTTTCAACAACCTATTACTTTTAAAGGAATTACTGTTTTTGATTTATTAAATTTTGCTAGTGAGAAAATCTTATCAAAAAAAGAAGCATGTTTAATTTTATCAAAAGTTGGTTTATGTGCTTTAGAATATATAGATAGAGTTGTAGATAATTCATTATCGGGGGGAGAATTAAAAAGAATAGAAATTGCTAGTATTATAGCCAGGAATCCTAAAGTTGCTATATTTGATGAACCCGAAGCGGGGATTGATTTATGGAGCTTTCAAAATTTAAATAATATATTTAAAGATTTAGAAAAAAATAATCAAGGTATTACAATAGTTATTTCTCATCAAGAAAGAATTTTACAAATAGCGGATGAAATTATTTTATTAAATGATGGAATAGTTGTTAAAAAAGGAAATATTAATGATGTTGTTGATTTAATAGATAATAAAAAATGTTGTAAGCAGGTGAATTATGAATAAAACAGAAGAAATGTTAAAATTTATTGATGCTAGTGATTATCAAAAAAGTGATGCTTATAATATAAGAAGTAATGGGAAATTAGTTGATAGAAAAGTATCTCCATATATAAATATAGAAACAAAAAATGATAAAAATGGAATAAATGTTTATATAAAGGATGATACTAAATTTGGTATAGTGCATATTCCAGTAATAATTACTAAAAGTGGTTTAAAAGATGTTGTTTATAATGATTTTTATATTGGAAAAAATGCTAATGTAATAATACTTGCTGGTTGTGGAATTCATAATGATTTGCATAAAGATAGTGAACATGATGGAATTCATCGTTTTTTCTTAAGTGAAAATGCCAAAGTCAAATATGTTGAAAAGCATTACGGAGAAGGTAAAGGTAGTGGTAAAAAGACTTTAAATCCTGTTACAGAGATATATATGAAACCTAATTCAAGTATGACTATTGATTCTTCACAATTTAAAGGAGTAGATGATACACTAAGAGTTACAAAGGCTTATTTAGATAATAATACTACTTTAACTATTAATGAAAAAATATTTACTAATAATTCTCAAAATGCGAAAAGTGAATTTTTAGTTGAATTAAATGGTGAAAATGCAAGTACTAAAATAACTTCGAGATCTATAGCTACCGAAGATTCATATCAAGAATTTAAATCTAATATTATTGGTAATAATAAGTGTTATGCTCATGTATCTTGTGATGCTATGATTAAAGATAATGGAAAAGTTTTAGCTATTCCAGAAATTTTTGCTAAAAATGTAGATGCTAATTTAATTCATGAAGCAAGTATCGGTAAAATTGCTGGAGACCAATTAATCAAATTAATGACTTTGGGATTAAGTAAAAAAGAGGCTGAAGAAGCAATTATTAAAGGATTTTTGAAATAAAAAAAATAGTGTACCTCACTATTTTTTTAATTTAATTGAATCTGCCCATTTGATAAATTCAGATTCATATTTCTCAGTATCTTCTTTAAAACAAAAGAAAGTTATTAAATAAAATTCATCATCACTTTTAAATACATTACTCATATAATGATAAGTAGTTTCATCAACTGTATTATCATAAATAAAATATAAATAATTATTTCCTTCTTTTATTTCGTAGTTAGCATTGTTACTTTCCTTTACGGCATTAGCATAATCTTCTAAAGTTGAATCTTTATTTAAACCAATTGTTTCTAAATCAGTAAAAGTTTCTTCTAGAAAAGTTATACCAACTTCTTTACTTTCTAAATAAGCAAGATAGCCATCCATTTCTTTTTGTTCAAATTCTTTAGGTAAAGTAATTGTTAAATCATCAATGGTAAATTCTTTTTGAGATTCACAGCCACTTAATAAAAATGCTCCTAGTAAAATGATAATGATATAAAGTATTTTTTTCATTTAGTCTCCTTTCATATTAATTATATAAAATTATATATATTTTGTCTATTAAATAGAAGAATTATTATTAATAATAGTATATATTTTTTTATTGTGTTAAAATAATATTGTAAACATAAGGAGGCATTATGCAAAGTTTAGTTATATATTTTTCAAAAGCTGGACAAAATTATGTAAATGGCGAAATAAAAAGTTTAGAAGTTGGTAATACCGAAGTTGTTGCTTTAAAAATTGCACAGTTAACTAATGCTCAAGTTTTTAAAGTAGAAACAATAAAAGATTATCCTGATGATTATAGAGAATGTTGTAAGGTTGCTCAAATAGAAAAAAGTAATGATATTCATCCTGATTTAAAAAATTATTTAAGTGATATATCTAATTATGGTATTATTTATATTGGATATCCTATTTGGTATGGTTCTTTTCCTATGCCTTTGGTATCATTATTAGAAAGACTTGATTTTAATGATAAAATTATAAAACCT
>CALVKC010000028.1 GCA_944332505.1 uncultured Bacilli bacterium
TCTATTATATTTTGAGGAATATCTTTTGTTCCAGCAAGTTCAGGAGATATATCATCAATATATTCATAAATAAATTTAAATCCATTATTTATATAATTTTCTATATTTTGAACTGATAATTTCCAATCAGTTGAATACAATTGAACATATTTAGGTTTAGAAATATTTTCTAATTCATTCATTAATATTTTGTTTAATGCAATATTATTAAAATTAATTAAATATAAGTTATTAGCATGTTTTTTTATAGTTTTTATTTTATCAGTCATAGTAGTAACTTCATAAAAAACTAAGCATCCATTTTTAGCCAAATTATTTGCTATATGTTGTGGCCTTTGAAAAAGTGGCACATTATAACCAAAAGAACTTCGCCATAATATTATTCTTTCATACTTATTTTTACTTAATATATTTTTAATTTCATTACGATATTTCTTTTTATTAAACATTACTTTAAAACTAATTTTATCCATATAATTTGCTTTTATATATGCATATAATTTTTTACAAAACCCAATAAAACCATATTTTTTATAAACATTTACTAACTTAGATATTTTTTCTTTCATAAATCCTCATTTCTATTTAAAGAATAACATTTTAAGAATAATTTTTCAATAAAAAAGTTTTTAAAGTATTAATTATCTTTAAAAACTATATTTTTATTAAATACATAATTACTTATTGTTGTAGAAGCATTTGAAATCAATTTTGACCAAAAATCATCTAGATATAAAAATTTATGACATACTATTAATACAAATGAATCGATAAAGAATGATATTAATTTAACAAGTAAAAATTTTATAACTTGTATTTTCGTATTTTTACTATGATTCTTAAATACATATTTTTTATTAGTAATAAATTGTAAAGTTATAGATGTACCATAAGCAAAAATATTACTTATAATAATTAAATGAAAAATATAATTATAACAAATTAAAAATATTACAATATTTATAGCTGATGTTAAAACAGCAAATAATATATAATTAATTAAACTATTTTTTAATAATTTCTTTATCATAATTAATAATCATAAAAATAACGATATTGTACATATTTATAATTAGTTAAAAGGTTTTGTAAATCTTTTCTAGCATCTTCAATAGACACAAAACTATTAATTTCTGAATCATATATTTTATTACGATCAAAAAGTGGTATTTCCTTTCTCATTTCATTTATGTATTTAAAGTAATCTGATATTTCTAAATCCATATTATTAATAATATATGCACCTAAATAATTTATCTTTAAAAAATCTAAGTCTTCAAATTCTGTATCATAATTAGAAAATATAATTCCTTTAGTAGTATACATTCTAATATCAAATAATTCTTGAACATATGAAGAATAATTTAAAATATTAGTTCCTTGTGAATCGACCAAATAAGGCAAATGATCACCAAAAAATACAACTATTGTAGGAACATCTAATTCTTGAATCTTATTATATAAATAATATAATGATTTGTCAGCATCATAAACACCTTGAGCATATGATTTTAACATTCCTGTAGCCTCATCACTTAATTCAGTTTTCTTAATACTAATATCATATTTATCGTATTTATCTTCATTGTATGTAAAATGATTTTGAGCAGTAGCGGACATAATAAACTTATAATCTCCAGTTTCAGTGTCCTGTAATTCATTATAAATATCCTTCATCAATGACATGTCTGAATAATAAAGTCCTTTAATTTCACCATTTAAACTATCACCATATTTTTTTTCTGTTGCTCCAAAAATACTATATACATATTCACTATTGTATGATGTTTTTCCCCAAGGAGTTAAATACATAGTTGTGTAATCATTATTATTAAATTCTTTAATTATATTCGGAGCAGATTTAGAATTTTGATTTATATAATATTGATTATAAGGTATATATCCCGATTTCCAAAAAGATGTTGGCATACCAGTCAAAATTTCAAATTCTGAATTAACACTACATCCACCATAAACAGGAACTAATAAATCAAATACTATTGCATCCCCATCTTCTTCCAATTTATCTATATTAGAAGTTAAATTTTTATTATAAACAACTTCACTTATATTTTCTACATCAAAAAATGCTTCAGACAATATAAAAACTACATTTGCTTTTTCCCACTTTTCTTCTTCTTCAATATTTTCAACTGTTTTTTCTATTATTTCATCTGTATTACTTTTATTATATCCCTCTGGAGCAAAATCTGTATTGGATATACCATCTAAATACATTGCTTGAAAAAAACCATATTCATTAAACAAACCATTTACATCTTGCATACCTATTATTTCATTAGAACTAGTATTATAAATTTTTTCTATAGTAAATTTATCTAGATTATTATTATGTATAAATAATATTGTTATAAAAATAAAACTTAAACAAATAGCTAATATTCTCAAATAAACTGATTTAAAACGAAAATTACAATATTTATCAAATATAATAAATACAAAACCTAAAGCAAACATAACAATGGCTTTAATTATTGTTTTAATAATCCAAATTCCTATAGAACCTACAGCAGTTCCCATCATATTTATATTATCTGCATTTAAAAAGTTAATATCTGAAAACACAATTGGATTTCCCATAATAGTATATTTTATATCATTTATTACTAACAATATTGTAATTACAACTAATAAGAAAATTTTACTTTTTTTACTATCATTAAATATAGCATTTAATAAAATACATAACACAATAAATATTATCCATACAAATATAAAAGGTAAAAAATGGTGATGCATAGTTGAAAAAAATGAAGTAGAGAATATATTAAATGAATTGTTTAATCTAAAAAAAATGTCAGAGGCTAAAACAATAAACAAAGGAAACGCAATAAAATTTACTACATATTTATTAAATATCTTCTTCAATATTTTTACAACATCTGGCTTAGGAATACTAATTTTTAAAACAAAAAAGATACTTAAAAGCAATAATACCCCTGGCATTACCCATTTAAGTAATTCAAAATTTATAAAACGTATAATTAAAAAAACTAATGGATATACTATAGCAACTGTAGTAATAGGAATTCCTACAAAAGTTCCTTTTTTTCCTTCCTTTGTAATATTTAACATATTAAAGTAAGTTAATCTTATAACTCCACACATTAAATATATTATACAAATTAAACCTGCATAAATATTATTAGATATTAAATATGTAAGTATTGCTGGAAATGCACCAAAACTAATGACATCCGACAATGAATCTAATTCTGAACCATATACTTTTTGACTTTCAGAATAATTATGTCTTCTAGCTAAAGTTCCATCAAAACCATCACAAATACCACAAATCATTAAACATATAATAGATATCGTAAAATGATTATTAATTGCCATAATCATACCAATAAAAGCCATTATGGTACCAAACATGGTTAATAAATCACAAGGCCTAAACTGCCCAATAAAATATTTTTTCATATACATCACCTAACTAACACATAATATATAATAATATTGTTTTTATTAAAAATCAAGAAATACTTTTTCCAAATTTATTAATTATAGCATCTACAATACGTTCACTGGCATGTCCATCGCCATAAGGATTTGATGCTTTACTCATTTTTTCATACTCTTCTTTATCCGTTAATAACTTTTTAGTTTCTTCATAAATTACATCTTCATTTGTTCCAACTAATTTTAAAGTACCAGCAGCAATTCCTTCTGGTCTTTCAGTTGTATCCCGAAGTACTAATACAGGCTTTCCCAAAGATGGTGCTTCTTCTTGAATACCACCACTATCAGTAAGTATAATATAAGATTTATTTTGAAAATTATGAAAATCAAATACTTCGAGCGGTTCAATTAACTTAACTTTATCACAACCAGCAAATATTTCATTAGCAACTTCTCTAACTTTAGGGTTCATATGAATTGGATAAATTACCTTAACATCATCAAATTTATCAACTATTCTTCTTATAGCTCTAAATATATGACGCATTGGTTCACCTAAATTTTCTCTTCTATGAGCAGTAAGTAAAATCATTCTTTCATTAGGCTTAATCCATTTTAATTCTGGATGAGTATAATTATTATCAACAGTTGTACTCATAGCATCTATTGCAGTATTTCCAGTTACATATATTTTAGATTCATCTTTATTTTCTTTAAGCAAATTTTCTTTACTTATTTCTGTTGGAGCAAAATACATATCAGTCATACAATCAACCATTTGTCTATTCATTTCTTCTGGAAATGGAGAATATTTATCATTTGTTCTAAGTCCTGCTTCAACATGGCCAATAGCAACTTGGTTATAAAAAGCCGCAAGAGCACCAGCAAAGGTAGTTGTTGTATCTCCATGAACTAACACTATATCAGGTTTCGATTTTTTAATTACATCTTCTAAACCATTTAATGCTCTCGTAGTTACATCACCTAAAGTTTGACCTTGTTTCATAATATTTAAATCATAATCAGGTTTAATCTTAAAAGTATCTAAAACTTGGTCAAGCATTTCTCTATGTTGTGCTGTAACACAAACAATGCTTTCTACTTCTTCTCTTCTTTCTAATTCTTTAACCAAAGGTGCCATTTTTATCGCCTCTGGTCTAGTTCCAAAAATACTCATTACTTTAATTTTACTTTTCATTATCATCTTCCTCAATAATTTTTATACTAATATTATAACCCACATAATCGTATTCTTCAAGTGGCTCATCTAAAGCAATTGCTTCAACATTATTTTCTTCAAAATATCTAATATAACTATAATTCCACTTTCCATCTAAATCATAACACCAAAATTGCACTTTCTTACCTTCAAGAGTAGAAATATAATCTGTTGTTTTACGAGAATCAAGCAAATTTTTATTATATATTGCATTATAAACATTATATATATTTATTAAAGCAAGAATGGCTATTATTGTAGAAATACATTTAATAATTTTATTTTTTTCTAAAGAATAATATATTGCAATTAAAAGTGGAACTATCCACAAAATTGAGTAATACCTTCCCCACCAAGATTCAGAAAACAATATACCAACAATTAGAATAAATAAAATTGACAAAAATATACTTTTCTTTAATAATGAATTCTCATCAGATTTTAACAATTTTTTTGAAAATAATAACAAACTAATAATCATTATATACATAATCAATGGATATAATGCTCCAAAAGAACCTACTCTTGTATCAAACGACAAATTACTAAATTGTGTAATATAATTAAATTGTAAAGGATTTAGAAAATGAGTATCAAAATAATTAGTAGAATTGCTTGTTTCTGAAAAATTAGCTAAAATTAATTTTTTTAAATTACTTTTACTCCTAAAACTTTCAGGAATATTTGCACCCATTACTTCTATTTTTTCAGCACCTAATATTGGGTAAAACATATTATGACCATGTATAACATTTGTTATAAAAGGATTTATTCCTATAAAAACAGCTGCACATACACCAATAAATCCAGTTACAAACATTTTTTTAAACCAATGCCAATTAAAATTTTTTGTTTTAATATCACTAATTAATTTAAAAATAATATATAAGCCAAAAAATGTTGCTGCAAAGAATAAACCTGTTAATTTAGTATTAGTCATCAATGCAATACAGGCAATAATCAATACATCAAATAAAATATTCGAAAAATCATTTTGTTTTAAATAAAAAGATATAAATAATAAAACATAAAATATACAATATAATCCCAAAGTAGAATCAATATAATTAGTAAACATTTGTTGCAAATAAATAGGATTAAAGCCTATACAAATAGATAAGATTATTATTAAAATTAACTGATATTTATTTTTAGTAAAATTACCAAATATACTTATACTTAAAAATATTACACTTAAAGATACAAGAGAAGAAATTATCTTAATGGAATTTAAATTTCCAAATAACGAATAGACGGCAGCACCAAATCCCCAAATGCTTTTACAAGCATAAGAATCAATGTAAACATCCCCAAATTGTCCAGAATTAACAAATTCATATATTGGGTTCCAACCATCCGCCAATCTAATAATCGAAATTGAATGATACCATCCACCATCATATGAAATATCGAGAAATAAATTAGCAATATATAATGAAAATCCAAAACATAATATAGCAATCCCCATTGAAACAATATATTCATATTTAGATATATTTTTATATCTAAATTGCAAATAATAGTTTAATATAGTTGTAGCAATAAATGCTAACAATAAATGATATTTAGAAATAGGAATCTTTATTAGCCATCCCAAAACAGTTATAATATTAGTTACAAATATTAATAAAATTATAAATGAAGCAACACTAAAGCAGATATTTAAAAATTTACTTTTCTTTTTCATATTTAGAACCTCTCTTTTGAATAAAAAGGAAAAAACCTATAAAAGTAATCAAAGATATATATAATGATACATTTGATAAATTTGATCCAACATAATTAATCACATAGTTTCCACTTGTATAAATTGTTAATTGTACAAAACCATTTGGACTTTCTTCAATAATAACTTTTTGATTGTTCTCATTCCCTGAACCATTTTCTGTACCATAATAATTTAAAAAATTATCAACTTTATAACCATAATAATATAATAATGGTAATTCTAAAACCAATTTATCAGAATTAAGTTGGGCATCAAATTTTATAAAAGGTGCACTATAAGATAATACTTCTATATCGCCTTCTCCCTCTAAAATTAAAACATCACTACTACGATTTTGAAAATAATCATAATTTTGTACAACCTTCGTAGGTAAATAATCGTTAACAGCACCGATTCCTGAAAGACTTACATCTACTGCACTTTCTCCATAATTTGAAATGCGATCCAAATTTAATAATGTTGTTGAATTAATTACAAAAACAACTATTAAAAAAATAGGTACAATTTTTAAAAAATCTTGTTTTAGTTCTAATAAACAAACTATTCCAAAAATTGAAAAGCAAAAATCAACAAATAATAATAAACGCCATGGAAATTGTATATATAATAAGATACTAGGCATTATTTCCCAAGGAAATAAATTTGTAGACATGAATAATAATAAAAAGCCAATAATTGCAAAATCTAAAAAGACTTTTTTGTTTTCATTTTTTATTTTAGGATATTGAAATAAGCTAAATAATATTAATAACAACATTGGAAAAAGTATAAAAAACTGTATTCCATCTGAACTAGTATTATTTGAATATGGTAATAACTTTCCTATACTTAAAGCATAACTAGATACAGTTTGTGCAGTTGAAACACTACCATTATTAAATATATTTATATCCGCAAGAAAATATTGTTCTATTATTGGAACTAAATAAAATAAACACGTTCCTAAAATAAAAAATAAGGATACAATTAAGTATATATAGTTTTTATTAGAAAATATTTTTTTTATATTTAAAATCAAAAACAAAAAAACTATAAATGCAGTAAAAACAGTAGTTATAGTATGTGTTAAAACTAAACCTGTAACACCAAATACAAAAAATTTGTAAAAAGACTTTTTATTATGCAAATATATTAACTCATATAAACCATTAAATATTAAAGGAATAAAAACAAAAGATGCACTTTCAGCAAATGAATCTCTTACATATATATCCGATAAAAAATAAGGAAAGGTTACATAAAGTACAGCTGATAACAACGATACATATTTTTTATTAGTTATTTTAAATACAAACTGATACATAAATACCATTGAAAATAATATTACTAATAAATGGACTAATTTCATAATTGTCATTACTGAAAAATTAGGCAATAAATAATTTATAAAAGCTGAAAAATAATGAGTTAATGGTCCATAAAAAATCCCAGTACCATATCCAAAGCCATTTGCAATTAAAGGATATACTTTAGGTAAAAACCAATTTCCACTTGAAAATGTTTCTCTAATTGCTATTATGTTAGAAATATGAAACAATGAATCATGCCCTAATACATAAGTTCCCAAATTAATTAATGGCCCTAATAATATTACTGATATGAGAATTACAATTAAATATATCAATATATTTTCTCTGTCTTTAAGTTTAATTTTCATTACTATTCTCCTTTAAAAATTTTAATATTTCTTTTACTTTATTATCCCATGTATTAGCTAAAGCTTCTTGTTTTAATAAGTTCTTATATTCTTTATTATTTTGCATTAACAACGCTTTTTCTAATTTATCAATAAAATCTTTATGATTTTCACCTATCATTACTGATTTATATTTCCGACATTCTGGCAATGCAGTTGTAACTATAGGTTTTTCCATACTCATATATTCAAATACTTTTACAGGACTGGTAGCCAATGTAATATCATTAATGACAAATGGAATTGTAAGTACATTACAGCAATTTCCATATTTAATTAACTCTCTATATTCTACCGTACCTACATACAATATATTTTTAAATTTTTTAAAATAATTGTATTTTTTTATAGAATCATCATAATTTATACCAATCAAAAGAATATTCCATTCTGGATGAGTATTTGCAATCTTTATTATAAGTTTATAATCAAACCATTTTGCTAAAGCACCATAGTAACCAATAATCGGTTTACCTTCAGATACCATTTTAGATATTCTTTCTGGCACTGGAAGTTTTTTCGTAATATGAAAATCTTCATATACAACACCATTAGTAGAAAGTAATAAATTTTTAGAATTGCCTCTTATTTTTTTTGCCTTTTCAAATAAATAATTGGCAGTAATAATTACAGGAATATTTTTCTTCTTTAATACCCATTCATGTCTCTTTATTAACTCTTTTGGGATGTATGTTAAATCTTCATGTAAATCGTCGATATACTCATATAGAATATTATTTCCTTTTTTTAATATTTCTTGCATCTCATCTTTATAGCACCCATTTACATTAGCACACATATATAATGTATACTTTGGTAATTTTTCTTTTAATAAATTATATTGATCAGTAACATACAAATTTTCTTTGATATTTTTAAATCCACTAATATTATCATTGTAGTTAGCACTACAATAAAAGAAAAGTATATTATTATCAGAAAAATGAACTGCCATATGTTGTGGTCTTTGATACATTTTCATATACCAATCATATCCTGGATAAAAGACAAAAATTTTTTTATTTTTATTCTCTTTCAATATTTTTTTCAATGTTCTAACATTTTCTTTAGATTTATAAATCTTTTTATATTTATTCCAAATCATTCCAAAAATACCAAAAAAACTTTTGAATACTTGTCCAAAATATTTTAAAATTCCATAATTTTTTAAATAATAATAGTTCAATCTTAAAAATTTTTCAAAATTAATCTTATTTAATTCGTTATTATAATACCAATGTAAATATTCTATTTCTTTTTCTTTTTCTTCTAACTGTTTTTTTAATTTTTTGTTTTCTTCTATTATCTGCTTTTGCGATAAACTTTTCTTCTTTTCCATATCAAAAACTCCCACTACTTATAATTTTATATAATCTAAATATTCCTTCCCCATTCGCTTTCTATTTAAAAAATCATATTCCTTTTTATTAAAAGTACTTTTATAATAATCTAAATTATCAATAATTTCAACAATTTTATTTGCAAAATCTCTCGTAGAATCATCACGAGATTTTCTAGTCATTTTTTCTACATCATTAATGTCTAATTTTAAAATATCCTTATAAGGTGGCTTAACACCAATTATTCTTTTAGAATTTGGAAATGTTTTTTCAACCATAAAATCAGTCATAATTACGGGTTTTCCTTTTAATAAAGTTTCCATAACAGTTAAAGGCACTCCAGCCTCATGAATAGATGGTTGTAAGTATATATCACATATATTATATATAAAATCTCCAATTTCTTCTTGTGGAATATAATTTAATATAATAATATTATTTTTTACTTTAGATGTATTAACTTTTTTTACAAAGATATCATATAATTTTTTATCTTGTATAGGGCCAACTGTTACAAATTTAACATTTTTGTTATGCTTTATAACCTCTTCAGCAATACCAATTATAGCCATTTGATGCTTTCCTGGAGTATAACCCCCAATAGTTAAAACAACTGTTTCATTATCTTTTATTTTTAAAGATTTACGAGATATACTAGAAATTTCTCCTTTATCTATAGTATCAAAATCAATACCATTTAATATTACTTTTACTTTTTTATACCCTGTTTTTTTAATAAAATAATCCTTACACCAATCAGAAACTGCTATAACCCCATTTACAAAATGTAATTTAAATTTTAAATGTTTCCATTCTTTTTTTGTATACCAAAGGTATGTATTATGAACAATATAATAATTTTTAAAGCCTAATAACTTTAAAAGAATCATATGATAAGTTGTAAAATGATATACTAAAGTATTTATATTATTTTTAGCACAATACTTAAGTAAAAAAGCTAAATCATAATAAATAATTCTTAAATCTCTTGGAGATTCTAATTGTTGGCACATTGGACCTAAATTATTACTTAGTACTATAACTGATGATGTATTACCATTTTCCTTAAATGCTTTATATATATTTACAGCAACTTGTTCTAATCCTCCACTATTAAATGATTCAACGACTTGTGCAATCCCTTTAGGTTTACCAATATTTTTTAATCTATAATAAAGCAAATATACTATTGCTCCAAGTATTTTAAAATACCTTTTTATTTTTCTAACTACTTTCATTATTTATCCCCCATAAACATTTTTTTAAATTCTTTTTTACCATTTTCATGAATTTCTATATATTTTTTTAATACTTTTTCATTATTATCAGCTACTTCTTGCATTTTCGTTTCAGATAAAAGCCTACCATTATTAAAATCATCTAATGTTATGTATTGCATTCCTAAATCTATAAAATCTCCTATTTTAGGACTTTTTACTATAGGAATTATTCTATATTTAAAATAATCTGCAATTTTAGTTGGACAAGCAACATTATTTACTGCTATATCATCTCTTAAAACATACCCATAATGAGCATTTACATAAACATCTTTACATAAATCCTTATAAGATTTAGATCCAACTTTTAAATTAGAATATTTTTTATATTTCCAAGTTTCCCAAAATTCTTTTGGATGAGGACAATAAACCATAAAATTAGCGTTATTTATACATTTATTAATAGATTCTTGCATTAATTCAATTTTTTGCCATTTCATTATACCACCAGCATATATAACAATAGGTTTATTATTAACTAAAGGCTTTTTATGTGGTACTTTAATATCATATTCAGATAAACTACTATCAAATATAGGCATTATAATTGTTTTTGCTTTAAACTTTTTTCCATATTTTTCTTGTAAAAACTCTTTAATTTTATTTGTTACACAAATCAAACATTCAGCTTTTTGAACAGTAACTTCTTCAATATCGCCATACATTTGTGCCGCTTCGTATCTTTCATACAAAGTTTCCTCTTCTGGAACTATTCCATGCATATCTACATACACTTTTACACCTGGCAACTTAAAAAATTTAGTTTTTACTTGCCATACTGAATGACAATATATTTTCTTACAAGCTATCATTAGCAATGCTGCTAAAAATTTTTGCTTTTTAGATTCTGGCAAATATCTAACAACTGTTGTATTTCTATTTTCATGTTCTTCAAATTCAATATGCTTATGAAAAGTTTCATATGTAATATAAACCCTATAATAATCATTAAAAAGTTCATCCACTGCTTTAACTCTTTTATAATATCCATCTTTTAATCTTTCTTCAGTAAAATAAGGTGCAACTATAACAATTGATTTATTTTTTTTAATTCTTTTATAAACATTTAAAAAATTTTTTAATATTGTTTTATTCATAATAAACTACTACATTCCTTCCATAAATTTTTTATAAGCATCGCACACTTCTTTTCCACCTTTTTTTTGTACTACCCCATGTTCTATCCATA
>CALVKC010000029.1 GCA_944332505.1 uncultured Bacilli bacterium
CTAAATTATATAAAAAAAATAGGTTTTAATACCTATTTATTAAATTTTGCTACTAATGCATCAAACATATTTTCACATGCTTTTAAAAATGCTTCTTTATCTGCTGTGAAGTCTACCGGAACTTCTTCAGTATTTTGTTCAGCAACAGGAGTTACCATTGGTTGATCCATTACTGGTGCTTCAACTTGTGAATTTTGTGGAGCTTCTGGCATAACTGGACTTACTTCTGGTGTTACTGTTACCGGTGTTGGACTTGCAACTTCAGGATTTGTTGGAACTACATCAACATTTGGTACTACCGGTGTTGGATTTGCAACTTCAGGATTTGTTGGAACTACATCAACATTTGGTACTACCGGTGTTGGATTTGCAACTTCAGGGTTTGTTGGAGTTACATCAACATTTGGTACTACCGGTGTTGGATTTGCAACTTCAGGGTTTGTTGGAGCTACATCAACATTTGGTACTACCGGTGTTGGGCTTGCAATTTCAGGATTTGTTGGTGCTACATCAACATTTGGTGTTTCTCCAACAGGTGGCACTCCAGTCATATTACTTCCCTCTTGTGGTTTATAATTGTTTTTTAATGCTTCAAATGATGCTACTGGTAATGTTAATTGGGTAAAAAACACTTCATCTCCCGTTAAGGCATCTTCTACTTTAACATAATCTACTTGATTCCCAGCGATAATCATTCTTAAATTTTCTTTTACAGCATTCCACTCATTTTGATCTTCTATTTTTAATAATTTATTGTTTTCTAATTTGGATACTAAAATTATAGGTAACCCCATAGTTCCATTTATTTCATTATCTAATACTGCATATATTCCATTATTACCCCTAAATGCTGTTATTAAAGGTTTTTCTAAACTCGTTCCGTTAGTTAAATTTATTTTTATTTTTTCCACATTTATCAATCCCTTCATTTACCTTAAAACAATTATAACAAAATTGTTATTCTTTTTCAACCACCCTTTTGATAATAAAATATTTACAATCAAAAGCGCAATTCTTACTAATGTATTCATCTATTTTCTTATAATCATTTATATTTTTATAATTTTTATTTCCTTTTTCATTAAATCCTTTTAATCTTACTTTACCATATGCATAATCCCCTAAAATATAATCAAAATTATCAAAATATTCTGTAATTTTTCCTTCTAAATCTGATACATCTAATGCATCTTTATAATTTTTTATTACTTCATATTTTTTATTATCTATTATTACTTCCATAACTATCCCCCTATAAAACTATAAATGTTAGTATACCTACTACCATTATTATTGTACATATTACACTTAATACTAATAAAATATCAACATAACCATTTCCTGATGTTACTTTGTTATTTTCTCTTTCTATGGCTTCAATTGCTTTATCTAATAAATATTCTTTATTTATAGCATTTTCTCTTATTTTAAAATAATCATATACTTGATGATTTATTTTATCTACTTCGTTTGCATCCATTTGATATAAATCATTCATACTATAGTTTAACAATTCATATGCCTTAACATTTAAATAATGCTTTTCTCTTGTTTTAACTTGTTTTACATTTTCTTTCATTTGTTGTTTAAAATATTTATCTATTTCTAATACATCTTCAGCCATTAAAAAATTATATGATACTTGTAATGGATTTGGTGAATATGGCGTATATAATAAATTGTAAAAATCTTTTACTTCTTTTTCTCTTAATTGGAAATTTAATT
Organism: uncultured Bacilli bacterium; assembly: GCA_944332505.1. Next base: position 1,726 of record CALVKC010000029.1, read on the forward strand.
TTTTAGCAATTAACATATCTATTAATAATTTTTGTACTGATATAAAATAGGGATTTGACTTTTTTATCATTTTATTAGTTTGTTCTTTTTCTATATCATAATATAATTGTAATTCTGAAAAGAAAATATTTATTTTTTCACTAGAAAATCCGTATTTAGTTAAATTGCTTTTTAATAATTCTTCATCATTTATTACTAATGGATTTACTATATCTAGTTCACTATATAATATAATTAACATTCTTATTACAATTACTAAAAATGAGTTATAAACTACCCCTTTAGGTTGTTCTACACTTTTTAAATAGTCATTTATGGCTTTAGTAAATGCTTCATTAATAAATATGTGTTCCATATACTCACCCTATACTAAATTATAACACAACTTTTATTCTAGGGGAATAGATAAAGCTGCACTTTTTTCAGTTATTATTCCACCATAAAATTCCGGAACTGAGCCATTAATTACTTGAGATGCTATTAATACATCGTATTCTAAAGATATCTCTTTATCAGTTACTGGACTTATTAATTCTTGACTAACTTCTATCGTTACATATAACTCTACTAATGCATTGTTTATTCCATATTCTGTTATCTTACTTTTAATGTTGGTTAACATCGTTCCTATAAAATTTACTTTAACATATATCTTAGGCCCTAAATTTGATAGTAATGCATAATTACTAGACATAAATAAAGGATATTCTAAGACTAAACCATTTTTACTAGTCTTTAAATTATTGTCTTTTATATCTTTAAATTTACCCTCTTCTAAATCACTTATTAAATCATTTAATTCTTTTGATACACTTTCTAATACTATATATGCTTTGTCTAAATCAAAATCAACATATAATATTTCATCTTCATTATTTTTGTTTATAATTAATATGTTTTCTAATGCATCTTTATCTAATATGTCATGGCTTATATTGTTACTTAAAAATGATTTCATAAATTTGTTAATTTTTGCTTCTGCAACTGAAATAATTTTAGGACTTACTTTTTTATTATAGATGTTAAATAAACAACTTGTAAAAAAAATTATCAAGAATATTACCCCTAAAACTATTCTCGATAATTGATATTTTTTTCTTAATCGAATCTTGTTCATATTAAATAATATGAAACTATTCTATAATAAATGATTTAATAAATAAAAATAAACCTGCAAGGAAACATAATATTACTAATACTATTAGTATTTTTATTGCTATGCTTAGTCCCTTTTCTTCTTCATCATCTTTGAAGTCATTTTTGTTAAATAAACTATTGGTGTAAAATGAATTATCTATCGGTTCTTCTTTTTTGGTTGTTATTTTTGTTTCTTCCTTTTCTTCATTTAATTTTTGAGTAATTTCAGTAGTCATTCCTTCATATACTTCAGTATTTTCACTACCCTTTAATTCTGTTAGTAAATCTAAGGGACTACTTTCTTCTTTTGCTTCTTCTGTTGTTAGTTGTTCACTTATTTCATTAATCTTTTTTTCATTTATGCTAATTGTATTTATTAATTCAATTAAATCTTCTTCAGCCTTAGTTGATTCAGATTGTTTTTCTTCTTTTTCTTCTCCTAGATTAAGGTTGTTTAAAATATCAAATTGTGTATTGCGAAGTTTTTTAGCCCTTACCTCTTCATATGTTTCTTCTTTTTCATCTTTAGCTTTTTCTAATATTACATTTAAATCATATTCTTTGGTTTTTACTTCATCAATCTTTTCTTCTTCTTCAGGCATGTCAATTCTAATGCTCCTTCTTTTAGGGGCACTATTGTATTTTGTATCTAGTATCTTTTTAATTTTTTCAATGTCTATCTCCGGTTCTTGATTGCCAATTACAGTTGCATTGCTACGCACACTAAAATTATCTAAATTAGATTCATTTATCTTTTTATATAATTCTTCATTTTTGGCAACTCGTGATAAGTTTTTGTTATCATATTTATTCATCCTTGATTCCATAATAAAAACCTCTATTAAAATAATAACATAAATTGTTTAATTTTTAAATATAAACAATTGATTTTAAAAAAATTATTTACTATAATTATACAAGGAGGATGTTATGAAAAAAATAGAAATTAATAATTGTATTGGTTGTGGGGCTTGTATTGCTATGGACCCAGAACATTTTGAATTTGATGATAATTTATCAAGTGTTAAAAGTAATGATAATCTAGATAGCGATGCTTTGCAAAATGCTATTGCTTCTTGTCCTGTTGGGGCTATTAAAGTTACTGAAGATGCAGAAACTGAAGAAAACTAAAAAAGCTTAAAGGAAAGCTTTTTTTATTTGTTCTTCGCTAAACTATACATTTTTTTAATTTCTTTTATTGTCAATGTTCGATATTCACCAGATTTTAAGTCTTTTATATCTAAAAATCCATAACCAATTCTACTTAACTTTAAAACTTCAATGTTTAGTTCATTAAATAATCTTTTAACTATATGATTTCGTCCTTCAATTATTGTTAATTCTATAATCATAGTGTTTTTTTCTTTATTAATATTTTTTATTTTAAATTTCTTTACTTCAACTTTTCGATTATCAATTTCTATTCCATTTTTTATTTTATGTATCTCATCTTTATCTAATACTTTATTTATTTTAGCTATATATGTCTTTTCAATTTCAAATTTTGGATGCATTAAAGTATTAGCAAAATCACCATCATTTGTAAGTAATATTAAACCTGTTGTATCATAATCTAATCTTCCTATGGGATATATTCTAGCATCAGTGTTAATTAAATCTACTACTGTTATTCTACCTAAATTATCTTCAACTGTACTTACTACACTTCTAGGTTTATTTAATATATAATATTCATGCTTTATATCTTTATTTATAATTATACCATCAATGCTTATAACATCATTACTATCAACTTTTGTTCCTAACTCAGTTATTATTTTTCCATTAACCATAACTTTTTTCTTGCGAATTAAATCTTCAGCTTTTCTTCTTGATGTATATCCATATTGGGCAATTATTTTTTGTAATCTTTCCAATTTAACCACCAACTAAATTATATCATAGTAATTAAAAAAATAACATAGTTATTAAAAATGCAACTGTTATACCTACTAAATCCGCAAATAAACCTACTCCTAGAGAATACCTTATTTTTTTTACCCCTATTGAACTAAAATAAAGGGCTAATACATATATGGTTGTATCTGTACAACCTTGTAGTACACTTGCAAGCCTTCCTATATATGAATCTGGTCCAAAATTTATAAAGATATCGTTCATTATTGCTAAAGATGCTGTTCCAGATATTGGCCTTAATAGTGCCATAGGCATTATTTCTAATGGTATATTTATTACATTTAATAATGGCGATAATACTCTTAAAAATTTATATATAAAATTACTATCTAAAAAAATATTAATTGCAAATACCATGGCAATAATTGATGGAAATATATTAAATGAAATTATTAATCCTTCTTTTGCCCCCTCTAAAAAAGCATCATATATATTTATTTTTTTACTAAATCCATAGAAAATTACAAATATAATAAAAACGGGAATAATTATTTTGGAAAATGTATTCATTTATTATTTCTCCTTTTACGAATAAAATAATCTAATAATAAGCCCCCTAAGCTAGAACAAAATGTGGCAATTACTCCTGGTAAAATTATTTCTGATGGATTAGCAGAACCATGAGCTATACGTAATGCTAGTACTGTTGTAGGAACAATAGTTACCCCAGCAGTGTTTAATACTAAAAATGTTATCATCGCCGTTGAAGCTGTATCCTTTTTGGGATTTATCTTTTGAAGTTCACTCATTGCTTTTAAACCAAAAGGTGTTGCTGCACTTCCTAACCCCATCATGTTGGCAGCTATATTTGATGCTATGTAACCTAAGGCTTTATTGTCTTTGGGTACACTCGGAAATAATTTAGAAAGTAAAGGTTCTACTAATTTGGCAAACCTTTTTAATAAACCCGATTCCTCAGCTATTTTCATAATCCCGGTCCATAATACTATTATCGGAAGTATTGATAACATTAATTCTAATGCTTTATTTCCATTAGTTAATATACTATCGTTTATTGTGTCTAAATTACCAGTAAAAAAAGAAAAAATTATTCCTATAGATATTAAAAATAACCATATGTAACTTACCATTTAAGCCACCTTAATAATTTTTGCCACCATGATAATTTTACTTCATCTTCTTTTTTAGTTACATATATATCTACTTCTTTTAATAAATCTTCTTTTAAGTATATCTTGGCTTTCCCTACTATATCATTGGTCTTATAATTGTTGTCTTTGTATAATTCATATTCTATTTTTATGTCTTTTTCTTCCTTTGGAAGTATTGGAATATAAATATCTTCTTTTATATATAAAGTATCTTCTTTGTATTCAGTATCATTTTTTATTGTAAATTTGTTTTTATCTAATACCTTTAAGGCTTTATAATTCCTAAATGTACTTTCATATAAATTTAAATGATCATTAAAATCATTAGGGTCATTTAAAGTAACTATTACTAAATCTATATTATTACTACTTGCTGTAGTTACTAATGTTCTTCTTGCTTTTTGAGTAAAGCCTGTTTTTCCTCCAGTAATAAAATCGTAATTGTGTAATAATTTATTTTTATTTGTCCAACTATAGCTTTTTTTGTTAGTCTTTACTTGATAATTTTTAGTTTTAAATATTTCTTTGAAAGTATCGTTTTGCATAGCATATTTGGTTAATAATGCCATATCATATGCCGTGGATAAATTACCGGTTCCATCACTTTCTTCTAAACCATGAGCATTGTAAAAATAACTGTTTTTCATACCTATTTTATTGGCAGTTTCATTCATTAACATTGCAAAATTATCCATATTACCTGCAATATTTTTAGCAATTACTACTGCTGCATCATTTCCACTTCTAAGCATTAAACCATATAATAAATCTTTTAAAGTTAATTTTTCTCCCATTTCTATATATATGGCACTACCATAAGCAGTAAGCACTTCATCCCCTACTTCATAAACATCATCTAAACTTCCATGTTCTATTGCTACTATACATGTCATTATTTTAGTAATACTCGCTATTAATCTTTGTTCATTTATATTGTTGGCATAAATTATTCTATTACTATTTAAATCCATTACTATACTACTACTAACAGTTGCAAATACTTTTATTGGTAAAATCATTAATATTAAACTAAAAATTAACTTTTTCATATATAACCCCTATAAAAAGATATGTTTTTATTAGTAAAATATGTGCTACAAAAATAGTAGGTTTTTTTTAATATTTGTGCTAAAATAGAAAACAAGGTGTTTTTTATGAGTTTGAAAATTAGGTTTTATTTAATGGAATTGTTAGAAGAATTAAAAAATGATAGTGAACAAAATGCTGAATTAATAAAAAAACTAAAAGAGGTTATGCCTTTTTATTATAATCAACCCGAAGAAGAATTTTTTAATAAATTAGACTACTTTTTAGGTGTAAGAGATAGATCCATTTTTTTAATTATCTATGCTCAAAATAAAGAATTTTGGGATGAAAAAGATATAATGTTTATCGGAGACTTCTGTTCCTTTTTAGCAAAATACGATATCGCTATTGACTATTATAATGCTTATATTAATATTTTCTTTAAAGAACCTAATTATTCTTTAATTGTTAATATATGCAATAGTAATTACGGCTTTTCTTATTTAGCTTTGTTAGAGTTAATATTTTTAAATTATAATATTTTAACTTCTCATGATGAAATAACTAAAGTTTTAGAAGATATGGCTAAATCTAATAATAAACCTTTTTATAACTTACCAGATATTTATTGTTATTTAAACGATATATTAAACAATTTAACTAAAGATGACTTGGTGGTGGATTTTGAAAGTTTTAGATTACTTAATCAATTAAAGTCTTTGGATGCTTTGAGTGATGAGGATTTAAAAAAACAAATTATTCAGGAACTAGCTGATGTATTATCACAACCTATTGGTGATGATGAAAAACTTGCTTCTTGTTTAAATATAATTAGAAGTTATAACATAGATACTTTGAAAAGAATTAAACCAAATGAAAATGAGTAAAAAAATTACTCATTTTCATTATATATACCATGAATTTTTTCTAAATCATTTTGAGATAAATCACTAACTTGCCATATTCCATCTTCATTTTTTTCAACATTAAAATTAATTGTATAGTTAATAGTTTCAGTGTTTTTTTGCATTAAATCTAGTTTATAATCTAAAAACTTTGTTATATCATAATTATTTGATTCATCATAAAATTCTTCGCTATGCTCATTTAAATAATTATTAGCTTCTTTTTGCACTTTTCCTAAATTATATACTGTTATTTTTGTTTCTACAACTGCTGTATCTTCATCATATTCTTCATTAATAATTTCATATGTTAAATCAGTGTATTGTTTTCGTAATATATCTCGATATTGGTCTTTTTGTTCTTCATTTAGATTTTCTTCTTTTTCAATAACATCATCCATGTCTTCAATAACTGATGCACTTAAATTACGATATTGATCTAGAAAATCTTCAACTGCCCCTTTCGCAGTATTGTTAGAACAACTACACCCTACTAATAATAAACCTACCGCTAAAATTAATAATACTTTTTTCATAATTCACCCTAATAGTATTATTAACTTATTATTTTTATTTATACATTGTTGTAACTTAATCTTATTAAATTATATATTGTAATTTCTCTATCTGATAACTTATCTTGTAATTTTTTGTTCATCTCTTTATATATTTTTATAATATCATCATTGTCTTTTAAAAACCATTCATTATATAAATATTTTAATTTATCAATTTCTTTATTTTGATAAAGAAAATCTATTTCTTTTTTTATAAATCTTTTTATATTATCTTCTTTTCTTAAATTTTTATTAAATATAATTTTTTTAGTTATTTCATAATTTAATTTATATACTGGTATTGTAAATATTGTTTCTATTGCTCCAAGTTCATCATCAACTTGTAAAAAACTACGATATATGCTTTGACCTATTTCATTAAATTCTAAAGCAATTGCTCCATTTTTACTAACAAATAATGCTACATATTTTAAAGTTTTATTTTTTAATTCAGTTTTATTATTTATTATATCTAAAAATTCAGTATCTACTTTAATTTCATTATTTATTAAATCTTTAAATGTTTTTAAATTAATTTGAAATATAGGAATCTTTTTTATTATATCAATATTATCTTCTTCTTCCCATTCATAAAACATATAATTGTCTTCTTGAAAATTTAAAACTATATCATAATAATAGTTCATGTAATATTCCTCCTTATACCTTTATATATAAATAAACTTCCAATAATTAATAACCAAAAAGCACAACTTCTAATAATAAAATAAACAAATTCTAAAAATGTATACCCTAAAGTAAATAAATTTAAATATAATATCATTAAAAATAAACTTATACTTATTAGTAAACTTCCTATTATTAAAAAAAATATTCTCATATTTAAAATTATATGATAAAATACTTTAGGTGATACATTTTGAAAAAAATATTAATTATTTTAATTAGTTTATTATTATTAAGTGGTTGTAGTGATGATAAAAATCCAATAGTGACTATGGATATTGAAGATTATGGAACTATTAAAATTGAATTATATCCTAAATATGCTCCGAACACTGTTGCTAATTTTATTAGTTTAATTGAAAGTGGATTTTATGATGGTTTATCATTTCATCGTTCTGTTCCTGGTTTTGTCTTACAAGGCGGAGATCCTTCTGGAGATGGAACTGGTGGACCCGATTATAATATTTTTGGAGAATTTAAAGAAAACGGCTACAACAAAAATACACTTAGCCATACAAGAGGTGTTATTTCAATGGCTAGAAGTAATGATTATGATTCTGCTGGAAGTCAATTTTTTATAGTTTTAGATGATTCCGCAGCATATTCTTTGGATGGTTTATATGCTGGTTTTGGTAAAGTCGTCGAAGGTATGTATATAATAGATGATATAGTTGAAAATGAAAAAGTTGCTGATGAATATACTGGTTTGTTAGAAGAAAATGTTATAATTACAAAAGTTACGGTTGATACTTTTGGAAAAACTTATGAAGTAAAAAAATTAAATGCCTAGTGCATTTTTTTTAAAATTAATATATAATTATAATGGTGAAGCAATATGAATATAATTACTTATATTATCTTAGGTATAATTCAAGGTATTACAGAACCTATTCCTGTTTCTAGTAGTGGTCATATATTTTTATTTAAAAATATCTTTAATACTAATATTTTTAATACTTTAAATTTTGAAATTATTTCTAATTTTGGTTCTTTTATTGCTATTTTTATAATTTTTTGGAAAGATATTAAAGAATTAATTGTGGCATTTTTTTCTTATATCTTTAAAAAAGATACTAGAAAAAAATATGAAACTAAATTTAGATATGCTTTATTTGTTATATTAAGTACTATACCAGTTGGTATTACAGGTTTTCTTTTTAAAGATAAGTTAGAAAGTCTATATTCCTTAAAGGGTTTAGCTATTGCCTTTTTAATTACTGCTTTAGCTTTATTTATTGTTCGAAATATTAAAGGTACTAAAGATGATGCTGATATAAAATTAAAAGATGCTTTATTAATTGGATTATTTCAAGCAGTTACAATTATTCCAGGAATAAGTAGAAGTGGTACTGTATTAGTTGCTTGTTTGCTTTGTAATTTAAAAAGAGATACGGCTTTAAAATATACTTTTATGTTGTATTTCCCTGTAAGTGTTGGTACTCTTATATTGGGTGTTAGTGATCTTGCTAATACTAGTGAACTTTCTAGTATGTTAGTTCCTTATCTTGCGGGCATGATTGCAGCAGGTGTGGTTACTTTCTTTTCTTATAAATGGTTAAGTAATTGGGTTAAGAAAGGTAGCCTTTGGAAGTTTTCAATATATTGTGTTATACTAGCATTGTTTATATTTATTTATTTTAGGTAGTGATAATATGAAAAAAAGAAGAAGAAAAAAAAGATTAGTTATAGCAATATTTGTATTATTAATTATATTAGTTTTTTTATTGTTTATTTATTTTTCTAATAAACAAAAACTAAAAGACTATGAAAATCAATTGGCAGAGATAAGTTTAAAAATTAAAAACAATAATACTTATGCTAGTTGTATGGTATCACCTTATAAAAGTGATAAAGTTGATGAATTATTTGCTGATTTATTAAATAGTTTAAATACTTCTTTAGTATCAATTTATTTTGAAGATATTTATAATGATTATACATTAACTTTAAATGAAAATACTATTTACTATAATGCTAGTATTATTAAATTATTTGATGCTTCATATATTATTGATAATAAAATTGATTTAAATGATACTATAACTTTTAATAGTACATATAGAAGTTTAGCTAAAGAAGGTTTACTTGATTATGAATTAAATGAAGAAGTACCTATTAAAGATATCTTGTATTATGCAATTTCTGTAAGTGATAATGGTGCTCATAGAATGCTTACTGATTATATTGGAATTAGTAATTTAAAAGAATATGCTAAAAAAACTTTAGATATCACTTTAAGAATTACTGATGCTGAAAGATATGGCAGTTTAAGTGTTAATGATACAAATATTTTATTAAAACATGTATATAGTTTATTACAAAATGATGATGAGTATAGTATTTTATTAAAAGATGCTATGAATAATGATTATTGTAATTTTTTAAGTTTTGATGATATTAAAATTTTACATAAATACGGCTATTACAGTTCATATTTACATGATATAGGTATTTATAATAGTAGTAATCCTTATTTAATATCTTTATTTACTTTATATGGTAATCCTGATGAAGGTGGAAGCGATAAAATAAATAATTTAAGTAAAGAAATATATAATATATATAAAACTAATTTAGATGAAAAAGAAGAATATTGTTATAATTTAGCATATAACTAATATTCTTCTTTTAATTTATCCTAATTTATCATAGAACTATGATAAATTCGCTTATCATAGATTGGATTTTATCATAGATTTTAAA
>CALVKC010000030.1 GCA_944332505.1 uncultured Bacilli bacterium
AGGTGACTTAATTGAACGGAAATTATTATCAAAATCCAACTTTTCCAACTAATAATTATCAAACTCCACCAGGTAATATTTCAGTTAATGAAACAAATTTGCCAATGGAACAAAGTTATATTGAAAACATCCTACGCTTAAATAAAGGAAGAAAAGTTAAAGCCTATGTATCGTATCCTGATAGTAGTGCTTGGCAAAATAAAATTTATGAAGGTATTATTGAAGAAGCTGGAAAAGATCATTTAATTATTAGAGATAATACAAATAATTTGTGGTATCTAATTAGAATAATTTATTTAAATTATGTAGAATTCATGGAACCAATTATCTATTCTCATTCATTTTCTGATAAAACATATTAAAACAGAGATTTAAATCTCTGTTTAAATTTTATATAATTTGCTTTTTTTTCTACCAATTATTATTAAGGTTGCAGATATAATAGTTCCTGTTGCTATTAAAATTATATTTAATTTAGCTCCCGTTGATGGGTTTTGTAACTCTCCATTGTTTGTAGTTGTAGTATTTGCCTTTAATACATTAGTAATTTTACCATTCATCTCTAATTGGGCAGCATAATCTGTATAATAATTATTTAATTTTAATTTTAAGGTTCCTATTACAAAACTTGATGAATTAATAGCGGTGTCTCTAGTAAAATTCATTGTTATTTTATTTCCTTCTCGTGTCGCAGTTGCTGTCCAGCCATCTGTTCCTTCTACATTTATTAATTCAATTTCATCAGCATCACCTGTTAAAGTTAAACTTGGATTAAGATTATTTAAATATTCATTTGAAGAGTTATCTATTTTTAGTGTATATGTTTGTTCACAAGTTCCACTACACCATCTTTCCCATGAATATTTAATACTTGCTGCTTTAGTACTAATTGGAAAAACTAGTATTAAAAATAATAATAATTTTAATGTCTTTGTTTTCATTATCACACTACTCCTTTTTTATATTTTTATTCTATCACAAAAGTTTACTTATTGTAAATTTTTGTGATATTTTTACAATATATATGTAAAATTTGACAAAAAAAAACACTATTTTTGTGTTTTTTATCATTTTCCTAAATTATTTAGTTTTTTGTTGTCTTGAAGATAAAACTAATGCTCCAAAACCAACAATAACTACTGTAAATATAATAGCAACTATTGCTCCATCACTAAGTTTACCTTCTTCTGTATTTTTAGAATTTGCTCCGTATTTAATTCCTTTAGCAGCACAGGCTTCTTCTAAAGTTTCAGTTTTTAAACCATCATAATCGCCCTTTTCTATAAATTCAGCAACAAAGTCTTTGTAATCATCTGATTGATATTGTTTTAATGCTTCTTCAACTATTTCAGTTGTTGCATAACCTAAATTATCAAAATTTTCACCAATTACAAAGTAAGGTATTGAGCCCACTCCATCAACATCAAAATATTCTTGCAAATCAACCATTAAATTACCATTTTCTGAAACACCATTTACTTCATATATTATAAGATCAAAGTAATCTTTGTAAGTATCATAGTTTTCTGCAAAATATTCAAGCGTTTGAGTGCACCAACCACAATTGTTACTTCTAAAAAAATAAACTTTTACTTTTTCGTGATCTGTTACTTCCGGTAAATCTTCTGTTGCTTTTGCTACAGGTATAAATATTAAACTAAATGCTATAAATAAACTAAATAAAATCTTTTTCATTTTTTTCCTCCCTATCGTTCATTATACTTTTTTTGTCGACATTTGTAAAGTTTTTTGCTAATATTATATGATTTGTATGCAAATTTACTTTTCCTTTATTAATAAAATAATTATAAGCTTCTATTATTTCAGGATTTAGGTAACTTTCTTTAATTTTTTGTTCTTTATCTTCAACATACAAACTCTTAATTCTTTCTTTTCTAATGTTTTCTAAATCCTTTATTGCTACAAGGGGCTGGCCACCTCCACCAATACAACCACCTGGACAACTCATTACTTCTATAAAATCATAATCTTTTAATTTTTCATATTTTTCTATTACCGTTTTAATTTTGTTAATTGCTGCAATTTTTAATTTATATTGCTTCATATCAACTATTGTTTCTTTAAATTCACTATCCCCTCGAATACTTTCTAATTGATAAAATTCTTGTGGGGCTTTTTCTTTATTTAACATAAAATAAGCAGTTCTTAATACCGATTCCATTACCCCACCAGATGAACCAAAAATTAATCCTCCACTAGAGCCTTTTCCTAAAAGTTTATCAAATTCTTTATTCTTTAATGACTTAAAATCTATTCCTAATTCTTTAATCATTAAAATTAATTCACTTGTTGTTATAACTATGTCTGTATCCGGATATAACTCTCTTTCACTCTTTTTGGAAACACAAGGTGTAAGAGCAACAGATATTATATCTTCACTATCTAATTCATAATTTTGAGCAAAATACGTTTTTATCATTGCTCCCTGCATTGCTATGGGACTTTTACATGTACTTAATTTATATACATCTTCTTGATGATTTTTATACATGTATAATACCCATGATGGACAACAACTTGTAAACATTGGAGTGTTTTTATTATTTATTCTTTCAATAAGTTCTTGAGCTTCCTCCATTATTGTTAAATCAGCTCCAAATGTTGTATCAAATACATAATTAAAACCTATTTCTTTTAATACACTTACTAGTTTTTCTTCTAAAAATTCTCCTGGATTAAATCCAAATGCATCCCCAATAGCAACTCTTACAGCTGGAGCAACAAATACTACTACTGTTTTATTGGTATCTTTTATGTAGTTTAATACTTCTTTGTAATTATATTTTGGGGTTAATGCTCCAGTTGGACACGTCAAAATACATTGACCACAATTTATACAATCATTGCCAATGTTGTTGATACTTTCACAAGTTTTTTTACACATTCCACAATTTATACACCGTTCTTCTATTCTATTAATACTTACATTATCTTCTTTTATTTCTATTCTACTCATTTTTCATTTTTAGCAAAGGCTTTATATGTTTTTACAAGTCTTACTAATATCTCCTCTTCATCTATTACTAATTCATTGGTTGCTATTAATGTTGCTAAGCCATTAGCATATAACCAAAGATTCATAAATAAGTTTTTAGCCTCTTCAAAACTATATCCGTGTTTGTTTACTAAATTTATTATTGTTGATTGATTCCATTTTTCATCTAAAACATTTTCAAAATTTTGCCATTTTAAATTATTACTCAAAAATAAACTTATAAATAAATTTTTGTATTCTTGAGCAAATTCTACATAAGCAATACATAAAGTTATTAAAGCTTTTTTATTGTCTATTCTACTATTAATAAATTCATCATATTGTCTTGATATTTCTTTGTATATATCCTCTTTGATCTCATCCATGTTTTTATAAATGCGATATAATGGTTTGGTTGATACATTTAATTTTTTTGCCAAACTTCTTGCATTTATACTATCCCAACCAGTATCATTTACCATTTTTACTGCAACCTTAACAATGTGTTCTTTACTTAACTCTTTAATAGCAGGCATACAATCACTCTCCTATCATATGGTAACTTATGTTTCTATTATAACACAATTTTTTGGGTTGGGAAAGTATTTACTTAAAATTATTTATCATATTCATCATAATAGTTGTATCTTTTATCAAAATCATAATATCCCATAATTTGATTAATATTGACGTTTTCTACACTTTTAAAAATATTGTATTCTATGTATTTATTAGTTTTTTTCATTTCTTTAATTAATTCTTTTATCTCATTTCTCTTAGAATCTTCTTTTTTTAATGGACAAGCACAATTAATAAATTTTAATTTATTATAATTCATCCAGTTATAGATACTAGATTCTCTAACTAAATATAATGGCCTTATTAATTCCATTCCTAGAAAGTTTTTACTTTTTATTTTTGGTAACATGCTTACTATTTCACCATTATAAAACATTCCAAGTAATATTGTTTCTATTACATCATTATAATGATGACCTAATGCTATTTTATTGCACCCTAAATCTTTGGCAATTTTATATAAATAACCTCTACGCATTCTAGCACACATATAACAAGGGGATTTTAAATCCATGTTTTGTAATGCCAAAAATATAAGACTATCATATACTTTGATTGGTACTTCAAGTAATTTAGCATTTTCTTCAATAATTTTAATGTTTTCTTTATTATATCCTGGATCCATTACTATAAATTCTAATTCAAAATTTATTTTGCCATGTTTTTTTAATTCTTGAAAACATTTTGCCATTAAAAACGAATCTTTACCACCACTGATACATACCGCTATTTTATCATTATCTTTAATTAAATCATATTCCGTAATAGCTTTAGTAAATTTACGCCATATATCTTTTCTATAGGTCTTTATAATGCTTTTTTCTATATCACTTTGCATAAAATCACCATAGTTATTATCCTATAATGTTTTATATTTTGTCAATTAATTTAATATTACTATACCTAAATTTAATATACTAGCAAATATTAACCATAATAAATAAAATATGTTTAATATTCCTGTTATTTTTTTTATTTTGTAAAATTTAATTATCATAATTATTACTAATATAATTAATAAAATTATCCATATATAACTAAATAAATATAAGTTAAATTTAAAAAAGAATAGTGTCCATAATGAATTAACTAATAATTGAATAAAATATATTCTTATTGCTTGATATTTTAATTCATTATTACTTTTTAATATCAAGAATAATGTTATACCCATAATTAAATAAAGTATACTCCATACTATAGGAAATATATATCCTGGTACATTTATAATTTTGTTTAATCCATTATATGAACTAGTATCAATAAATATAGCAAATAAATTGCCAATTAAAAATGTTATAACTATACAAATTATTAATAATATAATATTTCTTTTCATATTTATAATATATGCTAAAGTTTAATAATTAAAATAAAAAAGCAATAATTATTTTTTATCACTTTTTTTAGGTTTTTCTCTTTTTAAAAAATCATTTTGTTTTTTTAACATTATTTGAATCTCTTCATTCTTTCGAGAAATAAAGTCTGCTTTTTCTTCTTCTATTTGTGCAATATAAGTTTCTGTATTTTCGCTTGCTTTTTCCATTGCAGTTTCTATTAAATACCTAAGTTGCTCTATTAATTTTAATGTGGGATTCATTAAAGTGCTATTTCTAACCCCTAAATTTTTTTCTAAAATAGTTGCAATTATTTTTATAATATTATCAGGTTCATTTGATGTTAATAAAGTGTTTCTAGCATTTGCTCGATTTTTTTCTATGTATGTAATTAATGCTGTTATGCTTGAAATTGCTATAAATGCAATGCATTCATTACTGTCATATATTTCTATGCTTAATATTTCTTTATAGTTTCGATCATCAAAATATAGTTTAAATGTAACACTTTCAGTACTATTTGTTTTAGAAATATCTATTTCTTCAGCACTCTGATGTTCATCAATTACATGAGATATAAATTTATATATTGTGTTTCTATTAATTACTGTAGCATAACTTAACTCTTCATCAGAATAAAGTTGAATATATATTTTTTTAAATCTACCTCTAATATATTTACCATCTAAAATTAAATATATATTATCATCAAAGCCTTTGACACTTTTAGAATCAACCGTGCTTTTAAAATAATCTTCTTCACATTTAACATTAAATAAACTTAAAAACTGTGATATTTTTTCTTCCAACCTAAAAACCTCCTTATAAAATTAAATTAAATCTAAGCCATTTTCTTTTAAATGATTCATAAATCTATCTTTAAAATTTTGAATATCTTTTTGTTCTAATGTCTTATTATTGCTTCCTAAAATATATCTAATTGTATATTTGTTTTCATAAATGCTTACTAAATAGTATTTTTTTACTAAGTTGCTTTTAAAGTTATTTAGTATATCTAGTAAATCACTATATTTTTTATCGTTTGTTAAAGGTATTGTATAATCTAATTCTACTGTTGGATATTTGCTTATTTCTTCTGATAATATTGTTTCTTTTTCTAAGGTTACATATTTATCAAAATCAATATCAATACATACTATAGATTTTTTCTTAGATAATTTATTCGTTATACCCTTAACCAATATGTTAATTTCTCCAAGTTTTGTGTTATCAACATTTATAACTTTGCCGTAAGTTTTATCATAATATTCTTTTTCATTAACATTGTCTGTAAATGTAACATTTTTATTTTTAAATATTTTAAATATGTATTTAACTATTTCTTTAGCTTTATTATAATTTGTTTCTAACATCTTTTCTTCATCTGCAAGAATTATACTTAATACTCTTTTATTTTCATTGTTTAATATAATTGTTCCTATTTCAAATATTTTGAATTTAGAATAATTTTTGAAATTTAAATTAACTATGTTTAATAATGAAAAGCTTAAATCATCTCTTAATATGTTGTTTTCTGTTTTACCTAATAGTTTTACACCTGTTTTTTCAATGCCAAATTCTTTTAACATTTCAGTATCATACCATAAATAACTATTTACTTCATGCATATTGTATTTTGTTGCAAGCATTTCTTTAACATCATACTCTTGATTAAATATCGTTTCATGTTCTATGCCATCAGATTCTATTTTTAAAGGTGTAGCACTAAAGTTTTCTAAACCATACATTCTTGCTACTTCTTCAATTATGTCTTCTTCAATGCTTATATCTTTACTATGTCTAAATGTTGGAACTACAACTTCATATGTATCTTCAGTTGTTTTTACATTAAAGCCTAATAATGATAGCATTTCTTCAACTACATTGTCATCTAATGTTTTACCCATATATGTACTTAATAATTTTTTTCTTAATGTTACATGACCAACATCTAATTTTGTTGGATATACATCTGTTAAATTTGATGCTATTTCTAAATTTGGATTTTCTTTATGTATTAAATATAATGCTCTTTTTAAACCAATAATGGTAATGTTTGGATCAAGTGATTTTTCATATCTAGCACTAGCTTCTGTTCTTAATCCTAACGCTACGGCAGTTTTTCTAATTGAACCAGCATTAAATGTTGCACTTTCTAAAAATACTCCAGTTGTATCACTTAATATTTCACTGTCAAGTCCACCCATTACTCCAGCAATACCAAAATATTTGTCACCGTTTTTAATCATTAACATATCACTTGTAAGATTTCTAGTCGTTCCATCTAATGTTTGATATGTATCTTTATCTTTTGCTCTTCCTACTTCAATGCTTTTTACTACCCTTGAATCAAAAGCATGCATTGGTTGACCTATTTCTAACATTATGTAGTTTGTTATATCTACTAATAGAGAAATTGAACGCATTCCAACGTAGTATAAAAATATTTGCATGTCATATGGGGTTTTATTGTTTAATATGTTTTCTAGTTTTAATGCTGAATATCGATAGCATAAGTCCGGATCTTTAATGGTTACATCTAAATCATTTTTATCATTTGGTACTTCTTCTAAATCTAGTGGTAATAAATCATGTTTAGTTATGGCTGCTATTTCACGTGCTATTCCATAATGTCCCCATAAATCAGGGCGATTTGTTAATGACTTGTTGTCAATTTCTACAATAATATCATTTATTGGCAAATATTTTTTTATGTCTAATCCTACCGGAGCATCTTCTGGTAGTTCAATAATTCCTGAATGATCATCACTAATACCTAGTTCTCTTCCACTACAACACATTCCGTTGGATAATACTCCTCTGAGTGGTTTGGCTTTGATTTCAAAACCATCAATGTGTCCTCCGACCTTAATATAAGCTGTTTTTAACCCAACTCGAACATTTGGTGCCCCACATACTACTTGTATTAGTTCTTTTTCTCCACAATCAACTTGTAATATGTGCATGTGATCGCTATCAGGGTGCATTACACATTCTTTTATTTCAGCAACTACTACATTGTCAATTTGATCTCCTACTTTTTTGACATTTTCTACTTCTGCTGTTCTTAATGTAAATGTGTCCCATATATTTAGGAAATCTATATCTTCACTATTTTTAATGTGACTTTTTAATTTATTACAAGATAATAACATTTTTACCTCCTTAATGTATATCAAATTTTTCTAAAGATCTTAAATCCCCAGAATTTAAAACTCTTATATCATTTATTTTGTATTTCATCATGGCAAGACGTGTTAATCCTAGGCCAAAAGCAAATCCGTTGTATACTTCATGGTCTACTCCACCATATTTATAAACCATTGGATGAGTCATTCCACAGCCAATTAATTCTATCCAACCAGAATTTTTGCAAGTTGGGCATCCCTTTCCTCCACAAATTAGGCAACTCATGTCTACTTCATAACTTGGTTCTGTAAATGGGAAAAATCCAGGTCTTAATCTTATCTTTACATCTCTTTTAAATATTTCTCTTAATACATTTTCCATTACATATATTAGATTACCTATCGTTACCCCTTTGTCTATTACCATACCTTCAATTTGAAAAAATGTGTTTTCATGGTTGGCATCTAAATCTTCATTTCTAAATGTCCTTCCTGGTGCTGCAATGCGAAGTGGAGCTCCATATTGTTCCATACTTCTTATTTCCATCGGACTTGTATGAGTTCTAAGTAACATTCCATTGTCAAGATAATATGTGTCTTGCATATCCCTTGCTGGATGATCTTTAGGTATGTTTAAACCTTCAAAATTGTAATATTCTGATTCCATTTCTGGTCCCATTACTACCGTAAATCCCATCCTTTTTAATATGTCTGTTACTTCTTTTGCTACAATTGTTACTGGATGTAATGAGCCTTTTTCAATTTCATAATCAACAGTATCATCAAATAAAATTTCACTCTTATTAGATATTTTTTCTAAATAACTATTAATTATTTGTTCCATTTCCTTTTTGGTATTGTTAATTAAACTACCATATTTTTTCTTATCATCAGTACTCATATCTTTTAAACTAGATAGTATTTCCATAATACGACTTTTTTTACCTACATATTTTGATTTTACATTAAGTACATCCGCTTCCTTTTGACAAGTGTTTAATTCTTCATTTAAACTTGTCACTAATCTTGTTAATTCTTCTTCCATAATTCCTTCCTTCCTAAAAAAATAAGTTCATAAACTAATTAAGGACGAGTTTTTACCCGCGGTACCACCTTAGTTTATGAACTTTTCATACACTTTAAATTATAAGGGATTTGTCCCAAAAAGCATTCATCAAGTGAAATTCATTTTATTATATCTTTTAAAATATTCTCAGCTATATATTTTATCTCTGTAAAAGTAACTAATAAAACTACTAAATTTGAATCACTATGCTTTTTTTAACCAATTCTTACCTTCAACTCTTCTTGTTACTACCATTGCACATGACGTGTCACCTATAACATTAAGCAAAGTTGCTGGTGCATCTATTATTGTAGCAATAATTGTTAAAATTGGCAAGGCCTCAATTGGATAATTTAATAATGAGATTATTAACATTTCGGAAATTGTTCCTCCACCAATAGGTACTGCTGTTACTAATAGAGTTGCAATAAGTGCTATACCTAATACTTGAAATATGCTTCCTGCACTATTTAAAGATGTACCAAATAAGGATACTAAAAACATTATTTTAAATACACTTCCTATTGATGAACCATCTTTGTGAAAACTTGTTCCTAGTGATATTGTTGTTTCAGCAATATCATTAGGTATTCCTATTTTCTTGGCACATTCAATATTTACTGGTACACTTGCAGCAGATGAACATGTTCCTAAAGATGTTAATATCGCTGGGATAATGTTTTTCCAAAATGCAGTTATTCCTTTTTTGCCTCCGGAATAAAATGCATATAATGTATAGAATATAAACATAAATAGTAAACTGACTATTAAATACATGATAAATGTCTTTAAAAATCCTACCGCTATTATGCTTCCTAGCGTTCCAATTAATGCCGCGAAGTAACAGCCAAGCCCAATCGGAGCATAATACATAATTATCCCAATTAATTTATACATCACTTCACTAAAAGAGTCAAGTAATTCCGCAACTTTTTTCCCTTTTTCGCCACTTTTGTTTACCGCTATACCAAAAAGTATTGATATAACTATTAATGCTATTAAATTGTCTGTTGTAAGTAAATTAACAAATTGATTTGTTGATAAAACATTAACTGTTCTTTCTAATAAGTTTAAGTCTGCTGCTTCTTCACTTGATTCAGCAAATATCTCTCTAATTTGTTCGGTATCCCTGTCTTTAACTAAATCTGTTATATTAGTTGATATAAATGCAAAGACTACAGCAATAATTGAACTTATTAAAAACATTATTATTATGTTTATTAATATCTTGCTTAATCTTTTTGGTTCCCGCATTTTAGATATCGATGATGCTATTGTAAAAAATATTAATGGTACTATTATTACTAATAATAAGTTTAAAAATAAGTCTCCAAGAGGTTTTACTACTGTGGCTTTTTCTTTAAATATAAGACCGCATATACCCCCGATGATTACAAATGTTAACAATATTATTGTGTTTTTGTAATTCTTTAAATACTTTTTCACCAAATTCCTCCTTTATTAAGTAAATCATACCATATTATATTTTTTTATTTAAATATTTATTCTTATTTTAATTTTGGTAGTTCATAGTCTAAATTATCATCATCAAATATTGATTTTGGTGTCTCTGTAACTTTTTTTTCTTCTATATCGCTCGTATACTCTGGAGTGTATGGCAATAATTTAACCTTTTTCTTAAATAAAGGCATATATAAGATTTCTTTTAATTTTGTATCTTTATTCTTTTCTTTTGGTTGATGATTTAGAAGATATATTTTCTTTAAACTATTATATATGATATATAATGCAATTAAGAATATAATTGATAACCATCCCATACTACTTGCTAAAAAGAATTGTACTCTTCCTAATTGAGGTATCCTTAATGCTACTTTCCCTACTATTTTATTAAATGGTACTACTCCATTATCTTCAATTAAATTTTTATCTCCCTTGGTTTGGTAACTATAGTTACCTTGTTCATCTTTGATTACAGATATTACTCTATGAGTTATTGTTCCACCATTTACTTGAGGTTCATCTGAATAAAATGTTATTACATCACCTATTTCTATATCTGATGGATCATCTACTTTTACATCTACTACGACGTCATATACATTTATGTTGGGAGTCATACTTGGACTAATTATAGTATATAATGAAAATTTTGGTTCATATTTACTTCCTTTAACTGCATAAATCTTTGTGGCTATAAAATAATATAATAGTAGTGCTGCAATAATTAAAAGTAAAACAAAAATTGTCCAACTGATAATTGTTGAAATTGTCTTTATTACTTCTCGAAATGTTACCTTTGGCTTTACTTCAGCACTCATTCACACTTCCCCATTCTTTATTTATTATATCCAAATATTCGACAAATAGCAACATTTGATGACAAATTATATGTCAAAATAAAGACAATTATTACCTGTA
>CALVKC010000031.1 GCA_944332505.1 uncultured Bacilli bacterium
ATTTGATATTATAGATAATTATGTGATTGCAAAGTATTAATATATTATTTTAAAAACTTGCATATAGATAAGTTTTTAGATATAATTATGTAAGTAAATATAGGAGTGAATATATGCGTAAAATAATAGCTAGTTTAGATATTGGAAGTCATACTATTAAACTTGTTGTTGGGGAAATAGTTAAGCATAAACTAAATATTTTAGCATGTATTGAAACTCCAGCGAGAGGAATAAAAAAAGGCTTTATTGTTAATCCTGAAAGTGCAATAGAAGCTTTAGCAGATGTATTTAAAAAAGGAGAAGAACAATTGGGTATACCAATAAAAAAGGTAGTTGTGAGTGTACCTAGTAATGGGTTAAATTGTTTTTTAAGTGAAGGGTATACTACGATAAGTAATCTTGAAAAAATTGTTACTAGTAATGATATAGTTAGATCATTGCAAGCTGCGGTATATAATAAAATAACAGATAATCAAGAATTAGTAAGTATATTACCTACTAAGTATTTAGTAAATGATACTGTTGTATCTGATTCACCACTTTCAATGAAAGCCGAAAAATTAAAGGTTAAAGCAGTAGTGGTAACTGTACCAAAGAAAAATGTTACTCCAATAATACATTGTTTAGAAAAAATTGATGTAGAAGTTGTTGATGTGACAATTGGGGCTTTAGGTGATTATTATGAATTTAAAAATAGTAAGAATAGTACTGAAGTTGGAGCATTAATAAATATTGGAGCTAGTAAAACAACCGTATCAATATTTAATAAAGGAATTATTACAAGTAGTGAAGTAATTGATATGGGGGGAGATAATATAGATTATGATATAGGATATGTTTATAAAATAAATAGAAAAGATGCTTTATATATTAAAGAAAATATTGCCTTAGCAGATAAAAATGTTGCACAAGTAAATGAATCAATTGTAGTTGAAGATAAAAATGGTGATAAAATTAAAATAAATCAATATGGAGCAAGTGAAATTGTTACTTCAAGATTAGAAGAAATATTAAATTTAGCAAAAAAACAAATAAATCTCTTAACAAAAAAGGAAATTAGTTATATAATTGTTACAGGGGGAGTAACGGAAACGGTAGAATTTAAAAATGTAGTTAATTATGTTTTTAAAAAAGCTGTTGTAGGAGATGTTTTAGAGATTGGTGCTAGACATAATAAATTTGTAACTGGTGTTGGTTTAATAAAATATTATGATAGTAGGTTAAGACTTAGAAATAGAGATTTTTCAATATTTAGTATAGAAGAACAAGAAGAATTAAGTGGTATACATAAAAAAGTAAATATTTCTGAGAATTCGATTTTAGGAAAATTATTCGGATACTTTTTTGATAATTAGAGGGAGAATGAAATATGAATGGATTACAGATGGATCAAATAGCAAAAATTAAAGTAGTAGGTGTTGGTGGCGGTGGCTGTAACGCCGTAAATAGGATGATTGAAGAAGGAGTAAAGAGTGTTGAATTCTTTGTAGTAAATACAGATTTACAAGTATTAAATAATTCTTTATGTACTAATAAAATCCAAATAGGTAAAAACATTACTGGTGGAAGAGGTGCTGGAGCTAATCCTGAAGTAGGTAGAGCTGCTGCTTTAGAAAGTAAAAATGAATTAGAAGAAGCATTACAAGGTGCTGATATGGTTTTTGTTGCTTGTGGTCTTGGTGGAGGAACAGGAACTGGAGCTGCACCAATAATTGCAGAAATAGCTCAAGAACTTGGAGCATTAACCGTTGGTATTGTTACAAAACCTTTTAGATTTGAAGGTAAAAGAAGAATGGAAAATGCTTTAGTTGGATTAGAAGAATTAAGAAGTCATGTCGATTCACTTATTATTATTCCAAATGATCGTTTAAAAGAGATAATTGATAAAACAACAAGTTTTGATGCTGCATTTAAAGAAGTAGATAATGTTTTACATAGAGGTGTACAATCAATATCTGATTTAATTGCTGTTACGGGAGTTATTAACCTAGACTTTGCAGATGTTAAAACTGTAATGGAAAAAAGTGGAACAGCTATTATAGGTATTGGTTGCAATGCTGGGGAAAATAGAGCTATTGAAGCTGCAAGACAAGCTGTTGCTAATAGTTTATTAGAAGCAACTATTGAAGGTGCTACTAATGCAATAGTTAATGTAACTGGTGGTAATAATCTTACATTATATGAAATAGAAGAAGCAGTAGAAACAGTTAGAGAAGCTGCAAATTCTGATATAAATATTATCTTCGGGGCAATAAAAAATGAAAATTTAACTGATGAAGTTATTGTTACAGTTATTGCAACTGGATTTGATGAAGAAACTGGTGATGAAGCATTATTTAGCGATGAACTTCCCAAAAGAAGACCAAAACAACAAGAAGTAGATGATGAATATGAAATACCACCTTTCTTAAGAAGCGATAATTATTAAAAGTAGTTCTTCTTAAATTAGTGCTAGTAAAATTATGTTAGAGTGATTTTAGAATCACTCTTTTATAATGTTTTTAATTATAAAAGATTAAGCAATAAAATTAAGTGCAAGTTGTAAATTGTTATTAATAAAATTACAGTGACATTTACAGTGACATTTGTGATATAATAAATATAGAAAGAGTGATAAAATGAAATCTTACGATAAAATAAAACCAATATTTAATATAGATTCAAATATGAAAGATTTATTGAGTGAAATAGATATAAAATTAAATAATCTAAAAATTACAGATAGCCAAAAAAGAAAAAACATGGTAATAAAATCAAAAGTAAGATCGATTCATTCATCTCTTGCTATAGAAGCAAATACTTTATCATTATTTGATGTTGTAAATATATCTAATAAAAAACAAGTAATAGGTAAAAGGAATGAAATACAAGAAGTAAAAAATGCCATCGAGGCATACAGTAAAATTAATAGTTTCAATTATAAAAGTGAAGAAGATTGTATTAAAGTTCATCAATTAATGATGAAGTATTTTAATGAAGATAATGATGGATATAGAAATCATGGTGAAGGTGTAAAGAAAGATGGTGTAATAATATATATGGCACCAGAATCTATTTTAGTTCCTTCTTTAATGAAAAGTTTGTTTGATTTTATAAACAAAAATGATGATATTAATATTATAATTTTATCTGCAATATTTCACTACTATTTTGTATTTATTCATCCATTTTCTGATGGTAATGGTAGATTAGCAAGATATTGGGTAAATTTAATGTTAATAAAATATGATAGTAATTTTGAATTTATTCCCATTGAAGAAGAAATGTATTTAAAACAAGAAGAATATTATTCATCTATAGCACAATGCCATATAAATGGTAATGCTAATGTATTTATTAAATTTATATTAAATATAATAAATTCATCATTGGATAAAATAATTAAAAACAATAATTTTGCAATAAATGAAATACAAAAGAAAATTATAGAATTAGTTGTAAATGATAAATACATTACACAAAATCTTATAGCAGAAAAATTAGGTGTTAATGTAAGGACAATTAAAAGAAATTTTAAAGTATTAAGTGATAATAATTTTATAAGAAGAGTAGGATCTGATAAAAACGGATATTGGGAATTGTTGTAAAATGTATTAATTATAGAAAAACTTTTTTTGTGTTTTTAAGAGTTATGTAGGATTGTTAAATATTAAGTAAATAATTCAATTTTTTGTGTAGACGAATAAAAAAATTGTAAATATAATTAATAAATATTAAAAAATTAATATGTTTGACAAAAAGCAACAAATTTTGTTTTTTTTTTAATATATACTTATTAAGTGATTAGTCATGAAAATATATTTAGATTTAGTATTTATACTTAATTTTAGTTATGATTTATTGTTATTAATGACAGTAGATATAGCACTTAAAAGATATACGAAATTTAAAAGATTATTTTTAGGAGCTTTATTAGGAGCTTTATCTTTAGGAATTTTGTTTATATCTATTCCTAATATATTATTATTCATTACTAAAGTAATAGTAAGTATTTTAATGTTATTAATTGCTTTTGGTTATAAAAATATTAAGTATATGGTAGATAATTTTATATATTTATATATGTGTAGTATTATACTAGGTGGTTTTTTATATTTTTTAAGTTTGGAATTTAGTTATAAAAATGAAGGGTTAATTTTTTATTTTGATGGTTTTAGTATAAATTATATTGTTTTATTAATTATTGCACCGATTATTTTATATTTATATATAAAGGAACAGAAAAAAATTAAGAGTATATATAATTATAACTTTAAAGTTAATATATGTTTTAAAAATGGAAAAGTTCTAGAATGTAGTGGATTTTTAGATACTGGAAATAAATTAAAAGATCCTATTACTAAAAAATATGTAATATTATTATCAAGAAAAAAAGTAGAACCTTTTATAAATATAAGAAGTCCTATATATGTACCTTATAAAGTAGTTGGGTTTAGTGGGTTAGTTGAGTGTTTTAGTATTAGATATATAAAAATTAATAATTGTGTTTTAAAAAATTATTTAATTGGTATAATACCTGAAGATATTCATAAACTTAATATGGATTGTATACTAAATTATAAGATAATGGAGGATATATGTTTAGAAAATTAATTGAAAAAATTATAGCGAAGTATAATGAAGTATTATTTGTTGGAGCAACGGATAAGTTACCACCACCATTAGATAAAGAAGAAGAACTACAATATCTAATTAAAGCTAAACAAGGGGATATTAATGCTCGTAATAAGTTAATTGAACATAATTTAAGATTAGTTGTTTTTTTAGCTAAAAAGTATGAAAATACAACTTATGATATTGAAGATTTAGTAAGTATTGGTTCAATTGGTTTAATTAAAGGTATAAATACATATAAAATTGATAAAAATATAAAATTAGCAACTTATGCATCAAGATGCATAAGTAATGAAATATTGATGTTTTTAAGAAAAAATAAAAGAAAAAGAAGTGAAATATCTTTAGAGGATGCCCTTAATTATGATAATGAAGGTAATGAATTACATTTAGAGGATATATTAGGAACTGATATTGATTTAGTACCTAAAGAATATGAGAAAAAAGTTGATAAAGAATTTTTAAAAAAAGAAATTGAGTCTTTAGCACCTAGAGATAAAGAAATTATGACTCTAAGATATGGACTCAATAATACATTAGAATATACACAAAAAGAAGTTGCAGAGATGCTTGGAATAAGTCAAAGTTATATATCACGTATTGAAAAAAAGGTAGTAAAAAAATTAAAGCAAATTATGCATTAATTGTTATTACTTAACATTTTATCAACAGATAAATGATATTTTTTACAAATAGTATATAAAAAATCAGTTTTAATTATAACTCTTCCCTGTTCATAAGCACTCCAAGTGGAACTAGTAGTGTTTAAATATTCAAAAAATTCTTTTTGAACCATATCATTTTCATGACGCAATTTTTTTAAATTTTTGCCAATAACTTTAGCATCAATAATAATGTGTTCATAAGTGTTAAATTCATCAGTTAGACCCATGATATAATCAAATGAAACATTAAATGTTTTACAAACAATATTAAGTCTTAGTAGGGGAATAGTATCTCTACCTATTTCCCATCCTGTATAAGTGGAACGATCTACTTTTAAAATATCAGCAACATTTGCTTGAGTTAATTCAAGATTTTCACGAATTGATTTCATTCTTTTAATTTTCATATACATCACTAATGTTATTTTCTCATTATTAATATTATTTACTGAAAAAAGTGGGAAAATACGAGAAAATATGCTATTATTAATAGGGAGGGATAATGATTACAGTTACCAATGGTTTAGAAAATATTATAATTGAAAATAAGTATTTAAAAAAGATAAAAGAAGGTTATTTAATCATGCCAACAAATGATTATTGGATGATTAATTTAAAAATAATACTTGATAAAAATAGAATAATAAAAATAATTAAGACATTACCAAAAGGGGATAATGTATTAGATAGTTTTATAAATCAAGATATTAGTAAGAATGTAGTTAAATTAACAGAAAGAGATTATTTGAGTTTTAAAAAATTATATAAAAATATGCAAGATAAAAATAATTTAAAAAAAGAAGTGTATGTTGATGCAATAGCTAAAATACTTGCTTATGAATATTATCAAGCAAATATTTTAGAAGATTTTTCTATATCTATGGAAGAAATTTTTGATAATGAGTTTAATGATTTTAATAATTATAAAATATATCGAACGGATATAATCAATAAGGCTAAAGAATATTTTTTAAAATATTAAATAATTGTATAAAAAATAATTCTTTCAAACAAAATATAGTTTGAAAGGAATTTTTATGGCAAGATATAAAGTTGATATAACAGGAATAAATACTAATGATATTAAAGTTTTAACTAATGAAGAAATGAATCATTTATTTGTAAGACTTAAAAATGGAGATATTGATGCTAAAACAGAATTAATTAATGGTAATTTAAAATTAGTTTTAAGTATTTTAAGAGGTTTTAATCGTAGTGATATTAATTTAGATGATTTGTTTCAAGTTGGGGTTATTGGTTTAATTAAAGCAATTGATAATTTTGATTTATCTTATGGGCTTAAACTAAGTACCTACGCTGTACCTTTAATTGTTGGAGAAATAAAAAGATATATTCGGGATAATACTCAATTAAGAGTAAGTCGAAGTATTAAAGATTTAGCTTATCAAATAATAAAGTTTAAAGATGATTATATAAAAGAATATGGAGTTGAACCAAAACCTAGTTTAATTTGTGAAAAACTTGGAATAGATGAATATCAAATAACTTTTGCTCTAGATTCATTAAAAGATCCAACGAGTATATTTGAACCTATTTATAATGATGGGGGAGATACAATATATTTATTTGACCAAATTGCTGATAATAAAGATAAAAACAGTGATAAAGATATGTTAATTTCATTAAGGAAATCTTTGTTAAAATTAAAGAAGAGAGAAAAAGAAATACTTTTAGAAAGATATATTGTTGGTAAAACACAAATGGAAATTGCTAATAATTTAGGAATTAGTCAAGCTCAAGTTTCTAGACTTGAAAAAAGTGCCTTAGCAAATTTAAAGAAAATGATTAAATAAACATATAATTTAATGGTGGTATGATGTATTTAAGTGAATTACAAAATAAAGACGTTATTAGTATAAATAATGGTAAAAATTTAGGAAGAATTATAGATGTAGAAATTAATAGTGAAGGTAGAATTTTAAATTTTGTTGCGGAAGAAAAGAAATTTTTTCGTAAAATGTTAAAAAATAGTGAAATAAGTTTTAGTTATAAAGATATAGTTAAAATAGGAAAAGATGTTATACTAGTAAATAAATAAAAAATATGTTATATTATGAGTATGAAAAAGAAAAGTTTAATTATTGCTATATTTATTATTTTATTAGATCAAGGGATAAAAATATTATTAGATAATTTATTAAAGGTAAATGAATCAATAAAAATTATTAATAATTTTTTTTATATAACTAAAGTATATAATACTGGGGCTGCTTGGAGTATATTTAGTAATGGTACAATATTATTAATAATTATTGCAATATTATCTTTTTTATTTTTATTATATTATCAAAATAAGTTTAAAGATAATTTAAGAAATACTTTTTCTTTTGGTTTAATATATGGGGGATTAGTTGGAAATTTAATTGATAGATTAATATATGGCTATGTTATTGATTATTTTAGGTTTATTATTATTAATTATGATTTTCCAATATTTAATATAGCTGATTGTGCATTAGTAATTGGTTTTGTTTTTTTAATATATGCGATATTTAAAGGAGAAGAAAAAAGTGAAAATAGAAGTAACTAATAGTCAAGATAGAATTGATAAATATTTAGCAAGTAATACAGATTATAGTAGAGAATTAATTAATAAAATGCTTAAAGATGGTTATATTTTAGTTAATAATAATATAGTTAAAAGTAGTTATAAAGTTAAAGATAATGATATTATAGAAATAAAAGATGGTTATATTAAAGAAAATAATGTTGTTGCAAGCAAAATGCCATTAGATATAGTATATGAAGATAAATTTTTAATGGTTATTAATAAACCAAGTGGTTTGGTAGTACACCCGGGGAATGGAAATTATGATAATACTTTAGTTAATGGTTTAATGTATTATACAAATAATTTAAGTGATATAGGTGATACCACTAGACCTGGAATAGTTCATAGACTTGATAAAGATACAACAGGTTTAATGTTAGTTGCAAAAGATAATTTGACTCATGAATTACTTGCTGAAGATTTTAAAAAACATAGTATTCATAGAGAATATATAGCTTTAGTTGATGGAGTAATCGAAGTAAATAAAGGAACAATTGATGCTCCGATCAAAAGAGATAAAGATAATTTTTTGAAAATGAAAGTCGCTAGCGGAGGTAAAAGAGCAGTTACTCACTTCACGGTATTAAAAAGATATAAACATAATACTTTACTTAGATTAAATTTAGAAACGGGAAGAACACATCAAATAAGAGTTCATATGGCTTATATTGGTTATCCAATTTTTAATGATCCAATTTATAATAAAAAAGATAGTAGTGAATTTGGCCAATTTTTACATTCAGAATATTTAGAATTTATTCATCCAATTACTAAAGAAAAATTGCATTTTCAAGTAGATATTCCTAAATATTTTAAAGATTATTTAGATACTTTGGAAGAATAAGATTAATGAATAAACAAAGGAATATGTTACAACTAATAAATATGGTATTGATAATAATTGATAAAAACCTAATAGTTTTTTGAATTCTTTAATTAATAGAGTGGAAAAAATTAATAGCATAAATAAAAATAAAGATGAAAATAAATAATTGTGGAAAAAGCCAAAGAATATGGCTGATGCTATATTTAAAATATAATTGGTGGCTAGTAGGAAAATTGTATTTTCTTTGAGTAAATAATAATTTACTAATTTTAAGATGGGAAATATTATACAAATGAGTACTGCTATGTAAAGTAAATAAAAAAACAAAGTTATCACCTCTTTACTAAATATATGATTTATTGTAAAATAAAAGAACGAGGAGATGTTTCATGGCTTCAATAATTATTCGAAAAAATGAACAAATTATGATGAGTTTAGTCCATTATTTTGTAACAAAAGAAAATTATTCTCCGATCAATGTTCAGGGAGTAAAAGATGAGATATGGTTAGAAAATTTAGATGGACCTTACCGTGTTATTAGAATAAATTGTAATAATATTCTTAATGAAGAACAATATAAATTCGATTTATTTAAAGTACAACATATAATTAAACAAATAAAAAAGAAAACTTTATCTTTAAAAATGAATGCTTTAAATATTTGTTTGTCTTTAGATAAAAAAGTAGAACCACATGTATTTAATAATATTGAAACTATTAATATTAATACTTTAAATGATTTTAAAAAGAGTAAAGAATTAAAAGAAATTTTTCCTGGAATAGAAAATGGTTTAATAGATACTAAAGATGGGTTAGATTTAATATTAAATGTTACACATGATATAAATGAAAAGACTTATAAAGATAATAAATTATTTGAAAAAGTATTTTCACCTAAAAAAATTATTATGACAAAATTAATTATTTTAATTTGTTTAATAATGTATATAATTACTAGTTTATTTAGTAGTAATATATTTAATATTGATATTAATACTTTAGTTTATTTCGGAGGAAATAATTATTTATTAGTTAAAAGTGGAGAAATATGGCGTTTGTTAAGTGCTGCATTTTTACATGTTAGTATAATACACTTAATTGTTAATATGTATTCCTTAGCAATAATTGGAACTCAAGTTGAAACTTTTATTGGACGTTTTAAATTTTTATTTATTTATTTAATAAGTGCTATTTGTGGTAATTTATTGTCTTTAGTATTTATGGAAACTAATATTATTTCCGTTGGGGCTAGTGGAGCAATATTTGGTTTAATGGGAGCATTACTTTATTTTGGATATCATTATCGTTTGTATTTGAGCAATGCTATTAAAACACAAATTATTCCTGTTATTGTTTTAAACTTAGTTTTAGGTTTTATGGTAAGTGGTGTTGATAATGCCGCACACATCGGGGGACTTA
The DNA here is from genome assembly GCA_944332505.1 of uncultured Bacilli bacterium. Next base: position 10,097 of record CALVKC010000031.1, read on the forward strand.
TCGGTGGTTATCTTGCTGCAATGGCTATTGGAATTGAAAATAAAAGTAAGGCAAGAGATAAATCTAATGGTTGGATTGTTTTGTGTTTATTAATTCTTTTCTTAGTATATATTGTATTTTTTGTAAAATAATTGAGGAAATAAAAAAAGGACTTGTTAGTCCTTTTTAAATGCTTCTGTATAAACCGATTGCTTTTCCTAAAATAGTTATATTGTCAAATATTAATGGAGCCATTGTATCATTTTCAGGTTGCAAACGAATGTGATCTTTTTCTTTATAAAATGTTTTTAAAGTTACTTCGTTATCTTCAGTCATGGCTACAACTATATCTCCATTATTAGCAGCAGCTTGTCTTTTAATAATTACATAATCATTATCATATATTCCTTTATTTATCATCGATGTCCCACTTACATGTAATACAAAACATTCTCCATTTTTTGGTATCAAAGCAGTGGGTACTTCAAAGTATTCATCCGGTTGTTCAATAGCTAAAATTGGGTTACCTGCAGTTATTTTTCCTAAAAGAGGAACCTTTACAATTTCATCATTTTTTTCAATATATTCGTTGTCAACTAATAATTCAATAGATCTAAATTTGTTATTAGTTGTTTTTAAATAGTTCTTGTTTTCTAAATTTTTTAGATGAACAAAAACAGTTGCTGTACTATTTAATCCAACACCATTACATATTTCTCTTATTGATGGGGGATAATTATGTTCTGCATAATATCTTTTAATATAATCTAAAACTAGTTTTTGTTTTTTGGTTAATAAATCTTTCATTTATACCTCCGATTTTATTTTACAATACTTTTTGTCAAATGTCAAACAAATGTTTTATTTTTTAATTGACACGAACAAATATTCGTGTTAAATTAAATTTAGAAAAGAGGTGACTAACTATTAAAAGTCAAGTACTTTTTAATAGAAAGTTATAGAATGGAAAAGATTCCATGCCAAAAAGATT
>CALVKC010000032.1 GCA_944332505.1 uncultured Bacilli bacterium
TTTTTTTGGTATAATTATTGCATGGGGTAGCACATGGTTTCGACATATGTTACTAGATATGATTGCAAGTGGTAGGCATACCTAAAATGCAAATTAAAATTAAATGACGAAACTAATTATAGTTTCGCTCCTGCTTTTGCCTAATTTATAGGATAATGAGAGCACTTCTACTTAATTTTTCTTATAGGTTAAGATAGGGGTTCATAAATATAAGATATAATATATTAATTGTTTAGGTTAATATATCGAATTTTACTAAACTTACTAATTATTAGGTTAGTGTAGAGCCATTTAATTAGGACAATACAAATCTACCTAAACTTGTAGATATTGTATAATAGGACATATTGGACAGGAGTTCGACTCTCCTCTACTCCACCATTGGGAAATCTGTTCGAACTATTCGAACTTTTAGATAGATATCAATCAGAAATGATTGTTTTTTGTTTATAAATCCAAATTATAAAATTATGTTATAATTATAAATGAAAGTAAGAGGTAAATAAAATGACAAAAGCCCAAATAAACAAAAAAATATTTGAATTGCAAACAGAAGAAGACATTATTAATTTTGTTAAAGAAAGATTAAATGAGCTTGAAGAAAGTAGTGTAGAAGAGACTGTTGGTCAAAATTATACAGATAGTTTTCAAGGTTATATATCACAAAAAACACATTACAAAGCCGCAGAAAAAATTGATGATTTTGAATGCCCAGATTTGGTATATGACGACATAACTCCTTATGTTAATTTAGTTAAGGAACTAAAAACAGGAACTTGGTATAATGAGTTAACTTTATTAACTACTATATATTTTTTGGTATGCAATTATTTGCCTAGTGAAGATATAGGTATAGGCAGATATATGGCATATGCATCGCATAAAGGTAAAAGACTATCAATTAAAACAGTTAGAGAAAACTGTATTGCATTTTGTTCGGAAAAATCGGGAATGGCACATAATTTATTTAAATTTTTGGGTATTGATTCAGAAGTTGTTTGTGGAGCCAGAGAAACAGAAATGCATTCATATAATTTTATCTATCCAAATGGATACGGAAATGAACCAATGGTTTTATATGATCCATCATATTTTGTAAATTTTGTTAATGGAAATGATAAACTATCTTTTGGCTTTTTTAAAGCATTTCATAGACAAGATTACGAAGCATTAAAAAATGGTATTCCGATGCAAATAGATTTATCTAAAACTGAAGAAAACTACCGCAAACTATATGGTTATGACGGTAGTTTAGACAATTATAAATTTGAAAATGAAAACCCTATTTATGTATATGGATTAGAAAATGCTAAAAAATATAAAAAGTCTAATCCACGTAAATAACTTGAATGTGCTAAAAATTTGCAAAAAAATACAGGTTTATTAAAATTATATTTTAATAAAATGTAATATTTTTGTCTATGTATTTTACTACTATTATTTAATAAACAAAATATTAATATTTTTCATAACACACTTCTAAAATAATTATATTATCAAGTTTTTTAACATAATTGTAGGTATACTTATTTGTCTTTAGGCTTTAATATTCTTGAGGCCGACTCACTTTTAATTAATTCATCATAATGCAATAATATTTCTTCAGTTTTGCTTGGATCATAAACAAAATTTTTTAATAATTCGGCAATATTTTCACTATCATTGGAAGGAATATAATCAAATTTGTTTTTTTCAGCTTCTTGTTTTAATTTTTTAAATAATTTTAACATATAAAATCGTACTTTTAAAGAATAATTTTTCAATATAATTTTTGCTTCCTCTTCAGACATATTAATTGTAAATTTTATATTATTTCCAGTATCATTAATTATATTTATTAATCCTAGTTCATTAGCGGTTTGAAATGCACATGATAAATCAACATAATAACTATTATCAACACTTTCTTTTTTACAAATGTCTATAAACAAAAAATGAAATTCGGATTTATCGTAAAACCAATATAATTCATGTTCTAATTCACTTTTATCTATAATATTATTATATTTACTAATTACATAAATTGCTAATAATAATTTTAAAAAATTAAATTCAGTTAAAAATGGTGGTTTTGTACTATTTTTCATAATTACCTCTTTATAATCAATTATACTATAAATTTAAATAAAAATAAATTTAAATTAATAAATAATAAAATATAAAATAATTTTTTGAATATATAATATTAAAAAGTATAAAAATAGAGGTGTTTTATTGAATAATTATGAAAAAGCAATAAAAAAAATAAAAAATTCTAATAAAAAACAAATTAATTATTGCTATATTTTGCCGACAAATTTAGGAAGCATAACTGGCCCAACAGGTCCAACCGGCCCAGAAGGTTCAACAAGTCCAACAGGACCAACTGGAGCCACTGGTAGTATTGAAGGTAATCCCTACAATTTATTTGTAGAAGCAAATGCTAATCCTGGTGGAGATGGTAGTCAAGCTAATCCTTTTCAAACAATCGACGAAGCCTTGGCAGTAGCAAAGCCAAACAGTACGATTAATGTTTTAAGTGGAATCTATCAAATTACTCAGCAAATGGTATTAAATGAACAAGGTTTAACAATTAAAGGAACAGCTGGAGCAATTATTTTATTAGAAGCAGCGATTATTCCTTTTTTAATCAAGAGTGATAATACTACAATAGATGGATTAACAATAACTAGTAATGTACCTTATCCAGTAGAATTTATTCAGATTGCAGGAAATAATGATCAAATAATAAATTGTAACATTTATGGTCCAGAGCAATCGGGAGATTCCTCAACATGGGTAGTAAATAGAGGATTTGTTACTCAACCTAGTATCACAAATTTATTAGTAAGAAACAACATTTTTCATACACTTCGTCAACCGGCTTATCTAAATCCTAATTCAATCGGTTTTATAATTTACAACGTAGCATACAACACTAGAGGTTATGTAGTGGACCAAGCGAATTTCATATTTTCTGGTAATTCATGGGGAATTCCTGAAAATGCTATTGACATAGCACTACTATCTGGAACAACCACCGGAGCACCATATGACCCAATTACTGCTTTAATAGGAAGCAACAGTGATGCAACAATAAGTGATCAAAGATAAAATAACAAATTAACTAGCAAAAATAAAAATATATGATATAATTAAATTAATAAGAAAGTAGGTTTGAAAAAATGGATAAGAAAGAGTATTTAAATGAAGAAAGATATCAAAAGACAAAAGGGAAAATAAAATATATTATATTAGTAATATTTATTATTGGCTTAGCACTTGGTGGATTTTTAATATATAAAGGTGTAAGCAGTACTAATATTAGTAGTAAGGCTGAATTAAAAGCAGAACTTGAAGAAAAAAAGGCTGAATTAGAAGAAAAAGGAATAGTATATAATCCTTTTGCTACATACACTGATAAAGAAGAATATGATTTAAAAATAATAACAGAAGCTCTAGATCCTAGTTTTGATAATTGTAGTTTTGATGAATATAAAAATAATGATTTAACAAAAGAATATTGTAGTGCAAATAGTGCAACAAGCAATTTTTCAAAAATGAGTTATTTAATGTTTGGAGGTTTTGTAATAATTGCCTCATGCATATTATGTGGTGGATTATATTTAAATTTAGTTAAAAGAAGAGAAATACTTGCATATACAGCCCAACAAGTAATGCCAGTAGCCCAAGAAGGAATTGAAAAGATGGCACCTTCGATAGGAAAAGTAGCTGGAGAGATTGCTAAGAACATTAAAGATTCAGATAACAAAGACAAATAAAATAAAAGAATATGAATGTTTTGTGAAATTCATATTTTTTATTGACTTTTTTTGTTAATAAAAAGTATAATAGTTTATGCGGAAACTAATTTTGGGTGAAAATTATGAAAAATATTAACAAAGTATTTTTTTATTTTAAGAAAATAAAAGATTGTTGTGATAAAGAAGTAGCAGAAGTTGCTAAAGAAATAGGAATAACTAAGCCAGAAGCGGATGTATTAATATATTTAATCAACAATGAAAATCAGAACAAATGTTGTGATATAGTAGATTTTCGTGGCTTTTCCAAGGCTTATGTTTCTAAAGCAGTAAAAAAACTAGTTAATAGGGGATATATATCCTACATAAAAGATGAAAAAGATAAAAGGTATCAGCATATAATAATAAATGCTAAAGCCAAAAAAATAGTAGAAACATTAAATAACAATCAACAAATTATAATAAACAAAATGTTTGATGGCATTAGTGAAGAAGGACTTACTAATTTCAAAACAGTTATTAATAAGATAACCAATAATTTAGAAAGGAAATGAAATTATGTTTAAAATACTAAAAAGATTACGAAAAAAAGATGTATTATTAATACTTATATGTTCTATATTAATAATATTTCAAGTATGGTTAGATTTAAAATTACCAGATTACATGTCACAAATTACACAACTTGTTCAAAGTGAAGGTAGTTCAATGAACGACATATTAATTGAGGGTGGCAAAATGATGCTTTGTGCTCTAGGCAGCTTAGCTGCGGCAGTTTTAGTTGGTTTTTTTGCTTCATACATCGCGGCATCATTTTCAAGAATATTAAGAAAAGATTTATTTGAAAAAGTAGAAAACTTTAGTGAAGGAGAAGTCAAGAAGTTTTCTACCAGTAGCTTAATAACAAGAACAACCAATGATGTTACTCAGATAGAAATGCTTGTTGCTATGGGCTTACAATTATTAATTAAATCACCAATTACAGCAATATGGGCAGTAACCAAGATCCTTAACAAGAGTTGGAAATGGAGTGCTGTAGTAGGTGGAGGAGTATTAGTATTACTAATGACATTAACATTTTTAATGATAGTAGTAATACCAAAATTCAAAGTTGTTCAAAAGTTAATTGATAAGATTAATGGCATTACTAGAGAAAACTTAACAGGAATTAGGGTAGTTAGGGCATTTAATGCTGAAAAATATCAAGAAGAAAAGTTTCAAAAGACCAACAATGAATTAACAAGAATTCAAGTATTTAACCAAAGAACATTTGGAATTATGCAACCAATAATGTATCTAATCATGTATTTTTCAACCTTAATAATATATTTCTTAGGTGCATACATGATTAATGATGCAGTAATAGCTGGAAAAATAGCTATTTTTGGAGATATGGTAGTATTTTCATCATATGGAATGCAAGTAATAATGTCATTTTTAATGTTAGCTATGATTTTCATTATGTATCCAAGAGCAGCAATATCAGCTGATAGAATAAATGAAGTATTAGATGAAGAATTATCAATAAAAGATGGCACTATAGAAAAAGGAAAAGAAGAAGACACAGGTACTGTAGAATTTAAAAACGTATCATTTAAATATCCGGATGCAGATGAATATGTATTAAAAAACATAAACTTTAAAGCAAATCGGGGAGAAACCATAGCATTTATTGGTTCAACAGGATCTGGTAAATCAACATTAATTAATTTAATACCAAGATTTTATGATGTAACTGAAGGAGAAGTACTAGTAAATGGTGTAAATGTAAAAGATTATAAACTAGAAAGTTTATACAACTACATTGGATACATACCACAAAAAGCAGTAATATTCAGTGGGACAGTTAGTGAAAATGTATCATATGGTAAGGGCAAGAGCAAGATAACCAAAGAAGACATTCACAAGGCAATAGAAATTGCTCAAGGTAAAGAATTTGTTGAAAAAATGCCTGAAAAATATGATTCATACTTAGCCCAAAGAGGAACAAACATTTCTGGTGGACAAAAGCAAAGAATATCAATAGCTAGGGCCATAGCAAGAAATCCGGAAATATACATATTTGATGATTCATTTTCAGCACTAGATTACAAGACTGATTACAAATTAAGAAAAGAATTAAAAAAATATACAAAAGAAGCAACAACTTTCATAGTTGCACAAAGAATAGGAACAATTATGAATGCTGATAAAATAATTGTATTAGATGAAGGAACATGTGTTGGAATAGGAACACATAAAGAACTATTAAAAAACTGTGGTGTTTACAAAGAAATAGCATTATCACAATTAAGTGAGGAGGAACTTAACAATGCCTAGACCAATGGGAAATCCAAACGGCAAGATAGAAGCCCCAACAGACTTTAAAAGTGCAATGAAGAAACTAATAAAGTATTTAAACAAATTTCATACATTAATAGTAATAGCATTTATCTTAGCTGCGACGAGTTCTATTTTATCAATAATCGCTCCAAACAAACTAAGTGATCTTGCTGATTTAATATCTGAAGGATTATATCCAAGAATGACTGAAACTGACATTCAAAATATAATGAGTGATGAAAGTATTAGTTATGAAGACAAAGAAATATTTACTGAAAATTTAAAGGATTTAAATAAAGATAGCAACTTAGATGAATTTATAGCCAATCAACCATTAAGCATAAAAGAAAAAATAGCACCACAAATTGACTTTGCAGCAATAAAAAAACTAGCAATTATATTAGGAATAATTTATATAATAAGTGCCATATTTAGTTTTTTCCAACATTACATCATGGCAACAGTATCCAATTTTTTTGCTAAAGATTTAAGAAGTAAAATAATAAATAAGATTAACAAACTACCATTAAAATTTTTTGATAAAAATCAAACCGGAGACATATTATCAAGGGTAACCAACGACATAGACACGATTGCTCAAACAATGTCTCAAAGTATTGGCTCACTAGTTGGTGCAATAACACTTGTTATTGGTAGTGTATTAATGATGTTTATCACAAACATAACTATGGCATTATGTGCTATTATATCTAGTTTAATTGGTTTTTCATTAATGTCAATAATACTAAAAAAATCTCAAAAGTACTTTGTTCAAAGACAAGTTGAACTAGGAAATATGAATGGACATATTGAAGAAGTATATTCTGGACACAATGTAGTAAAAGTATACAATGGCAAGAGTATATCTGATGAAAAATTTGACAAATTAAACAACAAAGTATTTGATGCAATAAGAAAAAGTCAATTTTTATCAGGATTAATGCAACCCATAATGATGTTTATAGGAAATTTTAGTTATGTAATAGTATGTGTAGTTGGAGCCTTACTTGTTATGAACAATCACATAACATTTGGTGTTATTGTAGCATTTATGGTATACATAAGGCTATTTACAAATCCATTATCACAAATAGCACAAGCAATGACTTCCCTACAATCAGCAGCAGCAGCAAGTGAAAGGATTTTTGAATTTGTTGAAGAAGAAGAAATGCCAGATGAAAGCAAACTTACAAAACAACTTAATAGGGATGAAGTTAAAGGTTATGTAACATTTGATCATGTTAAATTTGGCTATGACAAAGACAGAGTAATAATAAAAGATTTTAGTGCCAATGTTAAACCTGGTCAAAAGATAGCAATAGTTGGTCCAACGGGGGCAGGAAAAACAACCATGGTTAATTTGTTAATGAAATTTTATGAAATAAATTCTGGAGACATTAAGATAGATGACATATCAATAAATGAATTAAAAAGAAAAAATGTACATGAATTATTTACAATGGTATTACAAGACACATGGTTATTTAATGGAACTATAAAAGAAAACATTGTCTACAATCAAAAAAATATAAGTGATGAAGAAGTTAAAAAAGTATGTAAAATTGTTGGAGTAGATCACTTTATTAAATCTCTACCAAATTCATACAACACAGTAATCGAAGACAATGAATCAATATCAACTGGCCAAAAGCAATTAATAACCATTGCTAGAGGGATGTTAGACAATGCACCATTTTTGATATTAGATGAAGCAACAAGTAACGTTGATACAAGAACCGAAGAATTAGTTCAAAAGGCAATGGACAAACTTATGGAAGGAAGGACATCATTTATAATCGCTCACCGTTTATCAACGATAAAAAATGCAGATTTAATATTAGTAATGAATGAAGGAAACATAATTGAACAAGGAAATCATGAAGAATTAATGAAACAAAATGGTTTCTATGCAAATCTATACAATTCACAATTTGAAAAAATAAGTTAGGAAAATATGGACAAACATAGATTCCTTTTTTTTATTATGGAATAATTTATAATGGGGGTGAAAAATGGACATAGAAATTATTATGGGTTTAATTACGATAGTAGTATCAACGATATTAAGTGCAATAGCCAAAAAGGTTAGTTGGATATCAAACAATATAATCCCATTACAAAATTTAATAATAGGAGTAATCATGTCAATAATTTATTATATTATGACAAAAAACATATCTATAGCGGTAGCAAGTGCAGGATTACTCGTCGGTGGGGCATATGATTTAGTAAAAAATATCAATGAATTACTAAATAAAAAGAAAGTTAGTGAGGTGAGTAAAGAATGAATTATTTAATATATCCATTACAAATAATGAACATTACTCAAACATACAAAAACAATTTTACACATTCTAGGCATACGATAGGAACACCAAAAGATTATCCCATAGATGACAATTGTGGAGCAACTGGTCCAAATGGGTATTTTTATTGCCCATGTGATAACATGGTAGTAAAGAAAATATTTGGAGTAGGAACATCGTCAACAAATGCATTATGGCTTGAATCATTAACAAAGGTTATAACGCCGACTTTTAATGATTATGTAACAATCATGGTAGCACACATTGAAGATGCAGAATTAAACAAACTTAGTATTGGTCAAATTTTTAGTCGCAAAGAAAAGATAGCTTTAGAGGGAAAAGATGGTTTAGCAACAGGAGATCATTTTCACATAGTTGTAGGACGAGGAAAAATGAATGGCTCTGGCCTTATAAAAAGCTCAAATGGAATATATGTACTTAATACTACTGGTGGGGCAATAAAACCAGAAGAAGCATTTTTTATAGACAACAATTTTACCAAAATAAAATCTAGTAACGGATTAAATTTTATAAATTTATATTCAGAAGATAACAGTGATTATTATTACACAACAAGTGATTTAAATGTAAGAATAGGTCCTGGAACAAGTTATAGTAGCATAAACATATTACCTAAAAACACCAAAGTAAAAGTATTAGAATATTCATCAAGTTGGGCAAAAATAAGCAACAAAGAATACATATCAGGGAACTTTTTAATTAAAGATAAGCCGCAGGTATACTATGATACCAAAAATGTAACTGCAGATTATTTAAATGTAAGAAACAAACCAAATGGTCAAATAATTAGTAGTTTAGCACCACTACCTAAAGGAACGACTGTAGCAAGTATATTAGAACAAGGCACATGGACAAAAATTGGAAACAATCGTTACGTAAGTACAAAGTTTTTAAACTAGTTGCACAAACATAAAAATTATTATAAAATAATTTTAGGTGGTATCATGAATAGTGTATATAAATTAGCATTAGATTTTAAAAAAAGACATCCCGGCGGGATAGCATGGCGATTAAAGAAACACTGTGATGTTATTGAAAAACATTTAAACCCTGGAGAAGAGCCAACTTTTGTTTTCGCAGGTCAAAAAAACTCCAATTTTTATGATATATTTACTAGTTGTGTAGTTGTATTAACAAATAAAAGAATACTAATAGGACAAAAAAGGGTAGTTTGGGGTTATTTTTTAAGTTCAATTACTCCAGATTTATACAATGACTTATGGGTATATCAAGGATTAATTTGGGGTAAGATAACGATTGATACAGTAAAAGAAGAAGTAGTTTTATCAAATTTATCAAAAAGTGGATTGGATGAAATAGAAACAAATATAACAGAGTTCATGATGCAAGAAAAAAAATTATATAAAACAAATGAGAGTAATAATGAAAAAAAATAAGCATTTCATATTAGTAATAGTTATTATAGTATTATTTACAATATTTAGTTACATTTATTTTCGTAAAACTAGTTACAAACTAGAATATAAAATAAATGATTTTGATATTGTAGAAGAATATAATAAAGAAATGAAAGCTTATTTTTTTACTATAACCAAAGATAAAAAAGAATACAATTTAGTATCATTAGATAATTACACAACAAAAAGGAAATTAATAAACAGTATTGATGAAGAGGACAATTGTTTAAGTTTTAAAACAACCAATATAAATTTATATAGTGTATGTAATGAAGAAGAAAATTACTATATAAAAAATATTAAAGATAATGATGAGTTTAATAAAACATCAAGTTATGAAAACATAGAAATTACTGAATTAGAGGGAAATACTTATTTATTATGGAATTATCATGATTTTATTTATATAAGTAAAGACAAAGAAAAGAAATTTAGTTTATTTTCTAAAGACATATATAATTTAAATTTAATATATCAGTATAATAATTATTTATTAATACCTGATTATGAACAAGACTACATATTTAATAAATTATATGTTATTAATACAGACAAAGCTCAAAAGAGCACAATTAACTTAAGATTTGAAATATATTTTGATAGTTATTTTTTAGGAAATAACAAAAACGATGTATATATTTATGATCTAAAAAACAATCAAGAATACTACATTGATATGAAAAAAGAAAAATTATACAAAACAGAAAATAAAGTATTAATTAATGACGAATGGCAAAAAATAAGCAATCAAACATTTCAAAAAGAAAAACCAACATTTAAAAAAGATACAGCAATAACATATATTATTGATAATAATAAGTTATATGAAAAAATAAATGATTGTAACAATTTATATTTAGTAAGTAATAGAGAAGTTAAACAAATAGTAAAAATAGATAATTTAGATGTTTATTACATATCTAATGATACATTATATAAATATAATCCAATAGATGGTGAAAAAGCGTTATTAAGATACTCAGAATGGAATTTTAA
>CALVKC010000033.1 GCA_944332505.1 uncultured Bacilli bacterium
ATAAAAAGTACTTATCAAAAACTAAGTTCCTTTAACATTGCTTCAATAGAAATATTTCTTGCCCAATTTGGATATTGGGGAAAACTAAATTATAATAATAATGAATTTGAAGAATTAGAAAACAGAGCTAAAGTTTTAAAAGAAAATATCAATGATATAATATGGTTATATGATAACTTAAATGATTATCGTTCTAAAATTGTATTATATGGAATTATCAATTATTGGTATAACAACAACTTTACTTATTTAGATAAAGCATATGAAAAAAATTATAATCACTATTTTGATTTAGATTTAATAAAGCCAAATAAAGATGAAGTATTTATAGATATAGGATCATACACTGGAGATACTATAATTGATTTTATAAACACTTATAAAAATTATAAAAAAATTTATGCTTATGAAATAACTTTAGAAAGCATAAATATAATGCGTAATAATTTAAAAAGTTATAAAGATATAATTATAAAAAACAATGCCGTAGCTGATAAAAATACCATTATGTATATAAATAATAATACAAATAATTCATCTGCAAATACAATAGATACTAATGGAGATACTCCAATAACATGTGTTACCTTAGATAATGATATAAAAGAAAAAATAACTATGATAAAAATGGATATTGAAGGATCTGAATATAATGCCTTAAAAGGTTGTATTAATCATCTAAAAAATGATACACCAAAACTATTAATTTCAGTGTATCATAATCATCAAGATATCATTAGAATACCTAAGTTAATATTTGAGACTAATAACAATTATAAATTTTACTTAAGATGCTATGGTAACAAATATTATCCAACAGAAATAGTATTATTAGCTATTCCTAAAAACCTCTAATAATTTATTAGCAATAGATGTAACAATATATTCTTTATTACCTATTCTATCCATATCTTTTGCAATTAAATTAAAAGTATTGTAAGTATCATTTTTACTATTATAAATAGAAATAAAAATCTTATTATCTTCTCCACTATTATTATAAGGATCTGCTCTATTAATCTTTCCAGTTATACCAATACCATAAGTTGAATTAGCAAATAAAGATATATTTTTACTCATTTCTTTTGCTACTTCCATACTATAAACACTATATTTATCTATAATTTCTTTATTTACTCCCATTTTAATTTTAAATTCATTAGCATAAGTTACAGCACTATATTTTAATACTTCACTAGCACCAGGAATATTAGTAATAGCATTGACAATAGCACCACCAGAACAAGATTCCATTGTAGCAATAGTTTCTTTATTTTTAGTTAATGTTTCTACTACTTCAAACATTTTTTTCTCCTTTCATTAGCAATAAGCTAGCAGTTATATCACCTGTAACATTTAATGTTGTATAAGCCATATCTAATATTTTATAAAGTCCACTATAAAATCCTATAAAATCAAGAGGAATATTAAACAAAGCCAAATAAGTAGCTCCAATAACTACTCCACCGCTAGGAATTCCTGGAGCAGCCATATTAATTATTAAAGCAACAAACATCATCATTAAATATGTTACAAAATTAATATCTACTCCAAACATATGACTACAAAAAATACCTAAAATAACAAATGATACTGCACCACCACAAAAGTTAATAGCGCAACCTAAAGTAATTATTAAATTAGCCTTTTTTGGTAATTTAAAATCATTAGCACAAGTTTTTAAAGTAAGTGGTAAAGTAGCTAAGGATGAACAACTAGTAATACACATTAACCAAACTTTAGCACAATACTTTGCATAAGTAATAGGATTTATTTTATTAACAATCCATACTGGTAACATCATTACTACAAACATTACAATAATACTACAAACAAATGCGATAATAATATAATTAACTCCCATTAAAATTATATCCAATTTATAACTTACAACAGCACTAGCAATTAAAAACAATGCACCAATTGGATTTAAATATAAAACATATTCAAGCATTTTTTTAAATATATTTGCTAACCCATCAACAACCTTCATTACTGCATCCCTATTTTCAACTTTAGTTGCACACAAGCCAACCATTATTGCAAATAAAATTACAGTAAATAATGAATTATTTTGAAAAGGCGTAATAATATTATTAGGAAATATATTAGTAATAATACTAGATACAGATAAATCAACAGATTCCCCATCCCAAGCAAAATTACTTAAATTTACATCTATAGTTGGATTTATAAAATAAACAATTAATGATGTTAATAAAAATGTTATTATAAACATAATTATAAATAATCCAACGGATTTTAAAACAGATTTTTCTTTTTTCTTTATAGCATTAAAAATAGTAAATGCAATGCTAAAAAATACTAATGGAACAACTAAAAATTTTAATAAATTCAAATAAATTGTACCAACAAATGACAATTCATTAACTAAATCCGGTATATAAATTCCCAATATTATACCTAAAGGTATAGCAATAATTGTTAATATATTAATTGTTTTTTTCATAATATTTCATAATCCTTTCTACAGCACATAAAATATCTTCTCTTTTGCCTAGTGCTGAAACTCTAAAATATTTATCACCAGCCGCACCAAATATTATTCCTGGTGTAACAATTACATTTAATTTATTTAAATATAAATCAAACAATTCCCAAGAATTAATATCTTCCTTAATTTTTAACCATATATATGGTGAATTTTCACCACCCCATACTTTAAAATCACATTTTAAAAAACATTCTCTTAATATTTTAGCATTTTCTAAATAATAATTAATATTCTTTTTTACTATTTTTTGAACATCTTCTAGATAAAAAGCACTAGCACCAACTTGTGTTATATAATTTACTCCATTAAATCTATTTATAGTTCTTTCTTTCCACAATTTATTTACATTAGGATAAATTTCTTTGGGTAAAATATAATAAGAACATCTAATACCACTAAAACTTAAAGACTTTGAAAAACTTCGAAATTCAATTGCTACATCTTTTGCTCCATCAATCTCATAGATACAATGCGGTATATTAGTATTAATAAAATCTTCATATACATTATCATAAATTATAACAGCTTTTTCTCTTTTTGCGTAATTAACCCATTTTGTTAAATCATCATAATTATAAGCATTACCAATTGGATTATTAGGATTACATAAAAATATAACATCATAATGTTCTTTTGGAACTTGAGGAATAAAATTATCTTCTTCTTTTAATTCATGTATATAAATATTGCTATTTAATACCAAAGATCCATTTAAATAAATTGGATAAGCAATATCACTTATTAAAACTTTAACATCTTTAGAAAATAGTTCTAATATGTTTATACAATCCATTTTAGTTCCATTTGATATATATATTTCATCTAAGGAAAAATTCATTTGATTATATTCATTTTTTAAAATAACATCTTTTAAAAATGCATATCCCGAACTATCCCCATAACCTTTAAAAGTATCAATACTTTTTTGTCTATTTAAACTATCCACCATTATATCTACAACTTTTTTAGGTATTGGTAAAGTAACATCACCAATACTAAGTGATATAACTTTTTTTAAAGGATTATCATTTTTATATTTATTAGATAAAGCCATTACTTTAATAAATGAATTATCACTAGAAATTTTTTTTAAATCTTCATTTATTTTTACCATTATATTACTTCCTTTGACTAATCTATTTTATCAAAATAATAAAAAAAAGCAAATAGCTTTTAATAAATATTAGTTATTATTATATAAATGATATAACAAAGAGTATTGGTAAAAATAAATAAAATAATAATATTAATATAAAATATATTATCAAATATATATAATAAAAAATATTATTTAATATATTAATATCTAATTGATATAAATATTTTTCCCATATAACAAAGATAATTAATCCAACAATAGTAAATATTAGACCTAATAATAAACCATTAGGAAAAAAACTAATTTCAATAATATTTTTTCCATCATGTAACTTTATTCCAATATAATTATCAAAAACTCTAAATATATCATGACTATCACATTTATAACCATCTAAATAAGTTATAGGTAAATATAAAATATCATTTTCATTACCATCTACTTCAATATTTATTTTATTATTTACAAAAGTAACATTAGTATTTACATAATTACTATTTAAAAAATCATCAAATTTTTGTAAATCTAAAATCCCTAAACTTATATTATTAATATTATTTTCTTTTAAACTAACTATTTTTATACTTATATCTTCATCAAAGTATTCCCCTAAGAATAAAGAACCATTTCTATGAGTATTAGGTACACTTTCATATACAAGATTACCATTCACATAAATGTTATATAAATTATAATTATTAACTTTATCAGAAATATCAAAATCTATATCTAAATAAACCCTTTTTCTACCAGTAACAAAAAAATCATTTTCTAATTCTACTAAATCTATAACATCAAAAATATTTTCATCACTAGTAATTGAATTATATATTATATTACTAGCTTCAAAACTATTATTAGTTTCAGCTATAGAATTATTTTCTTTAATTATATAACCAAAAGAAATATCTTTATTAAATTCATAATAATATAAATAATTATTTATATTATCTATATAATTGTAATAAGAATCATTAAATTCTTTATCTGAAACAATATATTTTTGACCCAAAACTATATCTAAAAATAAATTACCTCCGATAGACTCAGTATCATTACCATATGAATCATATCCTAATTTTAACATTGTATCATAATTAACCTTTTTAACTAATGAAGTAAAATTAGTAAAAGTTCTTACATTAGAAACCATTCCATAATTACTTACTAAAATTCTATTAGTTTCTTTTACATAATATTTATCTTTTAATAATTCAACTTTATTTAACTCTTTCATTAATTTATATTGATTATCTAAATAATTACTATCATATTTATTAAAATAGAAATAAGAATTAAATAAAATTTGACTTATAGCTATAACATATAAAAATATAATAGTAAATTTATTTTCTTTTTTATTAGTTAAAAATAATATGAAAGAGACAATAAATATTAACAAAGCAACTAAGAATAATACTAATAATGCAGTTTTATCTCTAGTTAAAGTTAAGTGATCAATTGCTTTAAATATTCTAAAGCGATATTTATATATAATTAAAAACATTACTATATAAATTGTTATCATTAATAAAATTGGTATAATACGACTTATAAATATAGAATATTTTTTAGATATATTCATATTACTTAAATAATATGCCGAGCCAATAACAATCATAAAAATTGTTATAAAACCATACCGATAACAAAAGAAAACATAACTACCAAAATGCCACATTTTATTTATAGGTTCTATAATTAAAGGTAAACATAATATTAATAAATTAAGTAAAATAAATAAAGAAAATTTTTTATGTTTTTTATAATTTAATAAAACTAATAATATAAATGCTAATAAAATTGTACTACCAAATAAATAAGCGATTTTATCAGATAATGGTCCAAATTGTGAATTAATAATTGTATTTAAATTTATACTAGCCCTAGCACTATTAAATATTTGTATTAAAGTTGGTAGCAAAATTATAGAAGCTATCAATAAAGATATAAATGTAGACATTCCTAAATGAAATATTGCTTTTTTTATATTTTTCTTATTATATATTAATAAATAAATTAATGAAGAAAAAATGATAAATAATAGTACCATAAATGTTATATAAAAAGAACATATTAAAGAAACACTCAAAGTAATTATATATAATTTAGTACTTTTTAAATCTAATAATTCTTTTAAGCCTAGTAATATAAGGGGAAATAAATAAACTATATCCATCCAAGGAGTTATAATATATAAAGTCAATGAATAACTTGAAAAAGCATATAATAATGCTAAAATAATTTGATAATTAACATTTAATTTATTAAAAGTTTTACTTAAAAAATAAAGACAAGTTAAACCTGACATTAATATTTTTAAAGCAACAATTATAGATACAGCATTATCAATTAAATCTCTAGGAAACAATAATATTATTAATGTAAAAGGACTTAAAATATAATAAGCAAGAACACCTATAAAACTAATAGTCCCTCCTGAATTAAAATCCACTAATAATGATGAAGAATTATAAACAGAATCATAAAAATGATAATACATAGCAGTTATTTGCTCATGCATATCGCTCCATATAATTGATTCATTACCAAAAGGAAAATAACCTTTTAAAATATAAATAATTGATAATATTACTAAAATAATAATACTAGTAATAACATATTTCTTCTTCATACACACCTCTAATTACTAATATTATAAACTATATTATCTTTTTTTCAAATAAAAATAGAGTTACTCATTAACTCTAATTTTATTTAATAAAGCATCTACTACATCTTTTACTTTTTCATCATGAGATATTTTAACTAATAAATCATGAGCATTTTTACTTTGTGGTAACATAAAGCCCGCTTCGCGCATTAAATCTTCAATTATTACAGTATTAGAATAAATCAAGGCTTTTAATAATTTTTTTTCTTCCCCATTAGCATTTTCCAATAATCCATTTAATATTTTATTTTCCTCTATTTTTGATTTTGCAACATCTAATAGGGCATTAATTACATTATTGTTTTTTTCTTGTTGTTTAGGATAATTATTTGGAATCATCGTTATAGCATGAGCAGGACAAGCATTAGCACAAGCACCACAACCAATACATTTACTAAAATCAATTTGACCAGTTTCATTATTAGTTGCTCCAGTTGGACATACAAATAAACATAGACAATCTTTACTACATAATTTTATATTCCGATATGCATGAAAATCCGACATTATTCCACCTCCAAAATTTTAAAATTTGGCACCTTACAAATTGGACAAACTTGTGGTGGGTTATCTCCAATAAATACAAACCCACAAATATCACAAACCCAAATTTTATTATTTTTAATATATTCAATACCTTTTTCATTATAGTTTTTAACAATAGTATTTATTATATTAGTAGTTTTTGTTGCCCAAGTTAAAACTCTTTTTGCGCCAGAATCTTCATAAGTATTTGCCAAATTAAAAGCATCATTTAATAATTTTATATCACTATCAAACATTACTCCTAAATCACTAAGTTCCCCACTTTTAGCTTCATTTCTTTTAAAATATTCAAATAATTCTAAATACAATTTTTTTTCTTCTTCTAAATATTGTTTTTCACAAGCCTTTGCTAAATTAGAACAAACATAAGCAATTTCATCATTAGATAATTCTCTTAAGTCATTATCTTCAGTAATAACTTCTGTTTCCTTTTCAACTTCAACAGTTTGATTATCTTCAACAATTTCTTCAAACAAACTTTTTGGTGCACCACACATTGGACATTTCCAATCATCTGGTAAATCAACAAATTTTACATTTTCATTAGCTTCATCATAAATATAACCACATATTGTACAACGATATTTTTTCACAAATTACCTCCTTATTTAATATATCTTTATAATACTATTATTGATATCTATTGTCAATTTGATAGTTTTATAAATAAAAAAAACAGATTTTTATATCTGTCTAAAAACTATTTTGTTTTTTCAGTTGGATGACTTTCTAAATCTTTTTTCCAAGTAGGATTAATACAATCTTTTTCAAGAAATAACTCACTAGCTAAAGATGCTGCTTTAAACATATTAGATACACCTTTTTTATCTTTTTGATAATTAGCAATATTTGATGCTTTTATACCAATACTTTCTCCTTCACTATATGAATCAATATCTGCACCTATATAAATAAATTCCCATTCTTTATGAGCACTTATCATTTCTTTTATTTGTTCTTTATTATATTTACGTGAAGCATTTTCATAGCCATCTGTTGTAATAATAAAAATTACTTTTTCAGCCTTTTCATCTTCCATAAATTTAATTGAAGAACCTATAGTATCTAATAATGCAGTACAACCATTTACAAAATATTCCTTTTTAGTTAATTCCTTAACTTCACTAACCTTTTGTCTTTTACAAATCATTTCATATTCATTATTAAATAATACAGTTGTAATATTAGCATCCTTATTTTTAAAATCTTCAATATAATGATTGTAACCACCAATAGTATCATTTTCCATACCATACATTGATCCACTCTTATCAAGAATAAAAACTACATCCAATTTTTCTTTCTTTTTCGTCATTTCTAACATCTCCTTTTCTGTAAACATTTTATAATAAAGATTTATTTAATTGGTCACTTAAAAAGCGACATTTAAATAATATTGTGTTAAAATAATGTTATAAATGTTTACAAAAAGGAGATATTATGGAATATTTAAAACAAATGTTAAAAATTTACATAAATAACAATTTATCCAAAGAAGATTCATTTAATCAAATAATATTTGAAAAAAGTTATTTTGATTCAAGTATTGAAAACAATAGTTTTATTAAAAAAACAAACAACATAAAAGATTTTATAAATAATCATAACCAATATAATGACTTCCAAACCTTACTATTTAAATTAATTGATGATAGAAATTTAAAAGATTCTGATGTTTATAACAAAGTACATATTGACAGAAGATTATTTTCTAAAATCAGAAGTGATAAAAATTATCATCCAAGTAAAGAAACTATAATTCTTTTAGCAATAGCATTAGAACTAAGTGAAGATGAATTAATTGAATTATTAGATAGTGCCTCATATTCATTACCTAAAAATAACAATTATGATTTAATAATAAGATTTTGCTTTATTAACAAAATTTTTAAATTATCTGAAATAAATGAATTATTAAACGAATATAAATGCAAATTATTTAGTTATTAATAATTTATATTAAATATTTTTTTATTAAAACAAAAATCGCCATATAATTCCTACTATTAAGCACTGACAATAATTATATTTTTGGATATTTTGATAAAACTAATTTCCTAGCCTTTGCTTGACTATCTTTTATTGCAGTTTCAAAAAAATCTAATCTAACTTCATCATATCCATTACTATTTTTACTGGTATTATATGGATTTAATACCAATCTTTCACTTTCAAAAGTTGAAATTAAATCTTCTTCAACATTATTTCTCATTTTACTTGCTCTAATACATTCTCCAGATTCTATATCAATATAAGTTTTATATTCTGCTTCTTTTGAATTAATATCCACTTTTTGATTATAAAAAGTTATTTCTTCATAACATACTGTACACTCTGCACGCCAAGCATTTGTACAAACGTAAATACCATTTGTTTCTGTAATAGAAAAAGAAGATAAAACTTCACTAATAATTGCCAAAAAATCATTAGCATCCAAATCTTCTATATTTATATTTGCTATTTTTAAGTATTCTTTAACAGACTCATTTTCTAATAATTCCCTTATTTTTTCCCTTCTATAGACTTCAGCATTGACTAGCCTTCTTAGGTTATTCAGTTCACTTGTTTTCATAATATTATCTTACTCTCTTTCTAATTAATTCTTTAGGCATTTCTCTTGACATTTGATAATTTTTGTAACTTTCATCATCGGTAACTTCTTTATATATTTTTATAAATTCCGGAATTTTTATAATTTCATCTTCACTACAAAGCTCAATTTCCATTATTGCCTGATTATTCCATTCCTCAAATACATCTATTTCAAAATATTGGTTATTATCTGATAAACAATATCTAGTTTTATGAATAGGATGTAATTTATTATCAGCTTCCACTAATAATTTTAAATATTCATCTTTTGTAAGTTTTCTTTCTATTTCAATTCTTTTCATACTTGAAATTTTTCTTTTTTCTGTTAAATAATATAAATAATCACCATCTATACCTCTAGCTCTAATTCTTTTTTCAACATCATCTGTACTTTTTAAATAAGTTTGAATAATATCAACTTTAGTACAATTTGGCATACTTTCTAATTCTTTAATATTTGGATAATATATTAAAAACTTTCTTTCAATTTCAAAAGGCTCTGGCTCACCTAAAAACAATGCTATTTCTTTAAGTAATCTTTCTAGTTTTTCTTCAAACTCTGTACTATTATCTATTATTCTAAAATGTGGATGTCCTGTCCAAGCTGATATAATTCTATCATCTAAATTTCTTGCTTCTTCTAAATTTTCAGTTCTTGCAACATTATTAGATAAAGTATAAACATCTTCTTTCCCCTTAGCAGCACTAACAAGGTGAAACACTGCATCATAAGAATCTCTTTCTTGTATTTCGTTTGTTCCAAATTCCTTTAAAATTCTTTTAAATTCAACATCTTTCATATATGCTTTATTATCTAAAACTCCGCGATCACAAACGATAAGTATTTTATTATTTTTCATTGTTTTAGCAGCATCATCAAATATTTGCTCTTTAATTTTTTGTAATCTAATTTGAAAAGTTTGATATTCATAATTTGTTTTGCAAGTCCAAGGAGCTACCCCATTTGTAATTAATTCCGTAGCAGTTTCAGGGACAAACAATACAGTATATCCTCTTTTAGAAAAATAATTACTAATCCAAGTTAATGCGGTAGTCTTACCAGCACAAGGTCCACCTGTTAAAACAATTTTGCTAATTTTAAGATCTCTCTTTTTTTCTTGAATATCTAACAATTCATCTAAAGAAACACCATATAATACTGATAACTTTTTTAACTTTTCCAAATCTGGTTTCGATTTTCCCATCTCCCATTTACTAACGGCTTTATCACTAACATCAAGCTGATAAGCAACATATCTTTGCGTTAAATTACTATCTTTTCTAAGCCGATATAAGTAATTTCCAAAATCAATATTTTCCATATACACACTCCTTACATTTACA
>CALVKC010000034.1 GCA_944332505.1 uncultured Bacilli bacterium
TATTGTCGGTTATAGTATTATACATTAAAATTTTACAACAAATGTGTTCATTAGTCAACACATCTGTTGTAAATAATGCTATAAAAAAAATGGTGATTTTATGTATTATACTGAAAGGATACAATGGATAAGAGATTGTAAAAATATTACACAAAAAGAAATTGCTGATTATTTAGGAATTAAACAGCAACAATATGCTAGATATGAAAAAGGTATTAATGTTATGCCAATTACTTATTTACCTAAAATATGTATTTATCTAAATATTTCTGCTGATTATATATTAGGGCTTACTGATGAAGAATTAATTTGTCCAAAAAATAAAACTAGGTTTATTTCCTAGTTTTATAATGCTTTTATTTCTCTTTTAGTTTTATTAATTTTATTTTCAATATTTACTCTTTCAACAATAAAGAGCATTCCTATTATATTTACTGTAAATGATCCACCATAACTAAGAAGTGGAAGTGGTACACCTGTTAGTGGGATTAAAGCTAAAATACCTAATAAATTAACAAGAATATGTAATGTTAAAAACCAAAATGTTCCATAGGCTAATACTGAGCATCGTAAGTTTTCAGAACTTTTAGCAATTTTTAAAATGCGATATAACATAAAAATATAACCTAATATAACTAAAATACCAACTATTAAACCTAATTCTTCAACTATTATTGGGAAAATAAAATCTGTGTGAGATTCTGGAAGATAAAGATATTTTTGAGTTGAATTACCTAACCCTACTCCAAATAAACCACCATTATTTATGGCAATAAAACCATTACATACTTGATAACCAGTAGTTTCTGTATATCTACTACATGGATTTTGAAATGTAAAACGATCAATTTGCATACTATTTAAAATATCATTGCCGGAATATATTACTAATACTACTATTATTAAAAATGCTACTGCTAATATTTTTATAAATTTTAATAATTGATTTTTAACTAAAGGTATACTAATAAATGTTAAAAATACAATACCACATATTATAGCAGCACTACCTAAATCCGGTTGCATTATTACTAAACCTGCAATTATTGCACACATACCTAAAGGTATTAAATACGTATAAATATTTTTAACTTTTTTATTATATAAATTATCATAAAATACTGCTGAGAATATAATTAAAATAGATTTAGCAAATTCACTAGGTTGTAAACTGAAAAAACCAAAATCAAACCAACTTTGAGCATGATTAGTTACTTTTCCTTTTATAAATAATAATATTAATGATAATATAATAATTATTATTAAAGGCCATGCTAATGCTTTATATGTCCTTGTAGGTAATCTTAATATTAATGTAAAACCAACAAATAAAGCTACTGTTACAAATATTGCTTGTCTTATAAAGAAATGATATGGAGCATAACCGTACCTTACAACACTTGAAACACTTGATGCACTATAAATCATTACTAAACCTAATAATATAAATAATAACATTACTAATAATAATGGTATATCAACTTTTGCTAGTAATTTTCGCATAATATATTCTCCTATTAATTATATTTTAGCACATTTAATATTTTTTTTAATAAAAATTATAAAATTTAGGTATTTTTAATGTCAAAAAAGAGTAATTAGTAATAAATTATAATAGATACAAAAAGGAGGTATATATATGTATTACTATGGAAATAACGGTTACTATGGTGGTGGATACCAAAGTCCTTGCTATGGTGGATATGCCGGATATACAAGTGGTTATGGAATTGGTGGAGCAATATGGATAGTATTATTCATTTTACTTGTAATCATTTTAGGTGCCGGTTGGAGTTTTAATAATCACAATAATTAATAAATAAAGAAGCTTTAATAGTTTCTTTTTTTTATGTTTTGCTTTTTTTGACATAATTTGTTAAAATATGTCTAGGTGATTTTTTATGGAACTACCAAAAATTAAAATATATGAAGAAGGAAATAAAATCTTACATCAAAAAAGTAAAGATGTTACTTTTCCTCTAAGTGATGAAGATAAATTATTAGCTTATGATACAATAAAATATTTAAAAATGAGTCAAGATGAAGAAATTGCTGAAAAATATAATTTAAGAGCTGGTATGGGAATGGCTTTTGTTCAATTAGGTAAATTAAAAAGAATATTTGTAATTGCTAATGAAATTGAAGATAAAAAATTTGAAGAATATATTATTATTAATCCTAAAATATTAAGTCAAAGTGAAGAATTAATATATGTTGGTGAAGGTGAAGGATGCTTAAGTGTTAATAGACCTGTTGAAGGTATTGTTCCAAGACATGCTAGAATTACTGTTTCTTATTATGATATTGATGGTAATAAAAAAACTATTCGTGTAAGAGAAGAATTAGCAGTTGCTTTTCAACATGAAATAGATCATTTAAATGGAATTTTATTTACTGATAAAATTGATCCAAATAATCCCTATAAAAATCAAGATAAAATGCGAGAAATTTAAAACCCTAACTTTTAATATTAGGGCTTTTTTATGCTTAATTTTCTAATTTAGCACTTACTATCTTACTTACTCCACTTTCTTGCATGGTTATACCATATAGTAAATCAGCATATTCCATCATTCTTTTTTTATGAGTAATAATTATAAATTGTGTATTTTTCTTTTCTTTAACTAAGAATTTGCCAAACATATCAACATTTACTTCATCTAATGCCGCTTCTGCTTCATCTAATATTACAAATGGTGCTGGCTTTACTTTTAGAATCGCAAATAATAAACAAATTGCTGTTAATGCTTTTTCACCACCACTTAATAATATCGGTGAATTTATTTTTTTACCAGGTGGTATTGCAATAATTTCTATACCTGTTTCTAATATATTATCAGGATTACTTAATCTTAATTCTCCATTTCCACCCTTAAACATAATCTTAAAAATATTTGTAAATTCATCTTTAATCTTATTAAATGATTCTCTAAACTTTTTAATCATTATTTCATCCATTTGACTAATTATTTCTTTTAGTTCACTACTTGAATTTTCTAAATCTTCTTTTTGACTATTTAAAAATTCATATCTTGTGTTTAATCTTTCATATTCTTTAATTGAACCAGTGTTTACTTCACCTAAAGAGTTTAATTCTTTTTTTAACTTACTAACTTTTTCTCTAGCTAAATTTATTTCTATTTCTAAATTGTAATTTAAATTGGCGTATTCATATGTTAAATTATATTCTTCACTTAAATTATTTAATAAATTATCTAATTTAACTTCTATTTTACCCATTTTAATTTCATTTTCTTTTAATTCATTATTTATTGTATTATAATTACTATTTGCTATTTTTTGTTTGTGTTCTAAATCATTTATTTCATCATTTAATTCACTTTTATTCTTACTGTAATTTTTAATATCTTTTTCTATTATATCTTTTTCTTTTATTAAATTATTAATATCTTCCATTAATTTAACTAAATATTTATTAGATTTATTATTTAATATGTCATTTAAACCATTTACTTCACTAGTTATATTTTTATATTCTTCATTATTACGACTTAAATTTGTTTTTTTATTAAATAATTCATCATTTAACAATATTACATATTTATTAATTACATTTTCTTTTTCTTCTAATTCTGATATTTCTTTATCAAAATTAGTTAGTTCATTATTTAATTCTTCACTATTTATTTTTAATATGTTTAATTCTTCTTTTAATTTATTTAATTCACTTTTTTCATTTAACATACTATTTTTCTTACTAGTTCCACCAGCTATTGATCCACCCGCATATTGAATTTCTCCATCTAGTGAAACTATTTTATGTTTATAGTCTGTTAATTTACCACATACATTTAATGTTCTAGCATTATCTACAAGTATTACTTGACCTAATTCTCTATCAATAATATTTTTGTACTTGTAATCATATTCTACTAAATCCGCAAAGACACCAATAAAACCTTTGATATTTCTTATACTATCAATTAATTCTTTATTTATATATCTTGGTTTTATGATATTTAATGGATAAAAAGTTGCTCTTCCTAATTTTTGCTCTTTTAAATAATCTATTGCTGTAATTGCACTAACTTCATCATCTACTACTAAATAATTTGTTGCTGAACCTAATGCTACATCTAAAGCAACTAAATATTTGTCATCAACACTTATTAATTTACCTATCGTGTTGTGTATTCCCTTAAGTCTCGGATTATTTAAAATATTTCTTACTGCAAGTGGCGTGTTTTCATAATTATTGATGTTGTTTTCTAATATACTAATTTTATTTTCCCATAAATATATTTTTTTGCTTTCTTCCATTAATTTATTATAAGTAGTACTTCTTTTTACTTTTTTTACTAATAACTCATTTTTAACATCTTCTAATTTTGTTAATTCAGTCTTTATATTGCTTTCTATGTCTTTTACTTCTTTTTCTAATACTGCTAGTTCTTTTTCTAAACTTAATTCTTTTTCTTTTAAACTAATTATATTACTATCTATTGTCTTTTTGTCTAATTCATATTTTTGTCTTTCTATTGTAATCTTTTTTTCACTTTCTAATTCATTTATTTTTGTTTGTTTTTCTAATAGTTCTTCTCTTAATTTTGTAATTTTTTCATCTAAAGTAATACTTTCTAATTTTATTTTATCTAATTTAGAAAATGTATTATCTTTATTAATAGTACTTATTTTTTCTTGTAATATTTCTACTTTACTCTTAGCATTTTGATATTCGGTATTTAACTTGGTTATATCATTTACTAATAATGCTATATCAGTATTTTCTAATTCTTCTTTTATTTCAATATACTTTTTAGCAACTTTACTTTGTTCTTCTAGAGGTTTTAATGTTTGTAATAACTCATTAATGATTAAATCTATTCTAGTTAGGTTTTCTTCTGTTTTTTCTAATTTTCTTAAACTTTCTTCTTTCCTCTTTTTGTATTTTAATACTCCAGCAGCACTTTCAAATATTAATCTTCTATCACTGGCCTTACCATTAACAATATCTGTTACATTGCCCTGAGATATAATATTAAATGCTTGATTACCTGCCCCAGAATCTATAAATAAATCAAATATATCTTTTAAACGAACCCTAGTATTATTAATATAGTATTCATTTTCACCAGTAATATATACTACTCTTTTTATTTCTATTTCTTCAAATTCACTATTTAACGCTTTATCTGAATTGTCAAAAGTTAATGCTACCATTGCTCTTTTTTGAGGTTCTCTTGATTCACTACCATTAAATATTACATCGCTCATTGAATTAGATCCACGTAAGGATTTTAATGATTGTTCACCTAAAACCCACTTTACAGCATCAACTATATTGCTTTTCCCACTACCGTTAGGACCCACTATTCCTGTTATCCCCGGATTAATCTCTAAATCAAGTTTGTCCGCGAATGACTTAAAGCCTTGAGCTTTTATACTTTTTAAAAACATAATATCACCTGCAACTCTTGTTATATGCATCTAAGGCCGCTTTTTGTTCTGCTTCCTTTTTACTGTATCCCTTTCCTCTTCCATATATTATTTCATCTACTTTTACTACTACTTCAAATGTTTTTTTGTGATTTTTTTCATATTCATTTATAACTTCATATGTTACTGATTTTTTATCTGTTTGAACTAATTCTTGTAATCTTGTCTTGTAATCAATATTAAAATCAATCTTTTTATCTATATAGGGTATTATTATTTCATCAATATATTTCTTAACGGTATCAAAACCTTGATCAAGATATATAGCACCTACAACAGCTTCAAATACATCAGCAATTATTGTATCATTTAAATTATTTATTTGACCATGACCAAGTCTTATATACTTATCTATTCCAATTTCTTTGGCATATGTTGCTAATGCTTTTTCACATACATAACTTGCTCGCATTTTTGTCATTTGACCTTCTTTCAACTTGGTATTTAAATAAAAATATTCGCTAGTTACTAATTCTAATACAGCATCACCTAAATATTCTAACCTTTCATAATTGCTTACTCCTTTATGTTCATTAGAATAACTACTGTGTGTTAATGCCGTTTGTAAAAGTGTTTTATCTTTAAAATTAATATTAAATCTTCCTAAAAATTCCATTATATCAAATCCAATCATATCTAATTATAACAAATTTTGTACAATTTGGATAGTCTAAAAAACAATTTACAAATATTAAAATTTATAGTAAAATTTTATTGGGTGTTAAGTTTGAAAAAATTATGTATTTATTTAATTCGTGCTTACCAAATTACCCCATTACATAGTCATTCTATGTGCAGGTTTACACCAACTTGTAGTGAATATATGGTGCAAGCTATTTCAAACTTTGGGGTTATAAAAGGAATACATTTAGGAATAAAAAGGATTTTAAGATGCCACCCTAAAGGGGCATTCGGTTATGATCCTGTAAGGAGTGAAAATAATATTAAATGAAAAATTTGTTAAAAATAATAATTGGGGTTTTAGCCCTTTTTGTAATTACTGGTTGTAGTCTTACAAAAGATAGTCTGGAAGATGCAACAATTTATACTACGGTATATCCAATAGAATACCTTACTAAATCATTATATAGTGATTATTCTACTATAAAATCAATTTATCCAAGCGGAGCTGATATTAGTAATTATAATTTAACTGATAAGCAAATTAAAGAATATGCTAAAGGTGACTTATTTATATATAATGGTTTAGGTAATGAAAAAAACATTGCTAAGGATTTAATTAATAAAAATGATAATTTATTAATTATTGATGTATCTAATGGTTTAAATTACGATTATGGTATTGAAGAATTGTGGATGAGTCCAAATAATTATTTAATGCTTGCTAAAAATATTAAAGATTATTTAACAGAATACTTAGAAAGTAAAACTATCATTGATTATGTAGATAAACAATATGATGCTTTAGCTCAAGATTTATCTATTAAAGATGCTGATCTAAGAGCTATAGGTAAAGAAGCCGATAATAAAGGAACAAATACTTTAGTTGTTAGTGATAATGTTTTTAAATTTTTAGAAAATTATGGATTTAATATTGTTTCCTTAGATGAAGAAACTTTAACTGATAGTTCATATAATAATATAGTTGAAGAATTTAAAAAGGAAAATTATAATGCTATTTTTGTTTTAGATAATAATTATACTGATAAAATTAATAATATTATTGAAAAATATGAAGTAACTACTATTAATGTAGATTCTATGTTAACTTATGATGAAAATAATAATGATTGTTTAAGTAATATGCAAAATTTTATCGATAACATTAGAAATTTAACATTAGCTGATTGACAATAAACCGCTTTTATATTAAAATATATAAGTAGTTTATGGAGTAGTACTCAAGAGGCTGAAGAGGGATCCCTGCTAAGGATTTAGGTCGACGAATGTTGGCGCGGAGGTTCAAATCCTCTCTACTCCGCCATATAATAAAATTAATCTCTTTATAGAGATTTTTTTATGGATAAAAATAACATGAAAAAAAGTCCATTAAGGACTTTGATTTTTAAATGGTGACCCGTACGGGATTTGAACCCATGAATGCATGCGTGAAAGGCATGTGTGTTCAACCACTTCACCAACGGGCCAAAAAAATGGTGGGCTTGGGGGGACTTGAACCTCCGACCTCACGCTTATCAGGCGTGCGCTCTAACCAGCTGAGCTACAAGCCCATTGAAAAACCTATTTAATTTTATAATATTTCTTCGGTTTTTGCAATAGTTTTTTTAACTTTTTTATTGATTAATTTAATCAATGTATTTAGATTATACAATATATTTTTATGGTTGTAAAGATAAATTAAACAAAATTATCTGGAGTTATTATATTTATTTCTCTTTTACCATACCAATTACTTTTATTATTTATACTAAATGTATCTGTTATACCAATATTTACTCTATTTCCTCCATCACAATTACCACTTATATATAATCCATTTTCTATTTTTCCATCACAAATTGCATTGTTTAAAATATGATAACTTCCTTTTTTTAGATAACTATTACTTAATATAAGAGTTTTAAATTCTTTTAATGAAATGAAATTTAATAAATATTTATTGGAATTATCTACTAAAGAAAAAGTAATGTTTTCAGGGAAAATTTCTGTAAAGTTTAATAATAAAGTATTTTGTTTAGATAATTCATTTGGCTCTTTCATATTTTTATTACCTATTCCAATAAAATTACCACCATTTATTAATAATTCTTTAGTTACTTCTAAAGCATCATTTTTAGCAGTTATGTATATATATCCATTATTAATTATTAAATTAGTATTAGTACTTATGCCATTTTTATTATTAGCATATATTAATAATTTTCCATTTCCTTCAATATATAAGTCACCACTTGACTTTATTACAGCATCAGAATTACTTCCATCACTTAAAACATTATTAGTTTTATCTTCTAAATTAATTACCAGTTTCATTGACTTACGATTATCTATAATGCTATTTTCTTCATTAGTCATCGTTACATTATTTAAATTTATTGTTATTTCATCTTTAGTATCTATATAAATTGTTCCATTTTTTAATATTCCACTTATATTATATTTACCACCTTTATTAATATAAATATTATTATTACTAATCTTTACGTAATTATCAATATTCTCTAATTTATTTAAATTAATTTCTATTATTTTGTCATTATTTTCAATTGTTTCTAAATTGCTTTTAAATAATATTGGTTTTAAAAAAAAGATAACTAAACCAACAATAAATAATGCTAAAACTATTATTATAATTTTTTTATTCATAGTACCACCCTAGTTTTATTATATAAAATAACTAGTTCATAATAAAATATAAATGTAGAAAATTGACAAAAACTTGACTATAATCTATTGAAAAAAGTGCAATATGATGTTATAATCATTCTTGTATTTTAGTTGTCTCCTTAGCTCAGTTGGTAGAGCAACTGACTCTTAATCAGTGGGTCTAGGGTTCGAATCCCTAAGGGGACACCAAAGAGATATTTTAACCCTTAATGGGTTTTTTATTTTATAAAATAAAAACTTAAAAAACTTGTTTTTCACAAGTTTTTCATAAGTTTTAACGTTCTAATTCTTTAAAATCATATACTTTATCTTCACTAGGCCTTTTATTAAATACTATTTTTTGAACTTTTGAACTATTTTTGCCAACTTTATCTGTTACAGTATATTGTATCCAATATTGATCAATTGTATTACCATTAATGTCTACCCCAGTTTCATGATATACTTTATGAGTTACTTCATACCCTGGTTTATCATCCCATACCTCTAAATGGTCATAATTTATATCATCAATAGAATTAGCATAATAAACTTTTGTAAAATACTTTATTGTAGGTGTTGCAATATCTTTAGGATTATTAACATCTTTTAAATAATTGTATTTACTTGAGTTATATATAAATGCTTTTGTTCCATTGTAATCTATTTTATACCAATAAGTATTGCCTAGAATATCTACATCTATTACGGCATATACTTCTCCTTTTTTAGTCTTTCCAAGAACTTTACTATCGGTACTACCCTTTTCTCTTATGTTTACATCATCAACTAATACTTCAACATACCAGCCTTTTTTTATTTCTGCTATTCTCTCTTCTTCTTTTTTATCTTTAATATAAAAATATCCACCAATTCCTCCAGCTA
Organism: uncultured Bacilli bacterium; assembly: GCA_944332505.1. The sequence goes on from CALVKC010000034.1 coordinate 9,631, forward strand.
TTAATAATAAAACAAATATAATAATTAAAAACTTCTTCATCTTTACTCCTCGTATTTTATTTTACCATATAATTAACTATATTACTATATTAACTAGGTAATATATGATTTAATTTTATACTTTCTAATTCTTCTACAGTTTCTTGTTCAAAATTTAGACCTTTAAAATTTAATTTATATATTCTATTATCAACAGTAGTAAGTGTTTTAAGATCGTTTTCAGAACTAACAGAACCATAATCATCAATGTAATCACTTAACATTTGATTCCATATGCTTAATATCGCACTAAAATCTTCTTCTTTAAAAGTACTACCATTATTTTTAACAACATATATTTTATTACTACTTATAAGTGCAGTTACTAAATTATTAGAATATAGTGGTATAAAATGCATTCTAGCATTATCTTCTAAAGTAACATAATTTTTAAAAAAATCATGTAGTGTTAAACTAGCAATTGCTTTTCTATCTTTCACTTCGGATTTAAATTTAAATTCAAAACTATTATTTTCATTTAATACGGGATTATTAAATCTTTTAATCTTTTTACCATCACAATAGATTTCATAATCCCAAAAATCATCATCTAATTCATCGTTTAAATATAAACTTACAATATTAAAATGAACAATTTCAATTTGCATGTATAATCTTACATTAACGATAATCTTTGCCACATTTATCACCTTTTAATTATTTTACCATAAATATATAAATTATAAAAATTATTATATAAAATTATGGATAAAGTAATTATTTTTTATCATCAAATATGAATTGTATCCTAATTTTAAATCATTAACGACTCAATAATTATTTTATTAATAATTATTAATGCATATGTGGCTAAAGAAAATAAATTAAAATAACTTGCTAAATGTAAGTTTATATCTTAAAATATTGTTAGGTGACTAACTATTAAAAGTCAAGTACTTTTTAATAGAAAGTTATAGAATGGAAAAGATTCCATGCCAAAAAGA
>CALVKC010000035.1 GCA_944332505.1 uncultured Bacilli bacterium
TTTGTTATAGTGAGTGAAGCGGGAGCAAGTGTCTATTCAGCATCAAACTTAGCCAAAAAAGAATTTCCTGATTATTCGGTAGAACAAAGAAGTGCAGTAAGCATCGGAAGAAGGCTTCAAGACACTTTATCAGAAATAGTCAAAATTGATCCCAAAAGCATAGGAGTTGGTTTATATCAACATGACTTAAAACAAAAAGAACTAGATGAAGAATTAAGTTTCATAGTAAGTAAAGTAGTAAATAAAGTAGGAGTAAATTTAAACAATGCAAGTGAAAGCATATTAAACTATATCTCTGGTTTAAACAAAAATATTATTAAAAAGATATTAGAATATCGAAAAACCAAAGGAAAAATAAAATCAAGAAAAGAACTTGAAAAAATAGAAAGCAATGCTAAGGCCTTTGAACAATCAGCGGGATTTTTAAGAATATTTGATGGAGATAATCCATTAGATAAAACCAATATTCACCCAGAAGACTATGAAATAGTTTTAAAAATACTTAAATGTTATAATATAGATGTTGCAAGTGTAGGAACTGATTATATGAAGAAAGCTATAGAAAATCTAGCAAGTGAAAACATTGAAGAAAAATACAAAATATCTACAGAGAAATGGAATTTAATAAAGGACAATTTAGTAAATGGAGTAATAGATCCTCGAGATGAAGTAAAGCAAATGACATTAAGAAGTGATATTTTAACGATAGATGATTTACAAATAGGAATGTCTTTAGAAGGAACAGTAAGAAATGTAACTTCTTTTGGAGCATTTATAGATATAGGATTACATGATGATGCATTAGTACACATATCAAAAATGAGTAAAGATTTTATAAAACATCCCAATGAAATTTTAAAAGTTGGGGATATTATAAATGTATACATATGTGGTATAGAAAAAGATAAAGGAAGAGTAAATTTATCTTTAATAGAAGAATAAAGGAGTAAGAGATGAAATCAATTAAATTATTATTAGGCTTGATAGAAATAATAATCATATTTGCAATTGTAGCATTAGCATTTTTACTATGTATTAACAAAACATTTATAAATGAAAACTATGTAGAAGATTTTATGTTAGATGAAGGAATTCCTATACCTAGATTTATGTATTTTGAAAATTTAACTAATGACCTTATGGCATCATTTATAACACCGGTGAGTTATGATAGTTTAAATAAAGCAAAAGAAGAATATTTAACAACACTAGAAAAGTGTTATGGTAGATACTATTATGATGAAAAAAATGCTATTACCATAATTGATTATGATATAAACAATGACAAATATTTAAGAAAAGTATCAATTAAAATGGCAAATGACAATTATTGTAGTGAAGATTATCAACTTAGTGATAAGTGGATATATGAATATGAAAATTTAAGTTTATATGTAACGGGAGATATAACCAAAGAAGCAATGGATAGTTTAGTAAAAAAGATTTATGAATCAGAAAAAGTAAGTGATCCTATTATAAATGATGAACATGAATCAACAGTTAGTATAAATGTAAATGCTAGTATAGAAAGTGTAGGTTATAGTTTAACATTTAAAGACTTTAGTACAAATGAACTAATAGTTATAAAAGAAAAGGGAAATGATACTCAATTTGCGGTTTATGAAATTGAAAATGTAATAGACTATTTAAACAGTTTAGAAAGAAAGGTAGAAAGTTAAAATAATGAAAGCAATTAATCTAAAAGAAATAAAAAAGATTATCATAACAGCGATAATACTAATTTTTGCATTTATATACATAAAAGAAATATGGCATTTTATAACCTATATAATTAAGATATTTATGCCATTTATAGTTGGGTTAGCCATAGCTTTTGTAATAAACGTATTAATGAATACTATAGAAAAGAAATGGTTAAAAAAGTGGAATGTTAAAATCAATACTAAAAGAATAATTAGTTTAGTATTATCAATACTACTAGTATTAAGTTTTATAGTATTTTTACTATTACTAATAATACCCAATTTACAAAATACGATAGCATTATTTGCGGATAGCATACCAATATATAGTCAAAATATAGAAAATATATTAAATAATTGGCAAATTGATTCAAATATAGTAACTGAAATAGATGAAATATTAAATTCTTTAGGTAATAATTTAACAGAATACATAAAGAATAATAGCAATCAAGTATTAGAAACGACATTAGGAATAGCATCAAATGTGGTAACAGGTTTTGTTAATACAATAATTGGTTTTGTATTTGCAATATATTTTCTAGCCCAAAAAGAAAGAATATCCAATCAATTTAAGAAATTAATGCAAGCATATTTAACTCAAAAAAGAATAGATAAAATCAATGAAATAGCCACATTATCAAACAAGATATTCTCACATTTTGTAAGTGGTCAATGTATTGAAGCTATAATCATAGGAGTTTTATGTTTTATAGGAATGGTTTGTCTAAGACTACCATATGCTCCAACAATATCAGTATTAATAGGCTTTACGGCGTTAATACCAGTATTTGGTTCTTTAATTGGAACCTTATTTGGAGCACTTTTAATATTTATGATAAGTCCAATCCAAGCAGTAATATTTGTAATGTACATAATTATATTACAACAACTTGAAGGAAACTTAATATATCCAAAAGTTGTAGGAAAATCAGTAGGTCTTCCGGGGATATGGGTATTAGTAGCAGTAACCGTTGGAGCAAGCATAAATGGTGTTTTAGGAATGCTTTTAAGTGTACCAATATGTTCTATTATATATAGCATAGTAGCAACCAATGTAAAATACCGTTTAGAGGAAAAAGACAATAAAAAAAGAACAAGATAAACTTGTACTTTTTTTGTAAGGCATGAGAAAGTATTAAAAAATTAATACTTTAGTAAAAATATGAAATCAAAAAATGCCTTACATCTATAATTATACAACAAATTTATTTTCTGTCAATTTAAAAAATGCAATTTTTGAAAAAAAGTGTAAAATATGTTAAAATAATGGCTCTGGACAAGGCCTTTGCTATAAGAGTAAAGAAAATAAGTGAATATGTTATTATAGAAAAGAAAGAAGGTAACTATGAATAGAGAAGATTTTCCGATGTTAAAACAAGATATAATATATTTTGACAATGGAGCAACAAGTTTAAAACCTCAATGCGTAATTGATAAAATGGTAGAATATTATGAAAAATACAGTGCCAATGCTCATCGAGGAGACTATGATATATCATATAAGGTTGATTTAGAATATGAAAGTGCTAGAGATGAAGTAGTTAATTTTATAAATGCCAAGAGTAAAGAAGAAGTAATTTTTACAAGTGGAGCAACTGACTCATTAAACATGTTAGTTAATGGTTTTTTTGTAAACATTGTAGAGCCAGGTGATGAAATATTAATAACTACAAGTGAACATGCATCAAATGTATTACCATGGTTTAAACTAGCAACTGATTATGGTTGTGTAGTAAATTTTATACCATTAGATGATTATTTACATGTAACAATAGACAATGTAAAAAAATCAATAACACCTAAAACTAAAATAATTGCCATAGCTCAAACAACAAATGTAATCGGTGATATTAGACCAATAAAAGAAATTGCTAAACTTGCTCATGAAAACAACATATTTTTAGTAGTAGATGCAGCTCAAAGTGCCCCACATTTAAAAATAGATGTTCAAGCATTAGATGTAGACTTTTTAGCCTTTTCGGCACACAAAATGTTAGGTCCAACTGGAGTAGGAGTATTATATGGTAAGAAAGAACTATTAGAATCACTAATACCCATCAATTTAGGTGGGGGAATGAATGAATCATTTGACAATCCTAACGAAGTATATTTAAAAGATTTACCAACTCGTTTAGAAGCGGGAACTCCAAATATTGCTGGAGTAATTGGTTTTGGTGAAGCAATAAGATATTTAAATAAAATAGGTATGGATATAGTAGCAGAAAGAGAAAGGAAACTAAGAGAATATTTAGTAGAAAGACTAGTAAAAATTCCTCATATAGACATAATAAATTTAGAATCAGAAAGTGGAATAGTAGCATTTAATGTTGAAGGAGTATTTGCTCAAGATGTAGCATATTATTTAAACAAATATAATATATGTGTAAGAGCAGGTAATCATTGTGCCAAGTTAACAAAAAATTCAACTGGAGTAAATAATACCTTAAGGATAAGCTTATATTTTTATAATACTGAAAAAGAAATAGATGAATTAGTAGAATTATTAAAAGACTTAAATAAATTGAAAGATGAGATGATTTAATTTGGATAGTAGAAGCATTATAGTTGATCATTACAATAATCCTCGGAACAAGAAAAGTATAAATGATACTAGTTATTTAAAAGAAAATACAAGAAATACATCATGCATAGATAATTTAGATATATATGTAAAAGTAAAAAATGGTATTATAGAGGATATAGCATATGATGGTGAAGCTTGTGCCATATCGATTTCCTCAGCATCAATAATGAGTGAAAATTTAAAAGGAAAAACCATTAAAGAAGCAAAGTTATATATTGAAAATGTATCTAATATGTTAAATGATTTAGAATATGACAAAGAGATAATTAAAGAAGCAATAGTTTATGAAAATACTAAAAATACAAGTCGTAAAACCTGCGCTTTTCTTCCATATGAAGGTATAAAAAAGTTAATAGATAAAATTTAAGATAAAAAAATAAAATTTGAAAAATTGAATTTTATTTTTTTTTGAGTTGACAAAAATTGAAATTATTATATAATATTGTAATACTCTAAAAAAAGAAAAAAGGAGTGAAAATATGTTAAGACTAGAAGATATAACAACATATCCATTTGTATATTTTTCGTATTTAAAACTTGTATTAAGTGAATATGAAATAGCAGGTTTAAAATTAATTAGTGATGAAGAATTAACTGATTATCAAAAATTACAAGATTATTTAGAAAGTTGTTCACCAAATACTTTAGGATACGATTTCTTAAAAAAACAATTAGATTCTGTTATTGAAAGAGCAGAAGAAAGTAATTCTAAAGGAAAAAATCCAGAACTATATAGAGTAAAAGGATATTATCGAAATGAACATTTAGCAAAGACTGATAAAGTAATTGATGGGTCAAGATTAATTACATTTAATCCTTTAGTGGGTATGAATAAAACTACGATGCTTTTAAGAAGTAGAAGTATAGAAGAAATTAAACAATTAATTTCACACACAACTCCTGAAGGAAAAAATGCTTTAGAATTTATGTTAACAGGTGTTGGAAAAGTAAAACTTCAAGAAATTCAATTTGCCTTAAACTTTTATGAAGAACAAGTTAAAAGACAATATGAATATTATCAATATAAATCTGAAAATATGTTTGACAAAGGATTATTAGCAAAAATAATGGTTTTAACTAATAGTCAAACTATATTACATGAAATAATAAGATATATAATTGAAAATAAACCAGAATTAGTATGGGGAAAATTAAGCGATTTACAAATAGAAAAATTACAAAAATTTTTAGCATTTTCTAAATCTGATTTAGAAACAGCAAATTCATTAATTGATAGTAGACTAAATGGTACTCAAAGTCCATTATTTGCTAATTTAAAAGAAACTGACTATTTTAATGAATATGTAAATTTCATTTGTATGATAGCAGATTATATTACTTTAAAAGAAGCCCAAGAAGGTATAGTAAGGACTAGAACGATAGAAAGATTTGTAGTTAAATAATAAAATATTAATTATTTTAGAACTGACTTTTCATGAATATCAACATTTAAAATTGGCTCACCATTAGCAAAAGTTACATTATTATTAATAATATATGTATCTTTTTTTATATAATATAAATTTTTTAAATAAACAGCAAAAGTTTGTAAACTAACAATCATTTCTTTTTTACTAATTATGCCCTTACTATAAAATTTATTTAATTTATTTTTATACACATTAAATAAAAAGGTTGTAATTTGAGATAATTTACTAACAATTAAATCTTTATGTTTAGGTAAATAAAGAAGTTTATTACTTTGTTTGCAAATAAAATCTAAATTAGTAATAAAATCAAGAACATCTTGCTTACTTGCAAATTTTTCTAATTCATTTATTAATCCTAGTAAATTGGCATTAAAATAAAATTTTTGCATTTTATCTTCACCAATTATTTTTTCTAATTGTAAAGCAATATCTTTTTCAAAAGGATATGAATATTTAGTATTAGGTTTATCAGAAAAATACCTTTCAGTAAGTAATTGGGTATATCCTTCGTTAATACCTGTACCAATTTCAAATTTACTATTTAAAATTTTTTGTTTAAACCCTGCATATAAAGTATTTCCTTTAAAAACTGCACTAGCCATATGAAAAAGTTCATGAAATATTGATTCATTTTCTTGACCATTGCTATTTAATTTAATTTTATTAGTTTTAGTACTATAAGTAGCTGAAATATTTTTACCTAATAATTTTTTTAACAAATCATAATTTGCAGTAGTAATTGTTAAATTATTAATATTATTATAAAAATTAGTTAAATTACTTGGATTAATATTTCTAATAACAACATTTTTAAATTCTTCAACATATTTTAAAAATTCACTTTTAGCTAAATAATCCAAATTAACTTCATCGTACCTTTTAGTTAATTCTGGTGGTAAAAGGACTTTACCTGCTTTAGATTTTTTTCTATTAAGATTATATTTTGGAGTAAAATTTTTTTTAAAATAATAAATTATATCGACATCAAACAATTTATTCATAATTATTTTCCCATTCTTTTAATTTGTTTTCTACAATATTCCAATCCTCTTCTGAATCTATTGAGTCTAATTTAGAAAAATCATCATAATAAATAGATGCATATAAATTTAGAGAATCACCACTATATTCATTGTTTGTGTATACAACATAGTTTTTATTATTTGCGGCGGACTTAAAAGCTAAAATTATTTCATATTCAATTTTTCTGCCAAAATCATCTAAAATATAAAGATACTTCTTATCCATTATATCACCATAAAAATATTTTACTAAAATAAACAAAGACTGTCCATATTTTAGTTGCAAAAACTAGTAAATATATGTTATATTATATATGAAAAACGAAGATAAAGGACAAGTAATTATACATTTATTTTTAAGAGAATTAGTGTTTGGTGCAAACTAATAAATAGAGTATAATGAATCTACCTTTTAGTGAATTAAAAAATTCCGGGTGATACCGTTATCTAAAACAAGTAATAAAGGGTGGTACCGTGCTATAAGCACTCCTTGGTATTACCTTTTTTATATATAAAGAAAGGAAGATTAAAATGATAGACATTAAATTAATCAGAGAAAATCGTGATTTAGTAAAGGAAAACATTAAAAAGAAATTTCAAGATGAAAAGTTAGCATTAGTAGATGAAGTATATGAATATGATAAAACATATCGTGAATACAAATTAGAAGGGGACAATCTAAGGGCTAAAAGAAACGAATTAAGTAAAGATATTGGATCATTAATGCGTGATAAAAAAGAAGAAGAAGCTAATAATATAAAAAAAGAAGTAAGTAGAATCAATGAAAGAATTAAAGAGCTTGAAGAAAGTGAAGAAAATTTAGAAAAAGAAATAAAGTCAAGAATGATGGTTATTCCCAATATTATTGATGCATCAGTACCAATAGGTAAAGATGATACAGAAAATGTCGAATTAGAAAGATTTGGGGAACCAATAGTACCTGATTTTGAAATACCATATCATGCTGAAATAATGGAAAAGCTAAGTGGTCTTGACAAAGATGCCGCGGGAAGAACAAGTGGCAATGGTTTTTACTATTTAATTGGTGATATAGCAAGACTTTCTAGTGCTATGCTTGCTTATGCTAGAGATTTTATGATTGAAAAAGGTTTTACATATTGCATACCACCATTTATGATTAGAAGTGATGTAGTAACAGGAGTAATGTCATTTGCGGAAATGGATGCAATGATGTATAAAATTGAAGGAGAAGATTTATATTTAATTGGTACCTCAGAACATTCAATGATTGGACGATTCAAAGGTGAAATAGTAAAAGAAGAAAATTTACCAATAACCATGACTTCATATTCTCCGTGTTTTCGTAAAGAAGTTGGCTCACATGGCTTAGAAGAAAGAGGAATATATCGAGTTCATCAATTTGAAAAGCAAGAAATGATAGTTTTATGTAAACCAGAAGAATCTATGGATTGGTATAACAAAATGTGGAGTTTCACAGTTGAATTATTTAGGAATTTAGATATTCCAGTTAGGACATTAGAATGTTGTAGTGGAGATCTTGCAGATTTAAAAGTAAAATCATGTGATGTAGAAGCATGGAGTCCTAGACAGCAAAAATATTTTGAAGTAGGGTCATGTTCCAATCTTGGAGATGCTCAAGCAAGAAGGTTAGGAATTAGAACAAAGGGTGATAGTGGCACATATTATGTTCACACTCTTAATAATACAGTACTAGCATCAACTAGAGCATTAATTGCATTAATAGAAAACAACTATCAAAAAGATGGTAGCATAAAAATACCAAAAGTATTACAACCTTACATGGGAGGTTTAGAAGTTATAAAATAATTTAAATAAGTTTTGCAAATTTGCAAAATTTATTTTTTTTATGAGAAAAATGTGTTAATATATGTAAATGGTGATATTATGAATCAAGCACTAATGATGATGTTAATATATTTATCAACAGCTATATCAAGTAATGAGTTAAATAATTATTTAGAAAGATTAAATTTTAAAGAATTTGATGATTTATTTTTAGATGAAGAATTTAGTAAATCATCCGCGGATATATTAAGTTATGAAATGTCTTATAATAAAGCATATAATTTTTTACCCTACGCAAATATAATAATTGCGTTATATAATTGGTATCACCGCAAGAAGAAAATGGAATATATAATAGACAAAGGTGAATTTTTATTAGAAGATGATAGAAATAGAGAAGAAAAAAATGCTTTTTTAGAACAAACTCACAATCCATCGGGCAATTACTTTGTAGGATATTATGAAGGTGAAAAACCAATAGTTATATGGTTTACATTTAATGGAAAAACCATAGATATTAAAGATACATATACAAGAGCTTTTGATAATTTGAGTGGTGAAGAAATAATAGATAAAGTATTAACCATATTAAATGATATTAAAAATGGAGTAGATGGCTATATTTACAGTGATAATATATATAGAGTATTAAATTCAAGAGCAGTAAGAAACATTTTAATGGAGTTTACAATGGAAAAAGAAGATGCTCAATTAGAAAGAATTAAAGAAAATAATTAAAAGTTTTGTCTAGTTTTGTCGAAACGCTTGCAATACAAAAAATACCTGATACAATGATTATGAAAGCGGGTTTTGGTAAAGGTATTTTTTCATTTTTATAAATTACAACCTATTCTTAAAACACTATTTTCACTCTTATTTTTTATGATATCCCTGTAATAATCCCGCTTTCCACTTGGATTTATAAATAAAATAAGAAATAAAAGGAAACAAATAATCCTGCACCTTAAATTTGTTTTCTTTTATTTTACAAAAATAATGCTATATGATAAAATAGTTGGGTAAAGCGAGGTAATATAATGAACAAACCTGATTTATGTATAGCAAGAGATAGAAAAAAAGTAAAAATAGATTATAAAGAACAATTATTAGATTTAAAACCGATATATAAGGGCAAAAAATATTTTTTAAGAACATATGGCTGTCAAATGAATGTTCATGATTCAGAAGAAATTAGGTATTATTTAGAAAGTCTAGGTTATGAAAAAACTGATATTTTAGAGCAAGCTGATATAGTAGTATTAAATACTTGTGCTATAAGAGAAAATGCTAAAGACAAAGTATTTGGTTATTTAGGAAGATGTAAACATTTAAAACAAACAAAAAAAGATTTAATAATTTGTTTATGTGGATGTTTAATGCAATTACCAAATGAAGTTGAAGGAATAATTAACAATCATAAATATATAGATATAGTAATAGGAACACACAACATAAATGAATTACCTAAATTAATAATGAAACAAAATAGTAAACAAATGATTGAAGTATATTCTAATAGCAACGAAGTAAATGAAAATATTAAATATAAAAGGGATTCTAAGATAAGTGCCTGGGTAAATATCCAATATGGTTGTGATAAATTTTGTACATACTGTATTGTACCATTTACCAGAGGTAGAGAAAGAAGCCGAAAGATAGAAAATATCATTCAAGAAGTAAAGAAATTAAAAGAAGAAGGATATAAAGAAATAACTTTATTAGGTCAAAATGTTAATGCGTATGGTAAAGATTTAGATTATGGCTATAATTTTGCAACTCTTCTTGAAGAAGTTGCTAAAATAGGTATACCTCGAGTAAGATTCGTAACAAGTCACCCTTGGAATTTTACTGATGAAATGATTGATATAATTGCAAAATATGAAAATATTATGCCATATATCCATTTACCACTTCAATCAGGCAGTGATGAAATACTTAAGAGGATGAATCGTCGATACAACAAAGAAGAATACAAAGAGTTATTTGATAAAATAAAAATAAAAATACCCAATGTAAGTAT
>CALVKC010000036.1 GCA_944332505.1 uncultured Bacilli bacterium
TAAAATCTAAAAAAGCTTCAATAGATAAACATAAAAATACCTTTTTTTTATTTAACATGCCAAATATAAAATTAATATTTTTTTTCATTTTTTACCTCATAGTAATAATTTCTTTAATTAAATTATACTATACTTCGGCACTTTTTTCTATAATTCACAAAGCTTTAACACTTTTTTCTATAATGCTTTTTTCTATAATTCTTTACTTTTAATTAGTAGTATATTATAATAATAAACCAAAGGAGATAATTAATATGAGTTATGAAAATGGTGATTTAAGTAGAAGAAAAAATAAATATACTTTAGTTAAGTATGATGATTCCTATAAAAACACTTTGGTTTCATTAGGAATAAATAATGAAGATTTTGATAGTTTAAATTGTCAACAAATTTTTATGGTAGTTAGAACAATTTATGGAAACATTAAAACTATAGTTGGTTCTATATATATTTTTCCATCTATTGATGAAAATAAAATAAGGGTACATGTACAACTAAAAGATGATTGTTTTGAATCTAAAAAAGAAATGATAGATGCTATAGATAAAATTGTAGATTCTTTAAAAATTCTTTTTTACAATAAGAAGTATTTAGAATTACATTTATCTAATAATATAGATTTATCTGTATTTAATAGTATTAAATATAGTAAAGAAAGAAATAATATTTATGTATGTGAAAATGGTTTAAATAATATATTAATTTCTGCCTTAGTTGATGAAATGTGTGAAGCAGAAACAATTTTAACAAATTGGGGAGAATCTTGGGTACAAAAAGTTGGAAATGGTGATATTAGATCTGATTCTACCTCAAATGATATTACATCATCAGATGTTTATGATAATGAGGCTTCATTACCCGAATTATTTAGTAAATTTGATACTATTTCATGGTTAGATATTGATTCTTTAAAAACATCTAGAAGTATAATTTTTTCAAGAAATGGAAATGTCGAATTTTTTAAAGAACCAAAAGGATTTAAAAAATCTAATAGTGGGATTAACTATAGAATCGCATATAATGTTTTATATAGAGGGTTTGAATTAGAAACTTTTAAAGATTTTTGTAATCACAAATTGCAAGTAGGAAATAGTTCTTATTTTAATGAAATCAGTTGTAATGGTTTAAATATAATCTATGAAAATGGAAACAAAAGGAAAAAAATTATTGGTCCGATAATAGATGGGTCTTCAATTTTTATTGAATTATGTTTCAACGAAAATGGTGACATTGATAGTTGTCTCATAGAATTTAGAACGCATAAAAGTAATGGTAAAATTAATGGAAAATATCTCTTAAGGTTAAAACCTTATTCACAACTTAATAAATTTAGTATAAATTTTATTAGGCGCAGTGGTTATAAATCTGCTAATCTTTCAAAATTAATTGAACAAAACGATATAGAATTATATACTTCTATAATGGAAGGTAATATTACTTTAGAATTAATTGATGAATTAATTAAAAAAGTTATTCCATTAATTAATGAATTTGCTAGTTGTTATCAAAAACAACCTGTTTCAGAAAAAAATGAAGAAATTATGAAGGATGCTGTTAATCTCGTAAAAAGCATTATAGGTGAAATACCTCTTCCACACTTAAAAGAAAATTTAATTGCATTTGTTGATGATAATGATAGAGGCAAAAAGGATGGCAATCCAAGATTATTAAAAAAACAATGATTTTAAAATAGTTTTAGGAATTATAAAAAATCAAAATAAATACAAATGATTAATTTTGTTTTATTTTTTATAAATTTAAACTATTACTTATCTGCATTGTTTCAAGCAATTTAATATTTTTTTGGTTATAATAATTTTGTAATTCTGCCAACCTTTCTGGTGGTATTTTTTCTAAATCAATTTCAACTTTTTCAATATGAGAGCTAAGTACATCTTCAGCTTTTTTATTTTTGTGCCTTACTGCATAACTTATTGCTTCAGAATAATAGTATTTTTGTTTCTCATATTCATTTAAACAATTTATACAATCTGCTTCATCTAACGAAAATATTGTAAATGCGTTAATTTTAGGATTCTGTTTTATAAAATAATTACAAATATCTACATAAGGTATATATTGTGGTGCTATCGAATAATATAATCCATATTTTTGACAAAATTCATTTGAAAATTTTTCTACAAAACCTTCATTAAGCATAAAACCTACCATGCCTCGTGATGTTATTGTACTACCATCTGATAAATTAATAACCATTCGTTCATCTGCTATTTCTTCTGGTTTTAACATTTGAATTATTATATGAAACAATTCATGTGGCAAGGTTCCTTTTGCCGCTGTTATTTGAGTAAATATATCAGGATCATAATTTGTTTTTGTTTTACCTATTTTTGCTAAATTAACTATTACCTTACTATTTTTAATATCTGCACTAAAATCGTGATCATCTTCTGGATTATTTATTACTATTATTCCTTCATTTAAAATCATACTATTCAATTTATCTAATCTATCTTTAGGAATATAATTACCATACTCTTGATTTATTAATGAAACAAGTATAGATAAATACTCTTTTAATTCTTTCTTCATTAAATCTTCTTTTGATAAATTTGTTTGTGAATATTTTTGTATTAACTTTTCTCTTTCTACTAAAGGCATACTCGTTAATTCTTTTAATTCTTCTTCACTATACCTAGTTTTAATTCTATCTATTGTTTCTTTTGTAGAAAATCTTGTCTCATATAATAATTGTTCAAATGTATCCATTTAATTTCACTATCCTTTTAGTTAAAAATACTTTTTTACTTTTCTCTATAATTTATACTTATTATACTATATATTTTTTTAATTTCCTATAAACATAGAATAATTTTTTCATTTAAGAATTATTTTTAACTTAATAAAAAGAGTGTACTTAATTATTTGTACATTCTTTTTTTATTAATAACAATGCTTTTAATAAATACCTAATTAATTTTTTTCATAACTTTTTTATTTATTAAGATGGCATAGTTAATGCTGATTCATATGCTAAAAAGTCATCAGGTGTTGCAAAAGCTATATCCCAATTGATAACATATTCACTATTTGAATATGAACCAAGAGGATTTACTATTAAGCGATAGTTTTCACCACTAAAGTCATATTCTAATATTGTGCTTACTGAATCTCCAATAGTATATCCACAATGCGTCATAAAGTCTTCCACTAAGTCAACTTTGCTTTCATAGTTACTTTTAAGTTCAAAACTATCAATAGCCTCAACTTTAGGTAATCTTAAATTTTCATAAACTTTTTGATTTTGTTCTTCAGTATTTTTTGGAAAAAGTTCATTTAAAACAGCCATCATAGCATCATATGTAGCTTGATCATCGTTCTTAAAATAAGACACGCTGTTACTAACTAAGTATAATGTTTTAAGTAAAACTAATTGTCCTGAAGGATTGTAAATAAGTCTTATATTTAAGTTGTTAAAATGACTATTTCCATTATAGTCTCCTAGACTATCCTTATTATTTTCGGCATTTCTATCGCTCCATATTAATATACGATAAACTGAATATCCTTGACTACTAAAAGTAGTTCCTTCTAAAGTGTTTGCATCACTTTCTACCATGTATGCATAATATCCAGGATATTTATTGTTAAAATTATCTACAAAATTTTGTATTGCTTTAACATCTTTAAATCCTAAATCTGTAATTGTTTTTTGTTCATTATTATTTGTATTATTCTTTTCTTTATTACCACATGCAGTAAGTGAAAACATCATTACTAGCATTAGGGTTAAAATCATTATTTTTTTCATAATTCTCCTCTCTTTTAAATTGATTTTTTGATATTTATTAATTAGCATTTTTGTTATTCTCTATTAATATATTTTTATATATATTTTTAATCCATAACTATTCCACCCCATTCTGTTACTGTAAATCCATTTCGTTCTATTGGACTAATTATTGGATCTTTTAAAGTGTCTAAATCACTAGATACCGGAGCAAATAAGAACCATACTCGGAAAATGGTATCAGGTACTGGAGTAACTTCCATAGGCATTAAAGCATCTATTGTTGCTGTATGCTGTGGATACATAATGTATGATACATTATTATCAAGTCTTGTACACCAGAAGGTAACAAAATCTTTTGTTTCTTGTTCATTAAATTTATATTTTGTTGCAATTTCAGCTAACTGTTGAGTTTTTGTCTCTGGTTTTATAATCCAGCCTTCTTCTTTTTGCATATGTAATGCTGAAGTGTCTGATTCATAGAACAAATATCCATAATTTTCTCCATCCACTAAAAGGTTCCCATTTGGTTTTGCTGTTGCTTGCCAAAATCCTTTATATTCTGGTATAACAGTTTCAAGTAATTCGGGATTTTTAAATTGAACAATTATCTCTTCTTCTTCAGTTGGATATAGATAAATATTTGGTTTAATTGCCGTTTGTAAAACCGGAAGGTTTCTCGCATCACCAGGTCCAGTTTTCTTTTTTGTGTCTGTTTTAAATAAATCAGAAAACTTTTTCCATAAACTATCCCATGACTTGTTAACTAATTTACCAAGATCTTTAATAAAGTTCTTTGTAAAGTAATCAAAAATATCTTGTGGCAATTTTTTAATAATACTTAATTCTCGTAAAAATTTATTGTTTTGTTCATTTATTGTTGGTAATGGTCTTGTTAAAGCTCCATGACTTCCATCTTTGTCGGGGCCTACAATATCTTGTGGCGTAAATGTATTTGACATCATCTTATAAGCTATATTATCACCATATTCAGTTATACCATCTAAAAGATCTAGTGGTTTATTAGTGTGAGTATTCATATAATTTGTAAATACATCATTACCCATAAGGTCTAACATATTACTTACTGCTGCATCTGCTGCACTTGCTTGTTTTATATTTGATGTTCCAAGACCCATTCCTTTTAAAGTATAATGTGTCCATCTCATAAACGAATGAGTGTGTTCTGAATTGGTAAAGGTAACTATATTTTCTGTTGTATTAATATATTTGTTTGCCTTATCCACTAGATTATTATAATTAATTTCATTACCATGGTTGCTATTTTCTCTTGCATCTTTTAAACTATCACTGTTTCTACCAAAATTTTTAATAGCATCTGTTATATCATTTAAATTTGTATTTTTTATTTCATCTTTTATTTTGTTTTGAATAAATGGTTTAACGGCATCAACTGGTTTCATATTATTAGATGTGGAATCATCACGTGGTTTAAAATTAAATGAATCACATAAATTTTGCCATTCTTGTTTTAAATCTTCTGCAAAGTTTCCTGTGTTAGCTCGATCATGAACTCGCCATTGGCTAGATGCAGTATGTCCATCAACATTTGAATTAGTTGAATTTACATAATCTCTATGAGCACTACCTAAAGTTTGGGCACTAGCATTTAATATTGAAAGACAAAAAATACTATATGATGTAATAATAACTAATAAAAAATTTATTTTTTCCCTTAGTAGTTTATTTTTCATTCTTTACCCTCCTTAATTAGAGTTTTATACTCTGAAATGGAGTCAATAAGTTCTTCATAACCGCCCTCATTTTTAGCACATTTTAATGCATAATCGAGATATTCTAAACTTTGATCATTATCCCCTAATACATAGGCAGTTAAAGCATAATAGTAATTGGCATATGGATTATCTGGTTCCATCTCTAAAGTTTTTCCTAAATAATACGCCGCTTGAATGTATTTATCTGTTTCATAACATGTGTAACCAGCCATGTACATAAAATATGGTTCAAAAGGATAATCATACGCTGCATCTTGTGCAATATCACAAATTGTATTATTTACTTTACCTTTGTATTGAAATAATCTTGCTCTTAATAACATTTCATAACTTTCTTTGTCTTTATTTTTTATTTGAGATAGTGTATTTCCGGCATTGTAATTATCATCTTGAGCAAGTAATAGTTTTCCTTGTAATTTAATTTTTTCATTACAATATGGTAACTTATTTATAATATTTTTTGCTTCATCATATTTTTCATTTTCAATAAGATTTTCTATTTGAGCAATTGTTTTAGCATCTGGAATATGATTTTTTTCATAATATTCTTCTAATATTTCTTGGTCTATATCTGTTGCATCACTAAATACTAATGTTGATGGGTTTCCCAAAATAGTACCAAGTAACAATGCTACTATTGATACACCTAGACAAAATTGAGGCATTTTTCCATTAAAACCTTTTTCAAAAAATTGTATTCCTATAAATGATGCAACTAAAAGTATTAGTGCTATAACTCCAAATAATGTAAAACCATTTATTAATATAAATATAAAATCTATTGCTGTAATAATTATAATCATTTTTTTTGTCATGTCACTTACCTCCTTGATCGTTATTATTCAAAAGAGAATCCGTGCGTTCTTCATACATAGCATGTTTAGTGTTATTTAAAAATACACTTATATATACAGCAATTCCCCGTTCATTTATCGTAGGTGAATAATTTAATTCATCAAGTACTAAATCCATTTCTTCAATTGCTTTTAATGAACTAGCATAATCTCCTACTCCTTCATATGCTTCAGCAAGTGCTATATACGCAAATGCATTTAAAGGATCTAATTCTAAGCTTTTCTTTAAATCATCTAAAGCTTCAGAATATTGTGATAATTTATTTTCATAATACCCTCTTTCATAAAGAGCATATGGAACATTTTGATATTTATCAATAACTTCATTAATTATTTGAATACCTTCATTATAATCTTTAGATTCCTTAAATTTAAGATAGGTACCAATTATTAAATCATCTTGTAATTTTTGCTTTTGTTCTTCACTAAATTCCGATGAATAAAATTGTTTGTATCCACAAAATTTAGAATTTGGGGCATTGTAATAACCAAATATATATTCAAAAAATACTCCAATTCCTGCATCAGCTGCTGCTATTTCTTCTGCATCTTTTGAGGTTTTAATTGTGTTTGCTAATCTTAAAGCACTTTCAATTGCTACATCAGCATCACGAGGTAACATGCCAACCGCAAGATAACTGTTGTTTGCTACATCATCAGGATTACTTTTAGCATATTCTTGAGCAAGTTCTAATGCTTTATCATATTGTCTATCATTGTGAAGCAATGATATTTTAATCATATCTGTTTCAGAATTGGTAACTTCAGGGAAAAAACTATCAAAAAATTCAAGGGCTTTTTCACTACTTGATGTATTCATATATATTCTTGAAACAAAAAATTTTACAGCCAAAATCTTATCGGTTTCTTCTTTAGTAGTGTTTTGGGTAAGCATTTGAGCAAACCTATTTAATATATCTTCATCTATATAATTACCACCAGCTTCAGTAGTGTACCACATAATCTCAGTCGCATAGGTTTGTAAATAAAAATCATCAGGATATTTATTGGCAAGATCACATGCTATTTGAACTGCTTTTGTACTAGTGTTTCCTTCCCGTAATAAATAATAATATGCTTCAACTATACTGCGTCTTTCTATTAAACGATTTGCTATAGTTATTGCTTTTTCTAAATCAGCAAGTTCTTTTTTACTTAAAGTGTTTGGAAATACAAAACGTTTTTGAACTATACCACGACTTACTAATTGATGTAGTGCTTTACGTTTGCCTTTAACGCCATCAAATGAAATTAAAGCTTCTAGTAAATAATCTGTATCAACTTCTTTGTTGATAAAATATTTTATATAACCTTCAGGATTATCTGTTGCTAATGCCGAAAGTAAAATTATTTCCGCATCAGTTTCATTGGTATTTAATGTTTTTTGTAAAAGATTTTCATCATAAAGATATCCTTGCCATGCTGCAATAAGTGTTTTAGCATAATCATAATATATAGATGCAGCTATATAATCATTGTTAGCAAATGCTTCATCACCAATAGCGATACAATCATCTATTGAAGATATCGCTAAATATCCTCTATTTGAGCCATCTATATTTTTAGGATTTGTTTGAATGTTATAAATGCAAGTAATCATAAATCCAACGAAAATAACAAAATATATTGAATCTACTACTAATCCCGGTTTAATATGTTTTTCTTTAAAGTCTTGTTTTTTATATTCTTTGCTTTTTAATTTATCTGTTGGTTTAGTAATTTCTTTGGTTGCTAGTTTAAAAACTGGAAGTAATATTAACCATTGTATTGCAACAATAAATATATCTACTATAAATTGTCTAGATAAAGGAATAAATATTTCCATGTTAAATAACCAATTGGATAATAATGCACCAACTTGTTTTGATATAAAATAACAAAGGATTGATATTAAACTTAATTTTATATGGTGTATTAAAAATGACATTGCTGAGTCTTTTAAAAATAAGTCTTCTTCATTTAATCTCGAAGAAAGAGCAAGTCGATAGATAACTGGTATAAATAATAATGTTTCAATGAATGATACAAATATATATACCGACAATGGCATTTGTGATAAAGACATTGTAAATAACCATTCAATCATTACATAAATTGCAAGTATTGGTAAAACTCCATTTAATAATTGCTTTGGTAATTGTTGTAATCCTTTTTTATAAGTGTAATCTTTATTTAAGGAAAATCCTAATGCAAAACTAAAAAGTATCCAACCAATTAATAAGCCTAGTAATTGTGTAAAGAAAATTCCTGTTTCACCTAAAAGTGATCCTTTTATAATTACTACAAGTGCTGAAATTATAGTAGGACATACTGTTAATCCAAATAAGGATATATAAAACCATAACCCTCCCCTGTAGTTGAAAAACGAAAGAAACTTTTTCATGCATGTTCCTCCTTCTTCTTTTTAGTAAATTATATTAAAAAAGATAGCAATTGTATAGTTCGTATGTGTGCCATTTTTTATTAGAGGATAAAAAAGTTTATAAAATAATTATTTTATATAAAAAGATGATAACGTTTTTATCATCTTTTAAAATTAATTTATAGTGAAATTAATGTAACTTTGAAATAGTCCATGACGTGTTTTTGTATCCGTTTTTTCATAAATTGAAGTAACATATCGTTGAACCATTCTTCTTGATATATATAAACTATCAGCAATTCCTTGTAAATCATCATCAGTCGTAATTAGTTTTTCAAATACTTCTGTTTCACGAGGGGTAAGTAAGCAATGTTCAGCATATAATTTCAATCGTTCTTGTGGTATCATTTCTAATTTGTTAAATTGATTATTTGATTGTTTTGAATAATTAACTGTTTTACTAATAAATGGTAATAATACAAGCATAATTGTAATTGAAAGTAAGCAACTTATTGTAGCTAATGCAATATTTCCTACAGCATTATATATATTTATCGCTGGTATTATTGTTGCTGCAACTGTAAAACTACGAATAATGCGTCCCATACTTGCCCATAACTCTGGGCATTTACTATTCGGAGCAAAATCAAGGAACATTATAGTAAAAAATATTACATAAAAACCACTGTATAAATACATTAACGCTGTCCCCGCAAAATAACTAATTTCTTCAGATAAGAAAAATATGCAAATTGATGATAGTAATATTGCACAAAGTGTTGCAAGTGGTAAATATATTCTACTTTTTGTATCTGCAATAAATCCAGCAAGAACTAAACCTAGTGCATAAAATAATCTTACTCCATTATATATGTCATATTCTTTTGTAGCATTAAATGATGTTAATACACTATCAATCATCCCCGCAACAAGACTCATTAAAATAACTGCAATTATTAGTGCATTAATCATTTTATCATTATTTTCTATACTATAAAAATTTGCAATTACATTATTAGAGTTTATATCTTTTGATTTTCTAAACATATAATATATAACAAATATAATATTTAATAATATACTTATTATAAAAATAATTGTTTGTGGCATTAGATTTTGAACTATATATTGTAAAATAATTGCTATACCCATTCCTATACCAATTACTCTTCCAGTATATTTGCTATCCTTAAAATTTATAGCCATTTTATAATATATGTATGAACTTATATTACCCGTTAATAATAGTGCTAACATTGAACTTATTAAAAAAACAATAGGTTGGTTAGATAATGCTAATATAATATTTACTAAAAGACATAGTGTGCAATTAATAAACATTATTATTTTCTTTAATTTTTCTGATTTACAAATCTTACATAAAAATGAAAAAGATAAAAATCCTAATCCTGTAAAAACTAGTCCTAATGTATATACAATATTTACAACATTACATCCAAAAAAAATAACACTGCGTTCGTTAATAAAAGCTTCAATCAACATAAAAGTAAAAAAACATAATGAAAAACATATGCTGCATAAAAATTTTGAAGATGTAATTTTCAAATTTCTAAACATGTTTCCCCCTTTATTCTAGTTATTATATCTTTTTTGACTTTTATTTATATATTCTTTTCTATAATATTTTATATAGTAATTCATACAATTCACGTATAATCAATCTTATAGAAATATTAATCTATTTGATTGATCCCTTTCTATTTATATTTTTTTTGATTTAT
>CALVKC010000037.1 GCA_944332505.1 uncultured Bacilli bacterium
AATCTACCTATAAAAAGTGCTATTACTATCAATATTAATACAAATATAATTGCTAATAAAATGTTTCTAACATTTTCTTTTGCCATTTTTATCTCCTATAATTTTTAACTAATTCTAAATGGATCATTACTAATTCCATCTCCACTTACATATAAAACATTTGAATTTAGATAGAAAACAGGTCTAATCACAAACGAAGCAGTTACACTAGTATTACCAACAAAACCCGTTCCATCAATAGCGAACACACGATCTGTAGTATCAGTACGACACGGAATTATCCATTCAACAGAACCAATATATAACCAATTTGATTCAATAGCAGCTCTATAATCAAAAATTTCTTCACTATAACTATATCCTGGATATGTCCAATATGTATTTGTTGCTCCATAATAATAATCACTTACATACATTAATCCTGCTTTCATAGTATCCGTTATGTCACTTGAATTACTTCCTACTTCATAATTGTATGCTGTTTGGGCATTAACATCTCTTAAATATTGATAATGGCCTCCACCAACACTCCATTTATATGTTACAATTTTATCTTGCCATGTTGCACCTAATGATTCTAAATAATTGGTATTCAAAATACTCTTTATACTTGATGTACTCCATGTATTACTTCCACTTGTATCCCAAGGATAGTTTCCATAACTTGTTGATTTAATAATTTTTACATTATCATCAAATACTCCAATTATGCGGTATAAGTTATCTTCTGGACATATTTCTTCTTCACTTCCAAAACATACATAGTTATTTGGATTAGCTCCACTATATCTATATGAGTTATCTCCTGCTCCATTTACTAAATCAGCATCGTGATAATAAATACTGTTTTCACCATCTACTCCAGTATATTGGCTAATTACATACCCAGCTAAAGTTGTTGTTTGTCCAATTCTATCTTTTTGAAGTATTACATCTATATCTAGTGTTGCATCTTCATTTATTGATTGGTCATTTGTTAAATTAACAAATGTTAATGTAAATGTCCAGGTATGTGTTATCCCTGTTGTTGATGATGTTGTACTTATTGGATGATCTATAACAACATTAAAAGTTCCTGTTTTTTCTGTTATATCAAAGCCTGATACTCCATTTACTGTTACATAACTAAGTGTATCACTACTACTTTGAACAATACTACCATTTTCATCTCTTATGGTAAGTATTAATTCTGCTGTATTATTTGTTGTTGAATATGTAAATGTATTTTCATTTATTCTAAATCCTACAGTATAAGTACTACTTGCATTATTTGTTTTATTACTTGCTATTAATCTTACTTGAGGATTAGTTGTATCTGTTAAATTTCCACTTCCCGTATAAAAATTATCTGTTGATGCATTTATTGATAAATCATTGCCTTTACTAAATATTATTGTATCTCCCGTTGCTGTTACTTCTCCTTCTCCTTCAAGTATTTCATCTACTTGAGCACCCAAATAAGAATAAGTAAATCTACCTATAAAAAGTGCTATTACTATCAATATTAATACAAATATAATTGCTAATAAAATGTTTCTAACATTTTCCTTTGCCATTTATATCACCTATACTACATAGATTATAACAAAAAATAAAAATATATTAAAGTAATTTATTTAAAAAAAGTACAAATTGTGTTAATATATTTACTTAAATGAGGGATAAATATGATAATAAATTATGAAGAAATACTTAAAAAATGCCGTAATATATTAAAAGGTGACCCAAATAACGCAGCAGCCCTAGCAACTTTAAGATTTATCTATCAAATAAATTTTGATGATAATTTAATATGGTTTGAACAACATTTACAAAAAGAAGAATATATGCAATATTTAACGAGGTATTCATTTTTATCTCATACACTAGAAAATATTAGTAAAAGGCAGGAAGTTACAGAAGACATAGAAACAAAACCTAATCATTTATCTTTAAAAAAATTATTAAATTTAGTTCATGACTTTTTTAAAAATGCTACAACAAAAGAATTTTATGAAATGTTTATGAATATGCTAAAAAATAATGAAATTGTCTTATATAAAAATAAAGATTATAAATTTGGAGCATATACTGTATTTTGGGCATTTAATAACACTCCAATAATGATTATAATATGCAACAACTTTTATAAAGATTTAGATGATGATTATGCATATATACCAATTATAGTTCATGAAATAGGTCATGGCATTAGTGATTTAATAAATTATCATATAGCATTTCAACAAGAAAATGTTATATTTGATGAAATAATAAGTATATTCTTTGAACTTATTTGTAACGATTACTTTTATCATACTCAATATAGAAGTTCTGCGATTACTTATGCTTATAGAAATTACAATGATATTATAAACAAAGCACAAGAAATTCAAAATTATAATCCAGATAGTTTAGAAGATCCTGCATTAAAATATCGTTATATTATAGGTTTTAATATTGCAGTTGAATTATATATGATTTATTTAAAAGACAAAGATAAAACTTTTAATTTATTAAATGAAATTATAAAAATTCCTAAATTTTTACCACCTAAAGAATACTATAAAAGAATACTTGAATTAGGAATCGCTCCCAATAATAGTATGGATGAATATGAAAGTGTATTAAAAAGAATGCTTTAATAATTAAAAAAGTAACTTAAAAAGGCATTTTTAAGTTACCATTATTTATTCTTTTCATCATATCTTTCATTGTTTCAAATTGTTTTAACAATCTATTTACTTCTTCAACACTTCTGCCACTCCCCTTAGCAATTCTTTGCTTTCTATTTGCTTTGAGAATCTCTGGATTTTTTCTTTCTTTTAAAGTCATTGAAGAAATAATTGCTTCAATATGAGCTAATTCTTTAGGATCAATTGATATATTATTAAGTCCCATTTTTCTTGCTTGGGGAAGCATTTTTAAAATATTTTCAAGAGGTCCTAGTTTTTTTATTTGTTTTAATGTTTGCAAAAAATCATCTAAATCAAATGTTCCTTTTTTCATTTTTATTGCTTGTTTTTTTGCAACATCTTCATCTATAACATCTTCTACTTTACTAACAATTTCTAGGATATCTCCCATATCAAGAATTCTATCAGCCATTCTTTCTGGATAAAATTCTGATAAACCATCCATCTTTTCGGAATTACCAACAAATTTAATCGGAATATGAGTTAAGTGTCTAACTGATAAAGCAACTCCACCTTTAGTATTACCATCAAGTTTTGTAAGTATACAACCAGTTAGATTTAAGGAATCATTAAAGCCAGTAATTACATTAATAGCATCTTGACCCATAGAGCCATCGATAACAAGTATTTTTTCATGAGGATTAACAGTTGAGTCAATATCTTTTAATTCTTGCATTAATTCTTCATCGATTTGAAGTCTACCTGCCGTATCAATAATTATATAATCATTATTATTTTCTTTAGCATAATTTATACCATCACTAACAATTTCTAAAACTTTTTTTTCTTCACTAAATACCGGAACATTTAATTCTTTACCAATAGTTTTAAGTTGTTCTATTGCTGCAGGACGATATATATCTGCTGCAATAAGTAATGGCTTTTTATTATATTTTTTTCTTAAATAATTAGCAAGTTTTCCTGCAG
Source organism: uncultured Bacilli bacterium (assembly GCA_944332505.1). Next base: position 3,603 of record CALVKC010000037.1, read on the forward strand.
TTGTTGTTTTACCACTACCTTGTAATCCAACAAGCATTAATATTGTTGGTTTTTTATTTATTTCTAGTGGTACATAATCACCACCTAATAAACTTACTAGTTCATCTTTAACTATTTTTAAAAAAAGTTCATCGGGTTTTAAACTTTTTTCCACTTCAGCATTCAAAGCTTTTTCTTTAACATTATTAACAAACTCTTTAACAACTTGATAATTTACATCTGCTTCAAGTAAGGCAATTCTTATTTCTCGCATGGCATCACTAATATTTTCTTCAGTGATTTTACCCATACCCCGAATATTTTTTATTGCATTACTTATTCTATCTCCCATATATTCAAACATAATTATTCTCCTCGTTTTTAATGATATCATAATTTATGTCTACCTTCAATGATTTTATAAATTTTAACAATAAAAGCTAGAAAATATGATATAATCAAGATGGTGATTATTTTGACAAAGAGAAAAAAGAAAATCAAAAAAACATTTAAACTTATTATTAGTTTTATAATTTTAATTATATTAGTTAGTGGAAGTTTTTTTGTTTATAACAAATTCTTTAAAAAAGAAGAAGTAACTAGTGAAGTAAGTAAATTAATGTTAGAAAATAATATATCTACTGAAAAGTATTCTAAAACACTAGAATATGTTTTACTTAATAATATCTATGATGAATTATACTTAGATGAGTATTCTGATATTAATTATACAGATAATGCAAATTTCACTAAAATATTAACAACCTTTTTACCTTTAGGTTATAGTGGTAAAGAAATAAATTACATACTTAATTTAAGTGATAAAAACATTGAAAAATTAAGTAATATAGAATATATCGATATAAGTAATTATTATAATATAAGTAACTTTAATGTTGATAATATTGATAGATATAATGATTATTATCAAATAAATAATTATAGTTATCAAGATGTTGTTACTTATGTAAATATTAATTTAGATTTAAAAGCATATTCCGTAACTAAAGAAGTAAGTGATGCAAATAGTTTATTAGTCTTAGTTAATAAATATAATTTTTTACCAAATAATTATAAACCAGAAGATTTAGTATATGTTCCTGGAGCATATGGAAATAACGTTCCAATGCGGGAAGTAATTAAAGAACCATTTTTAGAATTACAAAAAGCTGCAGAAGAAGAAAAAGGAATAAAATTAAAACCAACAACAGCCTTTAGAGATCAAAATTTTCAAAAAACGTTATATAATAATTATGTTGCTAAAGATGGTGTTGATGCTGCAGATACATATTCAGCAAGACCAGGATTTTCAGAACATCAAACGGGACTTGCAATAGATTTAAAAAATACTCTTATAAGTACTTCAACTAGACTTAATGATAGTGATTATGAATGGTTAAAAGAAAATGCCTACAAATATGGTTTTATCATAAGATATCCAGAAGAAAAAATAGATATCACCAGCTACCAATTTGAAAATTGGCATATTAGATACGTTGGTTTAGAAGCAGCTAAAATAATATATGAAAACAATTTATCTTTAGAAGAATATATTGATTTATTTATTACTGAATATTAAAATAAAAGAACTATTTTTTTCAATAGCTCTTTTATTTTCCTAATTTTTTACCTTGAATATGATAAGCAATTATTAATTGTAATCTATAAGGAATAAATCTTGTAAAAAATACAGCACATTGCATTTTAAAAGTAGGAATTATTAACATCTTTCTTTTAAACATTTTATCTACAGCTACTTTAGCCACTATTTTAGGGCTAATTTCTTTTATAGAAAATTCCCCATTAGCAACTTTATTAAAATTAGTATTTACTGGTCCTGGACATAATGCTGAAATACTAACATTACTTTTCATTTGCCTTAATTCTTCATTAATTGCCATAGTTAATTTAGTAATATAATTTTTAGTTGCATAATAAGTACTTAACCTTGGTCCAGCCATAAATCCTGCTGATGAACAAACATTTAAAATATAACCACTATCTTTTTTAATAAAATCTTGTAAAAACAATTTAGTTAATATATGATATGTTGTAACATTTAAATCAATCATTTCTAGTTCTCTATCTAAATTTGTTTCATAAAACAAACCAAATAAACCAAAACCTACATTATTTACTAAAATATCAATATTATCATTCTTTACTAAATCATATAACTTATATACATTATCTTTTTTAATTAAATCTAGTGTTATTATTTTAACATCAACATTAACTTTTTCTTTTAATTTTTCAAGTTCTTTTTTATTTCTAGCAACAACTATTAAATCAATATTTAAACTAGCAAGATAAATGGCAATTTCCCTACCTATTCCACTAGATGCTCCTGTTACTAAAGCCCTCAATTAATCACCTTCTAAAATACTAATAATATTTGGTTGAATTTGTTTTTTACGTGATACAATTTTTGGTAAAAACATTCCTTGATGAATACTTTTTAATCCAAAACTATCTTTTATTATATTAGCAGCAGCATCATTATATAAAACATATGAACCATTTTTAATAATATCAGTAATAAATATAGTAACTATTGTATAATTTAAAGAAACCATTTCATTTAATTTAGCAATATATTCTTCTTTATTATTTTCAATTGCTTCAATATCCATAGTCATTATTTGACTAATACCCAATAATTTATCACCAACAACATATGATTTAAAGTCAGTTTTTATCAATTCTTCAACAGTTTTACCTTCGATAGAACTTGCTGCTTTTAACATTTCTATCCCATATTTATCTATATCCAATTTTGCAATACTAGCAAGTTTAATTGCTGCAAAACGATCATCTTCAGTAGTTGTTGGACTAGTAAGTAATAATGTATCAGAAAGTATAGCAGAAAGCATTAAACCTGCAATATCTTTAGGTATTGTAACTTTTGCTTCTTTATACATATCATAAATCATAGTTGAAGTACAACCAACAGGTTTACTCCTAAAATTAATTGGTAAAGTTGTCCCTAATGCCCCTAGATTATGATGATCTATTATTTCTAATATATCTGCTTCATCTAAACCATCAACAGATTGAGCAAAATTATTATGGTCAATTAATATAACTTTTTGTTTTTCATAATCATTTGGTCCAGTTAATTTAATTAAACCTAAACATTCACCTTTATTATTAATAACTGGATAATTAGAATGATTTACTCTATGAGCCATATTTCTAAAATCAGTATAATAATCTTCATTATTAACAGTTACAGGATTTCTATTCAAATTAATACTTTTAATAAAATTACTTAATAATATTTTATTAGCAATTTGAAAACTATCATATTCTGAAGCTATAATATTAACTTTATTTTTTTCAGCTTTTTTAATAATCTTTTTATCAACATTAACATTTAATGGCAATATAATTAGTTTTACTTTAGAATCAATAGCAAAATTTAATACTTTATATCTATCTCCAACTACCAAAATATCTCTTGAAGATAAATTAATAGTTGATTCAATAGTTTTACTTTGTAAACCTGCAATTAAAATATCACCACTTATTAAATCATCACATTTAACTATTACTTTAGCATCTAAAGTTTCAATAATATTATTCATAGTAGTATTTACTATTTCTTTATTACCATTAATTAAATATTTAGCAATTTCTTTTAAAGTAACATATCCTGTTAATTTCTTTTTATCATCTATAAGTGGTATAGCAGTAATATTTTGTCTTTGCATTATTTTAAAAGCATCATTTATAGATTCTTCTTCAAATATATATGCTTTCTTATCATATTTTATATTTTTAATTCTTACCCTAACATCATTTAAATAACTAGGTACTGGTATATTAAAATATTTTAAAACAAATTTAGTTTCATTATTTATGTTACCTAACACTTTAGGAACAGTTTTATCCCCTTGTTCATTTTTCAAATATGATAAAGCTATACTAGAACACACACTATCTGTATCTGGATTTTTATGTCCAAAAATAAATGTTGTCATCTTACACCTCTTTACTCTTTGATTTTATCATATTATTAAATTTTTTTAAATACCTTTCATTTCATAAATAATATTTCTAAGTTCAATTGCCCTTTCAAAATCCATTTTTGCAGCAGCAGCTTTCATTTCTTCTTCTAGACTAATAATCAACTTTTCTTTATCTTTCTTACTTATTTTCTTCTTATCATCTTTAACTATATCATTAGATATAATTTCTTTTATTTCTTTAGTTATTGTTTTTGGTACAATATTATGTTCTTTATTATATTTTTCTTGAACTTCTCTTCTTCTTTTAGTTTCTTTAATTGCTTCATCCATAGCATCACTAATTGTATCCGCATACATAATTACTTTACCAAATTCATTTCTAGCACATCTACCAATTGTTTGAATTAAACTTCTACTACTTCTTAAAAATCCTTGCTTATCTGCATCAAGAATGCAAATTAAACTAACTTCGGGAATATCTAATCCTTCCCTAAGTAAATTTATACCTACAACACAATCATAAACACCTAATCTTAAGTCTTGAATAATTTTAAGTCGTTCTAATGTTTTAACCTCACTATGTAAATAAGCAACTTTAATATTTAACTCTTTTAAATAATTAGTTAACTCTTCACTCATTCTAATAGTTAAAGTAGTAATTAACACTCTTTCATTTTTACTTATTCTATCCCTAATTTCTGAAATAATATCATCAATTTGACCATTAGTTGGTCTAACTTCAATTAATGGATCAAGTAAACCAGTTGGTCTAATTATTTGTTCAACATATTCCCCATTTGTTTTTTCTAATTCATAATCTCCTGGAGTTGCAGAAACATATATAGCCTGATTAATATGATCTTCAAATTCACTAAATGTTAAAGGTCGATTATCAAGAGCACTAGGAAGACGAAAACCATAATCTACTAAAGTTTGTTTTCTTTGCCTATCCCCATTATACATCCCTCTTACTTGTGGTAAAGTCACATGTGATTCATCAACAATAAGTAAAAAATCTTTAGGAAAGAAATCTATTAAACAACTTGGAGTTTCTCCAGCATCTCTTAATGCCAAATGTCGTGAGTAGTTTTCAACTCCATTACAAAAACCTGTTTCTTTAAGCATTTCTATATCATAATTTGTTCTTTCTCTTAATCGCTGTTCTTCAATTAATTTATTTTCATTTTTTAACTCCTCTAAACGCAATTTTAATTCTTCTTCAATTCTTGATATTGCTTTATCCATTTTATCTTTACTTGTAACAAAGTGTGATGCTGGTGATATAGTAATGCTTTTTTTATTGGCTTTTACTACTCCAGTTAAAGGATCAAATAAGGCTATTTCTTCAACAATATCATCATCTAAACTAATTCTTATTCCAGCATCTTTTTCATTTACAGGAATAATATCAATATTATTTCCTCTTACTCTAAAAGTTCCCCGGTGGAAATCAAGTTCACTACGTTCATAAGTCATATCAATTAATCTATTTAATATTTTATTTCGACTTATCTTATCACCGATTGATAAAATAAGCATATTTTTTTCATATTCTTCTTTTTCTCCAATACCATATATACAAGAAACTGATGCAACAACTATTACATCTTTATGATTAATTAATGCTGACGTTGCAGCATGTCTTAATTCATCTATTTCATCATTAATTGATGCATCTTTTTCAATATAAGTATCACTACTTGGTACATATGCTTCTGGTTGATAATAATCATAATATGATACAAAATATTCAACATGATTTTCTGGGAAAAACTCTTTTAATTCGGCATATAACTGACCTGCTAAAGTTTTATTGTGTGCTAAAACAAGTGTTGGTTTGTTAACACTAGCAATAACATTAGCAATTGTAAAAGTTTTTCCTGTTCCTGTTGCCCCTAGTAAAACTTGTTCTTTTTGACCATTATTTATTCCTTCAACTAATTTTCTTATAGCTTCTGGTTGATCTCCACTTGGCTTAAATTTTGATACTAATTTAAACATATATACCTCCTTGACTAACTTATTTTATCATTAAATAAAAATATAAACAAGCAACCTATTCTTGTTTATATTATTTATTATTTTTATATTATTATTCTAAAGTTTTTTCTATATCTATTTTACTTATTTTACCCTCTCTTAAAATATTAACTTTACCATCATTTAATTCGACAACTGTAGATGCAATTAAATCATTACTAATATTTCCTTTAATAAAAATATCAACGAAATCTTTTAAATCACTAACTATTTCATTAAAATCAGCAATATTATTATCACCCGAAATATTAGCACTAGAAGTAGCTAATGGGTAATCTACTTTATTTAAAATAGTAAGAGCAATATTATGATTAGGTAT
>CALVKC010000038.1 GCA_944332505.1 uncultured Bacilli bacterium
ATATAATGAATTAAGTATAGTATTAAATTTAAGTTTTGAAGAAACCAAAGAATATGTAATTAAAAAGGCTAGTGAATTAATAGAAAATTAAAAAGCTAATCAATAATGATTGGCTTATTTTTTAATTCATATTGATAAGTATTAGTATTATTAATTATATCATATATAATACTAGCATTTAATTCATATTTATATTGAATAGAATCTTTATTAACTATAGTAGGAATAATTAATTTATTTTTGATATTATTTAAATATTCTTTTCCTTTACTATTAAAACCCAATATTTTAATATATTCTAATTGAGTATTATCCTGTTTTAAAAAATTAAGTAATATATGAATAAACATTCTATTAATTTTATTATAAGTATATCTTTTAGTTTTTATATTAGTTATAAATTCTTCAATATTATTTGATTCGTTAACAAACTCTTTTAAACGATATTCAATACCTTCATCAACATCTACATAATTATTTAAATTTAAATCAGTATTTATTTTATATTTTAATAAATTAAAATAATTATTATAATTAACATTATTAATAAAATCTTTTATATTAATAGGAATGTATTTGGAAATATCTTCATTATTTTTAATTTTTTCTCTAATATTTGTAGCACTAACAATATTATCATTACTAATTTTATCATGATAATCACTAGTTCTTTTAATACATATCGGTTCAATATTATAATTATTTTTAATAATTGCTTTAACATATGAAATACCAAGTAAATCATTCGGAGTAAAATCAAATTTAATATTAGTAGCTTTAGCAAGGGCAGTAGGATAATTTATGCCTTTATCTAAATATTCTTTTATTTTTACATCAAAATCATCATTAAATTGTGCATTAGCAACATTTTTAATTAAATTTATATCATTTGATTCACTACCAAAAACGATTTTAGTAACATAAAAGTTATTTAATATTTTAATAGCAATGCTTGCAAAAGTATCTGCAGATTGAGTTCCATAAATAACTGGTAATTCTAAAATTATATCAATATTATTTGCAAGAGCAATTTTTGTTTTAGCTTCTTTAGACAATATAGAAATTTCCCCACGTTCTAAAAAATAACCATTTAAAACCAAAATAATTAAGGAATCCGGATAAAGATCTTTAATTTTTTTTATATGATATAAATGTCCATTATGAAAAGGATTATATTCACAAACAATACCTATTATTTCCATAAATCACCTACAATAAAGTATGTTCCAGTCATAATAGCTATTAAATTATTATTATCATCATAAATATTACAATTTAAAACACAAGTATTATTTCCCATTTTTATTACATTTGGAATAGCAATTAAATATTTACCAACTCCAGGTTTTAAGTAATTAATATTAGCATTCAAAGTAACAACATTTTTATTAAGTTTATGGCACATTACTCCCATAGCAGTATCACCTAAAGAAAATGTAAGACCACCATGCACAATTCCATAAGGATTTAATGAATCTTTAGTAATATTTAATTTTACTTTGCAATTATCATCATCTAATAGTTCTATATTATTATATTTTAAAAATCCATCACCAATTTTCAATTTTATCACATCCAAAGTTATTATAGCATTATTTAAATTAATTGTCGAATTCTGTCAAAGTTATTGCAAATAAAAAAATAACAATTATAATAAATAACTGTTACCTATATTGGTAAGGCATCGTGTTATCCAACTTTCTCCATCTTCGGGGGTTAAAAAAAGTAATCCTTTTAAGGAGTGTGGTAATGCAATGAACGAAGATATTTTCCTTCAAGTAATTATAATTTTAGTTATCATCATTTATGGTGGTAGCCCAAAAAAAGACGCCAACAAATAATGTAGCGTCGAAACCAAATCGATGCTACCCAATATGGGTAACACTTACATATATAATATACCAAAAATTTTTGAATATTACAATTGTTTTTTAAATGTTTTTTCTATATAATATTCTTAGGTGGTTTAATGATTATAGTAATTGTAGGACCAACTGGAGTTGGTAAAACAAAATTAAGTATAGAACTTGCCAAATATTACAATGCATCGATAATTAATGCTGATGCCGTTCAAATATATAAAGGACTTGATATAGGTAGTGCTAAAATTACAGAAGATGAAAAAGAGGGAATAAAGCATTATTTATTAGATATAAAAGATATAAATGAAGAATATAGTGTATGTGATTATCAAAAAGATGCAAGAAAGATATTAGATAGTAATTTAGATAAAAACATAATTTTTTGTGGAGGAACGGGTTTATATATTAGTGCAGCATTAATGGATTATCGTTTTTATGAAGATGAAAATAATTTAACATATGATGAATATAGCAATGAAGAATTATATGAATTAGTATTAAAAAAAGATAAAAATAGCAAGATAGATAAAAATAATCGTGTTAGAATAATTCGTTTTTTAAACAAGAAAAACATAGATTTAGTAAAACCTATATTATTATATAAGAATGTTATATTTATAGGTCTTACTACAAATAGAGAAAAGTTATATGAAGTAATAAATAAAAGAGTAGATAAAATGTTTGATGATGGACTAATAGATGAAGTAAAAAAATTATACAAAGATAATAAAGATTCTAAAATTTTAAATAGAGCAATAGGATATAAAGAAGTAATAAAATATTTAAAGCAAGAAATAAGTTTAGAAGAAGCAAAAGAATTAATTAAGAAAAATTCTAGACATTATGCCAAAAGACAATATACATGGTTTAATAATAAAATGGATATAAAATGGTTTAATGTAAATTATGAAAATTTTGCTGAAACAATTTTTTTAGTAAAAGAATATATAGATAGTTGTAATAAATAAAAATTTATGGTATAAATATAAAAGTGGTGAAATTTATGAATATGAAAAAAAAGGGGACTATTTTAATATTATTAAGTTTATTTTTAATATTTACAAGTTTAGTCTTTTTTATAATAGGATGCAATTCTAATACTTTAATAAGTGACATAAATAGAAGATTAGCATTAACAATATTAATACTTAGTATAATACTTTTAATATATAGTATATTTATATTAATAAGATATAAATATCGTCGAGGATTTAAAAAAGGAAAAGTCATTTTATTTACAGTATTAGTAAGTATATACATGGTTGGTTGTTCATCATTTTTATTTATATTATATGGTCCATTTGATAATTTTAAAACATGGTTAATAACAACAGCTATGGCTACAATGAATCATCAACATTATTGCAAATGGTTTTATAATACTGATGAAATTAACAAAGTATTAGCAAGTAATTCAGTAGGTAGAAGTGATAGTGATACTGATCCTGGATTAATCACTTTTGATGAAGAAGTAGAATATGCAAACGAATATGAAAAAGCAGTTTTACAAAGGGCAGAAGATACAATTTATAAAATTATTGAATTTGAAGTAAATGGTTGCGATGCTTATCTTGCAGTGATATATGATGCAAGTAAAATAAGTGTTGGTGTAAGTAAAAACATTGGTAGAAGTGGTCAATACATATATGATATGGCTCGTGAACAAGGAGCAGTTTTAGCCATTAATGGCGGAGGTTTTTACGATCCAAATTATAATAGTAACGGTGCTAATCCAATTGGAGTAACAATAGCTGATGGAAAGATAATAACTGATGAGGTATACAATTCCATGAATGGTGGAATAATTGGTTTTGATTTAGAAAATCGTTTAGTCTTACTTCGCGATGCTACAGCAGAAGATGCAGTAAAATATGGACTAAGAGATGCAGTAACAATGGGACCATTTTTAATAGTTAATGGTCAAATGGCAGACATTAAAGGAAATGGTGGCTGGGGCTATGGAGCCAGAACAGCAATAGGTCAAAGAAAAGATGGTATAGTTTTAATGTTAGTAGTTGATTCCAATGAATTTAGAACAAAAGGAGCATCAATTAAAGATTTAGCAGTAATTATGGAACAATATGGAGCCGTTAATGCCGCTAATTTAGATGGTGGAACATCTAGTGCTTTAGTAATAAACAATAAAATTATAAATGACCCGATAAACTCAGCATTGCAACATAAAACTAGAGGAATACCAACAATATTTAAAGTAGTAGATTAAAAAACTCACTAGTAATTTAGTGAGTTCTTTTTTAATTAAATTCTAAATAATATAAAGGATTAAAATTATGTTCTTCAACTACCACATCACCTTTATCTACTTCTTCCATAGCTTCAGTAGTAACCAAAAAATATTTATGCCACAAATAATCCTTATTGGCATATTCAGGATTACTAGGATCAGGAGTTGGATCATCCCAAGTCAAATCCATATGAACCCAACTATCATCATAATACAAAGCATTCCAAATATGTCCAGCAGAACTTTCAGTTATTTCTTGTGGAGTAGTAGCAATTTTATAATTATTAAATCCTAATTTAGTTAAGAAAATTGCCATTAAATCGGTATATCCATTACAAGTTGCATAGCCTTGAAATAATGGCCCATACGCGGTATTAGATTCATAAGGACTTTCATTAGAATCATTTCTTTGAATATCATATTTAGTATTATTTATAATATAATCATGAACAGTAAGTAATTTTTCATAATCATCCATATCATCAGTAATAATTTCATCAATAATTTCATCAACTTTTTCATCGATTAAATTAATTTTATCATCATCATACAAATAAGTTATATTTAAAGTAATTTCTCCATTATCATTAATTAAAGTTCTAACATTAGTAAAACTATTAAAAGGATGAACATAATTATTTAAGTGAGTAAGTATTAATTCATCATCACTAATTGCAGAAATATCAGGGATACATCTAATATATTCATTAGGACAATAAAAAGTAAATTCATCCCAACCATTATTAATAACAGAATAATAAATATTTAACAAATCCTGATAACTATAAGGCTCATAATCATCACTTCTTTGAACAAACAAATAGTCGATATCTTTAGAATATTCATTACCATCTTTAGCAACTACTTTAGGAACATCACTTATAAAACTAGCCAAAGCATCCGTAATAGGTTCAATAAACAAAAAAGTAAGTAGTAATAAAACTACGCAAAAAACAATAACAAATATATTTTTCATGATATCACCTATAATAATAATAACAAAAAAAAATAAAGTAAACAATTGTTACTTCATATTTTTTACTTTTTGTGTCAATCTAGCTTTTTCACGATCAGCAGTATTATTTTTAATTAATCCTTTGCTAACAGCTTTATCTGTATATTTTTGAATATCTTTAAGTAATTTGTCAGCTTCTTCTTTATTACCAGCAGCAATAGCTTTTTCACAATTTTTTATAAGATTATGAACACGCATTTTAAGTTCATGATTATTATCTGTTTTTTTAGCTATTACTTTAATTGCTTTTTTAGAACTTTTAATATTTGCCATATTCTGCTCCCTTCTTTGTTTTCTCATTAATTTTAACAAATATTTCACAATTTAGCAAGTATTTTAATTGTTATTATAAAAAAATTAAAAAAAGTGAAATGTTCCCCAAGTTTCGACATAATAAATAAAACATTTATAGTATGATATATTAGGGATGATTATGAAAGCAAAATTTAAAGGACGAAAGAAATTACAAATATGGGGATTAAAATTATTTAGTGTAATAATTATATTAATAATTTCATTTTTAATTACGTTTAAGTTTTTATTTGATAAGATTGATGTAGAAATGAATAATAACACATATTTAAATTATTTAGTAAACTCATCCTTTGGATATTACAATCTAGCAGACATAACAACGTTATCTAGTACAGAATTTTTATTAAAATATTCATTTGGGATAAAAGAATTTAATAGTGGAATAAAAGACATTGACTTAAGTACACCAGTAAATTCAGAGATAGAAGAAGAAGATAATACGAATGATGAACCAATAGTATACATATATAATTCTCATCAAACTGAAGGTTATGTATCAAATTTAGCAAATGCATTTAATATAAATAATACAGTATATATTGGTAGTTTTATTTTAAAAGAGTATTTAGAAGATTTAGGAATACCTTCGATAGTTGAAGAAAATAGCATAGTTGATGTTTTAAATGCCAATGGTTGGAAATATAATAGTAGTTATAAAGCAAGTAGAATATTACTTGAAGAAGCAAAAAAGGAAAACCCTAGTTTAAAATTTTTCATAGATTTACACAGAGATTCAGGAAGTTATGAAAGAACAACTGCTGAAATAGATGGGGTAAAATACGCCAAGATAATGTTTGTAGTAGGGTTAAAACATGAAAATTATCAACCAAACTTAGATTTAGCTAATGCTCTAAATGACAAATTAAAAGCCATAGATTCAAGTTTAACCAGAGGAGTATTAAAAAAAGATGGAGCTGGAGCCAATGGTATATACAACCAGGATTTTGATCCCAATACAATTCTTATTGAAGTTGGTGGCCAGTACAATCACATTGAAGAAGTAAATAATATATTAAAAGTATTTGCTAATGTTTTACATGATTATTTAGAGGGTGAACAATGAAAAAAAAGAGAAATTGGTTTTTAAGAATACTAACAATCTTATTTATAATATATATAGGTTTATATATAGCATCTATTAGTGGTTATTATGAAAGTACATTATCTAACAAAGTAGCCTTAACAGATGAAGCAATAAAGAGATTTGAACAAGATGTAATAGATGGTAAAGAAGTAGATGTTGAAAGTTATATAATTGAAGAAAAAGTAGATTATAGCAACAAGTTTAGTGATGCTGGAGAAAAACTTGGAACATCAATTCAAAAGATATTAACTGAAGGAATAAGTGGAGTGTGGGAAGCAATAAAAGTTTTATTTTTTTAAAAGATATTGTATAATATTTTCAGGTGTTGCAAATGCAAGATATAAAGATTAGAAATTTTTCAATAATAGCACATATAGATCATGGTAAGAGTACGCTTGCAGATCGTTTGTTAGAACTTACGGGAGCAGTTTCTAAAAGAGAGATGAAAGACCAACTTTTAGATAGCATGGATTTAGAAAGAGAACGGGGAATAACAATTAAACTTAATGCTGTTAGGTTAAATTATAAAGGATATATTATTAATTTAATAGATACACCGGGTCATGTTGATTTTTCTTATGAAGTATCTAGAAGTCTAGCGGCTTGTGAAGGAGCAGTATTAGTTGTGGACGCTGCCCAAGGAATAGAAGCCCAAACATTAGCTAATTTATATTTAGCCTTAGATAATGATTTAACAATTATTCCCGTTATTAACAAGATAGATTTACCAAATGCCAATATACCTAAAGTTAAGCAAGAATTAATTGAAGTATTAGGTTTTAAAGAAGAAGACATTATTTTATGTAGTGCCAAAACTGGTGAAGGAGTAGAAAAAATATTAAATGCTGTAATAGAAAAGATTAAACCTCCGAAGGTAGATACTACTGCTAAAACGAGAGCCTTAATATTTGATTCCCATTTTGATTCTTATCGTGGAGTAATATTACTAGTTAAAGTAGTTGATGGAAAAATAAAAATAGGAGACAAGATAAAACTACTAGCAAGTAAGAGTATTTTTGAAGTAGTAGAACTAGGAGTATACACTCCGAAGGAAGAAAAATACCAAGAATTAAGTAGTGGAGAAGTAGGATATATTGCAGCAGCAATAAAAGATATAAGTAGTGTATCAGTTGGTGATACAATAACAGTTATAAACAATGAAAGCAGTATTCCCCTTGCGGGATATAAAGAAATGAAACCAATGGTATTTTCGGGTATATTTCCAACAGAATCTAGTAAATATGAAGAATTAAAAGAAGCCCTAGAAAAATTAAAACTTAATGATGCAGCTTTAAAGTTTGAACCGGAGACTAGTATTGCTTTAGGGTTTGGTTTTCGTATTGGTTTTTTAGGCCTTTTACACATGGATGTAATTACTACTAGAATAGAAAGAGAATTTAATATAGGGATAATAGTAACAAGTCCAAGTGTAATATACAAAGTTACACTAACAGATGGTTCATTAATTGAAATAGATTCCCCAAATAAAATGCCTGATAAAGTAAAGATAGATAAAATTGAAGAACCATATATTTATACAAGTATAATATCACCAACAGAATTTACTGGTCCTATCATGGAATTATGTCAAAACAAAAGAGGCATATATAAAAGCATAGAATACATAGATTCCAGGGTAAACATTCATTATGAAATACCACTTTCAGAAATAGTATATGATTTTTATGACAAATTAAAAAGCACCACCAAAGGTTATGCTTCATTTGATTATGAACTAAGTGGATATAAAGAAAGCAATTTAGTTAAAATGGACATTTTACTTAATGGTGAAATAGTAGATGCATTTAGCATCATAGTTCACAAAGATTTTGCATATACCAAAGGAAGATTTATAGTAGAAAAATTAAGAAAATTAATACCTCGTCAAATGTTTCAAATTCCAATTCAAGCCAGTATTGGATCTAAAGTTATAGCAAGAGAAAACATCAGTGCAATGCGTAAAAATGTATTAGCAAAATGTTATGGTGGAGATGTATCTCGTAAAAGAAAATTATTAGAAAAGCAAAAAGAAGGTAAGAAGAGAATGAAAATGGTAGGTTCAGTTGAAATACCTCAAGAAGCCTTCCTTGCAGTTTTAGGAGATGAATAATAATGAGACCTAAAAGAAACAGAGGTAAAAATGGCTAAAGCAGTATACATTCACATTCCATTTTGTAAAAGCATTTGTTCATATTGTGACTTTTGCAAATTTTTATATAATGAAAAATGGGCGGGAGCTTATCTAACTGCTTTAAAAAGAGAAGTTAAAGATCGTTATATGGATGATGAAATTACAACTATTTATATCGGCGGAGGAACCCCTTCGGCATTAAGTATTCCAGAAATAAAAAGATTAATGGAAATTATAAATCTATTTAAAAAGACAAATTTAATAGAATTTACATTTGAATGTAATTTAAGTGATATATCCAAAGAATTATTAGAAGTATTAAAAGAAAACCATGTTAATAGACTAAGTATTGGAATAGAATCTTTTAATAAAAATAATTTATTATTTATGGAAAGAACTGCTGATTATAAAGATGCCAAAGACAAGATAAAATTATGTAAAGAATTTGGTTTTAATAATATAAATCTAGATTTAATGTATGCAATACCTGGAGAAACATTAAAGAATTTAAAAAAAGATTTAGATTTATTTATGAGTTTAAATCCTACACACATAAGTACATATAGTTTAATTTTAGAAGAACATACTAAATTAGCAAATAATGATACACAATTAATAAAAGAAGAATTAGATTATGAAATGTTTAAACTAATTGAAAAAAAGTTAAAAAATGCCAATCATTATGAATTAAGTAATTTTGCAATTAAAGGTTATGAATCAAAACACAATTTAGTATATTGGGACAATGAAGAATATTATGGTTTTGGTTTAGGTGCTGCTGGATACATAGATGATATAAGATATGAAAACACTAAAAATTTAAAAGAATATTTATTAGGTAATTATGTTAAAAATCAAGAAATATTAGGCAAAAAAGATAAGATGGATTATGAAATAATGTTAGGCTTAAGAAAACTTGAAGGGATAAACATACAAAAATTTAAAGACAAATTTAATGAAGATATTGAACAAGTTTATAATTTACAAGAATTATATAAAAATAAAGATTTAATTAAAAAGAAAGGTTATATTTATATAAATCCTACTAAATTATATATAATGAATGAAATATTAATAAAAATAATATAAAAAT
>CALVKC010000039.1 GCA_944332505.1 uncultured Bacilli bacterium
CTTGTCTCTTCATGATTGAATATACTTCCTTCATTGTATTTTTCTATATACATGTTTATTATGTATGCTTCATTATTCTTAATCCTTATATAACTATCCGTTATGTTACATGAACCTTTTTTTATTGATTTTATCTCTGTTCCAAGTAGTACTATACCCGCTTCTAATTCTTTGGTAATAAAATAGTTAAAATATGCTTTTTTATTCTTTATCTCCATAATTATCCCCCACTATTTCAAAATCTATTGCACTGTTTTCTTTGCTCGCTCTTACTACTTTAATTTTTAATGTGTCGCCAATACGATACCTTTTATTTTCACTTACTAGTGATAATAATTCTGGTATGTATTCATAATACCCATCTAATGTCGATATGTGTACTAATCCTTCAATTAAATTATCTAGTTGGACAAATAGTCCAAAGTTAGTAACTCCACTGATTATTCCAATGTATTCTTCTCCAATATGCTCTTCCATATATTCAGCCATTTTCATTGCTAATACGTCTCTTTCAGCTTCTGCTGCTTCAACTTCTCTTTCACTGGAATTGGTTGCTACATCAATTAAATACTTTTGATTGTAATTTATTGTTTCCATATCTATTCTTTTTTCAAATAAATATGTTCTTAATAAACGATGTACTGTTAAATCCGGAAATCTTCTGATGGGGCTTGTAAAATGTGTGTAATTATTTAATGCTAACCCAAAATGGCCAATGTTAGTTGTGCTATATATCGCTTTTTTCATACTTCTTAATAACATATCTGATAAAATACTAAATTCTTTTTTGTCTTTTAATTCTTTTAAAATACTTTGCATGGTTAATGGAGTTATTTTTGATAAATTTGTATGAATTTGATAACCCATTTGTTTTATTAAATTTTTAAAATCTTCTATCTTTTCAGTGTTTGGTATGTCATGAACACGATATATAAATGGTAAATCCATGTTTGTTATGTGTGTTGCTACTGTTTCATTTGCTGCTATCATAAAGTCTTCAATAAGGTTTTCACCAACTCCTCGATCTCTTTTAACTACATCTATTGCTTTGCCATTTTCATCTTGAATTATTTTGGCTTCGTCTAAACCAAAATCTATGTATCCTCGAGATTCTTTTTCACTTCTTAATATGCTAGCAAGTTCTTGCATTAACTTTAAATTTTCACTAAATTCTTCATATCCTTCCGGAATTATGTTTTCCTCTAATATTTTATTAACATTTTTGTATGTCATTTGCTTTCTTGATTTTATTACTGATGGGAAAATATTGTAATCTATTACTTTGCCACTCGGATTTATTGTCATTACACAACTTATTGTCAATCTTTCAACCCCAGGATTTAATGAACAAATTCCATTTGATAATTGGTGAGGTATCATTGGTATTACTGTATCTGCTAGATAACTAGATGTGCCTCTTGAAAAAGCAGCATCATATAGTGCTGTACCCATTAATACATAATGAGATACATCAGCAATGTGTACTCCTAAAATGTAATTTTCATTATTTTTACTAACACTTATTGCATCATCTATATCTTTTGTATCATCTCCATCAATTGTAAATATTAATTCATCTGTTAAATCGGTTCTACCCTTTTTTTCTTCCGGCAAAACACTATTGGGAATACTTTTAAGTTCATTAATTACTGCTTCGTTAAAATCTATTTCTATTCCATGCCTTAATGCAATAGATACTATATCTACTCCAGGATCATTTTTATGACCAATTATCTTTACTACTTCACCTAAATATTCTTTTTTTCCTAATTGTTTAATTGTTCTTACTAATACTTTGTGACCTTCAACTAGTTGTCTTGAACTTTCCTTTGTTAATTTTATTATTAAATCTAATTTTTCATCATCAGCTTTAAATATTAATTTGTTTTTAACTTTTATTATCTCACCAACAAGATTATCTAAATTCCTCTTTAATATCTTAATTACAAAAGCATCTTCGTTTCCTTTGTGAGTAGAAAAATCTATTTCAACAAAATCATTGTTTATTGCTCCATTTAAATGTTCGCTTTTAATGAATATATCTGGTCCATTTGAAACATCAACAAAGCCATTGCCACTGCGATTTACTCTTAAAGTTCCGCATTTTAAAGACTTGGTATTTTGCATCAATATATAATCCCTTTT
Organism: uncultured Bacilli bacterium; assembly: GCA_944332505.1. The sequence continues at coordinate 2,146 of CALVKC010000039.1, forward strand.
TTTTGATTTATGCAAAATACCATCCATTGTCATTTTATCTAATACTTCTTGTAGTTCATTTATTCCTTCTAAAGATTTATAATTAAGTTTTTTGTTTATTTCATCTATTGTTTGCCCTTTAAATTCGTTTTTTAATACCTCAACAATTTGTTCTTCCATAACCTAACCTTCTTTAAATGTGCAAATAGTTTCATCTCCATCAAAGCTTATCAATACATAACTATCGGTATCTTCACTTACTTTTTTATGTGTCTTAGGATTTTCTAAATCTTCATCTATGTATCCCCAACTAATTAATGTTTCATATTTAACTCGACATAAATTGTTGTAAGCACTACATATGTATTGATTTATATTTTGTTCTTCAGCATATTTACATGTCGTTTTTTCTATTTCTTGATAGAATTCTTCTATTTCTTTTTCTTTAATACTACCAAAAATAATAACAATAATTAATGTTAATAATGTTATTAAAAATAACCCAGATATTATAATTAATATAATCTTTTTATTCTTCATTCTTATCACACCTTAAGTATATCATATTTATTTATATTTTTAAAACATTTTAATTTACATCTTTTAATTCATACTCACATTTTTTTTCATTGTTTTCTATTTTAATTTTTACAGTTGAAGTTGTATCAAGTTGTTTCTTTGTAATAGGATTAACTAAGTCTTTATCAATTAATCCTTCTTCAATTAGTGTCTTTAAACTAATTTCTGTTAAACTATCATCAACTGTTTCTACATATACACATGCAGCATTTTCAATTTCTTCTTTCATGTTCTCTGCTTTTTTTTCTTTTTGATTTGCTAACATGTTGCTTACACTAACCCCTACGGTTATAGATATAATCGCAAGTAAAGTTATTGTTACTATTAATTCAATTAATGTAAATCCTTTATTTTTCATATTATCACTACTTTATTGTAACATAACTTTCTTAATTTGAACATATTTTCTTCACTAAAAAAAGTTATTATTTTATTGAAGTGAGGTGATGCATTTGAAAATTAAGATTATTGGTTGTAATTGTAGCAATGGTATAAAGCTTAAAAAAACTTTGCTTAAAGCCATTAAAGACTTTGATGATCCAGTTGAAGTTGTCCTCGATAACGACCAAGAATCAATAAAAAAATATAACATTAAAAATATTCCTGCATTAATTATTAATAATAATAAATGTATCGAAGGTAAAGTTCCTAGTGAAAGAGATATTTTAAAATATATTAAATCATACTCAAATTAAAAACTGCCTAGTTGGTAGTTTTTATTTGAAACAAAAGTTAAGTTCTTCTTGTAAATCATTTTCAATATTGTTGTTATATAGATATATATAGTAATCTTGAATTTTAACTTTTGTATATTTTTCATATGTGCTTTTAAAGTATTCATCTAATTGTTCATCTATATAGTCGTTGCTTTTTGCTATTACATATATGTTGTCTTGAGTTTTATATACTTTAAAATATTCTATATCATAGTTGCTAATGTCTATTATGTTACTTAATAATTCTTCTTTTATTATGCTTTCTTCTGTACTAATATATCCACCAAGTACACTATTTAAACATTTATTGATGTTTTCTTCTTTTACACTCTCATAATAATTATTATCCTTATAATCTTTAGCATTAACAAATATTATATTGTCTGAATTTATAATGTTTTCTTTAAATTTTGTTTGTTCTTCTTTAGTATTTTCTTTTAATCCAACAACTACTTTGTTGTTACTTAAATCAATATAAGTAAAAACAAAATTGTCATCTATTTCATTTGTTAAATAGTAATCATTTATTTTATTAAAGTCATTTTCTAAATCCTTTTCTGTAATTTGTACTTTTTCACAACCAGTGCTTATTAATATAATTAATAATAGTAAAGTTATTTTATATAAACGCATTTTATCACCTAATTAAATTATACTTTTTATTTTGATATGTGTAAAGTTTTGTGTTATTATTTTATTAGGAGGTTTACAAAATGGATTTTAAGGAATTTACAGAATATGAAGAAATTGATATAGAAAGAGATTCTGCAAACTTTGGAGATGTCGATAGATATGCTTTATATTCTGATAGAGAAGAAACTTGTTATAGGGGTAAAAGTCCTGATGTCTTAAAAAGAGTCAAAAAAGCTCAACAAGCAATTTTTAAGAAAGATTATTCAAGTGTTAGTTCAAAAGGTTTAGTAAGGAAAAGATTTCGTTAAAAAAAATAGCATCAGCTATTATTTTTTTTTACTCTTCAACTAGTAAAGATGCCGTTTCTTCCATGTCTTTTGGTATTGCTATATCCATATAATCTAGTATGGTTGGAGCTACATTAACTAAAGTGCCACCATCTTTTAACTTAATTTTGTTATCACATATTATAAATGGCACTAAACTTGTTGTATGTGTTGTACAAATACTTCCATCAGCATTAATCATTGTATCGGCATTACCATGGTCTGCAAGTAATATTACTTTATAAAAGTTTTCTTCGGCTTTTTCTAGTAATTTTCCTAAACATAAGTCAATTGCACTACATGCCTTAACTGTTGCATCCATATTTCCTGTGTGACCTACCATGTCAGGATTGGCATAATTAACTAAAATAAAATCATAATCATTATTCATTGCATTTACTACCTTTTTAGTTACTTCAACACAACTCATTTCTGGTTTTAAATCATATGTTGCTACTTCTGGTGATGGAATGTGAAATTTATCACAGCCTTCAAGCTTGCCATCATAACCACCATCAAAAAAATATGTTACATGAGGATATTTTTCTGATTCTGCAATTCTTGCTTGAGTAAATCCTAATTCACTCAAATATATTCCCAATGGCATTTTTACTTCTATTGGTTCAATTAAATTATACGTCTTAATTTTTTTATCTACTGGTAAAAAACTAAATACTAATAAATCACTCATGTCTTTTACACTAAACTTATCAAAAGTATCATAATTAACAAAAGCATTAAGAATTTGTTTTGCTCTATCTGCTCGATAATTCATCCATATTAATACATCACCATTTTTTATTATGTTATCACTAGCTATTATTGGTTTTATAAATTCATCTGTTACATTGTTTGCATAACTACTATCAATGCTTTTTTCTATGTTTATAGAACTTAATCCTTTTTTACTTGTTACTAAATCATAGTATAACTTGGTTCTATCCCAGTTTTCATCACGATCCATTGCATAGTATCGACCACAAACGCTTACTATATCACCAACTTGATGTTTATCTATTAAATCTTGAATCATTTTTATATATTTGTATGAAACATTAACTTGTGTATCTCTTCCATCTGTTATTAAATGAAAATGTATTTTCTTAAAACCATTATTTACTAATAATTCATACATTTTAATAAAGTCATCTACTCCAGCGTGTATGTTACCATCGCTACATAAACCCATAATGTGGATATCTTTATCTTTTTGTTCCATAAGCTTAATAACATTTTGGTTCTCATAATCAACATTTACAAAAAAATCATCAACTAATATTTCTGATTGTTTTAATAACCTGCCTGCTCCAATTGTCATGTGACCAACCTCACTGTTTCCTGCTTGACCCGCTTTTAAACCAACCGCTTCTTCACTTGCCTGTAATAAAGTGTGAGGATATTCTTTTAATAAGTTATTAAAGTTATTCATTTTAGCTTCTTTTATTGCATTACCTAATTCTTCTCCTCTTATGCCAAAACCATCAAATATTATTGTTAATATTTTTTTCATAACTCACCTTCCCTTTTATAATAACACAAAGACAAAAAAAAACAAAGATAAAAAAATAACATATAAAAAATTATATGCTATCCAACTAATTCCTTTTTATTAAGTTTAAACTTGTCTGCTATAGTTGTTAAAAATTCAGAATTTGTAGGTCTACTCCTATCAAAATCTATACTGTTTCCAAATAAATCTTCCATTAATTTTATATCCCCTCTCATACAACTTATTTCTATTGCATGTCTTATTGCTCTTTCAACTCTAGTTGATGTTGTTTCATATTTTTCAGCAATTACTGGATATATATCTTTAGTAATGTAATTTATTTCTTCTGTACTTTTATATAAAAGCATTATACCTTCTCTTATATAACTATATCCCCTAACATGAGATGGAATTCCTAAATCATGTAATAATGAGCTAACTTCTATTTCTACACTGGTGTTGTTAAGTTTATACTCATGGTCTTGTTCAAAAAGACCTAACATTCTACTTTCTAAAATACTTAAATCAATTGGCTTAAGCATATAATAGCTAGCATTTAATGTTTGTATCTTTCTAATTGAATAATCATCTTTATAACTAGATAATACAATTATTTTCTTATTTATATTGTTAAGTTTTAAATCTTCTAATATTTTAATACCATCTATTTGTGATAATAAAATATCTATTAAAATTAAATCATAATCGTCTTTATTATTTAATAAATAATTTAAACCTTCCTTTCCATTGTTGAATACTGCTATCACTTTTACATTTTCATTGTTTCGAAAATAAGTTTTAACACTTCTTAATACTGCTTCGTTGTCATCTATTGCAACAACTCTTATTACTTTGTCCATGTGTTTTTCCTCTTTCTTTGTCTATATTTCCTGCACCTAAATTCATTATAATTTAATATTCACCAAAATGCTACAAAAACTTTTGTCGAATTATGTAAATCCTTGTAAAGAGTTGTCACTTTTTGTTATATATAAACAAAAAGATAGTTTTTTACTATCCTTTTAAATTGAATTCTTTTATTTTTTCCTTAACTTCTTCTTTAGTTAAATTAGTTATTTGCGCTATTTTTTCAATAGGGGTTTTTAATTTTAATAAATTTTGTATTGTGTTAATTTTTTCTTTTTCTTTTCCTACTTCCATCCCTTCTTGCTTAGATATCATCATATTTTCTTCTTCTTCTCTTAATTCTCTTATAAAGTCTTCATCATTATTTAATCTTATTATTTCACTTTTAAATGATTTTATTATTTTATCGTCTGGATAAAGACTTTCTAATTCTTCTAATTCTTCTAAATTCATACCAAGCATTAAAAGATATTTTAACTTATCAAACATTTTTTTATCTTTTATTTCCATTTTTTCCTCCTTTTTTTATAAAATTTTGTTTTTAATTATTGATATAGATTTTTATTGTAACAATTTTACTGTTTTATAAAGCCAATAATTTTTATTTATAATAAACTTCATAATTTCTCCCTTCATTATATATCTTAATTTTTTTTGTGTATTATTCTTTTTTTCCATAAAAAAAAGAATATTTCTATTCCTCTAATTTGAATTCCTTTATTCTTTTTTTAACTTCTTCTTCGGTTAAATCTGTTACAATTGCTATGGTCTTTATTGGCATTTTTAATTTTATTAAGTTTTTAATTACTTCTATGTTCCTTTGTTTTATTCCTTTTTTCATTCCAGCTTTTTCACCATCACTATAACCTTGGGTTTGTCCTTCTTGCTTTGAGATCATTATCTTTTCTTCTTCTTCACTTATTTCCCTTATAAATTTGACATTCTTATTTAATTTCATTACTTCACCTTGTAAATTTTCTTATTATTTCATCTTCTGGAAAGAAATTCTCTAATTCTTCTGGTGTCATGTTTAGCATTAATAGATATCTTAATCTCTTTCTTTCTTCCTCATTATTGTAACATATTTCTTCTGCTTTTTCCATAAATACGTTCCATGTCCCAAAGTTTTCTGTATATATTCCATCTTCATCTTTTAAATATACTTTATTCATTAATCTTTTTGCTCTTTTATAGTTATATATCAAATTTATTTGTAAAAACTTTGTCTCTGTATCTATTCCTTCCCCTTTTTTTATATTATTACTAAACAACTTACATAAATATGATAAATTCCTTATCTTTACTATTTCTGATAATCCTTGAGCATTCATTTCTACATTTATTATACTATTATTTACTCTTACTAATACATCTAATGTTTTTTTCCTCTCGCTTTCTGTATCTAGTGATAATTCTACTGGAATAAACTCTAATATTTCTACTTTTTCATTAAATATTGTACCTAATAATGCCTCTAATATTTCTTTACCATCCTTCCCATTTGCAATTGTTTTAAATAACCTATCATTCTTTGCAGTATATATCATAAACCTCCCTTCATTATATATCTTAATTTTTTTTATGTATTATTCTTTTTTTCCATAAAAAAAATATATTAATGACAATATAAAAATGTAGGGTTCTAACAATATAAGAATGTAGGAAAACCAACATTTTTATATTGTCATTAAAAAACAAGTATTTTTTTATACTTGTAATTAATTTTCAAATTCTAATAAAATGCTTTCTAAACTATCTATGTTTGTTGATGCTCCTCCGACTAAAAAACCATCTACATTTTTTATTTTATTAAGTTCTTTTATATTATCTTTATTAACACTTCCCCCATATAATACTTTTAGTTTTGTATCATACTTTTCTTTTATTATTTTATTTATAAATTCAATATTTTCTTTAATTTCTTCATTAGTTGGTACTTTGCCACTACCTATCGCCCAAACTGGCTCATAAGCAATTATAATATTTTTAAGTTCAACATTGTTAAGTACTTCACTAATCTCTTTTTCTAATACTATATATGTATTACCTTCTTCTTTTTCTTTTAGTGATTCTCCAATACAATATATTACTTTTATATCATTTTCAATTGCATTGTTGATTTTATTAATAAAATCAATATTTAACTCATTTTTATATATTCTTCTTTCACTATGTCCAATTATAGCATAACTTACATTCATACTTCTTAATTGTTCACCCATGACTTCTCCAGTTATTGTCTTGTCTATAAATGATGATATGTCTTGGACTCCTAGTTTATAATTATCCCCACTAAAATAACTTAAATATATATTTGATGGACAGATTACTAATTCTATATTTTTAAAACCTAATTCATTTAATTTATTGCTATATTTTATTATATCTTCTTTATTTAATTTGTTTTTAAAATTACATACTAAATACTTCATTATTTCATCCATTCTAGGGCTTTTAATGTTTTATCAGCAATGTATTCTAGTGTTGCTCCCCCACCACTTGATATAAAGTAAAAATCATTACTATATCCAAATTTTTTAACGGCACTTGCTGTATCTCCCCCACCAATTATTACTTTTACTCCACTTTCTTTTAGCGCTTTTAATAACTCTTTTGTACCTTCCGTAAATCTATCATCTTCAAACTTACCACAGGTACCATTTACAAATATAATACTAGCACTATCTATATATTTTTTATATTCATTAATGCTTTTATTTCCTATATCATATATTATTCCGTTATCTATTGTAAAATC
>CALVKC010000040.1 GCA_944332505.1 uncultured Bacilli bacterium
ATAACAGGTATAGTTTTAACAAAACTAGATGGTACAGCCAAAGGAGGAATAGTATTAGCAATAAAAGAAGAGGTTAATTTGCCAGTTAAATTTGTAGGTCTTGGAGAAAAAATGGAAGATTTAATAACCTTTGATATTGAAAATTATATTTATGGTTTATTTAAGGATATGATGTAATGGAAGAATTTATTTATTATGGTTTATTATTTGATATATATAAAACATTATTAAATAATAAATCTCAAGAATTTTTTAGATTATATTACGAAGAAAATTTAACAATGCAAGAAATAGCAGATGAATTTAAAGTATCTAAAAGTTATGTAGGAAGTGTAATTAAAAAAACCGAAAAAAAACTTGATGAATTAGAAAATAATTTAAAAATATATGAACATCGTCATTTTCTTGCAAACTTAATAAAATTAAATGATATAGAAAAGATTAAACAAGGTATAAATAAAATTTTAGATTAAAAAATATTGATAATACCAACTTTTCTTTTTTTGCTATATTTGCTATAATTCCTATAAGGAGTGATAGTTTGAAAAAGAGAATTTTAATAATTATTGGAATAATAGTTATAATTATTGGTATAGTTATAGTTTCTATATTAAATGACAATTATCTTGTAAAAGAAAGTAAAATAACAATAGATGAAGATATTACAATGGAGATTAATAAGGATACATTAACAAATATTAGTGCTACAATTATAATTACTGATTTAAACAAAAAAGAAAATACTTACAATGATAATTTTTCGATAGAAAAATATGAAGATGCCAAATGGTGGGTAATCAAAAAATTAAGCAAAAATAAAGTAACAACTTTGCCAGCTTATTCTGTTGGAGAGGATAACACATTAACTATGGATTTAAACTGGTTAGATGAATATGGAACCTTAGATTCTGGAAAATATCGCATTGTAAAAGAAATATCAAATGGAAAATATGTAACAGCAGAATTTACAATTACAGAAGAAAATTATTTTTATACTCAAGATGAACTTTTAAAAATAATCAATGATACAAATAACATAGTAATTTGTAATTATAAAGAAAATAACAATACGGTATGTGAAAATAAAATAAATACAATTAATAGTGAAGATACTATTAAAGATTTTATAAATATTATAAAAAAATCAACAATAGTAGTTGATACAGAAATAGAAACAAATGAAAAAACTAAAGAAGATATTAATGATTATATTTATCAATTCTATTTATTAAATGAAAATAATACATTAGTAGTAATAGATTACAATCAAAAATATTTAGTTCTTAAAAAAGGAGCATCTAAATATAAATTACAGCCAGCCAGTGAAAAATATGAATTTATAAATAATTTAATTAAAAAAGACTAGCTAATGATCATTAACAAAATATTTGTTAATGGCCTTTTTATTTTTATAAAAATATATTATAATTTAAATAGAATAATTAAAATAGACTATAAGATAGAAGGCGGTATAAGTGAACGATAATAATTTAAATAATAATATGGAACCATCAACAAACAATAATGTTTTTAGTTTTGATGCACCACAATCTTCAACTGGAAGTAATAATGAACAGGCAAATAGTAATATTTCTTCAACAAATTATTCAAATGAATCAACAAATAATGTTTTTAGTTTTGATGCACCACAATCTTCAACACAAAGCGATAATAATCAACTTTCTATAGATAATGAATTAATAAATAACAATACAACTGATTTTTCAAATACTTTAAATAATACTGATTTTAGTGATAATACAAATCCACCGTTAATAAATAATGAATTAAATACTTTGCAAGATGTTAATGTAAATGAAAGTAGTATTGATTCAAATAATTCATCAAATACTAATAATGATAATATTGAAAAACTTTTAGTAAAAAATGATATAGATAATACAGCTTTACAACAAGATAATTTAGATAAGCCAATAAATAATATTGCAAAAAATAGTAATCAAATTGATGATGAAGAATTATTAAAAACGTTTATTGGAAAAAATTATGATAAAATTTTAACAAACCCATTTAATTTTGCAGGATTTTTCTTTACAACATTTTATTTATTTTATAGAAAAATGTTTTTATATGGTATTGTTTTATTTTTAATAAATTTAATCATATCAATAATTATAAGCAATATTTTTGTAACTTTATTAATTGCAATTATATTTGGAGCCATAGTAAATAAAATTTATTTAAATTATTCAAAGAAGAAAATAGCAAAAATTAAGTTAAAAAATTCTGGAAAGAATATAGAAGAATTAACAATGATATGTTCTAATAAAGGTGGAACAAGCATTGGATTAATCTTTTTAGGTTTTATTACCGAAATAATAATTGCTATTGTAACACTAATAATATTCGTAATTATTGGTCTAGGCATTTATTTTGGTAATTCTTATAATTTTAATGATATGATAAAAGATATTGTTGATAAATCCTCTAATATAGAAGGAACATTATTAGAAGATGTGAGTATTGATAATTATATTTGTAATGGTTCAGTTTGTAGCATTTATATTGAAGAAGAAAATAATCAAGTTGAATATATATATGATGCTGATAATGTTGAATTATTTAAAACTTTAGGAAATTATAGCAAATATATTAAAGTTAATATTTACTATACTCAAGAAAATAATAAAAAGATAATAACAAACTATAAAATATTTTTAAGAACAAATAATGAAGATATAAGTAATATTACAAATGAAGATGAATTAAGGGATAAAATAGGATTATATAATATAGGAACACATTCTGATACATTTACATTAACTAAAATAGGTTCAATAGGTTTTGGTTATAAAAATGATACTGCATATACCTATATAAATTACACACTTGTTAATAATAAAAATGATGAATATAAAATGACATATATAATTTCAAATGGAGTACCTAAATTAACTGAAGGAAATAAATATAATGTTACTTTTGAAGCAGTTAAAGGAAGTTTAGGATACGAATTTAATATTATATCTATAACATAAACAAAAAATAAGCTATTTTCGCTTATTTTTGTTTTATAATATCTTTTCCTCTAGCAAACATTTTAAAATTTCTTAAAATATAATCGAACAAATTAGCTTTTAAAATATCCTTATTAACAGTAACATCAACTTCATCAACAATATTACCTTCATTATCTATAATTTCAGCACTTCCCACGATATCACCTTTTTTAACTGGAGCTTTTATAGTATCAACTTTTAAAATAAATTCATAATTACTAATATCATCAGTATTTTTAAGAAGTTCAGTAGCATCATTTAATAAAACAATATCAGCATAATTTTCTTTACCACCTTCAACTCTAACTTTTCCTAAAATTTCATCATTAGTTTTAATAATATTTACTTTAAAAGTATTAAAACCATAGTTAAGCATTTTTACGGTATCGCTACTTCTATTTTCAGTTGAATCTTCTCCCATAACAACAGATATCAAACGGAAATTATCTTTTTTAGCAGTAGCAGTTAAGCAATATCCGGCGTTTTCCGTAAATCCTGTTTTTAAACCATCAACACCATTATAAAATCTAACTAATTTATTAGTATTAACTAGCCAAGTCTTAGTACCATCATTTTTTTCTAGATATTCTTCATAAATACTAGTGTATTCCAAAATACTTTCATGTTTTAATAATTCTCGAGCAATAATAGCCATATCTCTAGCGGTAGAATAGTGATTTTCAGTATCTAGTCCATGAGCATTTACAAAGTTTGTATTAGTAGCTCCAATTTCTTTAAATCTTTTATTCATTGCATCGACAAATTCACTTTGAGAACCAGCTATTTTTTCAGCAAGTGCAACAACAGCATCATTACCGGAGGCAATAGCAACCCCTTTTAACAAATCATGAACTTTATAAACTTCTCCGGCCTCTAAAAATACTTGCGAACCACCCATCGATGCGGCTTCTTCAGAAATTGTAACTTCATCATCAAAAGAAATTTTACCACTATCGATAGCTTCCATAATTAAAAGCATACTACCAAGTTTAGTCATTGATGCTGGGGCAAGTCGTTCATCGGCATTTTTTTCGAATAAAACTTCACCAGTAGCATTATCGATTAAAATAGCACTTTTAGCACTTGGAGCATAATCTTCTTTAGCATAAACATTTAAAACACATAAACCTAACGTTAATAAAATCAAACAAATTTTTTTCATTTAAAACACCTTATTAATAATTATGAATATTATAAATATTTATTCCAGAGTAATTGCTTAAATAATTAAAATGTTATATAATTTTCAATAAGAAAGAGATTGTATTAAATTTAAAGACAAATAAATATAAGGAGGTTTTATGGATTCAGTTACTTTATTGCCAGCGGATAGATATGTTATATACAATAAAACTATTTTAACTGATTTTGATCGAAAAATATTGACAACATTTTATGAACCAATCATAGGATCACTAGCAACAAACTTATATTTTACATTATGGAATGATTTAGAAGAAAACAAACAAATCTCTAGAGAACTCAATCATCATCATTTAATGAGTATTTTAAAGTGCCCTTTAAAAACATTAAAAGATGCACGTGAATCACTTGAAGCAGTTGGTTTACTTAAAAGTTATTTTAAAAGTGGAGACATCAACAATTACATTTATGAGTTATATTCACCACTTAATCCTATAGAATTTTTTAACCATCCAATTCTTAACATTGTATTATATAACAACATTGGTGCAAGTGAATATGAATATTTAAAGAAAGTATATCAAAAATTAAAGATAGACACTAAAGATTACATAGATATAACTAAAAAAATAAATGAAGTATACACGAGTTGTTCTGATTTACCATATTTTGAAAGTATAGAAAGAAGTATTGGAGAGATAAATTGCACAGATGTAGTAGATTTTGATTTAATAGCATCATCCATACCAAAAGGAATAATAAATGAAAAGGCATTAAATAAAAAAACAAAAGATTTAATTAATGAATTAGCATTTTTATACAATATAGATACTTTAAAAATGGTTGAATTAATAAGATGTGTATTAAATGAATACGGAATGATTGACAAAAACAACTTAAGACTTGCAGCAAGAAAGATGTATCAATTTAACAACAATTCTCTTCCAACTTTAATATATCGAACCCAACCGGAATATTTAAAGTCCCCAGCGGGAGACAATTCGATGCGTGGTAAAATTATACAAATGTTTGAAAATATAAATCCAGTTGATTTTTTAAGAAAAAAATACAAAGGAGTAAAACCCACTAATAGGGATATAAAAATTATTGAAACTTTGGTAATAGATTTACAAATGCCACCAGCAGTAGTAAATGTATTACTTGATTATGTACTTAGAAAAAATAATAATAGATTATCCCAAGCATACATAGAAACTATTGCGGGACAATGGAAAAGGGCAGGTTTAAAAACAGCTGCTGAAGCAATGGATTTTGCTGAAAAAGAAAACAAACGAATGAGCAAAAAAATTGCTGTAGAACCAAAATCTAATAAGGAACCAGTATGGTTTAATAAGGTAAATGAAAAAGAAGAATTAACAAGTGAAGAACAAAAGGAGTTAGAAACTTTATTTGAGGAGTTTAAATAATGGAAAAAATGAATTTAACATTAAGTGAAAAAATTGAAAGACAGTTAGAAAAAGACCTACAAGAATCACTAAAAGATCCTGAATTTTGCAAACTTATTAAAAGATTAAAAATAACGAAAAATGATGCCAAAAAGAATAATTCTAGGTTGTTAGATACAGTTTTAGAATTACATAATTGTAGTGAATGCAAGGGATTATTTATGTGTAAAAATAGGGTAGAAGGTTATGTAAATTATCCTAATTTAGAAAATTCTTCTTTAAAGTTTTTATATATGCCATGCAAATATCAAAAAGAATTAATGAAGCAAGAAGAAGAAAAAGCAAATAGCATAAATGAATTAAAAACTGCAAGAATGAAAGACATTGATTTAAGTGACAAAAAAAGATTAAAAGCCATAAAATGGATAAAAGAATTTTATGACAAATATGAAAAAATAAATACATTAAAAGGCTTATACTTACATGGATCATTTGGTAGTGGTAAAACTTATTTGCTAGCCTGTTTATTAAATGAATTAAGTGTTAAAAAAAATGCAAATATTGAAATAGTTTATTTTCCTGAAATGTTAAGAAATATGAAAGAAGATTTTAGTTTAGTAGAAGACAAATTGAATTATTTAGAGAATGTAGATATATTACTAATTGATGACATTGGAGCAGAAAGTGTAACTATATGGGGTCGTGATGAGATATTAGGAACTATTTTACAATATCGAATGAATCACAAATTAACAACTTTTTTTACTTCTAATTTAACAATAGATGAACTAGAACATCATTTATCAATTACTAAGGGTAGTGAAGATATAGTTAAAGCAAGAAGAATAATTGAAAGAATAAAGCAATTAACAGAAGATATAGAAATAGTAAGTGAAAATAGAAGAAAATAACTTTAATATTTTTTAAATATATGATATAGTTAAATAGAGGGTGTGATATTATGCAAGAACCATTGTTAAAAGATGAAGAAGAAAAGTTAGTAGTTACGCCGAACAACAAATTAACAATAACCAAAAAATTTAAAGGAAAAAAAATAAATTGGAATAAAGATACCATAATAACAATCATTTTAGCAATATTTATTCTTTGGTTTTTTGGTAAAAATGTAATTCAACCTTATTATATAGGTTTTAAATATTTTGACTTAAGATATGAAGATACTGAGAATATTAATGAGGAAGAAAACAACACTAAAGAACAAGAGATATCTAATAATTCAGCAATTCTTTTAAATACATATAATCGCTTTAATGTTGATAATTGTCTAAATTCTAGTTACATATTAAATAGATTATATGGAAATACTGTAATTAATAATTTAAGTACAGATGAACAAATGCAATTAATATTAAATAATTATAATGTTTTAAACCAAGATACATTTACAATTACATTAACAGATTTTAAAGATTTATCTATTAAATTATTTAATAATGAAAATATAGATATATACTTAATAGATAAAGCATATGAAAACTATCAAGTTACATATGATTCAACAAATGAATTATTTACAATAAACACTATAAATCCTAATATATGTACAACTGATTTTTTAATAAGAAAAATAGATCATGCAACAACTAAAGGAGATGAACTATATATTTATGAAAAGTTTGGATATTTCAAACTAATAGACAACAACAACTATGAAATATATGGCGATGCTTTATTAACAAATTTAATTGGTAATTATATAGATACTGATGGTACTAAAAAATATTTAGAAACCGAAAACTTAAAAACCTATAAATGGACATTTAAAAAGGGTAATAACGACAACTATTATTTTGTATCAATTACCCCAGAATAATATTAGTGATTTGTCTAAACAATAAATTAATATTATTATCTAAATAGATTATTTTATGAGTATAATCTATTTTTTTTATTATACCTTTAGTTTTTAATAAATAACCATTTTTATAATAAGTAGCAATAATTTTATTTTGAGTATAATAAGCATTAATAATATTATTTTCAATTTCTCCAATTTCATCTTCTGACAATACTGGCATTTTTATTTTACTTTTTTCATCAAGTAAATTATTAACGATAACTCTACCATTCATTAAAGAATTAAAAGGCATCCATTTAATCATTCCTCTATCTTTATTCATGATGACCACCAATTTTAGTGTTTCTTTCGATAGCTGTAGAATCTGGAAGTAAATTAGATGCAGTAATTAAGCTGTTTTTTCCAAACTTATTTTTTATTTCATCAATTGTATTATTAATTTTTTCGGTATTTTTTATATTATCAACATTTTCAAATAGATTTAATTGTACTCCTTTTTTAGAAACTATTCCTCCATAAGATATACTTACTTTTCTAATCGGTAAAAATTCATAATATCTATCAAAAAGCATATAACAATAATTAATTAAATCTTTATTACTATCAGTTGGAGCATCAAGTTTTAAAGTATGATAAAAACCACTACCAATATCTTTTGAATAACTAATACCTAAACCAATAACAGTAGTTTGTTTATTATTTAATCTAAGTCTAGCACACAATTGATCAACCATTTCTCTTATAATTATTTTAATATTATTTTCATTATAATCTTTAAATAATACTTGCGACTGACTATAACTTTTATCCTTTGCTTGAACTTTAAAATCACTAATACGGCTTAAATCAATACCATTAGCATGGTTCCAAAGTTCTAATCCCATTACTCCAAATTTATCTTTTAACTTATTAGGATCATATTTTGCTAAATCCCCAATGGTATAAATATTTAAAATATTTAAATTTTTTTCCATTCTCGAACCGATACCCCACATTTTTGACAAGGGAGTAATACTCCATAGTTTAGTAGGAACATCTTCATAAGTCCATTTAGCAATACCATTTTTAAATTTTTTTGCTTCTGTGTCCATAGCAACTTTTGCTAATAACAAATTTGGTCCAATTCCACAAGTAGCAGTAAGTCCTGTTTTTTCATAAACAACTTTTAATATTTCTTCTGCCAGTTCATAATCAGTTTTTTTATACAACTTTAAATAGTCGGTGACATCCAAAAAACACTCATCGATAGAATAGACATGTAAATCTTCTGGAGCAACATAATCTAAATATATACCAACAACTTCTTTACTTTTTTCAATATAAAGTTTCATCCGTGGTGGAACAATAGTATATTTAACATTACTAGGAATATCATAAAGCCTAGTTCTAGAAGCGATGCCTTTTTCTTTTAAACAAGGTGTAATTGCTAAAGTAATAGCACCATTACCTTGTTTTTTATTGGCAACCACCAAAGGGACTTTAAAAGGATCAAGACCTCTTTCTACACATTCACATGAGGCAAAAAAACTTTTTAAATCAATACACATAATATTTCTATTAGAATACAATTTTTCCATATTTTACCTCCGAACGTTTGTTTGCTAATTACATTATAATATAAAAATCATAGTATAGCAATTCCTATTTTTGGTAATCTTTTATTAATTTTAAAATATCTTTATCACTAATATCTAAAACTTTAATTAATTTAATAATTGTATCAAATTTCGCATTTTTATAACTACCATTTTCTATTCTAAATAAATTTCGCCATGAAATATTACAAGCTTCTGCAACTTGTTCTAATGTCAACCCTTTGTTTTTTCTATATTCTTTAAACATAATTACCTCCATGACAATTATGTCATT
>CALVKC010000041.1 GCA_944332505.1 uncultured Bacilli bacterium
TTTATTGCTATAATATTATCTACAGTTAACCCATTAACAACCCCGCCATCATAAATAGCCTGAGTTTCCAAATATGTAACATTTATTCCTTCTAAATTTGCGCTTTTCCATATATAATCTACTATATTTCTTTTAGCAATAAATATATTTTGTTCTCTTGATAAATTATACTTGTTTTCCATAAATACTTCTCCTTATCAATACTAACTTCTTTACACTATTAAAAAAGTAACAATTAAATGTTACTCTTAATTATTTTCTTTTAATATTTCTAATGCTTTATGCATTCTTAAGTCATATTCAATTATATCAATTGAGCCATATGCTTTAATTAATTCATCAGTTGTAATACCAAATTGTTTTGCCATTTCTTCTGCTCTAGCATCTATTTCTTCTTTAGTAAATGTTAACTTTTCAGCATCAGCAATACCTTCGATTAAATAACGATATTTTACTCTTTTTGTTGCTTCTGGTTCCATTAATTTTCTTAAATCAGCTTCACTTGAACCGGTCATTTTATAATAATCATCAATATTCATGCCTTGCATTTGTAATTGTCTCGCATAATCATCAATCATTCTATGAACTTCTTCTTCAATTATTTCTGGATTTATATCCACTTTCATATTTTCTGCAGCTTTTTCTAAGCATTTATCAATGAATACATCTTCTGCATTATGTTCTTTTTGATGATGAATATCTTCTTTAATTTTTTCTCTTAATTCTTTTTCAGTCTTAATATCATCATAACCTAAATCTTTAAAGAATTCTTCATTTACTTCCGGTAATACTCTGGTCTTTACTTCATTTACTTTTACTTTAAATGTAACGTCCTTGTTTTTTAAATTTTCAACATAGTTTTCTGGGAATTTTAAATTTAATTCTTTTTCATCTCCCGCCTTTAAACCAATTAATCCTTCTTCAAAACCTGGAATAAATGAATGACTACCTATTTCAAGTGGGAAGTTTTCACCTTTGCCACCATCAAGTTCTTTACCATCAACATATCCTGTAAAATCAATGATTGCTGTATCGCCTTCAACTACTTCACCATTTTCTTTTTCAACTACATCAGCCATGTGTTCTTTTAAATGTTCTATTTCATGGTCAATTTCTTCTTCAGTTACTTCAATTTTTTCTTTCTTTACTTTTAAATTTTTGTATTCCCCTAAAGTAACATCAGGCTTAGTAATTATTGTAAATTTAAATATTACATTTGTATCACTAATTCCTATAACATCAACTTTTGGTTCAACTACAGGTACAAGTTTATTTTCATCTAAAACTCTTTTATATGCTACATTTATTGATGCATCTATTGCATCTGGATATAATGATTCAATTCCAAAATGTTTTAAATAAACATCTTTTGGAGCACTACCCTTTCTAAAACCATCAATTTTTGTTTCTTTATTTTTCTTTTTAAAAGTTGCATCTAATGCACTTACCCATTCTTTTTCTAATTTAATTTCAATTTCATGTACATTTTTTTTCATTTCCATTTCTCCTAACAAAGTATATTATATTATAATTATTAAACTTTAGCAAATGTTTTTATAATTTATTCTTTATTTTTTCAGCAATTCCATATACCATATTAATTCTTGTAGGTATTATATAGCTTGCATTAACTATATCACTTATTGTTTTAACACATATTCTCATGCCTCTAGCACCATTCCACCAACCGGCATCATTAGTTCTTTTAATAATTTCTTCAAGTGATTTATTATAAAAGAAATCTTGATCTAATTCATCCATTGTTTTAATATCAATTCGGTATGGTTGTAAAGGATTATCATAAAATTCATTTTTAGCAATGTTATATTTTAATTCTTCATAAAAATAAATATAATCTCCACCAGCTAAAATTAGAATATCAGCCTTATTTTTAGGTGGCTTAACTAATGTTTTTACGTAATTAACCATTTCTTGATAATCTGTTTTAGCATAATCTTGCATTAAGTCTGGAAATTTATCAGTAACATCTCCTGCTCCAAAGTCATAATTTTTACTTTCTATAATTTTTCCATTATTGACTATTGATAATTCAGTAGAACCTCCGCCCCCAATCATTACTGCAATATTTTTATCATATTTAACATTACTTACTGCTCCATAAACCGTATATTCATTTTCTAAATTAGCACTTACTATATTAAAATCAAGATTAGTTGCTTTTTTAAACTCTTCTAACCAACTTTCTTTAGCACGTTCATCTAATTTTCTAAAAATACTTGTTCCGTAAACATATATATTTTTATATTTAATATCAGCAATAAAAGCAAATAACTTCTTTTTATCTTCTTCATTAATTTTTTGTTCTTGCTTAAAATTTTTCTTGAATTCAATTGTTTTAAATCCAATACTTTTAATTTCCTCATCTTTACATAGATATGCTTTAGTTGTAGTACTTCCAACTTCAACAATTACAAATTCATTCATTATAAACCTCCAAAAATATTATAACAAAAAACTAACCTTTTAAAAAGTTAGTTTAAGCAATTTTTTCTATTTTTATATTATATCCACCATTTGGACTAGCAACTTCTACTATATCACCAATTTTATGTGATAATAAAGCAATTCCTAATGGGGATTCATTAGATATCTTATTTTCAAACGGATCTGCTTCCATTGAGCCAACTAATTTATATTCTTCTACTTCACCATCATCATAACTAATAGTTACTACAGAACCTAAATTAACGATATCTTTATTTTTATTATCAATAATTTCAGCATGTTCAATTTTATATTCTAATTCTTGAATCTTTGCTTCAATTTGAGCTTGTTCATTTCTTGCTGCATCATAATCAGCATTTTCTGATAAATCTCCTTGTGCTCTTGCTTCTTTTAAGGCCTTAATTACTTCAGGTCTTCTAATAGTTTTTAATTCATTTAATTCTTCTTCTGCTTGAAGGAAACCTTCAGCAGTCATAATAATTTTATCTTTCATTACATTTTCTCCTTTTTACTTCATATTACAGTTCATAATGATACTATAAAAAATCGTTTTTGTCAATCACTTTTAAACGCATCATATCATTTTTTTCAACATCGTTTAAAACTGGTATTTTTACCAATGTTTTTGGATGTCTTGATGCTTCAATTAACTCCATAGATTCATTATATATTTTATTAAGTTTCATACTAAAAGTTTCCGTATTAGGACCAAAAAATTCTATTTCCATACCATTCTCAAAATAATTTCTTGTATCAATAGTTGCAATTTTATTATTTTTATCATAATCAACTACTAAACCTAAAAAATCTTGATTAGAAACTTCATCTCTTGTATTGAAATATTGTTCTTCTACCCCCGGCAATTTATCAAAAAATTGTGGTGCTGATTCTCTATTAGCACAACGATTTAATATTGCTAAATAATATCTTTTTTCATTTTCTGTAAGTGTTTTACTTAAAATTTTATCTATCATCTTACGGTAACACCAAATAACTGTTGCAACATAGTATATAGAACGCATTCTACCTTCTATTTTAAAAGAATCTATTCCCATATTTATTTCTTCTTCTAAAAATTCAACCATATTTAAATCTTTTGGAGTAATAGTTAAATCTACTTCATTACCATTTTTAAAATTCCAACGACAAATTTGAGCACATCCACCACGATTAGCATCTCTTAAAGTCATGTAATTAGATAAAATACACTTGCCACTAAAAGAAGTACACATTGCTCCATGAATAAATGCTTCAACTTCTATACCAGTATCTTTAACTCTTTTAATTGCTTCACGACTTGCTTCTCTAGCAAGTACTACTCTTGTTACTCCAAGTTTACGCCAAAAATTAACAGCACGTGAATTTAAAGTGCTTGCTTGCGTTGACAAACACATTGCTAATTTTAAATTAAGTTCTTTTACTCTTTTTATTACAGATATATCACTAACTATAATACTATCAACTTTTATTTCATCTAAAAATTTTAAATATTCATCTAAACCCACAAAATCTTCATCATGAAAAACTATATTTACAGTAACATAAACTTTTTTACCTAAACTATGAGCATATTCAGTTGCTTTTTTAATTTCATCTAAATTAAAGTTTTTAGCATTGGCTCTTAAACCAAAATTTTGGCCACCAAAATAAACTGCATCAGCTCCATAAAGATAAGCAAAATAAAGACGTTCAAAATCTCCAGCTGGAGCAAGTAATTCATACATATTATTCACCAACCCTATATGTTGTTTTTTTATCTAAAAACAATTTATCACAATCAATTCCAGTAACATTATTATTTATTACTACTTCTTTTACTCTTGTATCATCTAAAAATAAAGGATTATACCAATAATATAAAACATTTTTAGTACCTAATAATTCTAAAGCATTATAATATTTTTTAGCATAAAAAACTGTCCCATATTCATTTTCTACTATTTTAAAACCTTTATCATCTATTGATGCATCTAATAAATTACTATTTTCTAATTTATAAAAAGTAACATAATTAGTTAGTAATTTTCTTCTAGAATACATTAAATCTTTTAAACCAAATACATTAACTACTAATTTCTTATTAGCATTATCAAGTATTTTTAATATTTCTTCTTTAGTTATATCATTAGATACTACTACACTATCTACATATTCTAAATAATAATTAATAGATTTAGAATTTACCCCATAATGATTTATTGATAATATTTTAATTATATCTAAATCTTTTACTAACTCTAATATTCCTAAATCATCAAATATTATACCTTTTATTTTATTTTCTTGATGCAATATTTGATCTAATTTATCTAAATCAAAATCATCTAAAATACGATTTATTAAAACAAAACCATCTATTTCTTTAATATCAAAAGTTAAAGTAAATCCTACAGTATATGAATTAAGAGGATATACAAGTGTTATATCCTCATTATTTTTTAATTCATTAAGTATAGTTTTACTAATTACAGTTACTAATTTCATTATTCTTTCCACCTACTTATAGATAATCCATCTCCAATATCTTTGAATATAGTATCAAATTCTTTATTATTTTTTAAAAATTCAACATATCCTTCAATCTTTTCAACTAAACTTTTTAAATTACCTTTATCAAGTTTACTAGATTCACCTACATAACCATGGAATTTTAAATTATCTGTAATAATAACTCCCCCAGGTTTTAAAAAGTTTTTATATTTTTCAAAAAATTTAATGTATTGTCCCTTTGCTGCATCAATAAAAATTAAATCATATTTTAATTCTTCACTCAAATTTAATTCTAGTGCATCTTGATATACCACATTAATTCTTTTTTCCATACCACATTTTTTAACATTTTTTAGACATTCCATATATCTAGTTTCATCTCGTTCAATAGTTGTAACTTGTACCTTTACACTACTAGATGCCATAAGTATTGCTGAATAACCAATAGCACTACCAATTTCTAAAATCGATTCTACATTATGTTCTTTAATATACTTCATTATAAATACAATTGACTTTTTTTCAATAATTGGAACATTATTCTCCGCCGCATAGGCTTCCATTGCTAATATATTTTCTTTTAGTTCTTTCATGAATTCTCCTTATCCATAAATCCTTTTAAATTCTAAAAATTCATTATAATCATCAGTAAAATAAACATTACCCGTTATTACATCTGCATAAAAATATGTATAATCAGTTTCTGCTGGATTAAGTACTGCTTTAATGCTATCAATTGATGGATTACATATTGGTCCAACAGGTAAGCCAATAAAAGATGTAATACGTGTATTATAAGGGTTTTCATCATTTAAGTCAAGATTAGTTAATGTTTCCTTTAAACTTTTACCAACTCCATAATAAGTAGTAACATCCATTCCTAAATTCATATTTATATTAAGTCTTTTATATATTACTTGAGCTACTTTTTGTCTATCACTATAACTTATTGCTTCTTTTTCTACTATACTTGCCATTGTAAGTATTTCATGAATAGAATAATCACTTGCATTAATTTCATCTTTAATTGTTTCTAATTTTTTATTTGCTTCATTTAACATCTTTCTAATTACTTCATTTAAATTAGTTTCTGTATATATTTGATAAGTATTTGGATATAAATATCCTTCTAAAGCATAATAAATATCTTGATTTAATATATCACTAGTTAAAAACCAATAATCATTTATTAAATTGTTTAAAAATTCTTCATCATTAATTTCATTTAACATTTCATCATAATTAAGATTAGTTTTTTCACTTAATAATTGTAAATATTCTTTTAATGTAATACCTTCTTTAAAAGTAATACTTACATATTCTTTTCCAATTTCAATTATATCTCCATTAGCTAATGTTTTAATTATATCATTAGTTGATTCCAATCTATTAAGTTCATAATCTCCCGCTTGGATATTGGTATTACCACTTAAAAATATATATATTAAAGCAACATATTTATTTTTTATTAATCCAGCACTTTTTAAATTATCTACTATTTGCATTTTACTATCCCCTCGATTAACTGTAAAACTAACAAGTTCACTACTTTTAGAAACTGGGGTTAATAAATAAAAATATAGACAAGTAAAAAATGCAATTATGGCAATAATTACACCCCCGATTATTAATAAAACTTTCCCTTTTTTACTCACTTATCTCACCACTATTCATTTTGTTTTGAATATTTAAAAGAATTGAATCTAAAAATTCTAATATTTCTTCATCTTCTACTGGTTTTATTGATTGCACACCATCAATAAATTCATAATTTCCCGCGTAGGCGATAGTTTCCCCATATTCATTTTCTTCTCTTTTAGTGTATATTATATAATTATTTTCGTTTACTTCAATATTTAATAATATATCATATTTTTCAACTTTATCGCCATTTTCAATTACTAATTTATTATTTTTCATAACTTCCTCAAAAAACTTTCCAGTATTAAAACCGCAGATAAAACATCAGTTTTATTACTTTTATTTATTTTATTTACACCACTACTTTTTAATATATTTATTGCTTCTACTGTTGTTAATCTTTCATCTTCTAACACTACATTTATATCTTTATCTTCTAGCATTTTTTTAAATTCTAAACTTCTTTTACTAGCAAAGCCTAAAGAATTATCCATATTTTTAGGTAATCCTAAAACTACACTAGTTATTTTTTCTTCCTTAATTATTTTCATTAATTCATTGATTGCAGTATCATAATCTTCACTATTAAATTTAATTAATTTTAAAGGACTTGCTAAAGTATTAGTTTTATCACTTATTGCAACACCTAAAGATGTAGTTCCTAAATCGAGACCTAAATAACGCATTATTTACCTAAATATCCATTAATTAAGGCCATTAATACTTCACTTCGATCATATTCAGCCATTTTCTTACGAGAATTATTAAATGTTGTAATATACTTTAAATCACCAGTTGTAAGATAACCAACTAATTGATTTGTAGCATTATATCCTTTAAATTCTAATGCTTCAATAACTTCATTTAGCATCATTAAAATTAATTCCTGGCGTAATTCTCTAATATCAAATATACTTGTTTTACTATAATCCATAATATACTCCAATCATCAATATAATAATATCAAATATTATAATTATTATCAAGAAAAAAGATAGAATAAAAATCTATCTTAGAGGACGGAGACTAACAGCAGTATTTAAATTATTTATATTTAAAAGAAAACTTAATACTTTAATATTGTAGGAACTATAAGACTATAATTTATATTATAGAAAGGTTTGTAAAAGAGTTAATGATCTTTTTTTTGAACATTTTGTTCAAACCGTATGGCTCCTCCTCCAATAATATAGTATAAAATTAATTTGACAAAACTATGTAATAAATGTGTAATTTTTGTGAATTATTTAATTTTCTCTAAAATTGATAACTTGCGAACTAATACATTATTATTTATTCCACTTCCAAGTTCAATCTCAGGTTTAACACTTTTACCATGGTAATCACTTCCCCCACTTACTAATAAATTATATCTTTTTGCTATTTCTAAGTAATAATCCATTTCTGCTTTAGAATGGCTTGAATGATATACTTCAATACCTTGTAATCCATGACTAATCATTTCATTTAATAAGATTAAAAATTCTTTTTCTGATAACTCTAATGACTTTGGATGAGCTAGAACTGGAATGCCACCACTATTTGTTATTAGTTCTAAACATTCCTGATATTGCAATCCCTTGCTTGTTTGTCTTGTTTTATTATGTGCATCTATCAAATACTTATCAAAAGCATCTTGAAATGTAGTTGCATATCCATATTTAACACAAAGTTTTGCTAAATCTGGACGTCCTAAATTATGATTAGCATTAACAAGTTCTTTTATATCTTCATAACTAAATTTAATTCCATAATCTCTTTTGATTTGTTCCATTATTGACAAAACTGAATTAATACTATTGTCTTTCAAATTTATCATCTTTTTATTTAATGAACTATTTTCCAAATCTATATCATAACCTAAAATATGCATTCTTCCTTTATCAGTTTTTGCAGACAGTTCAATACCATTAATAATTTTTATTCCACTAGCAACAACAATATCCTCATTTCTATTTACTTTTTTTATGCCTTCAATAGTATCATGATCAGTTATAGCAATTATTCCAATTCTTTTATCTATTGCTAATCTTATTAATTCTTGGGGCGATAAATCACCGTCTGAACTAGTAGTATGGGTATGTAAATCAATTAATTTTTCTTCTTTCATTATAATCACCTTTTTTCAATAACATTCTTTTTTGGACTAATGGATCAACATAACTAGAAATATCTTTTTCTAAACCAAATACTTCTTTTACCATACTAGATGATATAAATTGATAATCTTTGTCTGCAAATAAACAAATAGTATTTACTTGATTATTAGAGATATCTTTATTAATTTGTTGCATTTGAACTTCATAATCATAATCACTTAAACTTCTAAGCCCTCTAATTATTGCAAGACATTCATTTTGTAAGGCAACATCAACCGCTGCTCCTGTTCCAATTATAACTTTAATGTTATTCATTCTTTGGTATAAATGTTTAATTATTTCCAATCTTTCTTCTAATGTAAAAAAACTCAAATGTTTATAGGAATTTTGCATTATAGCAACAATTACCTCATCAAATAAAATACTTGCCTGTTCAATAATATTCATATGTCCCTTTGTAATAGGATCAAAACTCCCCGGATATAAAACTTT